>DASSOC010000001.1:0-77946 GCA_035700965.1 Solirubrobacterales bacterium
CTTCACCGCCGACGTCCTCTTCAAGGGGACGGTCGGGGGGACGATGGCGCCGGGTGCGAGCGGCCTCGACGACCTGCGCGCCTCGGTGATGCGGTTGATGGAGCTACCCCCGGAGACGGTCGTCCACCCCGGCCACCGCGAGCCGACGACAATTGGCGAGGAGCGCGAGGGCAACCCCTTCGTGCGGATCTGGCGCGGTGAGGCGGAGACGGGCGAAGAGGAGTGCACGGTCTGGGGCCGGCCGGCGACGCTGAAACTGTGGGCCCCCGACTACGACGGCGGCAACAAGGCATGGGTCCGCTTTGGCGACGACGGCGTCGAGGCGATCGTCGGCGGCTCGCAGGTCGAACGCGCCTGAACGCGACGAGGCCCGCCGGAGCGGGCCTCGCCTGCCAGGGATTGATGGACGTGCGGCGCCCGGTTAGCGGATCACCGCCTCCATCAGAAGCCAGCAGCCGTCGTCGTTGCTGGCGGGGGTGAAGGGGCCGCGCGGGAAGAGCGGCGGCGTGTAGATGAGGGTGTTGTCGCCACCCGACGAGCAGCGGACCATCGAGGTGATGTCGCCGCGCAGGGCCAGCTGCTGGCCCTTTTTCACCGGGACGTTGACCTTGAAGCTCTCGACCAGGTAGCTGCCGGATTCGAAGTTGGCTTCGGTCTGGCCCTGGTAGGAGATGCGCGGGCCGTTGTAGATGACCTTGGCCTCGTTGGCGCCGTGCAGCGTCGAGCGCTTCACCTTGGCGATCTGCAGCTTGAAGCTGCCGGGGCCGCCGGCGATGACGCGGATGCGCTTGATCGTGCCGGTCCGCGGGGCCAGCTCGCCGCCGTCGGGACGACCGTAGGCTTCGTTCTGCACCATCGTGCAGGGGGTGCCGGGGGCTTCCTGGCTGCAGCGCAGGCCGGGCTGGGAGTTCGAGGGCTGGACGGTCGGGTTCAGCTCGGAGCCGAACTTGACCGGGGCCTTTGCCGTGCCGGCGGCCGGAGCGATCGTCAGCGCGACGCTGGCGATAGCGGCGAGCAGGCCGGTGCGGCGGGCGATCTTCTGGGCGGTTGTCTTGCGAGTCATTTCGGTTCCTCCTGAGATTCATCTGAGCGGGGGTCTGCACTAGCTGTGTAGGAACAGGTTCGCCCGCGGAAGCGGTCCCGCCCAGGCGCCCCAGGGGTGAACTCGCTCACCCCTCCGTTCGCCGTGCCCGGGGTCGTAGGATCAGCCCGTGAGCGCCGATCCACGCCAGACCAGCGCCCCTGAGCTGAAGGCCCAGATCGAGGCCGAACGGGGCGGGCGGCCCTTCCTCGTCCTCCGCGACGGCGATGGCGAGCAGCGAATCGTCCCGATCGAGGAGGGCGTCTCCGAGCTCTGGGTCGGGCGCGGCGAGGCCGCCGGCCTGCGGATCGAGTGGGACGAGGAGGTCTCCGCCCTGCACGCCCAGATCGAGGTGGTCGGAGAAGAGTGCACGCTGCTCGACGACGGCCTCTCCCGCAACGGCTCCTTCGTCGGCGAGGAGCGCGTGCACGGACGCCGCCGCCTGCGCGACGGCGACACGATGCGCTTCGGCCGCACCGCGGTGATCTTCCGCCGCCCCGGAGAGTCGGCCCCGGAAGCGACGGTGGTCGCCCGGGACGTACCGGCCGCGGCGACCGTCTCACCGGGACAGCGGCGCGTCCTCCTCGCTCTCTGCCGCCCCTTCAAGGACGGCTCCAGCTTCGCCACGCCACCGACCAACCAGGCGATCGCGGAGGAGCTCCACCTCAGCGTCGACGCGGTCAAGACCCACATGCGCGCCCTCTTCGAGAAGCTCGGGGTCGAAAACCTTCCCCAGAACCGCAAGCGCGTCGCCCTGGTCGAGCAGGCGCTTCAGAGCGGCATCGTCGCGCCGCGCGAACTTTAGTTTTCAGGTACTCGCTGGACACATGTGCGATTGGAGTGCGGACGGTTTGGCCCCACACTCGTACGACTTCTGACGACGACCTCCACCAGAACGGCGGGGACATGCACCTGACCCAGGCGCTCGCGGCATCCGAAATCCAGAGCTTCTTCTTCGACTGGTACCCCGTCTTCGGGGTCGTCTTCATGGCCGGGCTGCTGATCGTCTTCTTCAAGCTGATGCGCACCACGATGGGCACGACCAAGCCGGAGACGGTGAAGGCGAGCAAGACCGCCCCCGTGCTGTGGGAGGACGTGCAGGGCGTCGACGCCGCCAAGGACGAGCTGATGGACGTCGCCGAGTGGCTGCGCGATCCCGACCGCTTCGCCGCCCTCGGCGCGCAACCGCCGCGCGGCGTGCTGCTCTTCGGCCCGCCGGGGACCGGCAAGACGATGCTGGCGCGGGCGGTGGCGGCGCAGGCCGGCGTCGACTTCTTCGCTGCCTCGGGATCGAGCTTCGTGGAGATGTTCGTGGGGAGGGGTGCCGCCCGCATCAGGCGGCTGTTCAAGGAGGCGCGCAAGTCGGGACGGGCGGTGATCTTCATCGACGAGCTCGACGCCGTGGGGGGCGCGCGCAGTGGAGGAGGCGGCGACGGCGGCTCCAGCGAGCGCGAGCAGGCGCTCAACCAGCTGCTGGTCGAGCTGGACGGGTTCGAGCGCGATCCCGGCACGGTGATCGTCATCGCCGCCTCCAACCACGTCGACAAGCTCGACCGGGCGCTGCTGCGTCCCGGCCGCTTCGATCGCCAGGTTCTGGTATCGCCACCCGACCGCGACGGGCGCGAGGCGATCCTGCGCGCCCACGCCGTGGGCAAGCCGCTCGGCGCCGACCTCGACCTGACCGACGTCGCCCGCAAGACCACCGGCATGACCGGTGCTCAGCTCGCCAATGCCCTCAACGAGGCGGCGATCATCGCCGGGCGGGCGGAACGCAGCGCAATGGCGCGCGAGGACCTCGACGAGGCGCTGCTGCGGCAGTCGGTCGGCTCGCAGCAGGCGCGGCGACTGAACCAGAAAGAGCGCCGCATCGTCGCCTACCACGAGGCCGGCCATGCGCTCTGCCGGCGGCTGCTCGGACTCGACCCGCCGGAGATCCTCAGCATCGTCCCGCGCGGCCCGGCGCTCGGCTTCGTCGCCCACTCGCCCTCGGAGGACACCTACCTGAAGTCCCGCGACGACCTGCTCGACGAGGTGGTGACGCTGCTGGGCGGCCGCGCCGCCGAGGAGGTGGTGCTCGGCGAGACCTACTCCGGCGCCGCCGACGACCTCAACCGGGTCCACCTCGTCTGCAAGCAGATGGTCGCCGAGTTCGGGATGGGCGTCGCCCTCGACCACGACGGGCCGGCGCCGATCGCGATGCCGACCAGCGACTACGCGGTCTCCGACCAGACCCGGCGCGAGGTCGACCAGGCGGCGATGACGCTCGCCCGCGAGGCCTACCGCCGCGCCCGGGCGCTGATCTCCGCCAACCTCGAGGTGGTCGACCACCTGGCGGTGCTGGCGCTGGAGCGCGAGACGCTGACCCGCGAGGAACTCGACGAGATCTTCGCCGCCCACGACCTGCGCAGCCTCGCCGCCCCCGGCTCCGGCTCGGCCCTGGTCGCGATGGCCCGCGAGGCACCGCCCGCCGGCAGCTAGCTGTTCCTTTTCGCCGTATAACGGCGAAAAGGAACAGCTGACGGCCGGCGGTATCCTGGCCAGGCAGCCAATGAGCGATGAGTACTACTTTCCGCCCGGCAGATCGATGGCGCGCCGCGTCCACGGCGAGCGTTCCGTGGGGCTGCTCTACGGGCAGCGGGCGCTGCTGATCGGGGCGCTGGAGCCGCTCACCTACACCGGCACCATGCTCAGCACCAATGCTGGCGACCATCCCTTCACCCGCCTCGCCCACACGGCGAAGATCCAGGAGACGGTCTTCCTCGGCACCAGGGCCGAAGCCGACAAGGCGCTGGCGGCGGTGCACCGCCTGCACGAGCGGATCAAGGGCGAGCTGCCCGAAGCCGCCGGTGCCCACCCCGCCGGCAGCGCCTACTCGGCCTTCGACCCGGAGCTGATGCTGTGGACGCTGGCGGTGATCGCCGACTCCGGCCGGGCGATGTACGAAGCGATGGTCCGCCCGCTCCGGCCGGGCGAGCAGGAAGCGCTCTGGCAGGACTACGTCCGCTTCGGCGAGCTTTTCCTGCTCCCGCGCGAGGCGGTCCCCCCCACCTACCGCCAGTTCCAGGCCTGGTTCGACGCCAGGCTCGCCTCCCCGGATCTGCAGGCGACCGAGCACGCGCTGGAGATGGCGCCGCTCGTCGCCTTCCGCCAGCCGGTGCCGCTGAGCGCCCGCTTCAACCTCGAGACCCAGAACCTGATCATCAAGGGAACGCTGCCGCCGCGGGTTCGGGAGATCTTCGGGATCGCCTGGACGCGGGCCCACGAGAGCGCCTTCCGCACCGTCACCGCCACCCACCGCCAGGCCCGCCACGCGATGCCGCGCCCGCTCCGCCGCGGTCGCAACGACTACTTCTTCAACGTCGTCACCCAGGCCGAGAAGCGCCGCGGCGGCACCCCGACGCCGCGCATCCACAGCGGTGCCGGCTGAGAAGTCGCACGCCGATCGAGGCAGGCAGAGTGGCCCGCCGCCCCGCTGGTGGGGCATGCGCCCCGCCCAGAACCTGAAGCCGGCGACCTACCGCTGCCCGCTCTGCGGCAAGCACCTGCCCGCCCTCTCCGAGCACGTCCTGATCTGGCCCGAGCGGGACAAGACGAAGCGGCGCCACGCCCACACCGAGTGCGTCCTGGGTGCCCGCAAAGCCGGCCGCCTGCCGACCGAGGACGAGTGGCGCGCCGCCCAGCCGCGGCCACGCTCGCTCTTCGCCCGCCTCTTCGGCAAGGATTAGGCCGTGCTCGAGCTGCTCGCCGTCGCGGCGGCCGGGGCCGGCGCGGGGGCCGCCAACTCCATCGCCGGCGGCGGCGCGCTGATCACCTTTCCGACGATGGTCGCGCTCGGCCTGCCGCCGCTCTCGGCCAACGTCACCAACACGGTCGGAATCGTCCCCGCCTCGATCGGCGGTGCGCTGGGCTACTCCGACCTGCTGCGCGAGCAGGGCGAGCGCTTCGCCCGCCTCCTCGCGCCGCTGCTGCTCGGCGCCATCGCCGGCTCTGCCGCGCTCCTGCTCACCTCCAACGACGCCTTCGAAGCGATCGTGCCGGTGCTGATCGCGGCCTCCTGCCTGCTGCTCTTCTTCCAGCCCCGGCTCACCCCCCGCATCTCCCACGCCGGCAACGAACACTCGCCCTACCTCACCGCCGGGATCGCCTTCTGTGGCGCCTACCAGGCCTACTTCGGCTCGGCCGTCAGCATCCTCGTCTTCGCGATCCTCGCCCTCTTCGTCAACGACACGCTGCAGCGCCTGAACGGGATGAAGATCCTCCTCGCCGGCTGCTCCAACCTCCTCGCTGCCGTCATCTACGCCTTTCTCGCCCCTGTCGACTGGCGCTATGCAGTGGCGATCATGGTCTCCTCCTTCGCCGGCGGCCGGGTCGGCGCCCACTACGCCCGCCGGATCCCCAGCGAGCCGCTGCGGGTCACGATCGCCGCCGCCGGGCTCGCCGTTGCCGCCGTCCTCGCGGTCCGCGCCTTCGGCTAGCGCCGCAGTTGAACTCAAGTGCGGTCGCCAAAAAAAGCCCCTGGCGGGGCAGGCGAGCGGTGAGCCGGCGCTATTCCTGCCAGGCCCCCGGCAGCACCTCGAACAGCGCCAGGGCGACGATCGCGGGGATGCCCTGCTTGCCCGATTTCCCGAGCCGCACCGCCGCGGCCGCCTGCTCCTTGAGGATCCGATCGAGCGCCTTCGCCTGGATCGCCGAGATCCGCCGCCAGCCCACCTCGTCGAGCAGCAGCGCGGTGCGGCTGAGGTGGCGGTCCTGGCGGCGGTCGAAGACGTCGGCGGCGAGCGACTTCGCGGCGTCGCTCATCAGCGTTTCGATCACGTAGCCCGAGAAGGCGCTGCGGACCTTGGGGTCGAGCTTCTCCCAGTCGGGGTTGTCGATCAGCGGCCGGTCCACCGCCTTGTAGAAGTGCGCGACCGAGCCCCGCACGTTTTCTTCTTCCATGATTTCGACCAGCCCCAGCTCGTCCAGCACCCGCACGTGGTAGCTGACGTTGCTGATCGGGATGTCGACGATCTCGGCGATTTCCTTCGGACTCGCGATCCTTTCGGTGAGGATCGTCAGCGCCTTCACCCTGACCGGATGGTTCAGAGCCTTGACCAAGATCTCCTGCGGAGATTTCGCCTCCTTCTTCTTCCGTTTCGTGACTTTCCGCCGCTTTCGCGCCACCTTCGCCTCCCCTCCATCTGCATCAACTGAGCGATAGAGCATAAGTCCCCTAATCTTTCGCCGCTAAATGCGCGGGTCTGGCGAACCGCTGCAAACGCTTAGAGCATTTGTGCCCTCTTCTTGGCAGGCGAACGAACGCGACCAGAAGGGGGTGAGCAGGGTGCGGATCGAGATGACTGCCGCGACGCTGGCGAGAAGCCTGACCAAGTCGAACTAGAGCAGCAGGGCGGGCGCGGCTGCGGTCGGCCCGCCCGAAGGCGCCGGCGGCTGCCCAGGGGGCGATCGAGTGGGCGGTACTGCCACGATCCGGCTTGGATAGCGGCGTGGGGGGCGGGCAGCGTCACGATTGCGTCCCGCCTCCCGCGATGCTGCGCAGCGGCACCGGTCTCTTGCCGCCCTGCGCGAAGGCGGCGTCGACCTCCTCGAGCGCGCCGACGTCGCCGTGACCGTAGGTTTCGAGCATCTCGGTGACCGTCTTCAGTTTCCACCCCGCCTGGGCGGCGATGGCGCGGTCTGACATCCCGAGCTCGACCCACATGAACCACACGCCGTAGTGCTTGGTGGCGTGGTAGAAGTCGAAGCTGACGCTGGCGGCGGCCCTGACCAGGCGCCAGTATTCGTAGAGAGCGTTCGTCGACAGCGGCTTGCCGGTTTTCGAGGTGAAGACGCGGGGGCCGTCCAGGGGCAGCCCGACGATCGCGTCCCTGCCGGGAGGCGTGAGCGCAATCGTCTTCGGCCCGGTCTTCGGAGCGTCCACCGTCCCGCGGTAGACGCGGCTGGCCTTGCGTACCCGCATCCGCCGGAAGTCGACGTCGCCGGGCGCCAGGGCGCACACCTCGGAGGGCCGCATCAACTCGAACGTGGCGAACAGGACGATCGCCCGCATCGTCGGCGCGTAGGCGCCGAGGACCGAGCAGGCGTCGAGGATCCGCTCGAACTCCTGCCGCGTCGGCGGCGGGTCTTCGGAGCGCCCCTTGCTCTTCTGGCTGAGGCCCCGGGCTGGGCTCTTCGGCAGCGCCAGGTCGTCCTCGTTGATCGCGTGGTTGTAGAGGCTGACGATGGCTTCGGCATCCCCGTTGGGGACCGGCCCTCGTCCCTTCCACTTCCCTTCGCCGTAGCGCCAGTCTCGGAGGTCCTGGCGGGACTGGTCGACGCTCTTGCCGGCGAAGTCCCGCTTGAAGCGGCTGAGCCGCTGCGTCTGAGTGTCGTGCGAGGACCCGCGGTTGCGCCGCTTGTAGTCGGCGAGGTAGGTCTCGACGTAGGCGTCGCAGGTAGGCAGGTCCGATCCGCCGCCGGCCTGGAACCGGCCGGTCGCGACGCAGTTCTTGCAGCTGCAGCCGTCCTCTTCGAGTCGGCCGAGCTCCTTGGAGACGGCAGCGTTGCGCTCCTTGCGGGTCGGGTAGCGCCCGACCCAGTGGAACCGCTGCTTGCCGTCGCTGTCGCGGCCGAGGTAGATCCGCCCGATCCAGACTTTCTTGCTCATGCCGCCTCGCCTTTCCGCTTGATGAACCCGTGGGCCTCGAGCCAGGGCTCGACTTCCCAGACGCGGAACTTGGCCCGGCCGGCGATCTCCCTATGCGGCATTCCCTCTCTCATCCGCTCCTCGATCCACCGGACCGAGCAGGCGAGCTCCTCGGCGATGCCCTTCTTGTCAAGGTAGCCGCCGTAGATCTCCGTGACCTGCCCTATCGCCTCCACCGTCAGCGCACCTCCCTTGGCTCGAGCATCTCGCGGAAAGAGTCGTAGGCCGCCTGGGCCCGCGGCGTACGGCGGCGCACCGGCAGTTCTGCCGCTTCGCGCGCCGGGAGCTCGCCGAGGATGCGACGGTGAGCGGTGACGCCGGCGACGTCGACCACCGGCTTGACGATCGGCCGGGTCATGCTGCCTCCTCGCTTTCGTCGGGCGGGTAGACCTCGAAATAGTCGTTGGCGCATTCGGTGTGGGCCCAGCCGAGGCTCACCATGGTGAGCTTGATCGGGTCGCCCTTGTCGATCGGGGCGGGGCACAGCGGGCAGTCACTCGCGTGGGAGGCGAGCTTTTCCGGCTGGCGGGGCGGGGCTGCCACGGCGCTCACCAGGTGGCTCCCATCGCCTCCACCGAGGGCGGAGGCGACTCGTCGGCGGGGCTCTCGTGGAAGCGGTCGAGCTCGAAGCGGAGCCGGTCCTTGTTGAACCGGACCGCGACGCCGCCGAGCTCGCCGCCGCGGCACTTGTCGAAGTAGATCGCGCCGGTGTCGATCGGCTCGAAGGTCTCGGGGTCCTGGTTGCGGTAGACGAAGCAGACGACGTCGGCGAGGTTCTCTATGTCGCCCGACCACTTGAGGTCGGAGCGCATCGGGCGCCGGCGCATCCCGCTGAGCCCGGAGGCGCCGCTGCGGTTGACGTGTGCGGTCAGGACGACGACGCAGTCGGCGAGCTTCGCGGCCTGCTTGAGGCGCGCGACGGCGGCCGCGATCTGGCGCTCGTCCTCGAAGGGGAAGTTGTGGAGGATGTCGACGACGACGAAGTCGTGCCGCTGCTGGCGGATGTCGAGGGCGACCTCCTCGACGCTCCAGCCGGTGGTGTCGACGATCGGCCAGTGGAGGCCCTCGTCGTTCATGTAGCGGACGAGCTTGCTGCGCTGCTGCGCGTCGAGCTCGCCGTTGACCAGCGGCCCGTAGGGGATGCCCGCGATGCGGTTGGCGCGGCGGGCGGCCTGTTCTTCGGGGTCCATCTCGTTGTCGTAGAGGCAGACCGACCCGTGCTTTCGGTTCTGGTCGAGCAGCTGCGCGGCGAAGTGGCTCTTGCCCTCGTTGGTGTAGCCGGAAACCACGACGAGCTGGCCGCGGCGCATCCCCCCTTTGTGGAGGCGGTTGAGCTTGGCGAAGGACCAGAAGAACTCGGCCTTGGAGCGGCCTTCCATGAGCTCGAAGAGGAGGTCGTTCTGGCGCTCGACGTCGTAGAGCGCGCGGTTGTGGGCGCGCTCGTCGGCGAGGAGTGAGTGCGCCCGGGTGAAGGCCTCGGCGTCGCGGGCGATCGCGGCGGCCTGGATCTCCTGGCCGGCGGTGAGCCGGCCGCGCCACTGGGCGTTGTCGCGGACGATCTTGGCGTAGTGGATCCCGTTGGCCGCCGAGGGGACCTTTGCTGCCAGCTCGGAGACGTAGTGGCGCCCGCCCGTCTTCTCGAGGTCCTCGCCCAGGCGGTCGACCACGGTCAGCTCGTCGACGGGCTTGCCGTCGCCGGCGAGCTTCAGGATCGCCGCGAAGAGGAGGCGGTGGCGGTCGAGGTAGAAGTCGTCGGGCTGCAGGCCGACCTCGGCCTGTACGGCCGGTAGGACGGGCTCGGAGACGAGCATCGCGCCGAGGACCGAGGCCTCGGCCTCGATGTTCTGCGGCGGGGTGTGTGCGTCAGCCACCGAAGCCTCCGGGCTTGTACCAGTAGACCTGGACCTCGACCACCCACGACCGCATCGAGCCGGTGTAGAGGACCGGGGCGTTCACGACGACCACCTGACCCTGAGGCTCACCCTATATCTCCTTTTCTGCATTTCATTCAATGGACGGCGCGGGGAGTCGAACCCCGCGCAAAGCTGATCCCCAGCCGCCTACTTGCTCTCTGACGGCAGCTCGTGCGTCCACGGGCAGACGTCAACGATGCTCGAAACGCTCACGCTGACCTCTCCGAGGTACTCGACTTCCGAGAGGCTCCCGTTGGCAATCGCCTCGCCGAACCGGCCGCTGTGGGCGACCCAGGAGGCGTTCTTGAGCTTCACGAATCCGTCCTCGTACTCCTCCACCTCTCCAACGTGGTGGAAGGTGACGGTGCGGATGAACAGCTTTTCTCCGGTGTTGAACATTCTTTCCTTTCTGGTTTGTGAAAGCTTCAGTCGGCGGCTGAGGTCCCCGCAGCCGCCTCCTTGGTGTGTGTGTTCTCGGCGGGAAGAAGTGCGTCGAGGACCGCCGAGGGCAGCCGGCGCAGGCTGACGCCCTTCGCGCAGGCGTCGATCACCAGGCCGAGCCGTTCGACGTCGGCGCCGGAGACATTCACCCCGGTCGGCAGGTCTGCCGGTCGGCTCATCGGAACCTCCCGGGGAGGGTGTGGTCGGCGGGGAGGTCAGGGCCTCGGCGGGCCCCGAAGGACCAGAGCGGGTGATCGGCGTCGGCGATCGCGCGGGGCTCGGGCTGATCGGGGAGGGAGCCGAAGAGCGCGAGGTCCCAGGCTCGTTGGCGCTCGAGGACCCGGCGGCGGGAGGTCAGGGAGAGGACCGCGAGGCCGAACACGGCTGCCGTGGCGCCGATCACCAGCTTGAGGGGGAGCAGGGCCAGGGCCAGGAGGAAGATGAGGAGAGCGGCGAGGATCATGGGCGCTGCCTCTCGGGGCCGGGCTTCAGGGAGTTGGCGACCGCCTGGATGTGGGTGCGGCGGCGCCGGCGGTTGCGGCGCTCGCGTAGGGCCGAGGCGCCGGCCAGGGCCAGGGCGGCGAGGAAGGAGGTAGCCAGCGCCGCGGCCGCGGTGTAGGAGAGGATGGTGAGGGTGGTGGCGATCACGACATGCCCTTGCCCGGGTTGGTCGGTGGAGGTGGGAAACCGGCGCGGGCGCTGACCTGGCAGGCGATGTCGGCGAGGGCGCGGTCGACCTCCTGGCGGACGAGAGCGCGCAGCTTCTTCTTGGTGAGGAAGAGGACCATCTACGCTGCCTCCCCCGTGCCTGCGGGGACAGGGTCTATAGGCGCCGGCTCGGGGAAGGCCTGGGTGACGGTGAGGCCCAACTTGTCGGCGATCGCTTTCTGACTCGCCGGCGAGATGGACTCGCCTTGCTCTGCCGCCCACCAGGTCGCGTAGCCAATTCCGATCCACTTGGCCATCGCGGCTTTGGACATCCCGCGGTTGCGCCGCTCGGCAGTGAGGTCCACCTTCATGAGCGCTGCTGCACTCCCTGGCCTTCGAGGTCAGTGACGGTGGTCCCGAGAGCCTGCGCGAGTAGGAACATCGTCCTCGCCTGCGGCCGCTGGGTCCGGCCCTCCTCGATGTCGCCGATCGTCTTGTGGTGCACGCCGCCGGCTTCGAAGCCCAGCTTCTCCCGGGACCAGCCGCGGTTGCGCCGCAATTCCCGCAGCCGGTGGTTGGGGACCCCTGGAGCTTTGAGCGGCCGACGCTGAATCCGTTGTTGAGTCACAGTCACTGTCGAATTTCTACAGTATCTATCGGAAGACGTCAAGTCCTATCCATTTCCCTCCCAATCCGATAGCTAGCGTCAGGGGTGTGACCGCCAAGCTTCCCGCCCGCCTTCGCGCTGCCCGGGCCTACGCAGGCCTCACCCAGCCGCAACTGGCGAGTCGGATAGAGCTCGGGCAGGTCACCTATGCATTGAGCGAGAAAGGTCAGCGCACCGCGCCGCGGCGGGAGCTACTGGCGATCGCCGAGGCCTGCGAGGTGCCGATGTGGTTCCTCGAGGACGGCTGGGAAGGTTGGCGAGGATCGCTCGACGACATGGCCCAGGATGCATTCCGAAGCGTTCCGCCTCGAACCGCTCAACCTGATCGACAGGCGCAGGGACAATGAAGCGGCTGCTTTTTTCCGCAGCAGCGGTCGCCGCTGTTCTTGCCGTCTTGCGATCTCGCAGAATTTCTCTGTGTCCTGGAGAGGAGCCGCCACTCGCCGGCTCAGTTGTCGGCAGAGAATCGACCGAAGTCACCGCCGCTGTCAGGCCGGCTGGGTCATCGGCGACATCGCTTACTGGGGCGGCGGCACCGTATGGGGTAAGTGGTATCGCGGCAGCAAGTCTTGGGGCTATCGCATCCGGATTACTCGCCTGAACGAATATTGCGCAATCGTCGAACGTAGACCTTGGCGCAGTTGCGCCAAGGTCTACAAGCGGGTTTCGAAGCATGCTGGCTAAGAAGGGGTCCATGATTACTTCACCCGCTGCAGGTGACCGCGGCTAGGTAGCGCCGGCGGTGCCTCACCCGCCTCGAGTTCCCGACGCAGCTGCTCCTCGCAACGCGCCAGGTGCGCCGGCGGCCGCCGTACACCGCGCATCGCGAAGTAGATGCCGAGCAGCTGAGCGCGGTCGAGCACCTCGTCATCCCCAACGGTCGTCTCGGTTTCTCCCCGCCCCACGTGTAGCCCACTCCCCCACTGGCTCTTTCGGTTGGTCCTGTGCTGCAAGGCGCTGCATTGCTCAGTCAGCGCTGCGCGGGGAAATAAACCGCACGCTTTAGTTGGCTGTCAACCGTCCAGCGGTGGAAGCTTGTTCACCTTCAGCGCTGCGGCGGCAGTTTGAAGAACAGGACGCACGAGGAAGTCCGGATCTCCTCCTCGCCGGTCTGCGCTCGCCGCTCTGCGCTCTTGGCCGCGATCGAGGCCATCCGCTCCCGGTGCTCTTCGCTGGCGGTAAGAGCCTCCTCGAGTCCCTCTTGATCGAGCGCCAAGGGCGTACGAGTGATGTGGAACTCCTCATCCCGGCCGACGATCTGCTCGCCGCGTGAAGCCGTGTAGTCGTCGAGGATATGCTGCATGAATTCGTCGACCAGCGCCTCCGCCGCCATCGGCTGGTCCTTGGCCAACGCCTCCCATTCTTCGAGCTGCAGGAGATGCTGCTCGGTCGCGCGGTAGAAGTGCTCGGTCGCGCCGCGCACCTGGCGGGTACCGGCGAGCTCTGCGCATCCGTACTCGACGAGTTTTCGCACGTGATAGGCGACGTCGTCGACCTCCGCGCAAAGCTCCCGGGCAGCAGCGGCAGGGCTGATCGTTCCCCTGTCCCGCATCAGGCGGAGCGCTTCTGCTCGGAGTGGGTGGCTCATGGCCTTCAGACGTTTTCTTGCCGTCTCCCGGCGCTGGGTCGCGGTAGTGCTTGCCACGGTTTGGGGTTTCCTTTCTCGGGTCTTGAGCAGTTGATGCTAGTCGCTCATTGACGAGATCGCCACCGCTCGCAAACCGTCTCTGCTGCTGGAAGTGTCTTCACCAACAGCGGCTGGGCGCGCCGGCCGCCTGCGCTTGGGGAAGGAGGTGGTCAAAGATGCAGATCAGCAACGACAGGATTGTCCCGGTCGTCGAGACCGGCAAGGGGTCCTAGCCTAAAAAATCCCCCCGGCCTCTCGGTCGGGGGGACATGAAATACCTGTAGTGTTCCTAAGCGGGTCAGGCAGCGTCGCTCTTTTGGCCGATACCAACATCCCGCGTCGCCGCCTGGCCCGCCTCGAGCGAGACCTCGATCCTCAGCTCTTCGAGTTGCTCGTGGGCGAGGTTGGCCAACCGCATCGCCGCGATCAGCCTGCCCATCTTCTCCCTGCCCAGCTTCCGCGCCGCCCCGAGCAACCACCCCGAGATGTCGGCCGCCTCCTCCTGGGCCTCGGCCTGGGCCTCGGCCAGGAGAGTGTCGAGGCCGGCCTCCCAGCCATCGAGGTTGCCCCCGTCGTCGGCTTCGAAGGAATCGAGGCGCCCCACTACCTGAGAGCGGTAGATCTGCCGGTGGGAGGCGAGCTCGAGCAGCTGCGCCTCGAAGTCGCGATCGCGCTCCACCTACACCGCCCCCGGGAGGTGGCGGGCGGCGATCGCCGCCAGGTCCTCGCGCCCGGCGATCCCGAATGCCCGTTCGACCGCCCGCCTGCTCTTGCCCGAATCGAAGGCCAGGACCTCGATCACCGAGCCGGCGATTCTCACCACCGCATAGCGCGTCAGAGCCGTTCGCCTACGCCTTCTGGAGGCGTTCCGAACGGAGCGGCGGTCTTTGTAGCCCGTCTCTATCTTCCATAGGCGCGAGCGGCAGGAATTGGAGCAGGTGCGTCCGGGACAGGGGATGCTGCATCCGGGCGCCGCGCAGGGCGTCTCCTCAGCGGCGGACCGCATCGACCACCTCGGAGACCGCGGCGGGGGCGAAGGCGATCGCCACGGCGATCACCGCGGCGATGGCGGGGTCGAGGCCTGCCTTGGTAAGGAGGCCGTAGATCGAGCCGGCCAGGGCGATCCCGGTGACGGTCTCGGTGGGCCGCTTCTGCACGGCGGCTTGGATCAGGTTCATGGTTCTTCTCCTTGTGGGTCGAACCCTCAGCGCCCGAGGGCGCCGAGGGGGTTGATCGGTTCAGGCGCGAGCTGCTTGAGCTCGACGCTCGAGGCGCCCGCCAGCGCGGGCTTCACCGTCCGGGCCCGCGGGGGCTCTCGCACCCGGCGGGGCAGGTCGCGCACCCGGAGCTTCGCTAGCGCGCTGGTGCCGCCGTAGACCTTGGAGACGTCGACCTGGCCGGCGACGCCGGCGACGCTGGCGGTCCAGGTGTACTGCCACAGGGCCCAGCTCGACCACGGCGGCGAGGGGACCGTCGGATGGGCGACGCCGATGTTCGCGATCCACAACCGGTAGTGGTTGAGGAAGCCGCAGCTGCTCAGGTGTTCGGCGACGTAGCCGGGGTAGGTGTAGACGATCGGCTTCTCGCCGAGGACCTGCTTGAGGGTGTGGACGAATTCGCCGACTTCGTGGCAGACCGCGGCGTCGGATTGGGAGGTCGCCTCCTCGACGTCGACGAACGGCTGTAGGAAGCCCTTGCCGTAACCGGCGTGGCCGATCGTGTTGGCGAAGAAGGCGGCCTCGGCCCTGCCCGACGCCCCGCCGGGGCTCAGCCAGTGGTAGACGCCCGGCACCAGGTGCGCAGCGCCGATCGCGCGGACCTGGGCGCGGCCGAAGCAGGGGTTGACGTAGGTGGTGCTCTCGGTGGCCTTGGTGACGGCGAAGGTGGCGCCGTCGCGGCGCACCGCGGCGAAGTCGATCGAGCAGCCGTTGTTGGAGGAGACGTCGATGCCCCACGCCTTGCGGTTCGGCGCGCGGTGCTTCGTGTGGTGCTTGTGGTGGAGCTTCTTGGGGTGCGGCCGCTTTTTGAGCGGGTGTGCCGCGGGCGCCGGGGCGCCGGCGGCCGGGACCTGCTCGGGGGTCGTCTTCACCGGCTTTGAGATCGGCCGCCGCAGCCGCTTCCAGGTGCGCTTGTTGATGACGCCGGTGACCGGGATCCGCTGGCCCTCCTGGAAGCGCTTGACGATCCGCTTCGTCTGGAAGGTGAAGCGGCCGTCGGGGTCGAGTTCCTTGAAGCCGTGGCCGCGGAGCAGCTTCTCTGCCTTGCGGACGTAGGCGCCTTGGCCGGGGCCGCCGGAATGCTGGCGCAGCGTCGGGGAATGGAGGTTCAGCCCCGGATCCGGCCGGTGGTAGCAGCCGGTGTAGTTCTGGTGCCACCACTCGCTGGGAGCTTCGGTCTTCGCCCAGCAGAAGTGCCGGCCGATCTTCTCGATGACGCCGACGGTCAGTCGGGAGGCGTCGATCGCGGTGCCCCAGCCGTGGTTGGAGGTGCCCGGCAGTGCCGCGTTGGCGCAGAGGCCCTGCAGGCACCAGAAGGCGCGGTAGTAGACCTGGCGGGCGAGCGGCCGGTAGGCGGAGTCGCAGCCATTGTCGGGGAGCTGGCGGGCCGAGGCGAGCGCCATGGAGTTGTAGGCGGCCGCCGCGGTGTTGGCCAGCTGGCCCTCGGGGCGTTCGCATTTAACCCCGGTGGCGATCGGCGCCAGGGCCGATTCGGGGAGCTCGCCGTTGGTGTAGGCGCCGGCGCCGGGAGCACCGAGGCCGAGCAGGATGAGAAGGGCTGCGATCAGCGCAGCCTTAGTCCGCCGCATAGCGGACCTCCTTTCGTCGGGTGTCTATGGAGGCCGCGCTCTAGGCGGCGAGTGGAGCTACTTGGAGCAGGTCGGGGCGGCGAGGGTGCCGCAGACCGCGCCTTCGGCGGCGTGGCCGGCTTCCTTGACGGCGCCGCCGGCGGTGTTGCCTACGCCTTCGGCCACGCCGCCGGCGGCGCCAGTGGTCTGTTCGACCGTGCCCTTCGCCGGGGGTTCGCCGCTCGAGGCCGGCGGCGGCGCGGCCGCGGGAGGACCGGCAGAGCTGCCGGTCGAGCCTTTGGGCTGAGGCGGCAAGCTCGGCGCGGGAGCCGGATGATCGCCGTGGTGATGTTGGCCTTGGCCCCCGCGGCGGGGGCCGTGTTGCTGGTGGCCGGTCGAACCGGTCTGAAGGGCATCACCTCCCCGCTTCCCTCGGGCTTCTCGAGGGAGGGCGATATGCGCCTGATGTAGGGCATGGTTGATCCGCCCGATCGCACGATGGTCTGATCTGTGGGCCTCTTGGCCCTGGTCGATCCGGTGTTCGATGTGGTTCCCCCAGATGCCGGCCACCACGAGCAGGATCACGAGGCCGATCAGCCCCCCTACTAGGTGATACCCGGTCGTCGCCAACTGCCGCTGCAGTGCGTTCCTCACAGGTGTCCTCCGATCGTCAGTGCGATCCCGATCGCAGCGAAGAGGAAGAGGAAGACGCCCTCGCCGATCTTCACCGCTGCGGCTTTTCCCTTCCCCTGGTCCCGGGTGGACTCCAGGGAATCGATCCGCCTGTCGTGCCCTTCGAGCATCCGCTCGATCCGGGCGCCGAGGCCGTCGATCTTCTCCCCCACCTTCAGGTGCTCTTCGCTTGACTTACGCTGGAAATCCGACATCCGGCGGTCGAGAGAATCGACTTTTCCCTCAAGACGCCCGAATTCCCTGGCGGTCGGTTGGTCATCAGCAGGCGGCATCAACGGGCGGCTCCCTCCTTGCCGTGGTTTGCAGTAATGGAGACGGCCTTCTATGCTCAGAGCCGCCTTAGAAAGCGCCCCCGCGACGAAGCAACCGTCCGGGGGCACGGCCATCGGCAGCACCCACAGAAAGGAACCACCGATGACGAACCCACTGTACAAGCGCTTCTCCCGCGTCCTCCGACGCTCCTACCCCAGCGTTGCCGCCACGGTCGCCCTGGTCGTCGCCCTCGTCGGCGTCCCCGGGGTGACTGCGGGCGGTCTGCTCGTCACCACGAAGCAGATCAAGAACGGCACGATCAGGGCGAAGGACATCCACAAGGGCGCGATCCGCACCGCGAGCATCCGCAAGAACGCGGTCCTCTCGGCGGACATCCAGACCGGCGCGATCGAAAGCAGCGACATCGGCGAAGGGCAGGTGACGACCGGAGACATCGGCACCGGTCAGGTCACTCCGGAAGACGTGACGATGCCCGCGCCGGGGCAGTTGAAGTTCGCCGGGACTGCGACGATTGAACCGCCGCAGGGCGCCCTTGATTTCGCAAAGCTCGTCGACCTCGGCACTTACACGAAGAGCACGGCCGAATCAGCGCTTGAAGTTACTTGGACCGGCTCTGTGGAAGGACGGAACGGTGGCGAAGTCTCGGGCTGCGTGTTCCAGTTGCGGATCGACGGAAAGCCAGCACCTGGCGGTGGAGGGGAAGTGTTCGGCCTCAACCTAGTGAGCGTGTCGTCGTCGGCGGTCTTCACCGGCCTTTCTCCCGGCCCGCACACCATCGAAGTTTGGGCGAAGGTAAACGTTGCGACTACGAGCAACCGCTGCACCGTCGGTCCGGAAAAGGCGGGGGTCGACCAAACCGTTGTGGCTAGCGAGAAGGTGCTGTAGCTAACCCAGCGCCAGCCCGAGATATTCCGCATACAGCCGTTCCATCATCGCTTCGAAGCCGTCGGGCGGCGCGTCGATGTCGATCGACACGGAGCGCGATGAGCGGGTGCGGCTGGCGTTGACGATGTAGCGGTAGCCGGGGATGGAGGAACCGACGACTTCGATTTCGTCCCCGGCTTCGACGCAGTAGTAGGGCCAGCGCATCCCGTGCTCGTCTTCGACGTAGCCGGTGAGGGTGGCTTTGCCGGAACCGTCCAGCAGCTTGCTCTGCTCGAGGAAGGCTTCGCCCGCTTCGATCATCCCTTCGAGGGTCGCGATGCCCTTCATCTGGATCTTCGCGTAGCGCTTGATCCCGGCTTCGTTGGCCGGGTTCTGCGGGTCCCGGTCAAGCAGGCGTTCGCTGGTGTAGCGCAGGCCCGAGCCGGCGGGGCCGATGAAGAGCGTCGAGCCATCCGTGCCCTGTCCCTGCACGACGACGCCGTTGAAGACCTGGTCGAGCTGCTGACCGGTGTCTTCGAATTCGACCTCGTGCGAGCGCGCCCGCCAGCGTTTGCGGCCTTCCCGCTGGCCGCGGGGGTTCATGTAGAAGGTCGGCCCGAACTGTCCCGGCCACACCCCCCACTCCGGGATCTCGAAGCGGGTCGCCTGCTGGATCATGTCCCCGACCGTGGTCGGTTCCTTGAAGGCCAGGTGGGGGATGAGGAAGCTGGTCGGCTTGATCGTCCCGTTGGCGCCGGTGGTGAAGTGGATGTCGGGAGCCCAGCGGGCGAGCGCGTTGGCGACGACATCGGAGGCGAGCACGCCGATCGCGGGCCAAGTTCCGTAGACCGGGATGCCATGGCGGCCAAGGATGCGCAGGTTTTTCCACTGCGTTTCCCACTTGCCCGTTTCGTTTCTCGACGTAGCCAGGTAGTCGCGCAGGAGGAGGTGAAAGCGCCCTTCGGCCACTGCCATCGATTTGCCGGTGACGACCGCCGCATCGAGTTCGGCGAGGTTCTCCTGCAGCACCACCCCGTCGATCGAGGCGTAGACCTGGTCGGCCCAGTTCGTGTCCCCGATCGAGATGCCGGTGACCGGGCTGAAGTCGAGCATCACCACCCCGAGCGAGACTCCCTGAGAGTCGTACCAGGACTCGGCAACGTCGGGCGCTTTCAGTTCTTCGTTGCTGATCGTCGTCCACGAGTGAGAGATCGCGGGCACGCGGCTGTATGAGCTCGGGTTTTCGGGATCCGGAGAGCCGGCCGGGAGGAGCTGGACCTGCGCGTTCGTGTATTTGTTGGTCGTGATTTCCGCCCGCCTGCGAGCCGACGTATCCCCCCAGGCGGTCATGTCCGCGTCGATGTAGATCTCCTGGGCGGTGTTGTCGTCGACCAGGCGCGATTCGTAGCCGGGCGCTGCCGGCGTCACCGAGATCCTGTCGCCGGAGATCTGCGCCGCCCGGGTCAGGAAGTAGACCCCCAGCGGCATCTGCCCGGCGCCGAAGAGCTCCGCCCGGCTCCCGCGCTTCAGGTCGCTGTAGTCGATCCCGGACTTGCGGGGAAGGGTCGCGGTCCAGTCCTTGTTGCCGCCGGGGACCGAGCCCGAGTCGGTCATCTCTTCGAGGATGCTGCCCGCCTGGCGGCCGTTCTCGGTCCAGTCGAAGGTCTTACCGCCCGGCGTGGTGACGAGGACCAGTACGTCCATCGGCATCGGCTCACGAACGATGCTCGCCTTTACCCGAAGCGTGAAGAAGCTGAGGGCTTCGCCTTTGGCTTCGCCGTTTTCGTTCGAGGCTGCGAGTCGGAAGTAGTAGGTGGTGTTCTTCTGCAGTCCTTCGACCCGCTCGGAGATGGCGACCGGTGCGCTGCCTTCCCCCGCATCACCACTTTTCGTCATAGGAGCGAAGGCCGGTTTCCCTTCTTCGCCTTCCTTCCAGTATTCGAACCAGTAGGTGGTCGCTGCGTTGTCGGGGTCGACGCTGCCATGCAGGGTGGCCTTGGAGGCGCTGATCCCTTTCGCCGGTTCCGTCGTTGGAGCCGGCGGCCCCGAGAGATAGAAGGGGAGATACTGCTGGAGGAAGGCCATCGCCTACGCCAATTTCGCCCAGGTTTCGCCCCAGTTCTTCGACACCCTGAGTTCGGTGGCGTTCGTCCCGAGCAGGATGCCGTTGCCCTGGTGGGTGATGTCTTCAGAGCGGCTGCTGCCGCCCGAGTGGGTGATTTTCGCCATCAGCCAGAGCGGCTTCCATTCGGCGTGGGTGGATTCGCTCCCGGTGGAGTTTTCGTAGATCCCCCAGGAGCCGATCTCCTTCCACTGGAAGTCGGAGTTGGTGCCTTCCAGCTTGACCATTTCCGCGCCGTACTTGATCCACTTGCCGTGGATGTTGCACGTCTCCATCCGGATGACGCTTTCAACGAGGCTCGACCCTTTGAAGAAGCCGATCCCCGGGCCGCCGGCGCCGTTGGGGTTGAACGAAGAGCGAAGCTCGAGGTGGACGCGCCCGAAGCTGCGGATCGCCCAGACCTTCGGGAAGAACTCGAATGACGTCTGGAGCTGCATGTGGACTTCGCCCCCGGCCACCACTTCGCCGGTCAGGTAGTCCTTGCAGAGGATCACCACGCCGCGGAGGTCCTCTTCGACGATGTTTTGGCGGGCCGCGCTCAGCTGGCCGCCGATCACGCGGTAGTTCTTGCCCGACGATGCCACGTGCATCGCGCAGACTTCCCCTGCAAACCAGCAGTTCGTGAAGATCAGGTCTTCGCCGTTTTCTTCGCCTTTGCGGAGGTTCACGCCGACCCGACAGCAATTGAGGTCGGTGCGGCAGAGCTTGAACTCGACGCCGAAACAGTTGTGGGTCAGATCGAAACCAATGTCGTGGGAACCGGTGATGCTGAGCCGTTCGACCGTTCCGAGCCGCATCCCGTCGAGCACCAGAGCCGCCTTCCCGGTGGTCTTTGCGACTCCGGCGGTGGTGATCGCTGCGTTGCCCCCCGCGATGCCGAAGTCGTGGAGGTAGAAGCTAGGCCGGTTGCCTGAGCCTTCCGCGCCTGGGCCGACCGTGAGGGCGCTGAAGGTCGAGTTGTCGGGAATAAGCTGGGAGATCTTCGCGCCGAACCCGAACATCTCAAAGGTGTCGGTGACCGCAGTGAGGGCTTTGGTGGTCCGCATCTTCCCCGGGATGAAAAGCGGCCGCTTCTGCGCGATAGCGGCGGCAATCGCTTCTTCCAGAGCTTTGGTGTCATCAGTGCCGCTCCCGGTTGCTCCGGTGGAGTCGCAGACCGCTCCATATTCGCGGGGATCGACGTGAGGACTCCGCAGGCGTTCCTCTGCGTCTTTCATCCATTCGGAGTCGATCAGCCCGGCGGTGCCTTTTTCGTCGGCATAGCTGCGGGGGGTCGTCGTTTTGAACGGCGGCATCGAGCCTCCTCTGGTCTTAGGCTTGGCGAAACGGGGCATGCCCGCTGTGAGGGCGAAGGTCCGAGCGGGAGCGCTACGTGCCGGGCACGTTCGACCAGCAGGGCCGGTAGCAGAGCTGCACGGCGAGTTTGTCCCGACCTGAGTCGGCGACGGATTCGAGGTCGCCGCGGCTGGTCATCACGGCGAGCTCGACAGGGGATTCCTCCGGTCCCGACACGGGGACGCGGGGGAGATCGGAAAGGCGCTTGGCGATCGGTCCGTAGGCGCTGCCGCCTTCAGGGCCTTCACGGAAGAGGCCCTGGTGGGAGAGCCATGCCTTACGGTTGGCGAAGTTTGCAGCATCAAAGGTGATCGGGAAGACTTCAAAGTTGTCGTATTGCCGTACGGCAGCCTGGGCTGAGGTCGAGTGATCGTAGAGATAAGCGCTTCCTTCACCCAATGCCTGTCCTGGCGCCAAGTCTGGATCCTCGAAGCTGATCACTTGCTTGCCTGCGAAGCTGACTAGGACCTGGTTTTCGTAGAGGCAAGCTTCCAGCCTACCAGCGAGAGGGCTTGCGGCGCCTACATCGATGGGGAACGGGCCGTACGTGGTTGCGGCTTTCGCTTTGTATTTGATCAGGGTGACTGCCCACTTATTATCGGCGGAATGCCAGCCAGCAATCACCGCAAAGAAGTTTTTCGAATCGACGTAACGCACTATGTAGCCAGAGGAGATGACCGTGGTCACAGGCAGAGTGAGATCGTGCGCGATGCCGTGATTGGAAAGTTTTGCCGAGCCGGCGCCTATAGCACGGCCGGGAAGCAGCCCTGCGATAAGGGTGCCGGTGTCGCTGAAGCTTTTTCGCCACAGGGCATGGGTTTCAGTGTTTATTTCGAAGTCGTGGGTATCTGAGCCGGATAGCACTACATAAGCGCTGCCGACTTGCGGTGACTTTCCCGTCGCGCTGCCAGCGGTCTGATTGAAGGGGTCATAGACCGACGGCGCGACGAGCCCCTGCGTCAGGTGCTGCGGGGTCGTCGGTTTGCCCGAGCTCTCTAGAAGACTGCGGAACCAGATCCGGTCGAAGGAGACATCCTCCCTGCCAGCGGCCCCGCGGGCCTGTAGCAGTCCCCTCCAGCGGTGAGTGCCGATCGGCAGCTCCTCCAAATTCACCTGGCCGAGGCTGATGATGTAGAAGCCGTTTGATCCGGGGATCTTCATGGCGAGGTTTTCGCTGGGATCGACCAGGTCGCCGATGTCGTAGACGAGGCGCACTTCCGGCGGCGTTTCGCTGGTCGTATAGGCCCGGACCAGCACCTCGTAGACGCCGTGGTGGGGCATCGTCTTGGCGGCTACAGCCGTCCAGTTCGTGCCGAGGCTTGAATGCGTCACCACTTTGGGCGCCGCTGAGCCTGCGAGGGCCGCTTTCGCCGCTGCTCCGAATAGTTCCCATTCTTCGACGTTCATCGCCCAGGGAGCTTCGGCCGAGTAGCCCTCGCGGCGGAAGTGCCAGGGCAGGGCGAGCTGGTCGCGGCCGCTTTTCTCGGTGACGAAGATCTCGGCTCGGCCGGGCAGGTTGCCCTTGATCTGGAAGGTTTTGGCGACGTCGCCTGTCCCTTCGAACGCGGTTTCTTCGATCCGGTCGCCGTAGAAGTCGGGCAGGGCCTCGATCGTCAAGACGGCATCGGGGTCGATCCCGTCTCTTGCCTGCGCGCTCCCTCCCCCCAACTTCAGGCTGGCTTTCACGCAGTCGGCGAAGAGCTTGCCGCCTGCTTCGCCGTAGGAGCCGCCGATCAGTTCGCGCTTGAGGTTGCCGCCGCCCTGGTGGTTCACCTTCGCAGCCCATGCCTGTACCGCTTCCCGGGCAGCGTCGAAGTCGCCGGTGGCACCGAGGACGAGCGGGATCGTGATCGTGCGGTTGGGGATTTCCTCGTCGACCGCCACTTCGCCCATCGCCACTTTCGCCATGAAGGCGTTGATCTCGTAATCGCCCCAGTCGGGTCCGGCTTCGCCGATCTGGATGTTGCCGAGGTGGATGTCGAGTTCCACCCGGCCTTCGATCGCGACCTCGGAGGGGTCGAGGACGACGCGCTCTTTTCGATCCATCTACAGCCTCCTCCCTGCGCGGCGGGTGCCGACGCGACGTGCTTCCTGTTGCTGGTCGTGGTGGACGACCTTGCGTACTGCGGCCTCGAATTCCTGGCCCTGATAGACGCCGCTGACGCGGCCGTCGGGGTGGACATGCAGCTCCTCGAAGAGGATCGGCCCTCCCGATGCGTTGCCGCTCGCCGGCCCCAGCGCAGCCATCTGCTCCTCCGTGAAGACGCCCTCGCCGCCCTTGAGGACCATCGTGCGCTCCTGCGAGGAAGGACCGGGGACGATCGCGCCAGTATGGGCCTTGCCCGCGTAGGGCGGCAGCACTTCGCCGCCGAGGCGGAAGCCCGGGCCGATCACCCCCTTCTCGATCGCCCGGATGATTTTTTCCTGGTTGGCCTGGGTGACGAGTTCGCGGAGGAGCGCCGTCGATTCGCTTTCGTCGGTGGAACCGCCACCGGTGCCTTCGAGGCCGTTGGCGGCCTGCAGCTTCTTCAGCCCGAGTTCTTCGATCGAGGTCTGGACATCCCAGATCGTCCCGCCGAGCCCGCCGACCGAGCGAGGCGGCTGCAGGGCCGAGGCCGGGAGGATTTCGTGCAGGTCGGGCCAGTGGATGCCCTGGATCCCCACCAACGCTTCCTCCAAGGTCCCCGTCCCTTCCAGCGGCGGCGCGGGCGGGTTGATCCGGTTGTTGTCCGGGTCGCCGGGGTAGAACTTTTCCCGCAGTTCGCCGATGAGCTGGCGGAGTTCCTGATCCTCGGTGCGTAGGAAGGGCAGTTTCCTTCGCCTCTTGTCCCGCTCCTTAATCTCGTTTTTGATCCATTTCGGAAGCTCTTTGGCTTTCGGGTGGTCGTGCTTGAAGCCGGCGATATCGGCGGCGACCCGTTCGGTGTACTGGTTGATCGCGGCGATTTCCGAGACCACTTCGTAGACCTTCTTTTCCGAGGTCGCCTCCATGCGCTGCACGGAGGGCTTGCCGGACCCGAAGCCGAAGATCTCTGCCTTGACGATCGCGGTCCGCCAACTCGCGAGGCGCCCGAGCAGGTCGCCATAGGCGCTCGTCTCGGGACCGTCGATGTAGCCGCTCAGCCGCCCGACGAAGGCTTTTTCTTCTTCAGCTTTCTTGCCGTCACTCCAGTTTGCGGGGAATTCGGGCATCTGCGGCTCCAGCGCGACTACCTCTTCGGCGCGTTCGTTTGCGATGTCGAAGTCGCGCTGCAGCCCTTCGATGATCTGCTCGTAGCCGGCGACCTTGCCGAGCTTGCCTTTGATCCGCCGCGAGAATTTCTTGCGGGCCGCTTCGAGCTTCACCTTGTGGAGGGCGCCGTGGAGCTGGCGCAGGAAGCCTTCGAGAGCCGTGATGTTGTGCGCGATGGCCTGGGCGACCCCTGGGCGGTTCTTCTTTTCGGCGACCTGCTTGGCCTTGCGGTAGATGCGCAGCTCCTTGCGCCAGTGGTCGATCGCGGCTTCCAGGCCGTGGCGGTTCTTCGGCACCGAGGGAAGGTTGAGGCTGCGGGTCTTCGCCCCCTCGAAGAGGGCGGGGACCTTTTCCTTGAAGCTGTGTTCGTCGGATTCCTTGCCCGAGCCGCTGGCAGGCCGGATGAAGGCGCTGCCTTTGCCGTTGGCTTCGCTCAGGCCCAGTTCGGGCCAGGCGAGCTGGTGGATGTCGATCGAGTAGGCGGGCGTCCCCTGGCCGTAGCCGCGGTCCCGCTTGTAGAGCTTCGCGATCTTTCCGGTGGAGGCGATCTTCACATCGAGGGGGAACTCGAAGGGCAGCTCGCCGCTTCGGCCGAGAGCCTCGGCGATGTAGCCGTGGCCGGTGGATGCGCCGCTCGTCGTGGCGGTGCCGAGCTCGGCGTAGCCGTGGCCCTTCTGCAGGTCGCCGCCGGCGCCTGCGCCCGAGCCGGTGTAGATCGTGTAGCCGGTCTTCACCCAGCCGCCCTTGGCGAGCTTCTGGACGAGGCCGCCGAGCCTGTAGCCCCAGCCGACGAAGTGCGGGGAGCGGGGATTGAACGCCTCCTGGCCGTAGCGGACGATTGCCTGCTTGGCGCGGTCGGGGACCGTGCCGCCGCGCTGGAAGCCGGGCATGTGGCGGAGCTGGAAGGAGCCATCCCAGCCGGAGTCTTCGTGCGCGCCCCCGCCGCTGCCGCCGGACTCGAAGTACTTCCACTTCCCGCCCGGCGCTTTGATTGCCATCATCGTGTGGGCGCTCATGCCCGAGGAGCCGCGAACGCCCCAGGTGAGGAACTTGCCCGGGCCGGGAGCGCCGAGCGTGTAGAGACCCGAGCCCTGCTGGACCGCGAGCGGCGTGTTGATGAAGTCGGCGGCGTGCAGGCCGTAGGAGACGTAGCCCGAGCAGTCGAAGGGGCCGTGGAAGCCGCCGTGGCCGCCGCCGTAGACGTAGGGCCAGCCCTTGTGGGCCTGGGCTTCCATCGCCCGCAGGGCGCGCAGGATCCGCGGCGGCTCCATGTGCGTGCGGTAGTACCGCTGAACCGCGTTGAAGCTGCGGTCGATCACGTCCTGGCCGAGGCTCTGCACCGGACCCGCAGGGCCGTTCAGCTTGGGATGCAACAGTCCGCCGGTCTGGAAACGGGGCACCGCCCGGTTGCGCGCCTCCAAGACGTCCTTGCCGATCGCGTGCACCGCGGCGGGGAAGTGGACGCGCTCACCGGGCTCGAGCATGACTGGGATCAGCCCCCCGGTCTGGAAGGGCAGGCCGCGGACAGCTTCGCGGTTTTCCACGAAGCTCCCGGCCGGGATCATCGTCTTGAAGGTGTCCCCCGAGCCGGTGCCCGGGACGATGAAGCCGCCGTCCTGCTTCTTCTGCGGCGGATGCCCCAGGCCGCTCTGCGTGGCTTCCCTCGCGTGGTGGTACTGCGAGGAAGCCGAGAGGGTCGAGAGCGAGAAGGTCGGCACCTTGGAGTCGCCGACAGCCGCCAGCGCGTTGGCGAGGTTGTCGAAGATGTTGCTGAGCGCCCCGCCGACGTTGGTCGCGCCTTCGGCGACCGACTGCGCGATGTGG
Organism: Solirubrobacterales bacterium; assembly: GCA_035700965.1. Classification (GTDB taxonomy): domain Bacteria; phylum Actinomycetota; class Thermoleophilia; order Solirubrobacterales; family 70-9; genus VAYN01. Next base: position 26,191 of record DASSOC010000001.1, read on the forward strand.
GCCATCGCGCGTCCGGTACTTTCTGAGATCTGCTTGTTGGTCTGCCCGAACTTAGTGGTGAGCGCCGAGTTCAGCCGCGCCGCCGAGCCCTTGACGAGCTTGCCTTCGGCTTCCATCTTGTGGGCCATCTGCACCATCGCTTCGCGCGCGGCTTCACGGGCGCCCTTCGGCATCTTGTTCAGCTCGCGGAGCTGGGCTTGGATCTGCCGGTTCGTGACCTTGCCCGCTTCGGCCCAGCTATTCGAGAAGCCCTTGGCGAGACCCAGGGGGTCGCGGCCTTCGAAGAGCCGCAGATTTCGGGCGAGATTCTGGATCCGCTTCTGCCCGGCTTCCTGGGTGATGACCTCCTGCTGCATCCCCGAGCGGATCGCGGCGATGCTGGCCTTCATGCTCTCGGCCATCGCCTGGTGCCACTTGGGCGGGTTGTTCTTCCAGACTTGGTCGATCTTGGCGAGGTTTTCGTGAGTGACCTTGTTGATGTCACTCATCCGGGTGACCGCGCCGGAGCGCAGGAGGTCGAAGCCGTGGTTGTAGGACTGCACGGCCCTGGCGCCTTCGTGGAGGGCCTTGTCGACGAGGGCGAGCTTCTGGCGGAGCGCGTCGAGCGCCTTTTCGCTGGCGCCGCTTTCCTTCAGAATCGCGATCTGTTCCCGCAGCCCCGCCCGGGCGCCTCGAAGGCCGCTGGCGCCGACCCGTTCAGGGATGACGACGTGCGCGCCAGCGACGGTGATTTCTTTCTTCGCCGAGTGACCCGGGGTCCCGAATTCCATCCGGGTGAGCGCCTTGTGTAGCTGCGGGAGCTTCTTTTCGAAGCTGCGGAGGAACCCTTCGGCGTATTGGTCGCCGAGGTCATTCCCCCCTAGTTCTTCGGCGAGCAGCCCGCCCGCGCCGCCGAGGACTGCGCCGAGGGCGGTCCCGATCCCGGGCGCGATCGCGCTCCCGATCGCCGCCCCGGCACCGGCGCCCTGGAAGGCGGAGGCCAATTCATGGCCGGTGTTCCCGCCGACGATTTCCTTGCTGATTTCGCCGACGACCAGGCCCCCGATGCCGTAGGTGGCAAGGCCCCGCCCCAAGCGCCCCGCCATCTCCGTCGTGGTCGCCGTGAGCTCGGGCAACCGGCCGCGCGCATCCGCAACGAACCCCTTGACGTAGGCCCGCGCCCCGAGTCTGCCGGTCTCATCGAGGGTCTTCTGCGCTGCCGGGGTAGCCAGCGAGAAGTCACCGAAGCTCTCCGCCAGAAGCGCTCGGCTGGTCGCCTCGGCCGCGGCCTTGCGAGCGGCCCCTGAGCCAAGTGCCGGAGAGGCGGGGGTCCAGACGGGTGCGGCCGTCGTGACCGCAGCGGCACGGGTCGCCGCCGCCGTCTCCGTGGCGATCAACGGGGCCGCGGTCTTGGCCGTTTCCTCGGCGAGGTTGATGCCGATCGTCTTCCCCAGCGACTTGCCGATCGCGATGAACGGCGCTTTGCCGCCGATGAAGTTCAAGAGCCAGCTGCCCATCACCAGTTTGCCGAGCAGGTCGGCATGGGTGAAGCCCTCCACGAACCCCTTCGCGAACTCCAGACCGAGCTTGCCCGCGCCTTCGGCGATGCGGGGTACCGCGTCGTTCAGGAATTTGTCGAGCCCTTCGATCAGGTGGTCGCCGACGTGGTACCGGTCCCACATCCGGCTCAGTTCATGACTGATGATCGAGGCGGCCTTCTGGATTTTTTCCGAGTTCGAGAGGCTCGGGTTGTTGAAGACCTTGCCCACCCGGTTCAGGGCTTCGGTGGCTTCCCCGGCGAGGTCTTTCAGCGCGGGCGCCGCGCCTTTGTAGATCTGGATCTCGACGGTTTCCAGGGAGCCCTTGAACTGCTCCCATTCGCCCGCCAGGTTGTTCATCTTCTTGGAGGCGATTTCCTGGGCGGTGCCCTGTTTAGAGTTCGCCTTTTCGAGCGCTTTGAACTGCTTCGGGGTCTTTTCCAGAACTGCGTTGAGGCCGATCACGCCGCGCTGACCGGCGAGGGTCGCCAGAGTTTTGGTCCGTTCGGCTTTGGTCATCCCGTCGGTTGCGCGGTGCAGTTCGACGGACAGTTCGGCGGCATCTTTGAGACGGCCGTTGCCGGTCAGTAGGTGGAAGCCAAGTTCTTCCTGGAGTTCCGACTGCTTTTTGGTCGGTTTGAGGAGCTGGATGATCGCCGTTTTGTAGGTCGTGCCGGCCATCGAACCCTTGATTCCGGCTTCGGCCATCGCCTCGAGGACGACCATCGTTTCGTTCAGACTGTAGCCCGCCAGCTTCGATACCGAGCCACCGTATTTCAGGGCTTCTGCGAAGTCGATGACGTCGGCGGTGGTCCGGTTGGCGGCAGTCGAGAGCATGTCGGCGACCGAATTCGCTTCCTTGCCCCCGATCCCGAACAGCTTCATGGCGTTGACGGTGGTTTCCGCCGCAGTGGCAAGTTCAAGCTGCCCTGCTTCAGCGAGGTGGAGCGCCGCAGGCAGGCCGCCGCCGAGAACCTGCTTGAGGCTGAGGCCGCCTTTGATCAGCTCGCCCTGGGCTTCGGCGGCCTGGGTGGCGCTGTAGAAGGTGGCAGCGCCAAGCTTGATCGACTGGCGTTCGAGGGCAAGCATCTGCTTGCGGTTAGCTTCTGAGACCGCCGAATTCGCCGACATCTGTTTTTCGAACTGCATCCCGGCGTTGACGATGTCCTTGCCGACGACCAGCGCCAGCGCTGCCCCGCCGGCCGCCGCATACTTGGCTCCGGTGGTGAAGGTCCGCAGATGCTTGGACTGCTGGGCCATCACCGGCCCAAGCGCCTTGCCGAACTTGTTGCCGAACTGGTCGGCGATCGGGTTGATCTTCTGCGCCAGCTCGGAGTTCAGCGACGAGAAGTCCGGGCGGATCTTGACGTAGGCGGTACCAGCGTCACTCATCTGCGTTCCTTCACCCCCCTCCTGAGATGTGCTTGCCGAAGAAGCGGCCGATCTCGGCCGCGTCCGACGTGGGTTCTTTCTTCTGCGCCCCGGGTCGGCCGGGGTGCTCGAAGAGCCGTTGGGGCGGCGGCAGCCGCGTCTTGCCGCCGACCAGGGCGAAGACGCTCAGCGGCCCCCAGTGTTCGAGTGCCTCGACCATGCGCGCCATCAGCTCGTCCTGGCGCCCCCAGTCCGGGCGGTCCTGCTGCCAGGTAGCCGCCTCGCCGAACGGCAGGGCCTCGACGAGGGCATACAGCCGCCGCGGCGAGCTGTTGAAGATCTCCTCCCTCAGGTCGAGGGAGTAGAAGCGGAGGAAGTCGGCCTCGACAAGCCCCCAGCGCTCGGCTAGGAGTCCTGCGAGGCCGCGGATTCCCCCTCGGAGGTCCCGTACTGCTCGAAGATCTCGCCGACCAGTTCGAATGCCTCGACGACGACCTTGTCTTCGTCCTCGGCTCCCTCGATCTCGCGGATCACCGTGCCGTACTGGGTCGGCTCCTCGGCGTTCAAGAGCGAGGCGAGCAGCTTCAGCGTCGGCCGGGTGTCTTCGCCGGCTTCTTCTATCTCGGTCATCCGAAAGACGAGCGACTTCGGCAGATCTGCCGGTAGCTTGAACGTGTGGCCCCGCCAGTCGATCGTCTTCGACTTCGAGTCGGTCTCCTCGACGGCGGCTTTCGCTTTGCTTCTGGGTTTGGGTTTGCTCACGAGTTGGTCTCGCTTTCTCAAGTCGGTTTAGTCGCGTCGTCTGTCACGCAGAAGCCCCCCGCCCGGGAAGGGCGAGGGGCCAGATGGGCCTAGCTAGGAGCCCGGCGTGAAGGCGTCGGAGTCGGTAAGGTAGTAGCCCGGGCTGACGTCTTCGGAGGGAGCCAGGACTTTGAAGGTGACCGGCAGCTGGAGCTCCTGCCCGCGCTGGAAGGACAGCTCCACCGACTCCGTCACGTTCCCCGCGAGGAACACGAAGCGGTGATGCTCGCCGCCGTCGGCGGCGTCGATGACCAGCGCCCGTTCGTCGATCGGTTCGGAGTCGACGACGAAGTCGTAGCGGAAGATGCCTACGCTCGGTTCGGTGATTTTACCGCCGCCCAGCGCGAGTACGAGATTGCTCTCGTTCACCTGCTGCATGGTGAAGGTGACGGTGATCTCCTGGCCGTTCAGATCGCGGCGGGTCGCCTGGCGGCGCTGCCACGATTTGGTCTCCATGATTTCCGGCGTAGCGCTGATTTTCGCGCCTTCCTCGGTGAGGAACCCTGCCCCGACGAATGCCGAGTTGAGTTTTTCCGTAGGCGTGGTCGGCAGGGCAGTCCCTACCGGGGCGAACGACACTTCGCCGTTCTTTGCAACGACGAGCTCGCTGCTGTCTTGCCACATAATGTGGACCTCCTGTGTCTGCCCGCAGGCGGGCGTGATTTGAGAAAGCCGCCGTCCTGCGGCAGCGGGTTTGCGCCGCTTGCTTGCGGCGCCCAGGCGAGCCGGTTAGGACTCGCGCAGATTCAGCCCGGCAGCCCGCACACCCCGGCGAAGGGGCGCATAGGTGGGCGTGTGGGCGAGGCCCCACTCTTCGAGGTGGCCTCCGTGGTTGGTGTTGATGACCGCGAGGTCGCCCTCGACCTCGCCGACGACGATGCGGCGGCCTCCGCCCGCCAGCGGCATCGCGTGGTGGGCGAGAGCTTCGGCCTTGTCGGCAGCGTGCAGAGCGGATGACCACAATGCCCGGCTGCGCATCAGCTCGGCCTCGAGTTCTTTCCCGAAGGCGGGATTCGGGCGGAAGATCATGGGTGCATCCAGACGATCGCGCTCAAGGCGTAGCGCTGCATCGCCGGCTCAAAGTAGGTGTCGGGAAGGCGCGGACAACTCGTGAAGCGCACGCCGGTCACCGTGGCGCCTTCGAAGCTCGCCTCCGGGGCCAGTAGAAGCGCCTCGCGGACGGTTCGCGTGAGCAGGCTCGCCGTCGCCTGGTCGCCGCCGGTTCCCGCGTAGCAATCGAAGGTGCCGAACCATTCGATCAGGTAGTCGGTGCGTGAGCCGCCGACCGCGAGCGCGTCATGCTGGGTCACCTTCACCCAAGGCAGGACATCCGAGGAGGGCGTCTCAGGGACGACCCGAGCCTTCAGGGCTTCGACCGCGGGGTGCTCCCGGAGATAGGCCCCGAGGATCGCCTCGGCGTTCGGGATCACGGGTCTTCGTTCCCCGCGGTTCGCCGCAGGGTCGCCTCGATATGGCTCACGGCGCCCGTTCGTGGGCTGTGCACGTGCCAGGGTTCTCCGTCCAGCTCGAGCTTGCCGATCCCCTCGACGACGATCGCGTCGGAGGTGCGCAGGTCGGTTTCAGCCGGGAAGAATCCGAGCCAGCTAGTCGCGCTGGTCTCTCCCTCGCCGGGACCCTCGCTCCCGGCGAGCCGGGCTTTGCGCTGCTGGATCTCGCAGAGGATCTGGACTTCCTCTTTGCTAGTGACCGCGGCCCCGAATTCATCCTTCTCTTCCCCCTCTCGGCGCTTGATCAGGGTCGCCACCGTGTTCATCAGCTTGGTCGGCATCGCCCCTCCTCAAGTAGTGCCCTCATCGCCTCGGGTCGGCCCTGGGCGGCCTTGTAGCGGCCCCAAAGCGCCCAGCTCTCCTCCGAGCCGTGCTTGCGGGAAATCCGCTCCTGCGGTGGGTGCCACAGATGAAGGAGTGGAAACGGCGCCCGCCACGGCGGACCGGCAAGCTCGCGCAGGGCCGCGCCCTGGGCGAGATCCTCCTGGCCCCAGCCGCGGAAGCGAAGGTCAAGTGGCGCTGTGAGCAAGGTCTCCCGCCGCGCAACAAGAGCACCTCCGCCAAGAACGCCGGGGTAAGGGTGCTGGTCGAGGTCGTCCTCCTGCCGGCGCCAATCGGCGCCGCTCAGCACCGCCTTGGTGGCGTCTTCGTTGAGCCGGTGAACCTCCGCGAACGGGACCACCCACGGCGCGCCGCCCACGATGGCATCGACGGCGGCGCTGAGACCGTCGGCCCAGACGTCGGCGTCGGCCTGGACGATGATCTCCGCATCGCTCGCGGCGATGACGGGGTTGACCGCCGCGCCCTTGCACCAAGGCCCCGGGGGCGCCGGCGCCTCGACTAGCTGCCAGTCAGGATGGGCTTCGGCGTAGCTCGCCTGCACCCACTCCCAGGCCCTTGCCCGGTGGGGGCAACCCCCCCGGAATGGCACGACGACGCTTACGCTCGACGGCACCACTCTGCCATCCGGCTCCGAAAGCGAGCTTCGTCCTCCTCCCAGCCCTGCTTGTTGCCCTTCTCGTCGGTCGCGTCCTCGGCGCGCTTGCCCCAGGCCGGGTGCAGGTGCTCGATCACCGCGCCCTCGGCCCAAGCGGTGACGCCACGGCGGACGGCGAGCTGCCAGAGCTCGGTCTCGCAGAAGTTGTGCCGGTAGCCCTCGTGGAAGACCGTCCCAATCTCCCCCCAAACAGCGCCCGGCGACTCGATGTAAGAGCGCCTGAGGATCGGCATCGTCGCGTGGTCGCGATTGGCGGTCGAGGGCGAGAGATCGTCAGTGCCGACCACCTGCACCCTCTCGTCCTCAAATGCCGTCGTGACTGCCTCCAGCCAGCCCTCGTAGAAGCGGACGTCGTCTGCGGTAGGTAGCACGAACGGCTCGACCGTGGCGCGGAGGCCGGCGTTGATCTTCTGCGGATAGGTACCGTCGGAGATGATCCAACTCAGGAGCTGCCCCGGCCGCCGATACAGCTCTTCCACGACCTCCAGGCTCTCCTGGTCGTCGCGGTCCAGGACGAAGACGGGATTGCAGTAATGTCGCGGCGTCGCCTCAGCGAGGTTGTGCAGCAGACCCTCAAGAAGGCCCGCACGCCCCAAGGTCGGGATAAGGACCGCGATCTCGATCATGCGGCCACCGCCCTCTGCGGCTTCACCCAGCCGGGCTCGCGGCTCACGCCGTTTGCCCGCTCGATTTCTCTGTGAACCTCGTCCATCCGCTCTCGCGGGAGCGAGTGGTTTCGCGACCCCTTCCGAAGGTGCTGCCGATAGAGGGCGTCCGGCACTGCGACGATCTCGGCACCTGCCAGCCAGCAGCGCTGCCAAAGATCGAAATCCTCGTACACCTCCCACTCGCGCCAGCCGCCGACATCGAGTACGAGCTGCCGGCGGACGCCAGCGCCGACGACGATCCAGCTGCCGAACTGGAGGCAGTCCCCGACGCATTGGTGACGGCGACGATGCTCCCTGTTGACGAAGGGCATGAAGACCCCACGGCGCGACGGGCGCCCGTCGCGCCAGCACGTAACCCTCGGCACCCGCACGTCGCCCTCGGCGCCGGCGAGCGCCTCTATGTAGCCGGGCTCCAACTCGTCGTCGGCGTCCAGGTGGATGACGAACTCCGTGTCGGCTAGCGCTATGCAGTCGTTTCGCGCCCGGGCCAGGGTGGAGGCGTGCCGGTGGACCACCCTGCAGCCCTGGGCTTCAGCCGAGGGAACGGCCCGCTTGTCGGCGAGCTGCATCCACTCGTTGCCCCCGAAGGTGCCGACGCAGATCGTGAAGTCCTCTACGCCCACAGAGCGCTCCTCTCGCGGAAGAGCCGGCGATCCTGCTCGAAGCGCGCGCGGCCCTTCCTGTAGACGGCGTCGTCGGGGGCGGCGCGGTTCATCCAGTGGATGTGCCGGACGTGAGAGTCAGGGGCGTAGGCGTAGGCGCCGCGCTTCGCCGCCGTGGCGATGAACTCGTCGTCAACGAAGGAGTGGTCGTAGCCCTCGTGCAGCGGGCCACCGGCCCCGTCGATCGTCCCCAGCTCCGCGTAGGCACGGGTGAGGAAGAAGTGGGTTGCGTGGTCGCGGCGGCGCGGGCGGCGCCGGAGCAGATCGTTGACGCCGACGACTTCGACGGGGCCCGCGAGCGAGCGCTGCGCCGCCTCAAACCAGCCCGTCTTGAACTCCAGGTCATCGGCGCCGAGGAAGAGCAACGGGTCGCTGGTGCGCCGGACGCCCTGGTTGATCTTCGCCGCGTAGGAGCCGCCGTCGATGACTGCGCCGATCGCCAGCTCGCGGCCGGCGCCCATCTCCTTCCAGATGGCATCGCGCTCGGCCTCGTCGTCGCTGTCGACGAGGAAAAGGACACGGACCCCGGGGGTCGTGGCTTCGACGGAGTCCAGAAGGGGCGCCACGCGGTGGGGCCGAGCGAGGACCGGGACGAGAATGGCCAGGTCGGTGCTCATTTGGTGATGCCCCAGATGTCCGTCCCCCCTGCCGCCTCAAGTGGCGTCACGGGGCTCCTGGTGGTGTCGAGTTCCTTCTGCTGGAGGTAGTTGAAGGTCACTTTCCCCTCGCCGCCTTTCCAGGTTTCGCTGGACAGCACGTCCTGGCGGTCTTCGGGATCACGGGGGCGCTGAGCCTTGTCGTCGATCACGATTCGGGCTCCCGCGAGATGGAGTCGTGCAGGAGCGACTTAGTCCGCGTGCTGCTCGAGACGAACCCGTTGGAGATCTGGCGGACCTTCCGTTCCTCCTCTTCGGTCAGGAAGGCAGAGGAGTCGAGGGCCTGGGGGAAGGTCTCGGAGTGCTGGTAGGAGCCCAGGGTCTCCGACTGCGAGGCGACGTTCAGCGGGTTGGAGATCGCGCTGACCGCCTTCTCGACGCAGAGGACTTTGAAGTAGATGGGAGAGCCGAGGTCGCCTTCGCCCCTGCCAGCGGTTTCGCAGATCAGGCCGCTGACAGCTTCGAGGACGTATTCCGCAGCTTTGACCTCGGCTGCGGTGAGGGGCCGGGTGACCCGCGCAGTGACATCGTCGATTTTCGCGAATGCCATCTCGACCTCCCGGGGAGAATTGAGAAGCGCCCCCCGACCCGTGGGCCGGAGGGCGCAGCGACTTACGAGACTTCCGACCCGTCGTCGAGGTAGGCGAACGGGTAGCGACCCGCCTCCACCGGGGCACGGCGGCTGATCGGGTTCGCGACCGTGAACGCGTAGCGCGCCACGACGCGAAGGGCCGAGGAGTCGTCCTGCATCAGGTTGAGGACGACTTTGCCGTCGTCATCGGAGATGACACCCTCCGTGAACATCTGGAAGGTGAGGTCCTGCCGGATCCCGGCGACCAGTTTCGCCCAGTCGCCGGCGAACAGGTTCACCCCCTCGTCGACCCAGACGCCGTTCTGGTCGGCGTCGAATTCGACGGGCTCCCCGTACAGTTCGTTCGGAGTGCCGGCCACCAGCCCCGGGTTGAACAGGAGCTGGTTGTTTTTGTCGCGCAGGCCGCGGAGCTTGGACTTCATCCGCGACCGGGCCGCGAAGCCGTTGACGGTGAAGCCATCGTCCTCGACCTTGGCCATGACCTGGTTGATGTCCTCGGCGATGTCGACGTTCGTGCCCTGCACGACGAAGTTGCCGGCCGCTTTCGCCGTCTCGGCGAGAGATTCTTCGTAGGTTGCCGGCGCTTCGGTCCCGAACAGGACCGCGGCGTCGAAGGCAGCCGCGATGGCTTCTACGAGGAGGGGTTTCACCTCGCCGAAGATGTCGTAGGCGGCGTCGTCGCGGACAGCGTCCGGCACGGGCACGATGACCGCAAGCTCCTCGGCCGTCAGGAACTTGTTTTTCCATTCGGCCTTGGTGGTCTGCTTGTGCCCGGTGTCGCCGTTGACCCAGTAAGCCTTCGGCAGAGCGGAGAGGACCGGCTGACGTTCGACTTTCGTCGACATCGTGATCTTTCGAGCCCGGTTGAGGACGACGGATTTCGCTTCGACGCCCTTCAAAATTTCTTTTCGCTCGGCGTCCGGGATCAGGGAGCCGATTCCGGTGCCCGTCTCCGTACGCCCGATCGATGCGTTGTAGGTGGCCATCGTGGATGGCCCTCCTTTCACTCGGGGTTATTGGGATGGCGGGGCCGTTGCGGACTCCCAGGCGCGCCGCCAGGCCGGCGGCGCGGTGCTTCTCTACGGAGCGTTCCCCCGCAGAAGGTCGTTGAAGGTGGTTCCCTCGCCGCCGGCGCCCTCGCCGCCGTTGCCGTTGCCTCGCGGCTTGCCGGTGCCGCCGGCCTTGAGGTGGGGCTTCTTCTTCAGCAGATCCTCGAGCTTGGTGTCGAGGACCGAGCTGATGATCTTCCCGTCCTCGTCGAAGAGCTCCTCGGTGTCGCCGGATTTCAGGTTCAGGATCACGTCATCGACGTCGGCCAGCTCGCGGGCGTGGCCGGCGACTGCGACCTGAAGGCGATCGTCTCGCCGCTCCTTGGCGAGTTCTTCCTCGGCCTCTGAGCGACCCTGCTTGCGGGCCTCGTCGAGCGCTTTCTCCGAGTCGGTTTTGCTCGCCTCCTTCAGCTTGTCGAGTTGGGCCTGCAGGGTTTTGTTGGCCCGTTCGGCGGCCCGGGCGCGGTCCTTGAAGGCTTCGAGCGCCTTCTCGCCCTCGGGGCCGAGTGGTTTATCGGCGACCTCGGTGCCGGTGGCGGCAGAACTGCCGGTGCCTTCGCCGGTCTCGGTGGCGGTGCTCTCGTTGTTTTCGGTGGTCTCAGTCTCAGTAGCCGTTGCGGCTGACTCAGTTGCCATTGCGGACTCCCTTGGTTCTGCCGCTGGCGCGGCGGGGTTTGTTAGATCTCCGACTCGGAGGTGAAGTGGTCGTGGGCACCCGTGAGAACGGGTCCGAGCTCGCCGTGCAGGTGGATCGCGATGTTGTCGTTCAGCGGCCCGTAGGCGTGTTCGCGGATCTGGGTGCCGTCGGGCAGCAGGACAGCGCCTCGGTGAGGCTCGGTCTGTGGTTCCAGGCCGCAACCGCACCGGTTGTGCAGCGGCATCGCGTCAGCCGACTTGACGTAGGTACCGTCGACTTCCAGGCAGAAGGAACAGGCGGTGGCATCGGCGACCCGGGTGTAGCCGAAGATCGAGGGGTCAGCTGCCTGAACGGCGCTCGCGGTCGAACGCATCGCGAGCTGCACGTCCATCGCCGCCGTGCTGGTCGCCCGTGCGAGGCCCGACTCGACGGCGTCGGCGAAGCTCCTGCCGTCCTTCAGCGCCGTCCATACGTTGACGAAGGGACGTTCATAGACCTCCGCCGGCGGGACGCCGTTGCGAAGCGCCGCCCCGATCAGCGCGTCTACATCGACGCCTTCGGGCAGGCGATCGAGAGCACGGGCGATGTACCCCTCCGTCAGCGCCGCCGACTGACGCTCGGCGCCCAGGACGACGGGCAGCACTTCAGAGAGCCACTGGTCGACGTTTTGGCGGTCGTAGCCAGGGAGGGATTTCCAGATGTCACCGACGGTCTGCGAGGTCAGAAGGCGCAGGCGCCGCTCGGCCTCGATGTGGGCTTCAGCCAGCGGAGACAGCATTGGCGGAGGCGGCGGCGGGCGCCCCATCGTTCAGCAGCTTCCCCAGTACGTCTGAGCCGCGTTCGGCGCCGTAGCGCTTGATCTCCTGCGGCGTCAGGCCGAGCACGATCTCCGCGATCCCCTGCCACGGCAGCCCGGCGGCCCCGAGCTTGGCCGCGGCGTCGGCCTGCTCGGCCAGGGAGCGCATCTCCGGCGCTTTCCAGATGATCTGGGCGCTCTGGTCTTTGCCGCGGGGGTCCTCGGGGTTCTTCACCCGCAGCGCCAGGCGCGTCACCTCCTCCCACGACTCTCCGAGCGGGCGGTGGTGGCGGCGGACCTTCGAGACGAGGCCGGCTTCGGCGGCGCGGATGCCGTCGGCGGAGACGTTGACGAGTTCGCCGAGCAGGTAGTTGGCCGGCGTTTTCGTCAGCGCTGCCAGGTGCTTGATGTCCATCTCCGGCGAGTAGTTGTCGACGTTCGCCTCGGGCAGCTGGCCGACCTTCACGTTGGCGTTGCTGAACTGCGCGACCGCGGAGGCGATCGAGTCGAACGGGGGGATCGGCTTCGACTTGTCCTCGGTGCCGTCGTCTTTCTTCGCGTAGACGATCGGGTCGCCGATCACGTAGCGGAGCGGGAAGCCCGACCAGGTCAGAGCGACCAGCCCGGAGAAGAGCTTGTAGTGGATGCGGTCGATATGCCGCAGGTGGCTGGCGAACTCCCCGCGGCCGGTGCCGAAGGGCGAAGGCCGCAGCGACTTGTTGACCGCGAACTCGACGATCGGGACCACGCCGAGCGGGTTCTCAAGAGGCCATTCCTCATCGCCATCGTCTTCACGGACCTTCCAGGACGCCGCGTCGGTCGGGCACGCCTCTGAGTCGGCGACGAACTTGAAGAGGTATCTGGGGGTGAAGAGGTTGGCGTACCACTTCTTGCCGTCCGTCCAGCGGCGCAGAGCGCCCTTGCGGAGCGTGCCGTTCGTCCCGGGGACGTACTCGACGATGCACATGGAGGCGTGCTCGAGGGTGACCACCGGCTGCGGATCGGCGCTGCCGTCCCCCCAAACCTGCGCGAAGCCCCGGCCCGTGGTGAGGACGGAGTCGTGCAGCATCGAAGACTCGGCGTCGAGGCCTGCTTCCTGCCAGAGGTCCCAGACGTCTTCGTCGGCTTGCTTGCCGCCGAAACGGACGCCCTGAACCTCAAGGCGCTCCTCGACGGCGCCGACGATCAGCCCGGGCCAGTTCGCGCCCGAGAGCCGCATGAGCGTCCGGTAGGCGTCGGTCAGGCCGGTGTCCTGCACGAACGGGGGGAGCGGGAAGATGCCTTCGCGGTAATCGTCCAGCGTCTTCGCTTCGGAGGCCCGCTTGTCGAGGGCATCGCAATAGCGCTTGATCTGGGCCTGGAGGTTCTCTAGTTCGCTCGGCACAGTGCCTCCTCACTCACCAGACGGCGCGCTCGTGGGTCTCATCGAACAGTCCCTTCTTCTCAGCGTCATCGCGGGCGCGTCTCGCCAGCACGGCGGCCGGGACGCTGTCGATCTTGAGAGGAGAGCCCTGCCGCTCCTTGCGGACGGAGTAGGCGTCCTCGGCGTGTTCCTCGTCGACCTTCACCCGCACCTTCTTGGTCCGGGCGTTTTCGAAGTGGGCGACCGCGAGCGGCTTCCCGCCCATCGTCTGCGGCTCGGTCAGGAGTGGCCTGGGGTTGATCGTCGCCTGGTGCTGGCGGATGCCGCTACGAAGAGCGCCGCAGGCGACCGCGAACTTGGTGATCGTCCGGCCGCCGGTCCAGAGCTCCTCGACCTTGCCGGGATGCTCGCCGGCCCATCGCGCACCCTCCTCCATCCAGAAGGGCGGGTCGAACTTGAAGTTCAAGACCTCGAAGTGCTGGAAGGCCCACTCGACCGCTTCGTCGACCTCCGCACGCCACGCGATCGACTCGCCCTCCGGCGTCCAGATCCCCACCGGCTGCAGGAGTCCCTCGCGGGTGCAGATCCAGAGCGTCGTGTGGTCGTCGTTTTCGGATCCGTCGAAGCCGAGCCCGATCTTCGTTCCCTCAGCCGGGGTCTCCTCGACCAGGACCGCCTTGATCTCCTCGGGCGAGAGCCAATGGGAAGCCGCCGCCCGGGGCCGGTTCAGGTAGTAGCGGTAGCCCTCCTCTTCGGGATCTTCGGCGTCGCGGATGATCTTGCAGATCCGCTTGAGGTCCATCCACTCGGCAGCAGGGCCGTAGCCCTCCCTCATCGCCTTGATCAGCGAGCGGTCGTCGCCGAAGCGTTTGGGCTCGGGCGCCTGGCGGTGGTCGTAGAGGACACCGTGCTTTTCGACGGCCTCCTCGACGGGGAGATGCGCGTATTTCTCCCCGGCCTGCTCGGCAACGGATCGCTCCCCCGGCTGCCAGGCCGTCGTGGTGTCGAGCATCCACGGTTCGGCGGCTTTGCGCTTGCCGGTGTTGCGGGCCACCGTCCGGTACATGCCGCGGTGGCGGGGAAGGATGTAGAGGTGGGTCTCGTCTGCGGTGGCGTGGCTCTCTTTGCCGCCGTCCTTCGAGACATCGCCGGAGCTGCTGGGAACGATCTCGCCGCCGCCCGGCTCTTTGATGTAGATCCGGGTCGAGGTCTCCGGGGTGCGGCCTAGGTCGATCGCGTACTCGTTCGCCGCCTTGCCCTCGGTGAGCATGTAGGTGACGTTGTCGTAGGTGTTCCCGGCCTGGTCTTCCTCGGTGGCCAGACAGCGGACGAAGGGGTAGCGCACCGGGGCGCCGACCGGCTCGCCCTGGGCGTCGAAACCGGCGAAGCGAACCGGGCCGAGGGCCTCCGCGCAGTCGATGGCGCCGGCGATCTCAGACTTGGCCCGGCCCTTGGGCCGAGAGAGGACGGCACGGTGGACCAATCGGCGACCGGCTTCCGGGTGACCGCTCGGGTGGACGCGATAAGCCCAGACGATGAAGAGCGCGATCTCGTCGTCGATCTCCAGGGGCTCGCCCTGCACATCACCTGGGCCGTGGCAAAGGTACGTTTCGATCCAGTCGATGACCTGCCAGCCGAGCGTCGGCCAGCCGGTCCAAGGCGGAAGCGCCATTGCTGCGGCCTAGCCCGATTTGACGAGAGCGAGACGCGCTTTGCGGTCCTGCGTTTTCGAGGTGCCTGACTTCGGCTGCTCCGGGTCAGGCTCCGCCGCCTCATCGGCCTTGTCGGCCACGATCTCCCAGCGCAGGTCCGCAAGGCCCTTCGGCGTCAGCCCGAGGACTTTGTCGAGCTCGCGCATCTCTTTGAGGATGGCGAGCCGGCCCGCGCCGAGAGATTTCAGCTTCCCGACCAGCAGACCGAGGTAGGTGAGGCGTTCGGGCACATCGCCCGGGTCCTCGCTCTCGATCGTCCGGATGATCGAGTCTTCGATCCGCTCGACGAGCTTCTCGGATTCGTCGACCGCGGCCAGGTCGTCCTCGAGCGAGGCCCGGCGCGCGATGACGTAAAGCGCGCCCGAATCCCAAGCCATCGCCTGCGGCAGCCTCCATGCCCATTTCCACCAGGCCAGCCCGGCCGCGCCGAGTTCATAGGCAGTTGGAACGTTGGGCGCCCGACCCTTTCTGCCGCTTGCCGGCAGTTCGGTCGTGGGGATGGTCGCGGCGTTCGTCCGGCGCTTTTTCTTGTTGGGAAGCGGTCCCCGGGCCATTGCGGCCTCCTTCTCCAGCCCCGTTGCGGGGGCCTCGGTCGAACTGAAAAACCCGTATGGACTACGGGGCGCAGCCCTCCCCGGTCCGATGCGATTCCGGCTCGGGGTCACCCCCCTGCCCGCGGCGTCAGCGGCAGGTGGACTCGAACGTGCGACCGTTGATGACGGCTATGACGTGCGACGGGCCGGAACGGAGCGGACGGCTCGCGCCGGGATCCAGGCGAAGCCAGGGCGGAATGTAGGGCAGCGGGTTGGGAAGGCGGTCGAGCGCGGTGAGCGTTGCGCTGATGTCTCGCGGCACCTTGGTCACGCTACCTCCCTCCGTGCTTGCACGGCCTCCTCGGCCGTCTTCGCCTTGTGGCAGGCCGTGCAGATGCCTTGCAAGTTGCTCGCTGAGTGATCATCGCCGACAGCGATGTGGTCCACCTCGGTGGAAAGAGCGAGGCCTTTGCAGACCCGGCCGTCTTGACAGGTCGGGTCCCGGTCGAGAATGGAGAGGCGCTTCTTCGCCCAGCCGCGAGGTAGGCGCTTGCTCCTAGTGCTACCTTGCCACGGTTGCGGTGCGTGGTCGGGACACGGCTGCGTGTTGGGGCAGCTCGGGTGCGAGCAGCTCTTAGGTGCGCGGCGCATCCGTCGACCGGGATGTTGAGGGGACTGGAGGGCCGGAAGGCACAAGTAGAGCGCTGGCATTGCCGCGCCAATCGGCGGCTACGTCACCAGGCTCTCGCTGCGAAGTCGTCGAGCGACTCGGGGAGCGCCTTTCGTCAGGCCCGCGCATATTCAAGCCGCAGCGGCGGACGGAACCCGTCGCTCAAGCTCGGCGATGCGGAGGTTCAGGACCTCGATGGTCTTGCCGATCGACCAGCGGACGTCGCGCGGCGAGCCTGCCAGCTCTTTCAGACTGGCGCCGTGCTGGTCTCGAATCCGCCTGAGCTTCTCCAGCTCAGCCCGGTGGACCCGCTCGGCCATCTTCGTCACCTCGGCCCTCGGCATCTGCTCCGGCTCTGGCTCACCACGGAACTGTTGGCCGGTGAGGTTCGTGGACTGATCAAGAGGTTTGAACGCCTTGATCGGGTCGGCCTGAGGAAGGCGGCGATCGCGCACCTCGTAGAGCAGCACGTAGGAGTCGACGCGGGTGCGGTGGCCCAGCACAACCAGGACTACCGAGTCGGTCACCGGCACCACGTCGCCGCGGTTGCCGGGCGGCCACTGTGCGTCGGGCTCAAGCTCGGTCGGCCGCTCCCGGCGAAAGGTGATCCCAGGCAGCTTCTCCTCGCGGGAGAGGATCTGTTGCCGGTGTTCAGCGGAAAGGCCGAAGGGCGGGTTGGCGGTTGGCGCCAAGGCCTCGGCGCTCACTACGACCGGCTCCTCCCCGAGCTTGGAGATCATGACCTCACTCGGCACAACCGGCGGTTGCTCCCGGTGTCCTTTCCTCAGCATCTCGGCGAAGACCGGGAACATCTCGGCGAGATCACGGTCTCGCTCGCGCTGCAGCTGTGAGCGACGGCCGAGAGTCGGCCTCGGTTCACAGACGCCGTCGCGGCAGGTGGCGCAAAGGTCGAGGTAGTTGCCCTCGACCTTATGAAGCTGATCGACGTGCCCGTGCTCGCAGACCCATACGACGCCGCCTGGCATCGCTTCGTCTTCGGCTTGGAGCCGCCGCCGCGATCGCTTCACGCTGCCCTTCACTTCGTTCCCTCCCCCGTCCCGCCGTTCTTGATGCAGTCGGCGCCGCCGCCGACGGGACAGGGCCACACCTGAGTGAAGTTCTGAGAGCACCCACACTGGCGGCCGCTGTTCGTCTTCGGGCAGCCGTCAGCGAGAGGGCGGTCCGGCGCTCCGACAGTCACCGGCGCCCCCTCGCTCACGGCTGCTCTGTCCGCCGACTCCGCCATCAGGACTCGGCGCGGGCCTTCTCCAACCGCTTCTTGCCCTTCGCCGTGATCGTGTAGGTGTCGGCTCCTTCTTCGGCCGGGTGTGCTTTGAGGTGGCCCTTGGCCAGCGCTTGGGCGACGATCTCGATCTCGACTTCGAGGGATGAGTCATTGCCGAGAAGCGCGCCCCCGGCAATGAAGACCACCGATAGCGGGGTCCCTTCGATCTCAGACGGCAGGTCCTGGACGTGGCCGGCCTTGATCGTGACGAGGACCAGCTGGTCGACGTGCGGGGTGTACCGGCAGAGCTGCCGGTGGACCTCGGCCGTGCCGCCCTTCACCTTCACCTCGATGCCAATCCGGTCGACCAGGAGGTCGATGCGGTTGTGCTTGTCGAAACGGACCTCCCGCTCGACATCTAGGCCCTCGCTGGTCAGCGCGGCCGCGAGGCCCTGCTGCAGCTCGTCCTCGTTGGCGAACTGGAAGGTGTGGCGGCGAATCGCGCCGAGCACTTCCTCAACTCTGCAAGCATCTCGCTGCACTAGGCTGCGGCCTCCGTTGCCGAAGGTGCTTCGTAGACGGGAGGGCTGCTATCCGGTCGGCGCTGGATGACGCCGCGGGTCGCCATCGCCTCGCAGATCGTGCGGGCCGAGAAGGCGTCGCGGACCAGGCTGCAGTTGGCGGCGACCTCCCTGGCGGTGCGCCCGGAACCGAGGCTCGCGACTACCTGCCTCTCGACCTCGGTGATCGGCTGGGAGCGGTCGACGCCAGTCAGCTGCACCTTGTTGGCGCGGATTTCGATCTGGTGGTCGCCGAGAAGCTTCCGGCGACACGAGACCACGTCCTGGGCCTCTGCGCCGGGAACCAGCGCCAGCACCTTCTCGGTCAGCTGGTCCCGGCCCGTGGCCCGCTCTTCCAACACCTCCCGGATGGCGGTGACGATCCGCGCCCGCAGGGCGTTGTGGGCCGCGACGCCGTCCGTGTCGCGGCGGGCGTGCAGCTTCCGTACAGGCGCCGCCGGCGCCCGCCGGTCTTCCGTCGGCGCTGGCTTAGGGCGCTCGGCGCTCCCCAGTGGGAAGTAGCGACGCGAGCGGGCGTTTCCGCGCATCTCGACCCGGCCGGCGAGATGGGGGCGCAGTTCGCGGAACTGATTCGCGCTCAGGTGTAGCTCCCGGCGGAGGTCCTGCGCGCCAAGGCCGTCGGTCGGGTGCTCGGCGAGCAGCGCAACGATCCCATCGACCCGCTCAGCGACGGTGCCCGCGCGCTCGGCAGTCGGCTTCGGCTTTTCCGACTTCGGCCGAGCCTTCGGCTCCGCCGGCGCGATGCGCCCGGCCGAGGCAAGCATCGAGGCCTTCGCATGCAGATCGTCGAGGTCGGCGAGAACCAGCCTCCTGTCGTCGAGCTGCGCTTCGAGCGCGGCTATCTCCTCCTGGACCGAGGACCGCTCGGCCTCGATCGCGTCCGTGATGGACATGTGTGGACCTTCCTTTCGGGTGGGTGGGGGTTTGGGCGGGCTCGCGGGTGCGGCCGCCGGGAGCAGAGGGACTCGCCCGGATCGATGCCGACGCGGACGACGCTGGGAGGGTCGCCGCCCGTGGTTGTCCTTTTGTTCGGGCCTTGCGGCCTGGGCTTCAACTCTTTCGTCGGCGTCGACCCCGGCGAACCCGGTCAACTTGCGGCGGGCGCGCTGAGCTGCGTTGTCGACCCGCTTATTGGTGGCGCCGAGATCCGCTGCCACCTCCTCGTAGGAGCGGCCGCCGGCGAGCGCGATCAGGACGGTCCGCTCGAGGTCGGTGAGGTGGGCAGCCACCTGGTGCTGGAAGCGGGTGAGCTCCTCCCTGCTGACGAGGAGGTCGGCGGGATCGCTCGGCCGGTGGTCGGGGAGGACCTCCTCGAGCGTCGTCTCGGAATCGGCGCCGAGAGTCGCGTGGATCGAGGACGCCTCGTTGAGGGGCCCATGCTTGCGACGGGTCGCCGTCTTCACCGCGGTGATCACCTGGCGGTGGATGGTCAGGCTGGCGAAGCTGCGGAACGACGACCCTGCGGTCGGCTTGAAATCGCGGACCGCCTTGTGGAGGCCGAGTAGCGCTTCGGCGTACAGGTCGCTGCGCTCGAGGCCCGGCGCGAAGTAGTCGGCGGTGTGGATCGCGAGCAGGTTCCGGTGGCGCTTGAGCAGCGTTGCGAAGGCGACTTCATCGCCCGCCTTGGCGCGTTGTGCGAGCGCCACGTCGTTCACCCCGCCGCGACCCCCACGTACACCATGACGTTGCCCCGGCGCTCGTTGCGCGCCAGCCCGGCGCCGACCAGCGCGGAGAGGCGGAGGTTGAGGGCGACCAGGTCCTCGCCGTAGTACTCGGCGGCTTCGCCGAGGGAGCAGCCGGTCTCGGAGTCCAGGAGGTGCTGGTGGAGCTCGCGGGCCTTGTCATCCTGGAGGACGGCTTTCTGGTCGAGGGTCAGGGTCACTGGCGGGTCCTTTCGTCGAGTGTTGACGGGCGAGCCCCGCGGGACGGGGAACCGCCTACGGAGGCGTTGGGAAATCCCGCGGGGTTGCTCTCGCCCGAGTCGGCGCTGAGCGACGAGGGAGTCTCCGGGCCCTCGAAGTCAGCGCCGGCTCCGGCGAGCGGCGGTTGTTGCTGTTTCGGTTGGAGCCCTGCAGCTGCGGTGAGGCCCTTGGTCGCGGTCGGCCGGCGGCTCACTGCGGCACCTCCCCGGCGGCGAGGCGTTCAAGCGCGCCTTTCTGGATTTTCAGCCCGTTGCTGCGGCGGCGCAGCTGGTCGAGGACCTTGCCGTCGACCTGGCCGTTGCCGATGCCCTTGCCCCACAGCCCGTCGAGCTCTGCGATCGCCTTGGCGAGCGGCTTGAGGTCGCGCTCGAGGGCTTCCAGGAAGAGGGCGGTCGGGTTGTCGCTCATGCCGCCCTCGCGACGATCGCGGAGAGGGCTGAGTCGCCGACGCCGTGGGCGGACTTCGCAGCGGCAGATCTGCCGAGTTCGATGTAGCGGTCGACGTTGCTTTCGCGGAGGATCGTCTTCGGGTGGTCGAGTCCCTTCTGCCGGAGGTACTCGTCGCTATGCGCGCCGATCGTCGCCAGCTCCAGTTCCGCAAGGGAGCGAGGTGGATCGTCCTGGCCGTTGTCCTTCCGGCGCGCTGCGAAGAGCTTGCGTGCCTCCTTGGACCCGGTGACGGCAACCCGCCCGGTGGTCTGCCGGTAGTGGGCGAGCCAGACGTCGAACTCGCTCATCGGCTCGGCTTGCTCGAGTTCGTGCTCGTCGAGGATCTCGACGGCGTCGTAGCCGGCGAGGGCCTCCAGGATGACGGGCTCGGCACGGAGACCCCAGTCGACGGCGCCGCGGTCGCTGCGGTCGACGAGGATTAGGCGCCCGCCGATCTCACCGGCGGCCGACAGCTCACGGACCTGATCGAACTTCGCCGGAGGGAGCTGGCGGCGGAGCAGTTCCTTGGCGGACTCCCACGCGTCGACCGACTCCTCGGTTGCGACTACGCGCGCGCCTTCTTGTTCTTCTTTACTTCTTCTTCCCTTATATAGGGACGTGCGAAGAGAGTTCGTACCTTTGGACGAAACGTCCGAAATGGCTTCTGACGAGGTCAGAACACCGTTCTGACGTCTGGTGACCTCACCGTCCGAACTCCGTTCGTACGTTGCGGGGGGGTCGAGCAGGGTGTAGAAGCTCGGTCGGCCGGGTCGATTCTCGCCGTCGCGATCGCACTCGATCGAGAGGAGCCCGATCCTCTCCAGCTCCTCGCAGGCCTTCGCCACCGACTTGTCGGAGACCATCGCGCGGGAGGCGATTTCCTTCTGCGAGGTCCGGTAGGAATCGCTTCCCGCGCCGATGACCGCCCTCGCCTTCTGCTCGTTGGCGAGCTCGGCCAGGGCGCGGTAGACGCCGAGGCCGGTCGCGCCCGACGGAGACGTCGCCTGCCACTCCCAGCGGATGTGTTCGACCTCGTCGAAGGAGAGCCAATGGAACGGCGCCTTCCGGCTGTCGCGGACGCTCACGCTGCGTCACTCCAGATCCGGGGCGCTGCGTCACGAATACGTCCCGCATTCCTGCGCACCACTCCGCACAGGCGCACAGGCGCACTTGCACGATTCCGGCGTGCGGGGCTTTGCGGAGCCGTGCGCGAAAGGCTTGCTGATGGGCGGTACTGGGCTCGAACCAGTGACCTTTCGGGTGTAAACCGAATGCTCTCCCAACTGAGCTAACCGCCCCCGGACAGCAATTATTGCTCGCCGCCGCAGCGATTGAACCCGCGGCCGGCGAGGTTCGTATCTCCGGCCATGACGACTGCGAGAGCCTGGCGGGGAAGCTGGGGAGCGGCGGCGCTGATCGCGGTCGCGCTGCTGGGCTTTGCCGCGCTGCGCGGGGACAGCGCCTCCGGCGCGACGGCGAGCGGCGCCAAGGGAGTCGACATCAGCCACTTCGCCTTCCACCCGCCGACGCTGCGGATCAAGAAGGGCGGCAGGGTCGCCTTCACCAACTCGAGCAGGGTCACCCATACGGCGAGCGGCGGCGGCTTCGACACGAAGCGGATCCGGCCGGGGACGACGAAGGTCGTCCGGTTCGGCCGGAAGGGCACCTTCGCCTACCACTGCCGGATCCACCCCTTCATGAAAGGGAAGATCGTCGTCGAATAGCCGCGGCCCTACGCGGCGAGCTTGACGCCGACCCTGGCGCCGGCGGGGAGCACCGCCCCGTGGCGGCGGTACTGCTTGACGACCCTGGCTCCGCGGCGATGCCCGCCCCGGACGGGGCCGAGGCGGCAGTCGGCGCGTTCGAGGGCGCGCCGGGCGGCCTTCAGCGTTCGTCCCTGCAGGGCGGGCACGTCGCAGCGGGGCGGGGGTTCTTCGGCAGGCGCCGGGGTCGGCGCCATCGCCTTCAGTTCGGCTTCGTCGGGCGGTCCTTTGACTTCATCGACCTGCAATCCGCCTTCCCAGCCGGGGCCGGACACCACCGGGTAATCGAAGGGGGTCCCGCCCGTGCTGGGATTCCCCGCCCGATGGTGGACGGTCAGCGTGATGATGTTCGGCTGGGCGACGAGCAGGGTGGTCGGGACCGCGGTGCCGATGGCATCGTGGGCAGGCTCCACTTCGATGCCGAAGGCGCGGTGACCGTCCAGGTATGAGACCTCGGCGTGCTGGTCGTCGATCTGCCTCAGTTCCTGGCCTTCGGAGAGATCGACTTCGAAGCAGTAGTCCTCAGGGTCCTCAGGGCCGTGGATCGAGCCGAAGCTCATCGTTCCGTCATAGGGTGGACAAACTTCTGCGGCCGCATTGCTCGGAGCCGCGCACGCGAACAGCGCCGCGAAGGCGGCCACCGCCAACCCCCGTCTCACTCGGCCACCGCCAGCTCCGCCCCGATCGGTCGCTCGGCGATCTGCAGTATCCGCCCCCCGGCCATCGGCCAATTGTCGCATCCCCACTCGCATCGTCACCGCAGGAAATAGATCGTTCCACGATACTTTGTCTCTATGAGCTCGCGGCCGCAAGACGAACTCCACCACCTCGGCGACTTCAACGTCGCCAGCCGTGTCCTCCTCATCGCCGCCCTGGCGCTGCCGATCGGGGCGGTCGGCGCCGGCCTGGCCTGGGTCCTGCTGCGCCTGATCGGCCTGATCACCAACGTCGTCTTCTACGGTCGTTTCGAGACCGCGCTGGTGGCGCCCGGCGCCGGCCACCACTCGCCGCTGCTGCTCCTGCTGGCGCCCGTCGCCGGCGGGCTCGTGATCGGGCTGGTGGCCCGCTACGGCTCCGAGAAAGTCCGCGGCCACGGCATTCCCGAGGCGCTCGAGTCGATCCTCACCTCGGGCAGCCGGGTGCAGCCCCGGGTCGCGATCCTGAAGCCGCTGAGCTCGGCGATCGCAATCGGCACCGGCGGTCCCTTCGGGGCGGAGGGGCCGATCATCATGACCGGCGGGGCCTTCGGCTCGATCTTCGCGCAGCTGCTGCACCTCACCGCCGACGAGCGCAAGACGCTGCTCGTCTGCGGCGCCGCCGCCGGCATGGCGGCCACCTTCAACGCGCCCCTGGCCTCCGTCCTGCTCGCGGTCGAGCTGCTGCTGTTCGAGTGGAGGCCGCGCAGCTTCATCCCGGTCGTCGCCGCGGTCGCGGTGGCCACCGTGCTGCGCGTGCCGCTGCTCGGCGGCGGGGCGATCTTCCCGGCGCCGGCGGGCCAGCTGCACCTCGACGCCGCTGCCTACGCGCTCTGCATCCTCGCCGGCGCCCTGGCCGGGGCGCTCGCGCTGCTGGCCACCTCCCTGGTCTACCTCTCCGAGGACGCCTTCGGCCGCCTGCCGATCCACTGGATGTGGTGGCCCGCGATCGGGGGCTTGGTCGTCGGCCTCGGCGGCCTGGTCGTGCCGCAGGCGCTGGGGGTCGGCTACGACGTGATCGGGAGCGAGCTCAACGGCAGCATCGCCCTCGAACTCATCGTCGGCATCCTGATCGTCAAGACCCTGATCTGGTCGCTCTCGCTCGGCTCGGGCACCTCCGGCGGTGTGCTGGCGCCGATGCTGATGATCGGCGGGGCGCTGGGCGGCCTCGAGGCAACCGTCTTCCCGCAGGTCGCGGCGGGCTTCTGGCCGCTCGTCGGCATCGCCGGAGTGCTCGGCGGCCTGATGCGCTCCCCGCTGACCGGTGTCCTCTTCGCGATCGAGCTCACCCACCGCTACGAAGCCCTGCTGCCGCTGCTCATGGGCGCCACCTCGGCCTACGCGATCTCCGTCCTGTTCCTGCGGCGCTCGGTCCTGACCGAGAAGATCGCCCGCCGGGGCATCCACATCAACCGCGAATACAGCGTCGATCCGCTCGAGGTGCTGTTTGTCGGCGACGTGATGAGCGATGGCGGCCTGGTCGCGGCGGCGGCCCCGGCGGAGGGACCGCCGGTCTACGCAGACGACACGCTGCGGCACGTCGCCTACGTGATGGCGGAGTCGGGCCGCACGGTCCTCCCCGTCGTCGAGCGAAGCGACGGGGCCCGGCCCGTCGGCTCGATCGGGCTCGAGCAGCTGCTGGCGGGACGGTTGCGCGACCTCAAGGAGGAGCGGCACCGGTCCCGGCCGCTGCGGCCCCTGGAGCTGCTCCGCCTGCGGGGCGGGGCGGCGCCCGAGGCGGAGGCGGTGAGCCGGTGAGCAGCGTCAGCGACGAGGACTACCGCCGGCTGCTGGGGTTCCGCACCGGCCTGCGCCGCTTCCTGCGCTGGAGCGAGGACGAGGCGAGCGCGGCCGAGCTGACCCCGGCGCAGCACCAGCTCCTGCTCGCGGTCCGGGGGCACCCGGCTCCCGCCGGGCCCACGGTCGGCGAGGTCGCCGAGTACCTGGTCCTGCGCCACCACAGCGTGGTCGAGCTGATCGACCGCGCCGAGAAGGGGGGCCTGGTCGAGCGCGTGGGCGACGAGGAGGACCACCGGGTCGTGCACCTGCGGCTGACGGCGGAGGGGGAGGACCGGATCGAGCAGCTCTCGCGCCTGCACCTCGAGGAGATCAGCCGCCTGGCGCCGCTGCTCGCCCTGCTCGAAGACCCCTGACGGACCACCCGCTCCCGCCCCAGGCGACGATTGGCGAGTTGACCCGCCTATAGCCAGGTCAACTCGCCAATCGCGCATCGGGTGGCTGATTCCACGACCAGGCACGCTCGACGTGGGATCGACCTTCTAGCCGGCGGAAAATCAAGTCCCGCTCCCCCTCGGCGAGGATCCACGTCGTCAACCGGCGAGCTCGGCCACCAGCGCCGCGGCCGGCTTGACCTCGCCGATGCGGGCGACGGTCTCGCCGGCGTAAAGGGCGCCTGCGTCGACGAGGGTCGCGGGGCCGTCATCGGTCGGCCCGGCCGGCGAGAGCAGCCGGCTGCCGGGCCGCTGCGCCCGGATCAGCCGCGCCTGCAGGGACGGCGGCGCGTAGCGCACCCCCGGCGCGAGCAGGCGGTTGAGCGCCCGGTTGAGCCGCGGCCCATGTGACACTTCCGCGCGCTTTTCCTCCCGGCGTTCGTCCTTTGCCGGGCGTATGCCGGTAAAAGGACGAACGCCGCCGGCGATCCAGTGCTCCGTCGCCGCATTCGGCACCACGCGGTGCGGGGCGGGCCAGCCGGCGCCGAAGAGGTCGGTGAGGATCGTCTCGCGGGACTCGAGCAGGCGCTGCTTGTAAGCGGGGTGGGCGCGGCTCTCCTCGGAGAGGAGGAAGCGAGTGCCGGCGACGGCGGCGTCCGCCCCGGCCTCCAGCGCCCCATGCACGTCGCCCGGCCCTGCGATCCCGCCAGCCAACAGCAGCGGGTAGTCCCGGGGCATCGCCGCCCGCACCTCCTCCAGCAGCTGCAGCGCCGGCGCCGTCCCGCGCACGTGGCCGCCGGCCTCGACGCCCTGGACGATGACGCCGTCGGCCCCGGCCGCCTGCGCCCGCCGCGCCTCCTCGACCGAGCCGCACTGGTGCAGCCAGACGCCGCCGGTCCGGCGCCGCGGCTCGCCTCCGAAGGTGACGACGGCGTCGGCCGCCGCTGCCGCCTCGAACCAGTCGCGGCGGGCGAAGGGCAGCAGCACGTTGACGGCGACGGGGCCCCCGGTGAGAGCCCGCGCCGCCGCCAGCTCCTGCCGAATCGCCCCGGCGCCGTTGACCGCGATCGTCCCCAGTCCCCCCGCCTCGGCGACCGCCGCCGCCAGCTCGTGCCTGCTCAGCCCGCCGCCCATCCCAGCCTGGACGACGGGCAGCTGTACTCCGAGGCGCTCGAGCAGCGTCGGCACGCGGCCAGTTTAGGAGGGAGCGGGGCTCCCTCCTGTTCCCGGGCTCAGAACCTCACCTCGGCACCCGGCGGGTCGTAGACGCTCGCCAGCCGCGCCAGGGTCAGCGCCGCCAGCATCAGCCCGAAGTCGCGCAGGGCGACGTCGTAGTAGCCGGAGTAGGTGAGCAGGTCGATGACGATCCCCGCCAGCCAGGCGGCGACGACGTAGGCGCCGTAGCGCGGCTTGAGGAAGACGAAGACGCCGGCGACGATCTCGATCGCGCCGACCAGGTGCATCGCGGTCGAGGCGCTGCCGGGGATGATGTCGTTGATCCAGGGCGCCAGGTACTGCTCCCAGTCGACCATGACGTTGAAGAACTTGTCGAGGCCGAAGAGGATCGGGGCGACGGTGAAGACGATGCGCATGATCACGAACGCCTGGTAGGCGGGGTCGCTCTTCAGGCGTTCGCCGAAGCTCGGCGCGAGCGTCGCCTCGCGTGGGTCGATGGTTGCAGCGGTGGACATCGGGACCTCCTTGTCGGGTCGGAAGTTGATCTGTGTCCCCTTTTGCGTCCCCGACCGCCCGCTTCTTACCTCCGCCACCGTCGTCTGTTCCTTTTGCCCGCTATGCCGGCAAAAGGAACAGACGAAGCGATGGGTAAGAACTCGGCGCGCGCTGTCGCTAACAATGCATGGCGAGTGCCCTGATGACCGCCCCCCCGCCCACGCCCGCTGGACCGGACACCGCAGGCTCGCGCCCTTGGGTGGAAGATCTGCGCGCTGACGGTGCCCGCGGTGAGGCAGCCGTCGCCGAGCTGCACGCGCTGCTGCTGCGGGCGGCGCGCTTCGAGGTCGGCCGCCGCGCCGCCGAGCTCTCGCACCTGCGCGGCGGCGACGGCGAGGACCTCGCCCAGCAGGCCGCCGACGACGCGCTGATAGCGGTGCTCGGCAAGCTCGACCAGTTCCGCGGCGAAAGCCGCTTCACCACCTGGGCCTACAAGTTCGCCCTGCTCGAGGCGGCGGTGAAGGTGCGCCGCCGCGCCTGGCAGGGGCGCGAGGTCCCGCTCGAGGACGAGGCCTGGAGGGCGCTCGCCGACGCGGGCGCCTCCGCCGGCCGCGGTGCCGAGGACGCCGAGCTGTTCGCCGCCCTGCGCGAGGAGATCGAGCGCCTCGGCCCGCGCCGCCGCGAGGTCCTCGTCGCGGTCGCCCTCAACGGCGTGCCGATCGACGTCCTCGCCGAGCGCCTCGGCTCGAACCGCGGCGCCCTCTACAAGAACCTGCACGACGCCCGCCGGGCGCTGCGCCAGGCGCTCGCCAGGCGCGGTTTCCGGGTAGGAGCGGGAGAGGAGGAGATATGAGCCGCGACAGCAAACCAGAGCTCTTGAGCAGGGTGCTCGGACCCGACACCCCGGAGCTGACCTGCGAGCAGTGCTTCGAGGAGCTCGACCGCTACGTCGAGCTCGAGCTCGCCGGCGAGGCCGCCGACGAGCGGGTTCCCGGCATGCGCGCCCACCTCGACGGCTGCCCGGCCTGCGCTGAGGACTTCCACAGCCTCCGCAGCCTCGTCAGGCGCGAGGGGGATTGACTCGCGGGTACGACGCTTTAAGGTCAAGGTATGGGCGATCAGGGGATAGCAGCGTGGAAGCTCCCGCTGATCGTGGCGACGATCGCGATCGCGATCGTCGCCGCCTTCTACGTCGGCGGGCCCGGGTTGGGGATGGCCGAGGGCTCGCTCGTCGCCGGCATCATCGTCGTGATGGCGGTCCGCAACCCGCCGCTGGCGCCGATCGTGCCGGCCGCGGCCGACGACGAACGCGAGCACCTGCTCGTCGTCGTCGCCGAGCCGCTCGAGGACGGGACGGCAATCGAGCGGATCGCGGCGGCGGCGCTCCCGCTCGACCCGGCTGAACACGACCCCGAGGTGCGCGTCGTCGCGCCCGCCTGCAACCGCTTCCTCGACCGCTGGGCCTCGGACACCGGCCCCGGCCGCGAACGCGCCCAGCGCAACCTCGTCCTCAGCCTCGCCGCCCTCGCCGGCGCCGGCGTCGACGCCACCGCCAGGATCGGCGACGAGGACCTGGTTCAGACCGTCACCGACGAACTCCGCGAGTACCCGGCAACCGAGGTCTTCCTCGTCACCGGCGCCAACGGCCCCGCGGCGGCCGCCGTCGAGCAGTTCCGCTCCCGTCTCCGGGCTCCGTTCCATCAGCTGAGGGGGGCCAGATGTCCAGGAACAGGCCCAGCCAGTCGGGCTCGATCTCCAATGACCAATCGCAGCGCTCGGGGTTGAGTCGCAGGATCTCGCAGCGGGCCAGCGTCTTCAGGTGGTAATCCACCTTGGCCAGCGGCTGCTCCAGCACCGCCGCCAGCTCTTGGGCTGAAGCCGTTCCCGCGCTCTCGACGAAGGCGCGCAGGATCCGCCGCCGGGTCGGATTGCTCACAGCGTCGATCAGCTCGGAACTTGAGGGGACCATGTCGGTACCGGGCGGAGCGTTGGAAGGTGTCCCGCCGCTCAACATGTTAGGTCATAAATGCTCTAACACTCGGGTTTGTAAAACGACAGGCTGCGGGAGGCCGTGCCTCCAGCCCGTCGCCTCAAACCTCGCTCACCGGAGCACGCCGCCCTCGGCGAGGCCGTCCGCACCCTCCGCAGCGAGGCCGGGATGACGCAGGAAGACCTCGCCGACGCGGCCGATACCGACCTCACCCAGGTCGGCGGCATCGAGCGCGGGGTGCGGAACCCCAGCTACACGACGCTGCTGCGGCTGGCCGCGGCTCTCGACACCAAGGTCGGCCGGCTGGCGACGCTGGCGGACGACCTTCGCGCTCGCCCCTGAGCGGGAGCCGGCCTCGGAAACGGCAGGGCCTGCCTTCGGAGGAGTTGCCACGCAGGGAGCGCTTCGATCGCGGCGGACACGTTCGGGATGTTTTCCGCCCGGGCGGAACCGCCGTGGCCCAGCACAGCGGTTCCGCCCTAGTGCCCCGTCGCTAGCCGTTCTTGGTGATGGTCAGCGGCAGCATCTGCGAGTGCGCGAGCCTCATGCGGAACTCACCTCCCTCCCTCTTGTGGTGGCGAGCGGAAGGACCGGTGTATTGCTAAAAATGCCGTCAGTGGTGGGAGGATTGCCTGCATTCCCAGCGAGAACGTCCGCGTTTGCTCCCTAAGATTCCAGTGCCGTCAACGGCTTTGATCGAAGGAGAGGGAGAGCGGTGAGCAACCCGTGGTACTCGGATTACATCGATGACCAGCTCGCGAAAGCGATCGCCCACCCGATCCGGGCGCAGATCCTGGCCGAGGCCAACGAACGGGTGATGAGCCCAGCGCAGTTCGCCCGGCGCCACGATCTCGACGTCTCCAAGGTCGCCTACCACTTCCGCGAGCTGGCCGATCGCTACGAGTGCCTCGAACTCGTCGGCGAAGCCCCGGTCCGCGGCTCCACCGAGCACTTCTATAAAGCGACCCGCCGCGCCCTCTTCGACGGCAAATCATGGGACAACTTGCCGGAGACGATCAAGAACAAAATCAGCGGCGAGACCGTCACCAACCTCCTCGACGCAATCTCCGAAGCGATGCTCGAGGAAACCTTCGACGAGCGCAACGACCGCTCCCTCGTATGGGACAAGATCCTCCTCGACGAGCAGGGCTGGGACGAGATCTCCTCCATCTTCCGCGAGTGCATCTACCGCACCCTCAAAGCAGCCACCGACTCCAACGCCCGCGTAACCGAGTCCGAAGAAGAGGGCATCCTCGCCTCCTGGGCCTTCCTCTTCTTCAAATCCCCCTTCAAGGAACCGGATGACCCGGAGGAGTGAGACACCTGGGGGCCCAGCCAGGCGCTCAACGAAACGGATGAACTGGAGCCGATCCCCATCGGAGCACCGATCGGCCTCGCCATCCAGCCACCAACCTCGCGTTGGGCAATACCGCAGCAGGCGGGAGCCGTCTCTGCTCCAAGTCCGAGTCGACGTCGGGCCAATGGGCTACGTCTTGCAGAAGGTTCAGGCGGCAGGAGCAGAACGGAGCAGCTCCGAGTAGCTCACGTGCAGGAGATCCTCATTGCGGATCCCGAAGGACCGCCTCAGATAGTCCAGCACCTCCGCGAATTTGCTCGGGTCACCACTGCCGGCGGCCACGCCCTCGAACTCGATGAAGTCGCCTAGACCCTCGACATGGTCAAGGTGGATCCTCACGCCTTCGAAAAGGAATAGCCGGCGGGCTTTGCTCACCACGATCGCGATGCCCAGGACGGCGGCCAATGCATCCTGTATCTCGGCGGGCTCGAGCACCTCGATCAGCCGATACCGGCTTTCCTTGTGACCGGAAAGCTCCGCGCGCTCGTAGGCGATCAAGCAGGCGACCGCACCGGGTTCCTCGCGGAGCTTCAGCCGTCCCCGGGGAACCTCGAAGTAGGTGTCCCGCTGGTTCAGCGTTCCCTTGCTCTCCGCGCCGAGCTCTCGGCAGACCTGAACCGAGTTCTCAGGATCCGGATCTCGCGCCTTCAACTCCAGATTTTTTCGCAGGCCTCCGATAGCGCCACCCTATCCGCGAAGAATGAGCCCGACGGGAGCCGAACCCGCGACCTTCGGCTTGAAAGGACGACGGACGGTGGCTTGGTAGAGCGGCTTAGGGGCTGCGGTGTGACAAAGATGAGACCTTGCCGATGCGCCTGAGCGGCTGGAGGTCAGCCGCTATGCCGCTTGGGAGCCAAAACTGACCTCGACGGGGACATCGACAATCGGCGTGAGAAGCGGGTGAACTATGGGGTCTGCAAGCCGTTTCATTCCGCTTTTCTGGGCACCATCCAGCCAGCCTCGAATGTCAAGAAGCGAATACGGCCTGAACTTGAGGCTCGAATCGACTTCGCGCAAAAGTGAGATGTGGTGGCTGCCTTGGGCGCCCTCGCCGACCGCCACAAAGAGGATCGGCGTGCCCAACTTCGGACTGACGACGGAAATGACCCGAAACGGCTCTCTTTCGTAGTCCAGTGCCTCATGTCGGAAAAGTCCCGCGACCGCCAGTTGTCCGTGAGACCGATCCGAGTGAACCCAGGCATACCGGCCCTCGCGGCCCAACTCGTGATGGCTGGCCGGAGGGTCGACGTGCAGGCCCTTCTTCGAAAGCACGGCGGCATGAATGGTCGCCTCACGTCTTGCGGTCGGATAGTGATCCGTCACTAAAGCCTCTACACACCCACCGCCGACGGTCCCGACGACGAAGTCGTTAGTTGCTCGACAAGAGAGCAGCTCGTAGAGGCGATGCGTCACCCGCAGAAGCTTGGCCAGCGGACCGGACGGAACCTACGGGAGAGACACCGTCTTTAGCGGGTAGCGGGGGGCCACAAAGCTCGTGAAATCGAGATAACAAGAGCCGCATCTGCTGAGCGCGCCGCGTCGGCTCGTCCCATCTCCTGCCTTCGCCCGATGGCCATGACCCCGGAAGGCGCAAGAGGTCTTCTTCGAGGAGAGGTCGGCTGAATCGCGTACTCACGATCGTTGCCTTCTTATTGATCAGCCTCTCATTCAGAATTAACGCTAAGCGCGAAAGATCTACATCGGTCATCCCTGGCCGATAGCTCTCCGCATCGAGCACCCGGCCTTGTCCCAATATTGCGTCGGTGGGTTGATCCGCGGTGGTTTCAGGGGTGGCGACCTCAGGGAACCGAGCCGGTGCCGCAGCCTCGTCCAACCCATCGACCACCAACAAATCTATGGTGCTCAGTCGACCGAAGATCTCGTCATCAAGAGCGGCCGCCGAGTCCGCCGCCAACCGTCTTAGCCGGCCGATCAGCTCATCCCCTGGATAGAGCAACACCGGAATCGCACGCCGCAGTGCCTCTCCCGCTAAGAACGCGCACGGGGCTGAAACCTCGGTGCTCTCGCCGACGAACCAGAGGCCGTGACCTTTACGAACGCTGGATGCCAGATCTGCGTTGAAGCCACGAAGGGCTGACCGGATCTCTAGAGCCAGATTTGAAAGAGGGGGGGCATCTAACCCGAGGGCTAGATGCCGTCGAAGGACTCGCTTGCTCTGGCGTCGCGCCTCCCGATCGCGCGGAAGCCGCTGGCACTCACAAGGGCTTGCGAGATCATCCTCATTGAGGTGCCAGCCCGATCCGTCGCACCTGCCAAAGGCGCAGCGCCGCTCCGGTCGCTCGCTCGTGCCGGTGGCGCCTGGCGCACGACCAGGCCTTTCCTCCTGCGGACCTGGGATGTAGCGAATGGCTTCGGTGCCAGGTGGTAAAGGACGGTCGATCCTCCTCTCGAGATCGCGAATTTCTTGCTGGAGTGCAATTAGCTCATCGCGATCAACAACAGGCTGGACCTTCATTTGCCTTGCATGCTCCAGAAGCTCTGCGTGCTGCGCGCGCCAGTCCCTACGCCTTGCCTTCTCCATCCCTGGAGTCCTAGAGGCTGTAGCGGTCGGAAAGTCGGGATCAGTCCAACGGGGACGGAGGTGAGAGGCACGCAGCCGGTACATGCCGGGCCAGCAAACCAGCATTTCGCATTATCGACATACACTTAACTTCGTTGATGGCGCTCGATCCTTCTCTATTGAACGAGCTTGGAGGGTCTCGCCGTCGAAGTCTTCGGGGCGAAGAGGCAGCACCTCCCCCAGCCTCAGCCCACAGTCGGTGAAGACTCGGACCATCGCCTCGTAACGACCCGCCGCTTTGGCGAAGCGGTGCATTTCCTCAAAGGTGAAGACGCGGATAGGGCGGGGCTTCTTCTTCGCCCTCGGATCGTTGGCGCGGATGCGGATGCCCTTGAATGGATTGAGGTCGCAGACTTCATCGGTGATCGCGTCCTCGGCCATCGCGGACAGCGCACGGAGGATGCCGACAGCTCCGGTGGTCGCTCGACCTTCGGTCCTCAGCATGTGGTCGACCAAGGCGAGCGTGTGACGGCGGCGCAGCTCGCGGAGCGGCCAGTCCTTCAAGGGGATGCCCTCGATCTCCACGTCAGCAACCCGGCTGATGCGGTGGTCGTTCGTTGCGTTGGTGCGTTCTGAGCGTGGATGGCGCTCGGTCCAGGTGGCGGAGTAGTCGCCGAGGGTGTCCGGCCGATCCGAGAGACCGTACGCCTCGTCGATGGCTTTCTGCGCATCGGCCTTTCGCCTGAAGGTGCCTTTGCCGCGGTTCCAGGTCGGCTTCGCGATATGGCGCTTGCCGTCCCTCCCCGTGTAGCGGGCCATCCACCCGATCTCCCCAGAGGGGTTGCGGCGTTTGATCGGCTTCTCGCGCCTCATGCTGCCTCGTCCCGATGCCGAGCGAGGAAGTCCTCGACGTCGGTGGGGTCGATTCGCCGCGCCGCTCCGAACTTGTAGCTGGGCAGCTTCCCGCTCTTGATCCAGTTGCGGACGGTGCGGTCAGAGACGGCTAGGAAGTCGGCGAGGGTGCGCTCGGTGAAGAAGCTGGGCTTGCTCGCTTTCCTCTCCATGCCCCCTATGTCCAGAGCCAGCGGCGGTTGCATCGGCTTCATCCCGATGCCGTCCAGACGGCCGAAGGCCAGACCCCTCCCTGCCCTCCTTAAGGGCAGCCTCAGCACGGCGAAGCCGTGCCAAAATTGGCTGCCCGGAGGGACGGGAGGAGCGGCCCGAAAAGTCCGAATCCGGAGGGTTCGTAGTGTGTCGGGACGTGGGGCTGGTGCTTCTGAGGCGGCTTCTGGTTCTGCCTCAGGGCCGGGGCTCTCCCCTCGCTGGGTGCTTCTAGGTGCCCCTCCCTTCGCTTCACGTGCATGGGTTCCATCTGCCTTGTTGCTTGGGGTGCGGGCTGCCTTGGTCATCGCTCGGACTTCGAATTGGCCTTTCCGCTCTGTTCAGTCTTCGCCGAGCTCGTGGAAGTTGACCGCCGCCCGGGTCGGCAGGACGAGATCGCCGACCCGATGAATCAAGCCACCGGCGATCAGGTCGCGCACGGCTCGCTGGATGCGATCGCGCTCCTGGAACTCCACCGAGTCGACCGTCAACTCACGGACCAGCTCGTCGAGAGTCAGCGTCTCCGGGTAAAGATCCAGGACTTCTCGTAGGACCCGCGCCCGGTCCTTGATGTCCTCGGCCGCAGTCGTGGCGCGCCCATCAATGGCGCCTCTAGGCTTGTCGTGCATGGGAGCGAATACCTCCTGTGCCATGCCCCCGGCTGTTCCACCAGCGCGGGGGCGCTTTTTATCTAGAAACTCAGGCTAGCACATGCTGTCTAGAAAATCTAGACAGTTGGCCTATTCGCCTTTGATGATCTGCGCAATGCGGGAGCGGTGAAGACCGACCTCCTCGCCGATCTCGCGCAGGGACAGCCCTTTTTTCTGAGCCTGGGCGAAAGCCTTGCGCCGAGCCTTATGGGCTGCGTCTGACTCGCGCTCGAACTGCTTCTGAGCGGCGCGCACTGCCTTGCGAGCTTCGGCCTTCTCCTGCGGCATCGCGAAGACCCTATTGCCCACCGCAAAATGTGACCAGGATGTGACACAGACGCGCCGGAACGTCGCGGAATCGCCCGGACGGCAGCGGCACAGCGATCCGGCATCAGACCGAGGACTTGGCTCTGCACCGCGCAAAACGCGGCACGGCTCGGAACACCAAGGAATGCGCCCGACGGGAGTCGAACCCGCGACCTTCGGCTTGAAAGACCGACGCTCTTTGGGCCCCCGAAAGGACCCGTTGACCACTGAGCTACGGGCGCTCTTCTGGAAGGTTACCCGCGCAGCGAAGTTTGAGGATCGTCGCTGGGGCTAGGGTTGGCTCATGGATCTCGGACTTGGGGGGCGCGTCGCTTTGGTTATGGGCGGGAGCCGGGGCATTGGGCGGGGGATCGCTTCGGCGCTGGCGCGGGAAGGGGCCAAGGTCGCCTTGGCCAGCCGCTCGCGGGAGCACCTGGAGGAGGCGGCGGCGGAGATCGGCGAGGCCGCCACTCCCTTCGTCGCCGACGCCACCGACCTCGAGCGCCTGGCCCGCCTGCCGCTGGAGGTCGTCGAGGCGCTCGGCCGGGTCGACGCCCTCGTGACGAATACCGGCGGCCCGCCCGCCGGCGGCGCCCTCGACCACGGCTTCGAGGAATGGGAGGAGGCCTACCGCTCGCTGGTCCTCGCCCCGCGGATCCTCGCCGGCGCCGTCGTCCCGGCCATGCGCAAAGAAGGCTGGGGCCGCATCGTCAACGTCGGCTCGACGACGACGATCGAGGTCAACCCCGCCCTCAACCTCTCCAACGCCCACCGCCTCGCCACGGTCGGCTTCCTCAAGACCCTCGCCCGCGAGGTCGCCGGCGACGGGATCACCGTCAACACCGTCGCCACCGGCCGCTTCAAGACCGACCGGATGGCCGAGCTCGGCGGCTCGATGGAGGAAGTCGAAGCGGCCGCCCGGGAGGAAGTCCCCGCCGGCCGGCTCGGCACCGTCGAGGAGTACGGCGACCTCGTCGCCTTCCTCTGCTCCGAGCGCGCCGCCTACATCACCGGCACCGTGATCCCGATCGATGGAGGACTTCTCCGAGCGGCTTGAGGTCCTGAGGTCGTAGGACCAAGCACGGGCGTACCGGCGGCGGAGGGACAGTGCTTTGCACGGCCCGTAGCCGACGGTGCGGCCGGGCGCCGTGTCATACGGCCTCAGGACAGCTCGCGCATCGCCGGGTAGATGATCACATCCCGCAGCGTCTTCGCCCCGGTCATGATCATCAGCAGGCGGTCGATGCCGAGGCCGCAGCCGCTCGCCGGCGGCATCCCGTATTCCAGCGCCCGCACGAACTCCTCGTCGTGGGGGTGTGGGTCGGCCTCGGCCCCGCTTTCCTGGCGTTCGCGCTGCTTGACGAAGCGCTCGCGCTGCTCGATCGGGTCGTTTAGGTCCGTGCCGCCGCCGACGATCTCCATCCCGGCGACGATGCCGTCGAAGGCCTCGCAGATCCGCGGGCTCTCCGGATGGACCTTGACCAGCGGCCAGATGTCGATCGGCAGGTCGACGATGTGGGTGGGCTGGATCAGCTTCGGCTCGACCAGCTTGCCCTGCAGCGTGTCGACCACGCCGGCCCAGTCGTCGCTGGCGTCGACGTCCTCGCCGGCCGCCTCGGCCAGCTCGTCCCGGCTCGCCTCGTAGATGTCGAGCCCGGTCTCGCGCAGCAGCTCGTCGCGCAGCCGCACCCGCGGCCACGGCGCGGCGAAGTCGATCTCGACCCCCTCGCGCATGACCTTCGTCGTCCCCGTCACTTCCTCGACCACGTGCGCCACCAGGTGCTCGACGAACTCCATGACGCCGTTGTAGTCGGCGCCCCCCACGAACATCTCCAGCATCGTGAACTCGGGGTTGTGCTGGGGCGACATCCCCTCGTTGCGGAAGAACTTGCCGAACTCGTAGACGTCCTCGAAGCCGCCGACGATCGCCCGCTTCAGGTACAGCTCGGTCGCCGTGCGCAGGAAGAGGTCGCGGTCGAGCGCGTTGTGGTGGGTGACGAACGGCCGCGCCGCGGCGCCGCCGGTCAGCCGCTGCAGCACCGGCGTTTCCAGCTCGACCCAGCCGCGCGAGCTCATGTAGTTGCGGATCCCCAGGGTCAGCCGCGAGCGCTGCTTGAAGATCTCGCGCGACTCCTCGTTCGCCATCAGGTCGAGTTCGCGCTGGCGGTAGCGGGTGTCGGGATCGCTGATCCCGTGGAAGAGGTCGGGCGGGTCCTTCAGCGCCTTCGCCAGCAGGATGCACTCGCGCACTCCGATCGCCAGCTGCCCGCGCTTGGTCACGTGCAGCGGCCCGACCACCCCGACCAGGTCGCCGATGTCGAGCTCCTCGACCCGCCCGAACGCCTCCTCCCCCAGCACGTCCTTGCGCGCGTAGGCCTGGATCTGCCCGCTGACGTCGCGGACGTCGAGGAAAGCGGTCTTGCCGTGGCCGCGCTTGCCGACCACCCGCCCCATCACCCGGTAGGTGAACTCCTCGTGCTCCCCCTCACCCAGCTCGGCCGGGTCGTGGCGCCCCTCGATCTCGGCGACGTGGTCGCGGTCCGGGAAGGCGTGCGGGTAGGGATCGACGCCCGCCGCGCGCAGACGCTCCAGCTTCGCCCGCCGCTGCGCCTCGGTCGAGACCGCGGCCGAGCGGTCGCCGGCGCTGTCCGCCGCCTCGGCGGTCGGACTATCGCTCATCGCCGGACTGCCTCAGGGTGCGTAGCCGACGGTGACCCGGTCGTCACCTTCATAGTCCTGAAGGGTAGTCGCGTCGCGCAGCAGCTCGCGCATCGCCGGGCCGTGGTGGGTGTCGTGCTCCATCGCCATCTTCCAGCCCGACGGCGTTTCCGCGATCAGGCCGCGGATCACGCCGAGGCCGTCCGCGCCGCAATCGCCGGTCACCGCGACCCGCGGCTCCTTCTGGATCTCCGGCGAGCGCTCGTAGATCGTCTCGTCGGTGACGTAGGGAAGGTTGGCGATCACCAGGTCGACGCTTCCGGCTTTGACCTCCTCCGGCAGGCCCAGCCCGACCCGGACGTCCAGGTCCAGCCCGAGCCGCTCGGCGTTCTCGCGGGCGGCTTCGACCGCTTCGGGCGAGAGGTCCGAGGCGGTGACCCGCAGATCGGGCCGCTCCGACATCAGCGCCAGCGCAATCGCGCCGGAACCGGTGCCGACCTCGTGCACGCGGGCGCCCTCGGGCAGCTGGGTGCCGACCTCGACCAGCAACTCGGTCTCCTTGCGCGGCCAGAGCACGCGCTCGTCGACGGCGATCTCGAGCGCCCGGAAGGGGGCGCGGCCGAGGATGTAGGCCATCGGCTCGCGCTCGACCCGGCGCTGGACGCCCGCCTCGATCTTCGCCGCGGCGGCCCCGTCGACCTCGCCGGCGCTCTCGACCGAGAGCGCCTCGGGCTTGACGCCGAGCGCGTCGGCGACCAGGACTTCGGCGTCGTTGCGCGCAGCCTCGACGCCGGCGGCGGCGATGCGCTCGGCCGCGTCGTCGAGGATCGCGCCGACGGTACGGGCCGAAGGCCCCTCGCTCTTCACGTCAATTGCCATAAAGCCCGCATCCTCCCGCATAAAACCGCTCCAAAGATTTTGCGCAAGATAGCATCGTTGAGCCTGCCCGGGGTCGCGTTCAGCCGCTGAGAAAGGGAGCTACGCGGTAGCTCCGAGTGCTTCGTTCGCCGCGTGGCGCCAGATGCCTCCGTGGCGGCGAACCACGATAGCGATCCAGAGCAGCCCGCCCGCCATCATCCCCAGGCTCTCGAACTGCGCCGCGGTCAGCCCCACCGCCACCTCGTGGTTGCGCCGCAGGAACTCGATCAGGAAGCGCTCGGCCCCGGCGTAGAGGAGGTAGATCGCGAACAGGACCCCGGTCCGCACCCGGTCGCGCAGCTGCCAGAGCATCCAGGCGCCGAGCCCCATCGCCAGCGTCTCGTAGACCGGAGTCGGGTGGACGGTCTTGTCCGTCGGCACCGTCCCTTCCGGGTAGGCCATCGCCCACGGCCCGTGCCACGGCTTGCCGTAGTCGCCGTCGCCGGAGAGCTGGCAGCCGCAGCGGCCGATCGCGTAGCCGAGCGCCAGCGCCGGCGCCGCCAGGTCGAGCAGGGCCAGGCTGAGGAAGTCGCGCCACCAGGCCCAGAGGACGACCGCGAGGGCGCCGCCGATCGCGCCGCCGTACCAGACCAGTCCCGAGCCGGAGAAGAGGTTGCCGATCAGGTCGTGCTTGACCTCGCCGTAGTTCTGAATGACGAAGTAGACGCGCGAGCCGACGACGCCGCCGACCAGCGCCGCGAAGCCCATCTCATACGCCCAGTCCGGCGGCCTGCCGAGCTCCCCCAGCCGCTTCCAGATCAGCGCCCCGGCGGCGAGGAAGGCGAGCGCGAAGCAGATCCCGAAGGTCTGCAGCGTCACCGGGCCGATGTCGATGTGCGGGTACACGTGAGGTGATCCTCTCAGGCCGCGATCGCGATCATCCCCGGCTCGGCGGCGACGCGCTCCAGCCAGGCCCGGACCGCCGGCAGGGGCTCGAGGTCGAAGCCGCCCTCCGGGGCGATGTGCGTGTAGGCGTAGAGGGCGATGTCGGCGATCGTGAAGCGCTCGCCGACGAGGTAGGAGCGCTCGCGCAGGTGCCGCTCCATCGCCTTCAGCGCCTCGCGGCCCGACGCCCGCCGCAGCTCGAGGTCGCCGGGCCGGGGGAGGTCCTCGGTGGCGATCGCATCCCAGAACCGGGGCACCGCGATCCCCGGCTCGTGCTTGTACTGCTCGAAGAACAGCCACTGCAGCACCTGCCCGCGCTCGTAGCGGTCGTCGGGGAGGTAGCGCGAGCCCTCGGCGAAGTACCAGAGGATCGCGTTCGACTCCGCCAGCGGCCGGCCGTCCTCGAGCACGACGGTGGGGATGTTCAGCGTCGGGCTGAGGCCGCCCAGCGTCGACAGCCGCTCGGAGTACTCGACCACCGAGAGCTCGCGCCGCTCGAACTCGATCCCAAGCAGGGTTAGGATCAGCCGCACCTTGTAGCAGTTGCCCGAGACCGGGTTGTCGTAGAGGAGGACGGTCACGAGTCCCCTGCGAGCAGCATCTCCAGCAGCGCCTTCTGCGCGTGAAGGCGGTTCTCGGCCTGGTCCCAGACGGCGGAGCGCTCGCCGTAGAGGACCTCGGCGGTGATCTCCTGCCCCGGGTGGGCGGGGAGGCAGTGGAGGACGACCGCCCGATCCTTGGCCGCGGCGAGCAGATCGGCGTCGAGCCGGTAGGGCGCGAGGTCGGCGAGGCGGCGCTGCGCCTCGGTCTCGTCGCCCATGCTGACCCAGACGTCGGTGTAGAGGGCGTCGGCCCCGGCCGCGGCGGCGCGCGGGTCGTCGGTCAGCTTCGCCCCGTGGCCGTCGGGCAGCTGGTAGCCCGCGGGCGCGGCGACCACGACATCGACCCCGGCCAGCTCGCCGGCGATCGCCAGCGAGCGGGCGACGTTGTTGCCGTCGCCGACGTAGGTGAGCCGGAGGCCGTCGAGCTCGCCGAAGCGCTCGCGCAGCGTCAGCAGGTCGGCGAGCGCCTGGCAGGGGTGGTGGAGCGGGGTGAGGGCGTTGACGACGGGGACTTCGGCGGCCTCGGCCAGCCCTTCGACCGCCTCGTGGGAGCCGGAGCGGATCACGATCGCGTCGACGAAGCGGGAGAGGACGCGGGCGGTGTCGCCGACCGACTCGCCGCGCGCCAGCTGCAGTTCGTCGCCGCGCAGCATCACCCCGTGGCCGCCGAGCTCGGCGACGCCGACGTCGAAGGAGATCCGCGTCCGCGTCGAGGGCCGCTCGAAGACGAGGGCGATGCTGCGGCCGGCGAGCGAGTCGCGGCCGACGCCCTGGCGCCGGCCCGCTTTCAGCTCCGCCGCCCGGTCGAGCAGCTTGCCGAGCTCGAAGGCCCCGAGCTCCGCGCCGGTGAGGAAGTCGCGCTTGGTCATGAGGATCGCCAGCGAGGCGCCTTTCCGCACCTCTGGTTGCGAAAGGCGACTTCTCGCGTCTGCCGGATACTACGCACGCGATGGAGTTCACCGTCCTCGCCTGGAACCTCTTCCACGGCCGCGACCACCCGCCGGACCCGGGGCTGCGGACCTGGCGCTCGCGGCTGCTGCGCTTCGACGAGCGCAACGCGACCCACGTCCAGGTCAACCGCGACCTCAGCGCCGAGTTCGCGCAGTTGCTCGCCGCAGCGAAGTGGGACGTGGCGCTGCTGCAGGAGTGCCCACCGCGCTTCGCCGAGCCACTGGCCACGGCCTGCGGCGCCGAATGGCAGCGGGCGCTGACCTCGCGCAACTCCTTCGGCGCCCTGCGCGGGCTGCTGGCGCGGCAGAACCCGGACCTGATGGCCTCCGGCGAGGGCGGCTCCAACCTGACCCTGGTGCGGGTCCCCGGCAGGCTCGGCGGCATCGCCGAGCGGCGCGAGGTCGCGATCCACGAGGGCGAGCCCGAGCGGCGGGCGATGGCCTTCGCCCGCACCGCCTCCGGCATCTGCATCGCCAACCTGCACGCGACCAACGACTGGCCCCGCCTGGCCGAAGAGGACGTGCTGCGCGCGGCGCGGGCGGCAGGCGAATGGGCCGGCGGCTCCCCCCTCGTCTTCGGCGGCGACCTCAACCTGCGGCCCGCAAAGCAGCCGCGGATCTTCGAGCGGCTGCGCGAGGAGTTCGGCCTGGCGAGCCCGGTGACGGCACCGGAGGCCATCGACCACGTCTTCTGCCGCGGCCTCGAAGTGGTCGAGCCGCCGGTGCAGTGGCCACCGCAGGAGCGCGAGCTGCCGGTCGAGGGGCGGGCCCTGCGGCTCTCGGACCATGCACCCGTACAGGCAACTTTTGCCGCCGCCGAGCCAGACCTCCTGCGGAATTGAGATAGTCGGGACCCACCCGCGGGCAAAGCGACTACGGAGGCACTACCTAGATGGCGGACAAAAAAGCGGCCGGCAAATCGAAAGCGAAAACCAGCGCGAAAAAAAGCGCTGCGAAACCGAAAGCGTCGCGCAGTAAAAAATCGACGAAATCGAAAGCCAAAGGCAAAACCAAAAAAGCCGCACCGAAATCGAAAGCTCCGAAAAAAGCAACTGCGAAAAAAGGCTCGCAGGGCAAAGCTTCGAAAGCGACGACCGGGCTCGACAAGAGCGTCGCCCAGTTCCGCGAGAGCCTCGAGCAGAGCGTGACCCTGAGCCGGGACCGCATCCAGGACGTCGTTGACGACGCGGTGAAACGCGGCCGCATGACCCGCAGCGACGCCGAGAAAATGCTCCGTGAGCTGGTCAAAAAAGGGCAGAAGCAGCGGGACGCGCTGCTGAAGGAACTGGAGCGGCTGGCCAAGCAAGCGCGCCGAGCGCTGCCATAGCTCGCCGGGGGGATCAGCTCGAGCTCGAGATCGACTCCCTCGCCTTCGGCGGGCGGGGGGTCGCTCGGGCCGACGGCTTCGTCGTCTTCGTCGCCGGCGCCCTGCCGGGCGACCGCGTCCGCGCCGAGGTGACGAAGGGGAAGAAGCGCTTCGCCGAGGCGCGCGCGGTCGAGCTGCTGGAGCCGGCTGCCGACCGCCTGCCCGACACCTGCCTCCACGGCGGCGAGCCCTGCCCGGGGGCGCCGTGGCAGGGGCTGCCCTACGAGCGCCAGCTCCACTACAAGCAGGAGCAGGTCGCCGAGGCGCTGGGGCGGATCGGCGGCCTCGAGGGCTTCGAGCTGGAGGAGATCGTGCCGGCGGTGGAGCAGTGGCGCTACCGCAACAAGCTCGAGTACTCCTTCGGCGAAGAGGACGACGAGCTGACGCTCGGCTTCCACGCCCGCGGCCGCTGGGACCTGATCGTCGACGCCGACGACTGCCACCTGGCGAGCGAGCGCGGCA
Organism: Solirubrobacterales bacterium; assembly: GCA_035700965.1. Classification (GTDB taxonomy): domain Bacteria; phylum Actinomycetota; class Thermoleophilia; order Solirubrobacterales; family 70-9; genus VAYN01. Next base: position 67,946 of record DASSOC010000001.1, read on the forward strand.
ACGAGGCGCGCAACGCGGTGCGCGAATGGGCGCGGGCCGGGGCGGTGCCCGCCTGGGACCGGCGCGCCCGGCGCGGCGTCCTGCGCAACCTCGTGGTGCGCGAGGGGCGGCGGACCGGCCAGATCCAGACGCGGCTGGTCACGGTCGAGGCGAAGTTCCCGCGACCACCGGTCGACCTGCACACGATCGTCGCCGCCGAGGCCGGCGGCACCGACGGCCCGACCGGCGTGCTCGGCTTTGAGTGCCTGCGCGAGGAGCTCTGCGGGCTGGAGCTGGAGATGTCCCACGGCGCCTTCTTCCAGACCAACACCGAGATGGCCGAGCATCTCTACGCGGTAGCCGGCGAGTACGCCGGGCTGAGCGGCAGCGAGCGGGTCTTCGACCTCTTCTGCGGGATCGGCACGATCGGGCTGACGATGGCGCGGCAGGCCGGCGAGGTTTGGGGCCTGGAGATCGTCCCCGAGGCGATCGCCGACGCCGAGCGCAACGCCCGCGCCAACGGCATCGAGAACGCCCGCTTTATCGCCGCCAACGCGCGCACCGGGATGCGGCCGCTGATCGAGCGGGCGGGCGAGCCCGACGTCGTCGTCGTCGACCCGCCGCGCGCCGGCCTCTCGCAGAAGATCGTCCGTCGGGTGATCGAGTGCGGGGCGAAGCGGATCGTCTACGTCTCCTGCAACCCGACGACGCTGGCACCCAACGCGGCCCAGCTCGGCGAGGCCGGCTATAGGCTGCGGCGCGTGAGGCCGGTTGACATGTTCCCGCAGACCCCGCACATCGAGTGCGTGGCACTCTTTGAGAAGCATGAGTAGGGCGTTCGGAGTAGCGGCGGGGCTGGACCCCGAGGTGGCGCGCCCGCTGGCGGCGCGCTGCGCCGAGCTCGGCTACAGGTCGATGTGGTCGAACGACCACCCGGGCGCGAAAGGACTGGCGACGCTGGCCGAGTTCCAGGCCGCGGCGCCGCAGGTCGAGCTGGGAGTCGCCGTGATCGCCCTCGACCGCACCCCGCCCGAGCAGATCGCCGCCGACATCGAGGAGTTCGGGATCGATCCGGCCCGTCTCTGGCTCGGGGTCGGCGCCGGCTTCACCGAGAAGCCGCTGACGAAGATGCGCGAGGCGCTGCCGCAACTGCGCGAGCTGCTGCCCGGCGTGAGGCTGGTCCTCGCGGCGATGGGGCCGAAGATGTGCGAACTCGCCGGCAGCGCCTACGACGGCGTCTTCTTCAACTGGATGACCCCCGACTTCGCCGCCGGCGCCCGCGCCAAAGTCGAGGCCGGCGCCGCGGCGGCCGGCCGCGAGACCCCCCGCGTCTTCGGCTACGTCCGCACCGCGGTCGGCCCCGACGCCGCCGAGCGTCTGGCCAAGGAGGAGTCCTTCTACCGCGATCTCCACAAGGGCTACCGCGACCACTTCGACCGCCTCGCCGAGCCCGAGGGCACCGTCGGCGTCGCCGCCCCCAACCCCACCGCCGCCCAGGCCGCCCTCGGCGCCTACGAAGGCCCGCTGGACACGATCGTCGTCCGCGGCCTCGCCAGCGCCAAGGTCGAGACGATGACCGCCCTCGCCCAGGCCGCCGCCCCCACCGCCTGACCCGCCTCTCCGAACTTGTGGGGGCTATAGCGCCCCCAATCTCGGAGTCGCTGAGCCGACGACCGTCATAGAGGGACGGGACACCCTCGAACGGGCGGATACTCAAATCGTCGGCCTAATTAGGCCGACGATTGTCCGGGCGAGGGTGTCCCGTCCTTCCCGTCGCCGGAGCTAATAGGGCGGCAGCTCGTCGTACCACTCCCCCAGCGCCTTGAAGGCGCGCCAGAAGCGCTGCTTGGCGCCCTCTTCGTCGAGTGAGGCGTCGATGTCGGGGGTGTAGAGGGCCTCGATGGTCGGGGTGAAGGACTGGATCTCGCCCTCGCGGGGCTCGATCTCGCGGGCCAGGGGAACGCCGAGGGAGTTGAGGATGCGCAGGGCCGGCTCGCCCATGACGACGACGATCTTCGGCTGCACGATCGCCAGCTCCTCGACCAGGCGGGCGACGCACTCGCCGGCGGCGAGGTCGGGCTCGGGGATCGGGCACTTGACGCAGAGGGTGCCGTAGACGACCAGCGGGTCGATCCCGAGCCGCTTGAAGCTTTTCATCAGCGCGTTGCCGGAGCGCCCGTAGAAGGCGACCCCCTCCTCGATCTCCGAGGCCAGCGGCGCCTGCTTGAGCATGAAGACGTCGGCCTGCGGGTGGCCGGAGCCGAGCACCGGCATCAGCTTGCCGCGCGGGCAGTGCGGGCACTCCTGGATTTCGCGGGTCATCTGGTTGAGCTCGCGGATCGCGCGCTCCAGGTACTTCTCCCTGATCTCGTCGTCGATCGACCGCATCGCCGCACTCTTTGACGGGACCGGCGCGGCTCCTTTCCGCTGACCCCCCTGCATCAGGACTTGCTCGCGCGGCGACGCTGACCGGCGCGCCGCGGCCGCCCGCCCCTGACCGGCTTGGCATCGGGCACCCGCCGTTTCGGCGCCTTCGGCCGCCCCGTCGTCTGCAGGAACTTCAGCGTCTGCACGTAGACCAGGTTCTTGTGCTTGCGGGTGATGTCGGCGTCGCGCATCGCCTCGAGGAACTCGGCCGGGCCGTCGAAGTCGTGGATCCGCTGGCGCACGCTCCCCAGCCCCTGGGCGACGTGGCTGTCGCTCCCGGCCGCCGGCACGATCCGGTACTTGCGGGCGAAGCGCACCGCCTCTTCGTTGAACGAGGTCAGCGCCACCCGCGGGTTGAAGACCTCGAGCAGGTCGATCTCCTCGACGATGTCGAGCAGGTGCTCGTAGTCGGGCACCGAGTGGAAGCGGTCGAACGGGTGCGGCACGTAGACGAGGCCGCCCTGGCGGCGGATCTCGGCGATCGTCTCGGCCATCGTCAGCCCCTTCGGGATCTTCTCCTCGAGGAAGAGGCCGATCACCTCGCCCTGCTCGGCGGTCTTCACCTCCTCGGCGACGATCACCTTGATGTCGCCGAGCTCCGCGGCCAGCTCCCGCGCCTCCAAGGCGCCCGAGACCTCGTTGTGGTCGGTGATCGCGATCGCCCCCAGCCCCCGGTCGCGGGCGGTGTGGATCAGCGTGTCGACCGGCGTCGCGCAGTCGCCGGAGTGGTCGGTGTGCATGTGCAGGTCGACCTCGATCAGCGGCCGCTGCGAGATCCGCTCGCGCAGCACCGGATCGCCCGTCGGGTCGTGCCGCCGCTCGAGCAGGCGCCGGTAGATCGCTTCCAGCTCGTCGGCGATTGCCCCCCAGTCCTCGCCGGCCATGGCTCCCTTTCCCAAGACCTCGTAGCCCGCCGGGAAGAACCGCTCCAGGAGCTCGGCGGTCTGCGGCCGCGTCACCGTCCGCGCGTCGATCCGGCCGAAGAAGATCTCGACCAGCGGCCGCGCGACCTGGGTGGCGAGCACGCGCTCGCGCGGGTCGTGAAAGGTGGCGACGTTGAGCGAGAACGAGTGGCGCAGGGCCGCCGAGGCCGCGCTCGGCGCGAACGGATCGTGGACGTGGACGACGTCCAGGTCCCGCCCTTTCAGCAGGCGTTTGACCGGGTCGCCGGTCTTCACCCGCAGCACCTCGTGCCCGCGCCGTTCGAGCTCGCCGGAGACGGCGGTCGCGAACCGCGCCGCCTCGCCGATCGCACCCCGGCGCACCGGGAAGACCTGGGCGATCGAAAGCGGCGCGGCCACGCCGGGGACTTTAGGCCTGGGCGGCGCTGGGCGTCTCTGCCTGGCTGCCCGCCAGGCTGCCCTTGCCACGGGCGTACTCGACGATGAACTGCTCGGTCTGCTCACGAGCCTCGTCGTCGGGACGCTGCGTGTGCGGGCTCTTCATCAGGTAGCTGGAGGGCCCGTCGAGCTGGCCGGCGATGCCGTTGTTGAGCGCCAGCTTGATCAGCCGCACCGCGTCGATGACGACGCCGGCCGAGTTCGGCGAGTCCCAGACCTCGAGCTTCAGCTCGGCGGTCAGCGGCACGTCGCCGAAGGCTTTGCCCTCGAGGCGGATGTGAGCCCACTTGCGGTCGGTCAGCCAGGCGACGTAGTCGGAGGGGCCGACGTGGACGTCCTCCTTGGGCAGATCGTGGCCCATGATCGAGGTGACGGCGTTGGTCTTCGAGATCTTCTTCGAGTCGAGCCGCTCGCGCTCGAGCATGTTGTAGAAGTCCATGTTGCCGCCGACGTTGAGCTGCGAGGTCCGCTCCAGCCGCACGCCGCGGTCGTGGAAGAGACGCGCCAGGGCCCGGTGGACGATCGTCGCCCCGACCTGGCTCTTGATGTCGTCGCCGATGATCGGCAGCCCGGCCTCCTGAAAGCGCTTGTCCCAGTAGTCCTCGCGGGCGATGAAGACCGGCAGGCAGTTGACGAAGCCGACGCCGGCCGCGAGCGCCTGCTCGACGTACCACTTGGTCGCCTCCTCGGAGCCGACCGGCAGGTAGCAGACGAGCACGTCGGCCTTGGTCTCCTTGAGGATGCCGGCGACGTCCGCGGTTTCGCCAGGCGCCTTGGTGATCTTCTCTTTCAGGTACTTGCCGAGGCCGTCGTGAGTCATCCCCCGCTGCACCTCGACGCCCAGGTTCGGCACGTCGGCGAACTTGATCGTGTCGTTCTGGCCCGACCAGATCGCCTCGGAGAGGTCTTTGCCGACCTTCTCGGCGTCGATGTCGAAGGCGGCGACGAACTCGACGTCGCGGACGTGGTAGCCGCCGAGGTCGACGTGCATCAGGCCGGGAACTTCGTCGGCCGGGTCGGCGTCCTGGTAGTACTGGACGCCCTGGATGAAGCTGTTGGCGCAGTTGCCGGTCCCGACTATCGCGACGCGGACCTTGTCCTCCGCCCGGGCGACGCCGTTGGTGCTGTGGCCGTTGGCCCCGTTGCTCTCACTCATTGATTCGGAAGTCCTCCTGGATTGCGCTGGGTGGCTGAAGACACCGGGCGGCTTCGGTGGTTACACATCTCCGGCGCCGCCGCCGCTCTCGGCGCCGGCGGGATTGGCGCCGGAAAGCTCGTTTCGTACATGCCATACCCGCTGGAAGGTGGTGAATATCGTCAAGGCGGCAATCGCGTAGACCGCCGGCGCCAGCAATTCGAAATCGCCGATGCCGGCGCCCTTGGCGAAGATCAGGCCAATCGAAAGTATCACCACGCGAACCGGCCTGGTCGCCAATCCGACCTTGCATTCGACCCCGAGCGCCTCGGCCCGGGCGCGGGTGTAGGAGACCATCAGCGAGCCGAGCACCGCGACCACGCACATCGCCGCGGCGAAGTCGCGCCCCGCGGCGGCGAAGTAGCCGGCGACCGCGGCGAGCACGATCCCCTCCTCGATCCGGTCCAGCGTCGAGTCGAGGAAGGCGCCGAAGAGACTCCCCTTGCCCGACATCCGCGAGTAGCGGCCGTCGAGGGTGTCGCAGATCGAGCCGAGGACGAAGGCGACGCCGCCGAGGAAGAAGAGGCGCTGGGTGACCAGGGCGGCGGCGACCAGGTTGCCGAGCAGGCCGACCATCGAGATCGCGTTCGGGGTGAGGCGCGACTCGATCAGGCGCTCGCGCGCGTAGGCGCGCAACTCCTGTCCGTTGCGGGCAGCGGCACGGCCGCTGCGCCGAGGCGGCGCGGAAGGTCCCATCCCGGAAGAGGCTATTAGGCCTCGGCCTCGCGCGGGACCCGGGTGCGCCAGGCCCAGGCGTGCGGCCGGGCGCGGGCGAGGGCGCCCTGGGCGATCGCGAAGGCGCTGAGGGCGACGAGCCAGCCGAGGGCGGCGTCGACCCAGTAGTGGTTGGCGGTGACGATCACCACCCAGCAGATCAGGATCGGCCACAGCGCCCACCAGGCTTTCGACCACCAGTGGCGGCAGACCATCACGCCGGAGGCGCCGATCATCATCGCGAAGGCGCAGTGCATGCTGGGCACCGCCGCGTAGGGGTTGATGAAGATCTTCGCCAGCGTCGAGTCGTGGTTGACGTTGGAGAAGTCGGTGATCGTGTCGACGAAGCCGTGGCCGGGGAACATCCGCGGCGGCGCGGTCGGGAAGCCGACGTAGCCGATCAGCGCCAGGCACATCGAGACCACGAACATGTTGCGGACGAAGTAATAGGACTCGTTGCGGAAGAGGTAGAGCCAGACGAGGAACCCGAGCGCGATCGAGAACTGGGCGTTCAGGTAGAGCTGGTTGGCGACGTCGATCAGCCAGTGCGCGGGCAGGAAGAAGCTCTGCAGGCCGGGCTCGAAGAAGGTGTGGGTGGACTGCTCCCAGTCGATCACCTGGGCGCCGTGGGCGATCGCGTCGGCGCGGCTGCCGTCGGCGATGCCGCGGCCGAGCTCGTAGACGATGTCGACGCCGACGAGGATCGCGATCTGGCGCCCGGCGTCGCCCCAGCCCTTGGGCAGCTTGGTTCCTATGGTGGCGATCAGGCGAGACACGGAACAGCCAATTGTAGCCCCGGCATTGAGGGTCATTAGGGTGCCGCGGGTGACCTGGAGGCGGCCCGAAAAGCGCAGGGTGCGAGCGATCCGCGATCGCCTGCGGGAGATGTACGGGGTGCCGGAGGCGGAGCCGCACGGGGACCCGGTGGGGGAGCTGGTCAAGACCGTCCTCTCCCAGCACACCAACGACCGCAACCGCGACAGAGCCTTCGCGGCGCTGCGCGAGCGCTTCCCGACCTGGGAGGCGGTGCGCGACGCGCCGCTCGGCGAGCTCGAGGCGGCGATCCGTCCCGGCGGCCTGGCGAAGCAGAAGGCGCCGCGGATCCAGGCGATCCTCGAGCAGCTCGGCGACCCGCCCGACCTCGGCTGGACCGAGGACGCGCCCCGCGAGAAGTCGCTCGAGTTCCTGCTCGGGCTGCCCGGGGTCGGGCGCAAAACCGCCGCCTGCGTGCTGATCTTCACCTGGGGCATCCCCGAGATCCCGGTCGACGTCCACGTCCACCGGGTCGGCGGCCGGCTCGGCCTCTTCCCGGCCAAGGCCTCGTTCGAGCGCGCCCACGACGAGATGCTGGCGGTCGTGCCGCCGCAGGACGCGCACGAGCTGCACGTCAACCTGATCCGCCACGGCCGCGCGATCTGCCGGCCGAAACCGCGCTGCGGTGAGTGCGCCCTGCGGCGGATGTGCCCGTGGTACCGCGAGAACCGCGCCGCAACGGCGAGCGGCAGTAATATGCGCGCCGCCCAATGAGCAAGCACACCTTCATCTGGTTCGGGATCGTCATCCTCGTCCTCGCCGTCGTCCTCCCCTTCGCGGTCTTCCGCTCCAAGGGGGACGCGACCACCGGCCCGCAGGAGGTGCCGGCGAATCTGAAGGAAGGGCAGTCGCTCTTCCAGACCAACTGCGGCACCTGCCACACCCTCTACGCAGCCGGGACCGACGGCAACTACGCCCCCGACCTCGACGAACTGCTCGCTCCCTCGGGGCCGCCGACCGGCGAACCGAAACAGGTCGAGCAGACGATCGAAGCGACCGAAGGGCGCGTCCTCAACGCGATCGAAAACGGCGTCGACAGCTCGACTCCGGGGCGCATGCCCGCCGGCATCCTCAACAAGGCGCAGGGCGAAGAAGTGGCTGAATTCGTCGCCAACACCGCCGGCCAGGGCTAGGCAGCCGGCGAAACTGCGAGGAGGGGGCGAGGCAATCCCCGCCCCCTCGCTCTGGCGCTGACCGGCCGCCTACGGCCCGAACCGCAGGGCGCTGGAAAGGCCGGCGTGGTCTGAGTCCCAGAAGCCGTTCACCGGCAGCAGGCCCGTGACCGCGGAGCTCTCCAGCTTGATGTCCGCCGGGTCGTTGGTCATCACGTGGTCGACCTGGTGGTCGAAGTCGGCGACGCTGCCGCCCGCTCCTTCGGCCAGCAGGCTCGAGTTGAGGCAGCAGCCGAGCGGTTCGTCGGTGCTGCGCTCGACCATGCCGGCTTCGAGCAGGACCCGGTAGGCCTGCTGGTCGCCGGGGGAGACGGTGTCGTCGTCGGAGTTGAGGTCGCCGACCAGGACCACCGGCAGGGTGCCGGTTGCGGGGCCGCCCGGCGCGACCAGCTCGGCCGCCTGCAGAGCCCGGATGCTGGGCACCAGCGCCGCGGGGTCGAACGCCTCCAGGTGGGTGTTGACGAAGCGGAACCAGTGGCTGCCGCGCACCCGCGCGTCGACCGCGGTCCAGCCTCGTTTGATCGTCAGCGCCTGGCCGAGGATCGGCACCGCGAGCAGCGTTTTGAAGTTGCCCGACTGCGGGTTCGCGGTCTCGACGCCGGCGCCGCGGCGGGCGAGGATCACGTCGCGCATCGTCAGGCGGCCGTTGATCTCGGCATTGGCGATCGCCGGGTTCGGTCCGTCCCCGGGCGTGGCGTTCTCGTCTGCCGGCGCCTCGAGGTCGAACTCGGGCTGGACGACGACGGCTTCATAACGGTCGGGTCCGCGTCCCTTGTTGAGCTGTTCGAGCAGTTCCTGCAGGTAGTCGTAGCGGACGGTGGTCGCGGTCGGCTGTCCCGTCAGGACCGGGGTCAGGTCGGGCGGCCCGGTGCGCCACAGCGCCACCTCCTGCAGGCCGACGAGGTCGGGTTCCTGGCTGAGGATCTCGTTCGCCAGCCCTTTCGCCCGGGTCGGAAAGCTGTTGGCGGTGACTTCGCGCAGGATCTGGCCGTTGGCGGCGACGAACGCTTCCAGGCTCGGAGCGCCGATCGCCGGCGCCAGGTCGGCGCCGAGGTAGAGGTTGCGGGTCATCACGTTGACGACCTTGCCTTTGCCGTTGTCGCTGTGGTTGTCCTGCTTGGCGACAGCCAGACCCGGGAGCAGCAGGGCCAGCAGCATCGCCGCGGCGATTGCCGGCGCCAAAAGCCGGCGGGTCAGTGCGGAGCTCAAAGTCTTCCTCCTCTTCTGCGGCCCCTTTCCCCCGGGACCTTTGTCGAGGCGCCTCCGTCCGGGCCGCCTCCTCATCCCCCTGGCTACCCGGCTCCCGCGTGACCCGAATCACTATACGGCTTCCCTTGCAATGGGGTTACAGATCTGCCACACTGGCGCTTAGATTTTTAGAGCTTCGTCAATAGAACCCTCAATACATCTCGGAGGAAAGCAAAAGTGGCAAAGACGATCGGTATCGACCTCGGCACGACCAACTCGTGCGTCGCGGTGATGGAGGGCGGGGAGCCCACCGTTCTGGAGAACGCCGAGGGCGGGCGGACCACTCCGTCGGTCGTCGCCTTCACCGAGAGCGGCGAGCGCCTCGTCGGCACCGTCGCCAAACGGCAGGCTGTGATGAACCCGGAGAACACGATCTTCTCGATCAAGCGGTTCATGGGCCGCAAGGAGTCCGAAGTCAAAGAGGAGGAGACGATCGTCCCGTACACGGTCGAGGCCGGCCCCAACGGCGACGTCCGCGTCGACGCCCGCGGCAAGCAGTACAGCCCGCCCGAGATCAGCGCGATGATCCTGCAGAAGCTGAAGACCGACGCCGAAGCGAAGCTCGGCGAGAGCGTCGACAGCGCCGTGATCACCGTCCCCGCCTACTTCAACGACGACCAGCGCCAGGCGACCAAGGACGCCGGCAAGATCGCCGGCCTCGACGTCAAGCGCATCATCAACGAGCCGACGGCCGCGTCGCTGGCCTACGGGCTCGACAAGGAGTCCGACCAGACGATCCTCGTCTTCGACCTCGGCGGCGGCACGTTCGACGTGTCGGTGCTCGAGATCGGCGACGGCGTGTTCGAGGTCAAGTCGACCGCCGGCGACAACCACCTCGGCGGCGACAACTTCGACAAGAAGATCGTCGACTGGCTGGTCGCGGAGTTCAAGCGCGACCAGGGCATCGACCTCACGCAGGACCCGATGGCCCTCCAGCGCCTCTACGAGGCCGCCGAGAAGGCGAAGATCGAGCTGTCGAGCGCGCAGGAGACGCAGATCAACCTGCCGTTCATCACCGCCGACCAGAGCGGGCCGAAGCATCTCACCATGAAGCTCACGCGCGCCAAGCTCGAGGCGCTCGTCTCGGATCTCATCGATAAGTTGGTCGCGCCG
>DASSOC010000002.1:0-64863 GCA_035700965.1 Solirubrobacterales bacterium
GAGCTGCAGGCCGTGGGCCTGGCGGCCGGGTCCGGCTGGGAGACGGCGGTCGAGCAGGCCCGCGAGCACGGAGTGCCGGCGATCGCGCTCGCCGAGGAGGCTGCGGCGGCGCGGGCCGGGGAGGCTTGGAGCGGCCGCGTGCTGGTGGGGAAGGAGGGCGTGCGGGAGCTGATCGGGACGAGCGGGGCCGACCTGGTCCTGAACGGGATCGTCGGCGCCGCGGGCCTGGGCTCGACCGTCGCCGCGCTGAGCGAGGGGATCGACGTGGCGCTCGCCAACAAGGAGAGCCTCGTGCTCGGCGGCGAGCTGGTGATGGCGCTCGCCGAGGCTACCGGCGCCCGGCTGCTGCCGGTCGACTCCGAGCACTCGGCGCTCTTCCAGCTGATCGGCGGCGAGGCGCCGGGGACGGTCGAGCGCCTCGTGCTGACCGCCTCGGGCGGCCCCTTCCGCGGCCGCGAGGACCTCACCGACGTCAGCGTCGCCGACGCCCTCGCCCATCCCACCTGGCGGATGGGTGGGAGGATCACGATCGACTCGGCGACGCTGATGAACAAGGGCTTCGAGGCGATCGAGGCGCACCACCTCTTCGCCGTCCCCTACGAGAGGATCGAGGTCGTCGTCCACCCGCAGTCGCTGGTCCACTCGCTGGTCCACCTCAACGACGGCGCCTCGCTGGCCCACCTCGGTTACCCCGACATGCGGGTGCCGATCTCCTACGCGCTGCACTACCCCGAACGGGCCGACGTCGACGTGCCCGGGCTCGACCTCGCCGCCGCCGGCTCGCTGACCTTCGAGCCGCCCGACCTGGACACCTTCGCCTGCCTGCGCCTGGCGCTGGAGGCGGGTCGGGCCGGCGGCACGGCGCCGACCGTGCTCAACGCCGCCGACGAGGTCGCGGTCGCCGCCTTCCTCGGGGAGCGGATCGCGTTCACGGCGATCCCCGCGGTGATCGAGCGGGTTATGGAAGAGATGCCCGCCGCGCCGGTCAGCCACTTCGACGACCTCTTCGCCGCCGACGCGGAGGCGCGCGAACGCAGCCAGGAGCAGGTCAGGGAGGTGGCGCCCGCATGAGCTGGCTGATCGTCTTCCTCGGCTTCTGCTTCCTGATCATGATCCACGAGGCGGGGCACTTCCTCGCCGCCAAGGCGACCGGGATGCGGGTCGAGCGCTTCTTCCTCTTCTTCGGGCCGACGATCTGGTCGTTCAGGCGAGGCGAAACCGAGTACGGGGTCAAAGCGATCCCGCTCGGCGGCTACGTGAAAATCACCGGCATGAACCCGGAGGAGGACGTCCCTCCGGAGCACGAGGAGAACGCCTACTTCCGCAAGCCGGTCTGGAAGCGGATCGTGGTCGTCGCCGCCGGCCCGGCGGTGAACATCGTGCTGGCGTTCCTGATCCTCTTCGGCGTCTACTGGTTGCAGGGCAGGCCGGTGGCAGAGCAGTCGGTCGAATCGGTCGAAAGGGGAAGCCCGGCGGCGAAGATCCTGCGGCCCGGCGACAGGATCGTCGCGGTCGACGGGAAGGCGTTCCCGCGACTCGGTCCAAACGAACGGCTGCAGGAATTCGGCGAAATCGTCCGATCGCGCGAATGCGCCGGTGGGCAGAGCGACGGCTGCAGGGCCGCGAAGCCGGTCTCGGTGCGCTTCGAGCGCAACGGCCGGGTCCATTCCGTGGTTGCGTTTCCCCGCTACGACAAGGAAATCGGCTACATGCGGCTCGGGTTCCAGTACCGGACGGCGAGGGAAGCCGTCGGCGCGGGCGCGGCGGCCTCGGAAGCGGCCGATCGGATCGGCGAAGTCGCTTCGCAGACGGCCCACATCATCACCCACCTGTTCGAATCGCGGCAGCGCAAGGAACTCCACGGCGTGGTCGGGATCAGTGACGTCGGCCATCAGGTGGTCGAAACCGGTCTGGAAAAGTCACTGCTTCTTCTCGCCCTCGTCAGCCTCTCCCTCGGCCTGGTCAACCTGCTGCCGATCCTGCCGCTGGACGGCGGCCACATCCTTTGGGCGCTGGTCGAGAAACTGCGCGGGAGGCCGGTCTCGCTGCGGGTGATCGAGCGGGCCACCGTGGTCGGCTTCGCGCTCGTCCTGGTGCTGATGTTCATCGGCCTCTCCAACGACGTCGGGCAGCTGACCGGCGAAGGGTTCAACGTCCGCTAGCGGCCCCGCCGTCCGGGCTCAATAAGCTTCAGATATGGCTTCCAAACGGCAGATCTGGGTCGGCAAGGTGCCGATCGGCGGCGGCGCCCCGGTCGCCGTGCAGACGATGACCAAGACCGAGACCGCCAACGTGGCGGCGACGATGGGGCAGATCCGCAAGGTCGCCGACGCCGGGGCGGACCTGGTCCGCTGCGCGGTCCCGCGCGAGCAGGACGCCGAGGCGCTGAGGACGATCGTGCGCGAGTCGCCGATCCCGGTGATCGCCGACATCCACTTCAACCACACGCTGGCGCTGAAGGCGATCGACGCCGGCGCCCACTGCATCCGACTCAACCCGGGCAACATCGGCGGTCGCGAGAAAGTCGCCGAGGTGGCGGCGAGGGCGACCGCCGCGGGGGTGCCGATGCGGATCGGCGTCAACTCGGGCTCGCTGCCCAAGCACCTGCACGCGCTCGAGCGCGAGAACCCGGTCGAGGCGCTGGTCGCCGCCGCGGTCGAGTTCGTCGAGCTGATGGAGGGCCTCGAGTTCGAGAACTTCAAGGTCTCGATCAAGTCGACCAACGTGCCGAACACGATCGCCGCCAACCGCCTGCTCGCGCAGAAGATCCCCTACCCACTGCACCTCGGCGTGACCGAGGCCGGGACGAAATGGGGCGGCTCGCTGAAATCTGCGGTCGGCCTCGGGACGCTGCTCGCCGACGGCGTCGGCGACACGATCCGGATCAGCCTCTCGACCTTCCACGCCGAGGAGGAGGTCAAGGTCGCCTGGGAGATCCTCAAGGCGCTGCAGCTGCGCGAGCGAGGGCCGGTCCTGATCGCCTGCCCGACCTGCGGCCGGCTCCAGTTCGACATGGACTCGGTGGTGGCCGAAATCGAGCAGCGCCTGGAGGGCTACGAGGAGCCGGTCGAGGTCGCCGTCCTGGGCTGCGCCGTCAACGGAATCGGCGAGGCGAGCCACGCCGACTTCGGCATCGCCGGGGCCAAGAACGAGGGCCTGATCTTCGCCGGCGGCAAGCCGCTGCGGAAGGTCCCGCAGGCAAAGCTCGTCGACACCCTCTTCGAGGAGATCGACAAGTCGCTCGATCGCGGCGGCCAGGTCGAGTTCGACGAGGCCTCCTCGCGCGAGGGCGCCGAGTGGGTCGCCAAGATCGAGCGCGAAAACGCCGGCGACCTCACCCCCGAGAAGATCGCCGCGATGGAGGCCGAAGCGGTCGAGCGCGGCGAGTCCGACAAGGTCCTCCTCGACGAGGACGCCTCGCCGACGGCGGGGCGCCGCTTCACCCGGGCCTAGCAGCAATATCAAGCTCTTGGAAGGGCTTCTCCCGGTCGCGGGCCCGATCGAGACGTGCCCTTCAGCCTCACGTGGACCGGCGAGCGCCGATCGAAACGCAGGAGGAATCGAAGGGGCGCCGGCAGCATCAGCGCCCACCCTCTGACTCCTGTTCCTTTTGCCCGCTATGGAGCGATAAGGAACAGCCCCCGACGCCCCCTGCATTTCGCCTGTTCCTTTCGGTCGCTATAGGCCGAAAAGGAACAGGCGGCGATGCGGAGCTGGGGTGCGGCGCGGTTTGGAAGGAGGCCACCGCCTGGCCTGACCGTTTCACGAGGTAGGTTTCGGCTCGATGCCACGCCTCTCCCAGACCTTCCTCCCGACCCTGAAGGACGCGCCCGCCGACGCGGAGGCGGTCTCGCACAAGCTGATGGTGCGGGCGGGGCTGATCCGGCAGATGGGGGCGGGATTGTGGACCTACCTGCCGGCGGGGTGGCGGGCGCAGCGGAAGGTCGAGGCGATCATCCGCGAGGAGATGGAGGCGATCGGCGCCCAGGAGATGCTGATGCCGATCATGCAGCCGGCGGAGCTGTGGGAGAAGACCGGCCGCTACGGGATCGGGGAGCTGTTCAAGCTCGAGGACCGCAGGGGGGCGCCGCTGGTGCTGGCGATGACGCACGAGGAGGCGGTCACCTTCACCGTGGCGCGGGACGTGCGCTCCTACCGCGACCTGCCGCTGATGCTCTTCCACATCCAGACCAAGGAGCGCGACGAGCCGCGGCCGCGGGCAGGGGTGCTGCGCACGCGCGAGTTCACGATGAAGGACGCCTACTCCTTCGACCGCGACGAGGAGGGGCTGGCGCGCTCCTACGAGCTGCAGGCCGGCGCCTACGAGCGCATCCTCGACCGCTGCGGGCTGCGCTGGTACCGGGTCGAGTCCGACGTCGGGATGATGGGCGGCTCCGGCGCCGACGAGTACATGGCGCCCTGCCCGGCCGGCGAGAACGAGGTGGCGCTGGCCCCCGGCTACGCCGCCAACGTCGAGGTCGCCTCGGCCGAGCCGCAGCCGGTCGAGCTGCCGGCGCCGCTGGGGGCGCCGGAGGAGGTCGACACGCCGGGCCTGACCAGGGTCGAGGAGGTGGCGGGCCACCTGGAGCTGCCGCAGGGTGCGTTGATGAAGACGCTGCCGATCGTGGTCGAGGGCCGCGGCATGGTCCTGGTCCTCCTGCGCGGCGACCACCGGCTGAACGAGATCAAGCTCCGCAACGGGATGAGCAGCGACTTCCGCCAGGCGAGTGCCGAGGAGATCGAGGCCCAGCTCGGCCCGGTCGGCTTCCTGGGCCCGGTCGGCAGCGGCCTGCCGATCATCAAGGACGCGGCGCTGAACGGCAGCTCCTACGTCACCGGCGCCAACAAGCCGGACACCCACCTGCGCGGCGTCAACCCGGGGCGCGACTTCGAGGCCTACGAGCTGGACGTGCGCACGGTCGAGGCCGGCGACACCGCCCCCGGCGGCGGCACGATCGAGATCGAGACGGCGATCGAGGTCGGCAACATCTTCAAGCTCGGCAGCCGCTACTCGGAGCCGCTCGGCGCCACCTACCTCGACGAGGACGGGATCGAGAAGCCGATCGTGATGGGCAGCTACGGGATCGGGCCGGCGCGGATCGTCGCCGCCGCGATCGAGCAGCGCGCCGACGAGCGGGGAATCGTCTGGCCGCGGGCGATCTCCCCCTGGCAGATCCACCTCGTCTCCCTGGCGAAGGCGGGCGAGCCCGAGCGCGAGGCCGCCGACCGGCTCTACGAAGAGCTGGAGGCCGCCGGCGCCGAGGTCCTCTATGACGACCGCGACGCCGGCCCGGGGGAGAAGCTGACCGACGCCGAGCTGCTCGGCTGCCCGCTGCGGATCGTCGCCGGCCGCCGCGGCCTCGCCGAAGGCGTCGTCGAGGCCTCCGAGCGGGCGATCGGGGCCGAGCACAAGCTGCCGCTGGAGGACGCCGCCGCCCGGGCGCTGTCGCTCCTCGATGACTGAGCACGACCCCTTCGGCCGCGGCCGCGTGCGCCGCCTCTTCGGACTCGACCGCAGCGCGCCGCCGCCGGCGGTGACCCGCAAGGGAGAACCGCTGCACCCGTGGACGATCCCGAACGCGGTCGGCTACGTGCGCCTGGCGGCGCTCCCCGCCTTCCTCCTCCTCGCTTACAACACCGACGACGGCACCTCGGTCGCCTCGGCGATGGTCTTCTGGGCGATCGCCGCCGGCGACTACCTCGATGGCATCCTCGCCCGGATCACCGGCCAGTACAGCCGCCTGGGGGCGCTGCTCGACCCGCTGGTCGACCGGCTGACGATCCTCTCCGGCGCCGTCGTCTGCTGGAGCTTCGAGCTGCTGCCGCGCTGGGCGCTGGCGCTGCTGGCGCTGCGCGAGCTGGCGATGCTCGCGATCGCCTCCTACGGCCTCCGCCACGGGGTCGACGTCGAAGTCAACTGGCCCGGGAGGATCTCGGTCTTCCCGATCATGGGCGGGATCTTCCTCGCCCTGCTCGCTCCAGGCTGGGTGGCGAGCGCGCTGCTGATCTGGGGCCTGGCGATGGCGATCGTCGCCACCGTGCTCTACGCTCGCGAGGGAATGCGCGCGGTGCGCGGTGCTCGCGCTGCAAGCTGAGCTTCAGATCGGGCCAAACCCTTAACCTGCGGTTGAACGTTTGGCCGGTGGGGAGCTATCATCGGCCTCCGCGCAAATCGGAGGCACCGCCTCTTCGAGTTAGGAGCACGATGGAGGAGACCTTTCCCGATCTTGGCTCCCTCAGCGACAAGGAGCTGAAGGACATGATCGACAACCTGACGGCGGAGGAGAACGAGATCTCCTACAAGCGCCGCGTCCTGCACGGGAAAATCGACATCCTGCGCGCGGAGCTCGTCAACCGCCTGCGGCATAAACGCGAGGCCGGCGACTCGCTGATCTCCGGCGACGACGTCGAGCAGCTGACCCAGATCCTCGCTGGCAAGACGCAGCCGCTGCCGGAGGACGACCCCGCCGCCTGAGCGGGAGCCCGGTATGGCTGTGCACTGTCCCGAGTGCGGCTTCGCCAACCCCGAGGGGGCGAACTACTGCCAGAAGTGCGGCGCCTACCTGGGCGGCCCCAAAGAGGCCGGCGAGGAACCGACGACGATGACCTACAAGGTCGACGAGACCGGCGAGATGAAGCCCGTCGACATCGACGAGGTGGTCTCCGAAGCGGGGGCGGCGCTGGTCATCCGCAGCGGCGGCGGCCGCGCCGGCGAGAGCTTCAGCATCGACGAGGAGCGGGTCAGCATCGGCCGCAGCCCCGACGCCGGCGTCTTCCTCGACGACGTCACCGTCTCCCGCAACCACGCGCTGCTGGTGCGGCGCCGCGACGGCCTCTACATCGACGACCTCGGCTCGCTCAACGGCACCTACGTGAACCGGCGCCGGATCGAGTCGCACCGGCTCGCCGACGGCGACGAGATCCAGGTCGGCAAGTACAAGCTGAGCTACCTGGAGCGATAGCGGTGGCGCTCTCCGAACAGACCGGGCGAGCGGAGTCGCCGAGCCGCCCCCGCAAGGCGCTGACGATCGGCGCCGTCTGCAAAATCCTGCAGAGCGAATTCGACGACGTCTCGATCTCGAAGATCCGCTACCTCGAGGACCAGAAGCTGCTGAGCCCGCGCCGGACCTCCGGCGGCTACCGCCTCTACAGCCAGGCCGACGTCGAACGGCTGCGGACGATCCTGCGCCTGCAGCGCGACGAGTTCCTGCCGCTGCGGGTGATCCGCCAGGAGCTCGCCTCCGGCGGCGACGTGGTGCTCGGCGGCGACGGCGAGCGCAAGGCCAACGCGGGCGCGGTGCGGCGGGCGATCCTGGTCGACACCTCGCGGGCCTACCTGACCCTGGAGGAGGTCCTCGAGGAGACCGGCGCCCGCGAGGAGCTGGTCGCGGAGCTCGAGAACTACGGGATCGTGCAGCCGGAGAAGCGCGACGGCAAGACCGTCTACGACGAGACCGACCGCGAGATCGTCCGCGCCGCCAACGAGCTCTCGCGGGTCGGCGTCGGGGCGCGGAACCTGCGCGTCTTCCGCTCCTCGGCCGACCGCGAGGCGAACCTGCTGGAAGCGCTGCTCGGCCCGTCGCTGCGCTCGCGCAACCCCGAACGCCGCAAGGAGGCGCTGCAGAGCCTCGAGAGCCTGGCGGCGACGGTCTCCCACCTCAAGCACCTGCTGCTGGTCCGGGACCTGCGCCGGCTCGCCGGGGAGTAGGCGGCGCTCCCGCGCCCGAGGATGGCCCGCGTCACCCGCACGCGCACGATCGAGGCTCCGGTTGGGGAGGTCTGGAAGCTGGTCTCGGATCCCTACAGCCTGCCGCGCTGGTGGCCGCGGACGGCCCGGGTCGAGAACGTCGACCTGAAGCCCGGCGGGAAGCGGACGCAATGGACGAAGGTGCTGCAGACCGCCGAGGGCCGGGGGGTGCGGGCCGACTTCCGCTGCGTCAGCTCGGCCGAGCGCGAGCGCTACGTCTGGCAGCAGGAACTCGAGGGGACGCCGTTCGAGCGGCACCTGAGCTCGTTGCGGGTCGAGATCGGGATGCGCGAGCGCGAGGGCGCCACCAAGGTCAGCCTGACCGAGGAGCAGACCCTGAAAGGCATGTCCAAGCTCGGCTCGCCGCTGATGCGCCGCGCCCGCGGCGAGATCCTCAACGAAGCCCTGGACGGCATCGAAAGGGCGCTGACGTGACCGCCCCCCGCACCACCACCCAGTCGCCGAGGCGGGACGCGAAGTGGTGGGGGTGGGGGGACCCCGCGGTCGAACCGGGGCTGGATGACGCGGCGCTGGGGGTGCTGCGGGAGCGGATCGGGGAGCTCGAGGCATGGCCGCTGGCGCGGGAGCTGGGGGAGTTCGGGCTGCCGGCGGCGGAGGCGCTGCCGCGGGCGCTGATCGACGCGGTGGGGGAGGAGAACGCCTTCACTGCCGGCGAGGACCGGCTGCGGCACGCGACGGGGCGCGGCTACGTCGACCTGGCGCGGCTGCGCGGCGGCGCCTTGGCGGCGGCACCCGACGCCGTCCTGATGCCGGCCGACGCCGAGGCGCTGCGAGCGGTCATCGACGCCTGCGCCACGGAGGGCATCGCGGTCGTCCCCTTCGGCGGCGGCACCAGCGTCGTCGGCGGGGTCGAGCCGCTGCGCGCAAGCCACCGGCGGCTGATCAGCCTCGACCTCGGCTCGCTGCGCGACGTCGAGGTCGACGAGCGCTCGCTTACGGCGCGCCTCGGAGCCGGGCTGCGCGGTCCCGAGGCGGAGGCGGAGCTCGGCCGCCGCGGCCTCACCCTCGGCCACTTCCCGCAGTCCTTCGAGTACGCGACGATCGGCGGCTTCGCCGCGACCCGTTCCGCCGGCCAGGCCTCGAGCGGCTACGGCCGCTTCGACGCCCTGGTCGCCTCGGTGCGCCTGCTGGCGCCGGCGGGGGACCTGGCCACGCTCGAGACGCCGCACACCGCCGCCGGGCCGGCGCTGCGCGAGCTGGCGATCGGCTCCGAGGGCGTCCTCGGCGTGATTCCCGACGTGACTGTGCGGGTCCGCCCGGCGCCGGCGGTGAAGCGCTACGAGGCGTGGATGGCCGAGAGCTTCGAGGCGGGTTCGGAGATCGTACGAGCGCTGGCCCAGGGACCGGGGCTGCCGGAGATCGTCCGCGTCTCCGACGAGGAGGAGACCGAAGGATCGCTGGCGCTTTCCGGCCCCCGCGGGCTCAGCGGGACCCTCTTCGATCGCTACCTCGGCCTGCGCGGCCGCCGCGGCGGCGCCCTGGTGATCGTCGGCTTCGAGGGCGACGAGGAGTCGGTCGCCCGCCGCCGCGCCCTCACCGTCCGCGGCCTGCGCGCCGGCGGCGCCGCCTACCTCGGCCAGGCCGCGGGCCGGGCCTGGGAGCACGGGCGCTACCAGGGTCCCTACCTGCGCGACACGCTGATGGGGATGGGGGCGATGGTGGAGACGCTGGAGACGTCCCACACCTGGAGCCGCTTCGGCGAGCTGCACCGGGCGGTCGGCACCGCCATCCGCGGCGCCCTCGCCGGGCAGGGCACCCCCGGCCTCGTCTTCTGCCACCTCTCGCACGCCTACGCCGACGGCGCCTCGCTGTACTTCACTTTCATCTCCCGCGCCCGCCGCGGCGCCGAGCTGGAGCAGTGGGCGGCGGTGAAGCGCGGCGCCTCGGAGGCGATCGTCGACCACGGCGCCACGATCACCCACCACCACGCGATCGGCCGCGACCACGCCCCCTACATGGAGTCCGAGGTGGGGCGGACCGGCATCGAGGTGCTCCGCTCCGTCAAGGAGCGACTGGATCCGACGGGGATCATGAATCCGGGCAAGCTCCTGCCCGGCTAGCGCTACTTGCCTGCTTCGGCTTCCCTGGCTTCGAGGCGGGCGGCCGCGCCGATGATCGGGCCCGTCACCGCTCCGCGCAGCACCGGCGTGCCGCTGTAGGTCGGCGCCTTCTTTTCCTTGGTCGCCTGCGCCAGCGAGGCTTTCAGCTGCGATTCGTCGGTTTTGGTGATCGCGATCTGGTCGAAGGTTTCGTTGGCGAGGTAGGCGAGAACTTCGACCGGGACTTCGACCTGGGCGCTGATCTTGCCGTCCTTGGCGACGGCGGTCGAGGCGAGCGGCAGCATTTTGTCTTCCGAGGCGGCGAGCCAGACGGTGTATCCCTCGCCCGCTTCGGTCTGTTCCAGTCCCTGCGCGTAGACCTGCAGCGCCAGGCTCTTCTTCACCCGGCCGAAGATCGCGAGTCCGGATGCTTCGCTGCCGTCAACGGGGTTGAGGACCGCCTTGGTGACCTTTTTGCCCTGCTTGGCCGCCGCTTCTTCCAGCGCCGCCTTGGCGTTTTCGCTCGACCCGCCGGTCGTCGTATCGCCCGAGCCCGACCCGCCGCCGCTGGAGACGAGGAGGATGACGACGAAGACGACGATGATGGCGACCCCGGCGACGATCGCCCACAGCCCGCGCTTCTCCAGGAGCTTCGCCTCGCGAGCGACCTCTTTAGGCCCGTGGCCGTGCTCGTGGTGGGGGATCGGGACGACCGGCTCGGCCTTCTGCCGCGGAGAAGGAGCCGGCGCCTCGGGAGCTTTCGGGGGCGGGGGCTCCCCCGCCGGAGCCTCCCCATCTTTTGCTCCGCCGGGGGAGCCCCCGCCCCCGGCAGGCGCTGGGATCTCCGGTGCCGGGATGCCGTCCGCTTCAAGGTCCGCCGCCGCCGCCTTGGCCCGCGCATGAACGTCCTCGACCGAGGTGCCCAGCAGGGCGGCGAGGTCGCTGTAGCCATCTGCGCCTCGCTGCGCGAGCAGCCGCAGGATCGCCTTCTGGTCGTCGCCGAGAGCCACGGGACCGCAAGCCTATTAGGGTCCCGGGCGTGAACGACGATGCTGAGGTTAAGGCTGCCCACTTCGACGGGCTGATCGGGACCGAGTGGGTCAGCGACGACCCCGACGACGCCCGGGTGCGGCTGCCGATCCGCGACGAGCTGCGCCAGCCGTTCGGCCTGATGCACGGTGGCGTGATCTCAACCCTGGTTGAGAGCGTCTGTTCGCGCGCCACCGCCGGGGCGGTCTGGGAGGACGGCATGGCGGCGATGGGCCAGTCGATCGACGTCAGCTTCGTCCGCCCGGTCACCGAGGGCTCGGTCGAGGTTCGGGCCAGGGCCCGCCACCGCGGCCGCACCACCTGGATCTGGGAGTGCGAGGTCGTCAACGACGCAGGAAAGCTCTGTGCCCTGGCCCGCATGACCATCGCTGTGCGGCGACGGCCAGAGGGCGCCTGACAAGGACGCAGGGAGCGTGGCGTGCCCTGCACGCGAGCGACCGAGGACGCCGTCAGGCGCCCTCTGGGCTAGCCGCCGAAGCGGTTCGTTATCGGCAGGCGGCGATCCCTGCCGAAGGCGCGCGGCGTGATCCGGATTCCCGGCGCCGCCTGCCGCCGCTTGTACTCGGCGCGATCGACCAGGCGGATCACCTCGTCGACGGTCGCCCCCGGCATCCCGGCGGCGATCATCTCCTCGCGGCCCTCGTCGCGCTCGACGTAGCTCTCGAGGATGCGGTCGAGCACCGCGTAGGGCGGCAGGGAGTCCTCGTCGCGCTGATCGGGCCGCAGCTCGGCCGAGGGCGCCCGCTCGAGCACGCTCGCCGGCACCAGCTCGCGGCCCTCGCGCTCGTTGCGGCGGCGCACCAGCTCGTAGACCAGCTGCTTCGGCACGTCCTTGATCACCGCGAAGCCGCCGGCCATGTCGCCGTAGAGGGTCGCGTAGCCGACCGACATCTCGCTCTTGTTGCCGGTGGTGAGGACGAGCCAGCCGTGGCGGTTGGAGAGCGCCATCATCAGGTTGCCGCGGATCCGCGCCTGGATGTTCTCGGCGGTCAGGTCGGGCTCGGAGGGTTTGGCGGGGTCGCGCGGAACCGCCGCCTCGGGCTCGTCCAGGTAACCGCTCAGCGCTGCCTCGTAGCCCGCCATCATCGGCTCGATCGCGATCTCCATCAGCTCGCAGCCGAGGTTGGCGGCGATCTCGCGGGCGTCCTGCTGGGTCTCGGAGCTGGAGTGGGGGGAGGGCATGACGACGCAGGTCAGCCCCTCCGGCCCGAGCGCGTCGGCGGCGAGCATCGCCACCAGCGCCGAATCGATCCCGCCCGAAAGGGCGACGCCGACGTGCTTGAAGCCGTTCTTGCGCGCGTAGTCGCGCAGCCCGAGCCGCAGCGCCTCGTAGACCTCGTCGAGGTCGGCGAGCGGCGCCGCCAGCCGAGCCCGGCCCTCGCTCGGGATTTCGCAGAGCAGCAGCTCCTCCTCGAACTGCGCCGCCCGGGCGATCACCGACCCGTCGGGAGCCGTGAGAAGGCTCTGGCCGTCGAAGACGAGCTCGTCCTGGCCACCGACCAGGTTGCAGAAGGCGAAGAAGGCGTCGTAGGCCCGCGAGCGTTCGCAGAACATCGTTTCCCGCTCCCGGCCCTTGCCGCGGTGGTAGGGCGAGCCGGAGGGATTGGCGATCAGGCGGGCGCCGGCTTCGGCCTCGGCCTGCGCCGGTCCGCCCGGCAGCCAGACGTCCTCGCAGATCGTCAGCCCGACCTCGATCCCGCCGGCACCGATCGCCTTCGATTCGCTGCCGGGGATGAAGTAGCGCTGCTCGTCGAAGACGGCGTAGTTGGGCAGCCGGTTCTTGCGGTAGACCGCCTTCACCTCGCCGTCGCGCAGGACCGCGGTCGAGTTGTGGGCGCGGCGGGGGTCGCCGGGGTCGGCCGCCGGCTCGGCGAAGCCGACGAGGGCGGTGATCCCGCCCGCCTCCTTTGCCAGCTCCTCGACCGCGCGCTGGTTGGCGGCGAGGAAGTGGCGCTTCAGGTAGAGGTCCTCCGCCGGATAGCCGGGGATGCAGAGCTCGGGGAAGATCACCAGCTCGGCCCCTTCCCCGCGGGCACGTCCGATCCACTCCGCGACCTTGGCGGCGTTGGCGTCGAGCGCGCCGACGGTGGGGTTGATCTGGGCGAGGGCTAGGCGCATCGCCTCTTGCGGTCGCTCATGCCCGCAGTATCCCGTCTGCGTCGCCGGAGCTACTTCCGGCCCTCGGTAGGGTTGCTGGTGCATGCGGAACCGCCGCCACCTGGTCGGGACCACGTCGGCGGTGCTGCTGCTGGCCCTCGCCGCAGCGCCCGCTGCATCTGCGGTCACCGACATCGCCCCGGCGAGCGTCGCCTCCGACTCGCAGAAGCCGTTCATCATGCCGCAGGCGCGACCGACGGAAGAGCGGCCACGGCCGACCGACAGCCCGGATCCGAATCGCAACGCCTACTCGGTGCCGGAGGCGAAGAAGTCGCCCGCCTGCTCGCGCCACTTCTGCGTCCACTGGGTGGACCAGGGGCTCGACGCGCCCAACCTGACCGACAGGAACGGCGACGGCGTCCCCGACTTCGTCGAACGGGTGCTGAAGGTCGCCGAACACGTGCATGCGGTCGAGAACGGCAGGCTCGGCTGGCGCGAGCCGCGCAGCGACGGGCACCAGGGCGGGCGCAACGGCAAGACCGACGTCTATCTCTCGCAGATCGGCGGCCAGCTGTTCGGCTACGCGGCACCCGACCGGGGCCAGGCGACCAAGCAGCACCGGATTCCCCGCCGCCTGCACGGCTACCTCGTCCTCGACAACGACTACAGCGCCTTCGAGTTCCCGGGGACGAAGCCGACCAACGACCTCGAGGTCACCTTCGCCCACGAGTACAACCACATCCTCCAGTTCGGCTACGACGCCTACCAGGACCCCTGGTTCGCCGAGTCGACCGCGGTCTGGATGGAGGACCAGGTCTACAACCACGTCAACGACTACCTGCGCTACGTCCGCCGCTGGGTGAAGCTGTGGGAGACGCCGCTGACGGCGAGCTCGATCAAGATGTACGGCAGCGCCGTCTGGAACCAGTGGCTGGCGCGGCGCTACGGCGAGTCGATCATCCGCAGGGCCTGGGCGGGGGCCATCCACGCCAAGCCGGGCGGCTTCTCGGTCGCCAGCTACGAACGCGCGATCAGCGCCGCCGGGCCGTCCGACTTCAGCCACGCCTTCGCCCGCTTCGCGGCCGACCTGCCCGAGTGGCGGACCGGCGAGGGATTCCGCGAGAGCTACCTCTACCCGGACGTGCAGCGGCAGGGCCACCTGCCGCTGCACGGAGCCGTGCTGACGCGGATGCTCAACCACACGACCTTCCAGCTTCTGCGGGTCAGGGCCCCCCGCGGCAAGGCGGTCGTCGTCCACGTGACCGCGCCGCAGGGGACCGCGGCGGGACTGGCCCTGGTCGGCCGGCTCGGCAGCGAGCGCCATGGCCGGCCCGTCACCCGGCTCGGCTACCGGCCGGGGGGAGGGAGCCTGACCGTGCGCCTACCGCGCCCCGGTCGCTTCAAGCGGATCACCGCCGTCGTCGTCAACGCCGACGGGCGCGAGCACGGCTTCAGCACCCGCCGCCTCGATTGGCTCTACCTGACCGACGGGCTGCCGTTCGAGATCAGCGGCCGGATCGTCCGCTAGCGACCGGGGCCGAGCCGTTGCTGGAGGCGGTCGCGGCGGCGGCGCCCTTCCTGGCCCTCGCCTTCCTGGCCTTCTTCTTGGGCGCGGTGGCGACGACCTCCCGCGTCGCGGCCTCGAGGTCGAGGGCGAAGCTGTCGAGGTCGGCCATCCCGTCGTAGTCGCCGACGAGGCCGAAGTTGACCTGGCCGTTGTAGGACATGATCCCCACGCAGAGCGCCTGGCGGCGGGCCAGCGGCACCATCGGGAAGATCGACTCCATCTTCCGTCCCAGCACGTAGAGCGGGAACTGCGGCCCCGGGACGTTGGTGACGACGAGGTTGAAGAAGCGCTGCGCGGGCTGCAGGCGGGCGGCCTGCGAGGCGATCGTCGAGGGGGCGAAGTCGGTCAGCTTGGTCAGGATCTCGGCGCCGACCGCCTGGCCGGAAGCCTTGAGGTCGCCCATCTCCGTGGTCGTCAACCGCAGCCGCTCGACCGGGTCCTCGCACCAGACCGGCAGCGGCGCCATCATCGCCGTGATCCGGTTGCCGAGGGCACCGTGCTCCTCGTCGGCGCGGACGCTGACCGGGACCATCGCCCGCAGCTCCAGCCCCTCGGTGTCGTGGCCGCGGGCGCGCAGGTACCTGCCGAGCGCGCCGGCGACGACCGAGAGGATCACGTCGTTGACCGTGCCACCGTGTGCGTCCTTGACCCGCTTCAGGTCGCCGAGGTCGGCCTGGGTCATCTGGAAGCGGCGGTGGGGACCGATCTCGACGTTGAAGACGCTGTCGGGGGCGGCGATTCCAGCGGTCACCATCTTCGAGGTGGCGCCGACCCCGCGCAGGACCTGGCGCGGGCCGCGCAGCGCCGCGCGGAAGCCGCGGTAGATCTCCTTCGGGCTCGTCAGCCGCTCCTTCAGCGCCTGCGAGAGCAGCTGCATGTCGGTCGGCTCGGGCGTCGCCAGCCAGGGCGGCGCCTTGTCCGGCGCGCCCTCGGGCTCGGCGTCGAGGTCGAAGAGGACGGTGGTGATGTCGACGCCGGAGACGCCGTCGACCAGGGCGTGGTGGCTCTTGCCGATGATCGCGAAGCGCCCGTCGGTGAGCCCCTCGACCAGCCACAGCTCCCATAGCGGCTTGGAGCGATCGAGCTGCTGGGAGAAGATCCGGGCCGCGAGATTGCGCAGCTGCTCGTCGGAGCCGGGGGCGGGCAGCGCGGTCTGGCGCACGTGGTAATCGAGGTTGAGGTGCGGGTCGTCGACCCAGACCGGGCGCCCCTGGTCGAGCGGGACGAAGCGGAGCTTCTGGCGGAAGCGCGGAACCAGGTGCAGGCGCGAGGCGATGTGGTCGCGGAACTCCCGGTGGGTGGGCGCTTCGCCCTCGAAGATGCTGACCGAGGCGACGTGCATGTGGGCACCCGAGCGCTCCAGGTGCAGGAAGGAGGTATCGAGGCCGCTGAGGCGTTCAGGCTTCGTCATCTTTCCCATGTTCGCATGCTTGTCCAGCGGGCGCAAAACCTCGCGTAAAGGCTTGTTCAAGCCGTTTTGCAGGGAACGCTGCAGTCTCTTGTGATGTTGATGATTATGTTGATGATTATGTGCGTTCGCTCACAATTCCGGTCTCAAACTGTCCCTAGCGTGTTCTTCCTGAGAACGAGCTAAACGACCTGCCGAGTTCCCCGCGCCCAGCGCGGGGGAGCGGGGGACCCACTTGCCGCGCCTGGCGCGGCCCGGGGCGAATCGGGTGGCGAGCCACCCGCAGCGGGAGCCGGAGGTGCCGGCGACCGCGAGCCCGTCAGCTAACCCCGCAGGCGGAAGAAAGCGAGCTGACATACATGCGAAAACTCCTGCCCGCGGCGGCGGCTGCCGCTGCGCTCTCGATCGGCCTGGCGCCGGCGATGGCTCAGACCGATGGCCGTCATCACCATCAGCGCTCGCGCTCCCACGTTTCCCTGCACCTCAGCACTCATTCGGTGCTGGTCGGGAACGGGCTCGCGGTGCGCGGCAAGGTGAGGCCGCGCGGCCGGCACCGGGTCAAGGTCGTCTTCCGCGGTGCCGATCGCGGCGTGCGCGGAGCCTGGACGAAGCCGAACGGTGCGTTTGCCCTGCGCTGGCTGCCCGATCGCACCGGCAGCTACGCGGTGCGCGTCCACAGCGTGCACGACCGTGCGACGACCGGCTCGGAGAGCCCCGGCCGCAAGCTGACTGCCTACCGCCTCGCCGGCGCCTCCTACTACGGCCCCGGCCTCTACGGCAGCGGCGTCGCCTGCGGCGGGACGCTGTTGCCGGGGACGATCGGCGTCGCCAACAAGACGCTGCCGTGCGGAACCCGGGTGAAGTTGCGCTACCACGGGCGCAGCGTGACCGCGCCGGTGATCGACCGCGGCCCCTACGTCGCCGGCCGCGACTACGACCTCACCACCGCTGTCAAGGAGAAGCTGGGATTCCCCGGCGTGGGGACCGTGATGGCGAGCCGCTGAGCAATCGCCTGTTCCTTTGGCCTGCTATTCGGGCTCAAGGAACAGCTAAGCCGAGCCGGAGCTGGCCGTCGGTCGGCTCCGGCTCCGCCGCTTCGCCCTTCTCGCCGGAATCGAAGGTGGCGACGCGGACACCGAGCAGGCGCACGGGGCGCTGCGGGTCGTAGGCGCGAAGCAGGTCGAGGGCGATCGGGCCGACGACCGCCGGGTCGTTGGTCGGAGCCTCGATCGTGTGCGAGCGGGTGACGTTGGTCCAGTCGTCGAGGCGGATCTTGATCCCGATCGTGCGGCCCTCGAGCTCGCGCTTGGCCAGGCGCCGGCAGAGCTCCTCCGAGAGCTCGTGCAGGTGGCGCTCGAGCTCGGGGCGCCGGCTGACGTCGACGTCGAAGGTGATCTCCGTCGACTGCGACTTGGTTTCGTGTTCGGGTGTGACCGGGGTCGGGTCGAGGAGGTTGCCGCGGGCGTGCAGCCAGGCGCCGGAGCGGGGGCCGAAGGTCGATTCCAGCTCCTCGCGGCTGCGCCGCCGCAGGTCGGAGAGCGTCCGGATCTCCATCGACTCGAGACGCGAGACGGTCTTCGGCCCGATCCCGGGGATGAGACCGGGCGAGTCCCCGCGGAAGCGCTCCAGCGCGTCCTGCCGCGAGAGGACGACGAGCCCCCGCGGCTTGCCGAGCTCGCTGGTGACCTTGGCAAGCATCCGCGACTCGGAGATCCCCACCGAGCAGGTCAGCTGCGTCTCCACCCGGATCTCGGTGGCGATCCGCCGCATCACCGCCTTCGGCGAGAACAGCCCCGTCAGGTCGAGATAGGCCTCGTCGAGACCCACCACCTCGACCACCTCGACGTTCCCCCGCAGGATGTCCATCACCTGCGCCGATGCCTCCCGGTAGGCCGGAAAGTCCGGCCGTAGGTACACCGCGTCCGGCAGCCGGCGCCGCGCCACCGCCGCCGGCATCGCCGAATGGATCCCCGCCAGCTTCCGCGCCTCGTAGCTCGCCGTGGTGACCACCGCCCGCGGCCCCGACCCGCAGACGACCACCGGCTTCCCCCTCAGCTCCGGCCGCCGCCGCAGCTCGACCGACGCGTAGAACGCGTCCATATCCACCATTGCGTAGCAGCGAGGCCAGTCCTTCATTTCGCGAGCCACGCAACGAGGCTACGAGCAGCGGCGGATGCGCGCCTCCTGGTCGATTGTGGCGTAGGGGCCGTTGCCCGCTCGCTGAGGACAACGCTGACCCCCGGCTGGCGTCCAGCGCCCAGCCGATCGACAAGCCCTCACGCGGCCTCTCGGCGCGTCGCAGCCGCCGGCACCGTCACTCCTTCACAGACTCGACTTCGATCCCAACCGAGGAGGCGGTCGCCGTGTAGCCACGGGCTCGACAACCCCCGCGGCGGATCGGCCGAGTGGACCCTCGAAGCTCCCGCCGCACCTTCATAGCTGGACGCGGCAACCGGCGCCGGGGAACGGCCGGAAGGGGTCCAGTCCCCAGACGATCCACCGTACGTGTCCCGCTTCGCGGCGGGAGGCGGGCAGAGACGATCGGGACGGAGGGGCCGAGCGCCGCAGCCGGAAGTTGACACCGGCAGCGCGAGCGACGCTCAGAGCCGCCGTCCCAACGCGGCAAAGCACGACCTGGGCGCGTCCCTCGAAGTCTCTGTGTCGACGGCACACTCACACCGGATACCTCACCCTGACGGCAGAGTGCCTTTCGACAAGCTGCCCCCCGCAATGGGGGCAGTACGTCTCCAGCGCCTCGCCCGTATTCCTTCCCTTCCGGCAGGGTGAAACAGCCAACTGCGAAGACAATCGAGCAGCCGCATCACTCGCGTCCTGCGGCCCTCAGAGACGCGATCCAGCGAAACGCGAACAGCGAGCGCACTTCAGCCGCGAGAGACCGAGATACACGGCCTCCGAGCTTCTAGATCGCGATCCCGTCGCGATTCGGTCCAGTGTGGCCACACCGCCGGAAGGGTGTCCAGTGTGGCCACACTGGGCGCGGAGCCCTTCCGACCTCTCCTCGCTTGCACTCTGAGGCGTCCCGATGGGGACCGTGCCGGATAGATGCGGCACCGCCCCGGAGCCCGGTACAGAGCGGCGCAGCGCCGCGCGAAGGAAACGAGGAAAGCCGCCGGGGTGTGGCCACATCGACGCCGCCAGCAGACTCGTTGTGTACACACAGAAAAGCCCACCGGAGAAGCGCTAGGGCGGGAGAAACACCCACCTAGCCCGACGCGCGCCGCACTAAAACGCGCGAGGCCGGACTCCCCGCGCGAGTCGCGACAGCAAGATCCACCCCGCGGCGTCCACCCCGCGGAAGCCTTCAGAGATCGAGCAGCTTCTCGGCTCGCAGCAGAAGATCAGACGCGCGAAGCTCGAAGCTGTCGGCGATCCGCCAAATCGTGTTGAGGGTGGGGCTCTTGAGCGCCCTCTCTAGCTGGCCAAAGTATGCCCGGTCGATATTGCACGCGAGGGCGGCATCCTCTTGACTGAGCCCGCGCTCGGTTCGTACCTCTCGGAGCGCTAGGCCGAAAGCCTGGGAGCGGGACAAAGCCATCGGCGTAGCCTTTCGGCTCGCGGCCTAATGCTCCACGGCCTAAAGTACCCCGGCCTATAAGCCGACATAGCAGGCATGGCCAGCCCTGACGACGTTTTCGCCTCGCAAGAAGTGGCTAAGCCGGACGATCCGGTCTCCTGTGGCGTCTGCGGTAAGGAGCTAGCAGGCCCTTACGACCTCAAGGTTCACATGTGGGATGTCCACCAACAGACCGAACCGTCGGAGAATCCCCGACGCTGGCCGGGGGCGCTGATCGCGGGCGCCCTGGCTTTGCTCGCGGTCGGTGGCTTTCTCACCGTGGATTGGGGCGCGATGGTCTCCGGCAACTCAGCGAGGGTCCAGCAGGAGGCGGAAACGGGTTCAGGGGTATGGGCCATCCTCGCCCCTGTCCTCGCGTATGCCGCGTACAGGGTCGCGAAGCGGAGTTTGAGAGGACAAGGGACGTGGCTGACTCCGAGGCTTGTCCTCGCGGCCCTAGTCTCGGTAATCGGTCTCCTGTTTCTCGCCGGAACCCTCAACGGATTTGTTCAAGGTGCCCCCGACCAGAGGGTTGTCGTCATCGCCGGACGAGAGGTTCCGATTCCGAACGACACGCCGAGGAATGTCTTTTCCGTCACCAAGGCAGCGATGGAGCAGATCGGCTTTGAGCCGTGGTACCGGAACTGCGTCATAGGGCAAGCCGAACGGCTGTTGACGCCAGCGGAGGCGAACGCCCTAACCGGGCCTCCCAATCCGCAAAAGGAGGATTTGGCTCTGAGCCTCGCCCTCAAGGCTCAGCCCAACTGTGAAGAGCCCGGTCGAGAATTGGTTGATGCAAGCGCCAGTTCCTTTCAGCTTTCGGTTCTCAAGGCCCAGGAGGCACGGACGATAGGGCTCGTCCTCGCAAGGGAAAATACGAGTAGGCAGCTACAGGCTTGCGCCGAAAATCGGATCAACGACTCGACCGACGCGCAAATCCTCGAACTCGTGAACGGGTCGAACGCGGCGCGGGAAGTGCTCGTGCTCAGGCTCGTCAAGCCATGCATTTAGCCCCACGGTCGCTTCCGTAGCTGTCTCGTCAGCTTCGAGCGTCGCGGCTCAAGGCACCGCCTTCCCGCCGGCCCCCTGCTCGCCGCGGCGCTCGAGGACGGCTCGCACGGTGGACGAATACCACCGGGCGCCACCATGAGCGGTCGGCACATCGTCTGCGTTCAGCCGCTCCGCAATCTTCGCCAGCGAGTGCCCGCGCGAGCGCAGGTTTCGGATGCGGCGGGCAACCTTCGGGTCGAGCTGGCGGGGCCGTCCGATCCGCACCCCTTCCGCCGCCTTCACCGCGAGAGCTTCGCGGGTCCGTTGCCCGATCAGTCGCCGCTCGAACTGCGCGAAGGCGGCGAACGTGTTGGCGACTAGCTCGCCCTGCGGCGTCGCGGTGTCTACGCCCAGGTCGAGGACGACAACCGCCCAGCCCTTTCGCTGCGCGCGCTCCATGAAGGCCGCGAAGTCGAGCACCGACCGGGAGAGCCGGTCGAGCTTCGCGACTACCAGCCCGTCAGCGTCTCCCTGGTCGAGCCGGTCGAGGGCGGCGCGGATCGCGGGGCGCTTCAAGTCCTTGCCGCTGTATCCCGCATCCTCCGTGACCTCGACCAACTCCCATCCCCGCCGCTCGCACTCGACCTCGATGGCCGAGCGCTGAGCGGCGAGGCCCGCGCCCGAGTCGGCCTGCTCGTCCGTCGAGACGCGGACATAGCCGATCACTCGTTGTACTTCCCCGGTCGTCATGCCGGGTCGTCCTTGCGGCCCTCGCACTCGGCGAAGTAGTGCGTTGCCGCGATAGACAGACAGGCTGCGGGGTCCGGCTCGCCGCGGCTGTCAAGCCAATGCAGAACGTTCGCGATGGCGTCGATCGCGTCGGTGCGGTCGTCATTGGTCCCGCGGTCAGGAGTGCCGACCTCAACGGCCCGGCCCCCGAACGCAGCCGCGCGCTCCGGCGTTCCCGCCTCGCCGACGGCGGCGCTCATTCGGCCAACTCCGGCACCACGCGCCGCCCGTACTCCTCAGCGATGCGGCGGTCCTCCCCGTGCAACTCGACCTCAGCCGAGCCCGCCCACGTGTAGCGGTAGAGGACACGACGGATCGCGACCTCGCCAGCGGCCCCAGCCGTGTCGGGACGGCAGCCGCGGATAAGTGAGCACTCGAAGACGAGCCGATCATCCGGCCCCCCGGTGCCGAGCACCACCTCGAACACGAGCGCCGACTCGACAGCAAGCGCGAAGGTGTCGAGCGCGCATTCGGCATCCTCCGCGCTTGGCTCCCGCTGCAATTCGTGATCGTCGTATTCGGCCCCGATCCCGAGCCCGAGCATCACCGCCTCGTCTACTAGGTCGGCCTCGCCGTCGATTACCTGGCGCAGCGCGTCCAGGTCGTTCAGCCGCCCCCGCTTCGCCTCGCCTATGTGGGCGGCGGCGTCGGTGGCGTCGATAGCCTGCGTGTCGATCATGGGACGTACCTCCTGTGATCCATGCCCCCGGCCGCTCCAACGGCGCGGGGGCGCTTCAATTGAGGGGCAACCGTACACAATCCCCCCGGTTTGTGTATGAGATTGGCCGAATCTCCGAGGGGCGGGCAGTATCGGCGTCCGGCCAGCACGGGCGAAGCGGCAGCCGAGACAAGCCGCGGCGCTGCGACCATCGCCGTGTCGCGGGCCGCTCCTGCTCGGCCCCATGTCCCGTCCCGCTCAACCCCGGCCGGGTCGAGACGGCGACAGCCCCCGCGGTTGAGTCGAGCTATCCCGGCCGAGTCGGCGGTCAGCACCGGACGACCTCGCCGCGGTCGTCCGGTCGAAAACGTGCTCTCCCTGGACAGATCGACCACCCTCGAACACCCCGCCGCCGATGTGGCGCTGTTGAGCACAGGGGGGGAGGGGAGTGGCGATCCCGCGGCCCCGGCGCATCTATATATCTCCCCCCAGGTCTACAAGTTCAGGGAAAAAGGGCGTTCGATGTGTCCACAGGGGTTGCGTTGACTCCTTGGCGCGGGCGGGGTTGACAGGAGAGGTCTTTGCTGCCGAAGCGGCTCCCAGCTTCCGCCGGGGCGAGAGGGGAGACCCGCCGCCAAGATGGCGAGCCTCCCTGTTCCCTGCCTGCCCCTTCGATGCCACCGACCGCCCAGGGAAAGACGGGCCGGCAGCTATTCCCCTCCCTGGCGTTTGGGGTGACAAAGGGGCCGTCCGGCCACCAGTCGAAGACCGGACGACCACTCGGAGTAGTTCTACACCCCATGCCTCAAAGTGCTTTGACCCATCGGTTGTACCGTCGCGGCCTTGAGTCGGACTGCATCATCCCCACGTCCGCCCGCCAGGAGGTTTCCGGCCTCCATCCACCACAAAGCGGGAGGGCGTTGGTCCGGCTTCTTCAATGACGGCGCGGGGGACCGGGATTGATTCCCGGTCTCCCCGCGTCTCCCGCCTAAGCGGACTTCATGATCATCGGCACAGGTGCGACCTGTGAGACCTTGACAGCGGCCATCTGCATCACCCCCTTTCGCGCATGGCGCGACAGGCCGCTTCCGGTGCGGCCTGCCTTCAATGACGCCCTGAACCATGCGCGACGGTTGGACGATGCGTCAACGGACTTTGATGTATTAGGGAAATCCGGTCCTGAAAAGTTGGTTAACTAGTCAAGATCGTGGTGGTAAAGGGAGCCAGCAGCGGTGTGTCCGTCGGTGGGTAGCAGCACTCGCCGTCGCCGACCCTTGAGGGCGACTCCCGACAAACCCAAGAAGGCCGCGAAGCCCGAGCGAGGCACCGCCGTCAACAAGGCCAGGCGGAACGCGAAGGGCCTCATCCAGCCGAACATTCACATCGTCACCCGCGACCCGCTGCGGGTGCAGATCCTCTCAACCGCGATGGTTCGTGCGATCAGCGTGGTCGAGTTCGCCAGGGAGGTCGAAATCCCGTATGGGACCGCCCTCTATCATTTCAACGTCCTCCGCAGGGCAGGGTTCTTAGAGCTTGTCGAGGAAGTGCCCGGTGAGGGCGGCGGTGCCAAGCGGAAGCTCTACCGTGCTACCCGCAACGGTTTCATCAGCGACGCGGACTGGGGTGATGTGGAGGACAAGCTGCGACCGGGGGTAGCCGGGGCAATCCTGCAGGACTTCAACGGCCGGACCAGCGAGGCCATCGAGACCGGCAAGATGTTCACCCGCGAGGATGCGACCCTCTACTGGATTCCGCGCCTGTTCGATGGGATCGCCTACGAGGAACAGATGCAGGCGGTGCGGTGGCTCATCGACTTCCAGAACCAGCTTCAAGAGGACACCATCCAACGCCGTGCCAACGGAGAAAGCGCGGACGAGGACTGCATCACCGCAACGTTTGCCGTCGCCATGTACCCGTCGCCGACGCCCGATGAAGTGTCGGCCGCTCAACGGAAGGGCAGGCGGGACGGCGGGAAGTCATTGAAGAAGTCTCGGAGCAAGGGGAAGAAGAAGTGACGGGTCCGGCTTGGCGAAACCGAACCACGACACGCAGGGAGGAAGACCCATGCCACCACGCCGACGACGCGACCGCGACCGCCTCGCCAACAAGCAGACACACGCGCTGAATCACCCGCTCAGGCTCCGCATCTTGGAGATGCATAGGCGGATGAAAAGTCAACCTCTCTCCGTGGAGACACTGACGGCCGCACTCGCTCAGACGCACGAGTACAGCGACGTCAAAGCGGCCGAAGTGAAATACCACCGCGACTGCCTTCTCGATGCCGACCTGCTGTCGGTCTGAGCGCCAACCGGATCGCCATGCCCCACAAGGTTCCGCTACGTCAACTGCGGACGCCGACGCTCTACACCTTCGGCGAGGCCGAGCTTCTCGACCTGGACGATCGCTCCGCTCACGTCCTGCGGATGCGGACGGGTATGTGGGACGGCCAGCTTTACGGGCTGCACGAGGTCGGGGAGGAGATAGGCGTCTCCAGGGAGAGGGTCAGGCAGATTCAGAGTCAAGGGCTTTACCTGATCCGTCAGGTCCGCGAAGCCCAGCGCCACATGCAGGGCGAACCGACAATGCGGCAGTATCGCTTCGGGAGGCGATGGTGAGCGGGCGGGCCGTCACCGAGGGCTACGAACGGCGGCTTTGGGAGGAGTTGAACCTGCTTCTCGCCGACGCGGTGCCACCCGACGCGACTCCGGCCGAGGCCGAGGATGCGGTGGTCAGGGCGCTCACCGTCCCGCTCACAGAGACCTCCGACCTCTACGGGCGCATCAAGCGGCTGGCGTACACGGAGCGGGGCTACCTCCGTGAACGCATGGACGAAGACAATCCGGTGACGGCTGCCCGCCGACGCATGGAGGGGCGCCGACCGGGGCAGCCGGGGTGAAGGCTTGTCGCGGTCTGGGCGGTTGAGGCGTCGGAGCCCCTTCCCAAGGTCGCCGCCGTCGCGCGGTGTAAGGTCCGCCCTGTTCTGTCTGAGTGTGGTCGTCACAACTTCACTCTGAGGAGCGCCCCGTTTCGGCGGGGCGTTTTTCGTTGAGGGCGGTTTCCGTCCGCCGATCTACCTACGGTTGGCGACGTGACGATCCGCTACGCGAACACTCAGAGCGATGCGTCCCCGCCGCGGCCCATCCTCTAGCCACAGCGACCCTCGTTCGTTGCCCCTCAAGGGCGGTGACGAAAGTACGAGCGGCACCGTTGCGCGTGTGCTCACTCGTTCGCCGATCAGCGACGAGGCTGCCGAATCCTGCCGGTCGGCCTTGGATGCGCTTAGGGATTCTCCGATCCGCTCCGACCGAGCGCTCGCAGCGCGCTTGGCCGATAGCTGTCGTTCGCTCGCGCAGGCGGTGGACCTATGCCGCCGGCTCACCCCTCAGTCCCCGCTGCGAGTGCGGGCCGAGAAGGTGCGCAACGACGCAGAGGCGGCCGTCGCCCGGAACCTTGCCACTGTCGCCGAGCGCGCCGCCAGCTTGGCCGGGGAAACCCCCCGGCAGCAGGAGAGACGCCGCCGCTTGCAGGATGCGCGGAAGCGCCAAGATGGCATGACCGCCGACCAGCGAGAGCGCTTCGGCCGAGAGCTTCGGCTCAGGTTGGCGTATGGCGCTGCTCGCAGGCATGGTGCCTCCCACATCGAAGCTCGCCGATTCTCGCTTGGCCTGCCGTCCGTCCGCCGAGGCTCCGCGGTGCAGGTCGGCCGCGAGCGTCGAGGGCGCGCGTGTACCCGTCGCCGCGGATCACGTCGGGCGACCGGAAGTGGCGACCGCGCAGGCCCGGGCGACGGTTCCGACGACGACGGGGGGAACGAACCCTCTGGCGACGGCCGCAGCCCGGAGGGCGGGGCAGCGCTGCTCACGAGCGATTGCGGCCGCGGCGGCGAGTCCGGCGGGCCGGAATGGGAGGGCGCGCTCGCATGAGCCCTCAGCCGCCGATGCCCCTGCGAGCTCGCCGCAGCGGGCTCGAGGCCCTACGCGGCGTCCTGCGTCGGCGTAACCCCGGCTTCGACGTGATCTTCTCCGAAGTCGAAGGATCGAATCTCGTTGACGACGCGGCGCCGGGGAAGGTCGGCGGGGGCTTGGCCGCGCCAGAGGACGCGGGCGCGGCTCTCGACCGGATCGACGTTGCGCCCCCTGCCGCGGGACTTCCGGATGAAAACGGTGTCGATGAAGCCCGCCAAGACCTCGCGCCGGTCGTCGGTGGGGAGGGCTAGGTAATGCTCCCGCGTCAGCCCTTCCCGAATGGCCCCGCTGCGTTGGTCGATCCGGTCCAGCTCGGCCTCAGCCTCCCGCGCCGCGGCGAGGTAGTCGTCGAGCCAGTCGTGCCAGTCCTCGCCGAGCTTGCGGCGGGCCGCCCGGTCACGGCGGAAGGCGTCGAGATCGGCACGGGCCTGCTCGACCTTCGCCACCACCCGCTCGCGCTCGCCGGAGTCGGGGACGAGCTTCGCGGTACCGTCAATCTCGTCCAGCACCAAGCCCTGGACGTAGGGCTCGATTGCGTCGGCGAGGATCATCGCCGGGGCCGGGCATCTGCCGCTCGCGTGTTTGCACCGGCACTTGTAGAGGCGCTGACCCTTGCCGGTTCCAAGCGACAGGGAGTAGCGGCAACCGGCGCAGCGGAGCAGGCCAGAAAGCAGCGGCTTCCCCTCGCCCCTGACGCTCGCCGCGGCCGGGTCCATCTGCGCCGCTCGCCACTCGGCTTCGGTGACGAGGGGAGGGTGAGCGTCCCGGTTGACGATCGGGCCGCGACCGTCCACGTCCTGATTCACGTACCGCGACGCCTCGCCGAGATAGACCCGCTTCTCGCAGAGCCGCGCGACGGACTGCGAGGTCCAGTCGGTGCCGGTCGGTTTCGGTGCGGCCTCATTGAGCCACGCCGCCAGCGAGCCCCACGACTCGCCCCCGCCGCGGCGCCGGAAGACCTCGACCACGATCGGGGCCTGCTCGTTGGGGACCAGTCGGCCGCCGTCGTTTTTGTCGTAACCGAGGTAGCCATTCGGGGCGATGTGTACGCCGCGTTCGATCGCGTGACGGTTGGCGGTCGCCCAACTCTCCTTGAGCGTCGAGCGGACGAACTGCGCGAAGGTGAACATCTGGTTCATAAACGCCTCGCCCGAAGGCGTCGAGTAGTCCAACTCCGGCTCGGTCGCCGAGGCCAGGACGGCGCCGTGTTCGCCCAACTCGGAGAGCGTCGTCACGGCGCCCAAGAGGCTGCGCGCGAATCGGTCGAGCTTGTAGACGACGATCCCGCCGGAGCGGCCGGCGCGGACCTTCCCCATGATGTCGTTGAACACCGGCCGGTCCATCGTGCCGCCGCTGACGTTCAACTCCGGCGGCTCCATGACGACCTGAGCGCCGTTGCGCTCGGCCCACTCGCGGATCGCCCGTTCCTGCACGTCAGGAGAGATGAAGCCCTCGCCCTCGCGGTCGCCGACGCGGGAGACGCGGACGTAGCCGGAGAGGGGGAGCGCTGGCATCAGCGCAGCCTAGCCTCGACTGCTACCGATTGTCAATTACGTCCATGTCGAGATGGGCGATCGTCCGCTCGAATGCCACCCCCCGATGGTAGGAGGGCGGAGGGACGCTGCGCTACTCGATGCAGCCGTTGCCGACGGCGACGAAGGCAAAGACGAGGAGGACGCCCGCTCCGCCGAGGAAGACGGCGCCCCAGAGGCCGATGACGAAGGCTCTCAGCCGGTCCGCCGCCTCCGTCAACTGCGCGATACCCGCTCCGATCGCGCCGGGGATCAGGAGGACCAGGGCGAGCTTGCCGATGTTGCCGTCGCTGCCGAAGACGCCCTGGTAGAAGGCGGCGATGATCAGCGGGCCGACGACGATCGAGCCGATCAACAGGCCCAGCAACAGCCGTCGCTCGGTCCTGTCCCGCGCCGCTCGGACGATCAGAGCCGTGACCAAGACCCAGACCGCAAGCGCCGCCGCGACTATCAGCCAGGCGGCCAGGTCGCTGCCCCCGCCTCCGCAGACCGCGAGCACGGCTCGATCCTAACGGCCGGGCGGTAGCATCGCTGTGGATGGGCGATGTCGATGCGATCGCGGTGGGGGAGGTCGAGGCGGTCAGCGGGGTGCTGGAGGGGATCACCTTCCACAAAGCCGCCGCGGCGCTGGGGGTGACGTCGTTCGGGATCTCGATCGTCGATCTGGAGTCGGGGGCGGAGACCTATCCCGAGCACGACCATGCGGAGGAGGGCATCGGCGGCCAGATGTTCGCGAAGCGGCCGCAGCAGCTGGGGCAGGAGGAGGTGTACCTGGCACTGCGGGGATCGGGGACCCTGGAGGCGGAGGGGGAGAGCTATCCGCTCGACGCCGACCACGCGGTGCGGGTCGGGCCGGACGTGGTGCGCAAGGTCCTGCCGGGCCCGGAGGGCCTGCGGTTGCTGGCCGTGGGCGGGCGCCCGGGCCAGGCGTACGAGACCGGCGGCACGCTGTAGCGGCCTAGACTGGGTCCGTGTCTTCCCCGG
This sequence comes from Solirubrobacterales bacterium, assembly GCA_035700965.1. Taxonomy (GTDB): domain Bacteria; phylum Actinomycetota; class Thermoleophilia; order Solirubrobacterales; family 70-9; genus VAYN01. The sequence goes on from DASSOC010000002.1 coordinate 28,422, forward strand.
AGGCGAAGAACCTCGAGGCGATCTCCAAGGCGATCGACCAGCACAACACGAACTGCCCGTTTCCGGCGGCGGAGGTGCGGATGAACCCCTTCGAGGTCGAGCGCCTGGGCTGGGACACGATCCGCGGGCTGCCCGTCGTGCCCGACGCGGAGATCGGGACGGGGCGGTTCCGCATCGTCTGCTCGCGCGACCTCGAGGACGGCGGGCTGGAGATCGTCGAGGCCGTCGGCCAGGAGCTGGAGACGGTCAGAGGTTGAAGAAGTGGATGCCGCTCTGTTCGAGCCAGTTCTGCGCTTCGAGGTTGAGCCGCGATATTTCGCCGCTCAGGATCAGGAAGCCCATGCCGATCAGGATCACGCCGCCGACGGCGACAATCGCCCGGTAGTGACGTTTGACCACCGCGAACGCGGTCGTCATTCGTGAGAAGGCGAGCGCCGTGAGGATGAACGGAATCGCCAGGCCAGCCGAGTAGACGGTCAGCAAAAAGGCCCCCCGGCCGAGGGATTCGGTCACGGCGGCGGCTGAGAGGATCGCGCCGAGGGTGGGCCCGAGACAGGGGGTCCAGGCGATCGCGAAGGCCGCCCCGGCGACGATCGGACCGCCTTTGCCAGCCCGTTCGAGCAGAGCATCGACGTGCCACTCACGATTGAGGCGGGTGACGAAGAGGGAGGCCACGAACAGCACGCCCATGGCGATGATCAGTACGCCCGAGATCTTCGTCAGCAGCGGCTTGTTGTGCTGGAGGAAGGAGCCGAGGCCGGTCGCGGTCAGCCCGAGCAGGATGAAGATCACCGAGAAGCTCGCCACGAAGAGGAGGCTTGGTCCCAGCACGCGGCGCCAATCCGCTTCGTCGAGCTCGGTCGCCGAGACACCGGTGACCGCAGACAGGTAGCCGGGCACGAGCGGCAGCACGCAGGGGGAGAGGAAGGAGACGATCCCGGCCAAAAGGGCCGCGAAGATCCCTATCCCCGATGCGGGATCGGTGCTGATGGCGGCGTGGACCACGACCCTTCAGATTACCTTCAGAGCGATGCCGGATCCGCGTTCCGCGCTAGATTTGGCTGGTCAGCCAAAACGTGGGAGGAGCGAGAGTTGAGCAAGAGGACGTTCGTGATCGGGGTCGGGATGACCAAGTTCGAGAAGCCCGGCACCAAGGAGGGCGATTATCCGGACTGGGCCAAGGAGGCGGGGGACAGGGCGCTCGCCGACGCCGGCATCCCCTACGAGGACGTCGAGCAGGCCTACGCCGGCTACTGCTACGGCGACTCCACCTACGGCCAGCGGGCGCTCTACCAGCTCGGCCTGACCGGGATCCCGGTCGTCAACGTCAACAACAACTGCTCGACCGGCTCCTCGGCGCTGTTCCTGGCGCGGCAGGCGGTCAAGGGCGGGATCGCCGAGTGCGCACTGGCGCTCGGCTTCGAGAAGATGGAGCCGGGGAGCCTCGGGGTCAAGTACACCGACCGCACCAACGCGCTCGACAGGCACGCGACGCGGATGTTCGAGCTGCGCGACCCCGAGTCCTCGCCGCCGGCCCCGCAGATGTTCGGCAACGCCGGCCGCGACCACATGCAGAAGTACGGCTCCGAACCCGACCACTACGCCTGGATCGGCTGGAAGAACCACAAGCACTCGGTCAACAACCCCTACGCCCAGTTCCAGGACGAGTACTCGCTGGAGGAGATCAAGGCGGCGAGGATGATCCACGAGCCGCTGACCAAGCTCCAGTGCTCGCCGACCTCCGACGGCTCGGCCTGCGCGATCGTCGCTTCCGAGCGCTACGTCGACGAGCACGGCCTCTGGGAGCAGGCGATCGAGATCGCCGGCCAGTCGATGGTCACCGACCTCAGCTCGACCTTCGACGAGAACGCCGACTGCATGACGATCGTCGGCTCCGACATGTCGAAGACCGCCGCCGACGCCGCCTACGCGGAAGCGGGCGTCGCCGCCGAGGAAGTCGACGTCTGCGAGCTGCACGACTGCTTCAGCGCCAACGAGCTGATCACCTACGAAGCGCTCGGCTTCGCGGCCGAGGGCGAGGCGCACAAGCTGATCGAGGAAGAAGCGACCACCTACGGCGGCAGCGGCCCGGTGGTCAACCCCTCGGGCGGGCTGATCTCCAAGGGGCACCCGCTGGGGGCAACCGGCCTGGCGCAGTGTTCGGAACTGACCTGGCAGCTGCGCGGCGAAGCCGACAAGCGCCAGGTGGAGGGGGCGAAGACCGCCCTCCAGCACAACATCGGCCTCGGCGGCGCCGCCGTGGTCACCGTCTACAAGCCGGCGGCCTAGGGAAGGTCGCCGCAATCCGGAGGAGGAGCGAGATGGCGAAGGAGCGACGGTCACTGAGCGGCAAGGTCGTGGCGATCACCGGCGCGGCGCGCGGGATCGGCAAGGCGACGGCGAAGGCGCTGGTGGCCAAGGGCTGCCGGGTCGCGATCGGCGACCTCGAGCTCGAGCTGGCGGAGAGGACCGCCGCCGAGCTCGGCGGCGGCACCGTTGCGCTCCCGCTCGACGTCACCGACCGCTCCTCCTTCGAGCGCTTCCTCGACGAGGCCGAGCGCCAGCTCGGCCCGCTCGACGGTGTGATCAACAACGCCGGGATCATGCCGGTGACGCCGTTCGCCGAGGAGGGCGAGGACTCGATCCGCCGCCAGGTCGAGATCAACTTCATCGGCGTCGCCACCGGCACCCAGCTGGCGATCCGCCGCCTGCGCCCGCGGGGCAGCGGCTACATCGTCAACATCGCCTCGCAGGCTGGCAAGGCGGGGATCCCGGGCATCGCCACCTACTCGGGCACCAAGCACGCCGTCGTCGGCCTCAGCGAGGCGGTGCGGGCGGAGCTGCGCGAGACCGGCATCGAGGTCCTCTGCGTGATGCCGACCGTGGTCAACACCGAGCTGACCAGCGGCGTCGGCCAGAAATGGGTCAAACCGGTCGAGGCGGAGGACGTGGCAAACGAGATCGTCGAGGCGATGGAAGTGCCGCGCTTCGACGTCTTCGTCCCGCGCGCCAACGGCGGCCTCTATCGCTTCCTCCAGCTGCTGCCGCGCGCCTGGCGCGAGGCCCTCGGCCGCGCGATGGGCGTCGACAAGCTGATGATCGAGGTCGACCACGGCGCCCGCCGGGCCTACGAGGAGCGGGCGGCGGGGAGCAAGGGCGGCGGGGAGGAGGCCTCGGACGAGGAGGCGGCACCCCACCGTGACGCCGCCTAGCCCGGCGCTTGGCGAATTAGCCTTGTCTATAGCGAAACTAACTCGCCAATCGTGACCCGGCACCACTGAACGGGACACCGACCGCGGCCGTATGGCTCCCCAAACCCAGCAAAGGAGGACCGCTGTGGGACGGATCTACGACGCGACCTGGGGACGGGCCTTCTCGGCCTATTACGACCGCGCCTTCGAGGCCACCGAAGAGGCAGGGCTGCGCGAGCTGCGCCGGGCGCTGCTGGACGGGGCGCGGGGAAGGGTGCTGGAGCTCGGCGCCGGCACGGGCCTCAACCTCGAGCACTACCGGGACGGAATCGAGAGCCTCACCCTGGTCGAGCCCGACCCGCACATGTCAAAGCAACTGCACCCGAAGCTGAAGCGATCCGAGTACCCCGTGGAGGTCGTCGAGGCGCCGGCCGAACGGCTCCCGTTCGCGGCCGACTCGTTCGACACCGCCGTGGTGACGCTCGTCCTCTGCACTGTCCCCGACCCCGGGGCTGCCCTGGCCGAGGTCGCGCGGGTGCTGAGGCCGGGTGGCGAGCTGCTCTTCCTCGAGCACGTCCGCTCCCACGAGGAGTCGCTCGCCAGGTGGCAGGATCGCCTCGAGCGCCCCTGGCGCTTCCTCGGCGACGGCTGCCACTGCAACCGCGACACCGCAGCGGCAATCGAAGCCTCGCCGCTCGAGCTCGGAGAGATAGGGCACACCACGCTCCCCAAGGCCCCTCCGATCGTCAGGCCGCTGATCCACGGCCGCGCGACGCTGGCCAGCTGAGGATCCGCTGCCGGAAGGGCTCTTCGTGCGGTGCCCGCACCCAACGCACGATAATGATTGTTATGTCAACTTGAGGCTGAGCTGCTGCCGGGGGCACTCGCCTTTTCGATCGCTGCTTCCAGTGCCGCGGTCGATGGCGGTCTCCCGAGGATGTCGAGACCGTTCGACGCGGGGCCGCGTATTGCGAAGGCCGGCGGTTTGCCGAGGCCGAGGCGGTGGACCGCCTCCGTGTTGTATTCGATCTCAAACGCCACCAGCTTGCGTCGCTTGTGCCATAAAGCCATATGTCTGACGCCGGCCGCCGTTGCGACGGCACTGAGGAATTCCTCATTCTCGTCGGCGGACCGTTCCTTCCTCTGGTTGCGGTAGAACAATTCCAGGTAGTTCCAGCCGTGAGCTTCCTCGCCCGCGGCAAGGGCTGCGGCGCCTGCTGAGGATGACTGGGGTCCGAACATCGCGAAGCTGCGGAATGAGATCTTCACCTCACCGCTTCGTACCGGTCCCTTGATGATCGGCGGCAGGACCCGTTCCGCATACCGCTTGCAGACCGGGCTTTGCATGTCCCCGAACTCGACCAATTCCACTGGTGCATCTTCTGCTCCCAGGATCAGGCCATATTGCGGTATGCCTTTGAGCAACTTGTCGACCCGTCGGACCGCCGCGACATGGCTATTTGCCACCGGCTCTTCGGCCGGATCGTCAACCGCGATCAGCACCACCACGACGACGAGCGCCAGCAGGAGAGCACCGCCCGCCCAGAGGAAACGCGTACTACCGATCTTCACACAGGCCATCATGCACCATTGTGATAATTCCTGCGGAAAGTGCCGTTCCGCGAGCCACGGCCGGTGCAACCGCTGGGATGAGGCTCAATCCGCTTCTTCGATCGCTTCTTCCAGGGCCCCGGTCGATTCGGGCGTGCCGAGGAGTTCCATTTCCCTGCTCTTCGGGCCCTCCACGGCAAAGGATGGCGTGCCGCTGAAGCCGAGGTGCTGGGCTTCGGCGGTCGTTTCTTCGACCTGCGGCACGAGCTTCTTGCGTTCCCGGTTCCACTGCGGGAGACCCTTGACCGCAGCGCCCTTGGCGACGGCTTCGAGGAATTCGTCGTTGACGTAGCCCGAGTGCTCTTCGCCCTGGTTGCGGTAGAAGAGCTCCAGGTAGCTCCAGCCGCGGCCCTGCCTGCCGGCGGCCAGCGCCGCGGCACCGGCCGGGACCGAGTCTTCGTCGATGATCGTGAAGTTGCGGAATTCGATCTTCACTTCACCCTTCTTGACCCGGCTTTCGATTATCGGAGGCAGGATCTTTTCGGAGTAGTACTTGCAGACGGAGCACTGCAGGTCGCCGAACTCGATCAGCTCGACCGGGGCCTTGGGATCGCCCAGGACCATTTCGTTCTGCGGGATGCCGGCGAGAAGCTGGTTCACCTCGGCCTTTTCCTCGAGGTTGACGTCGCCCCCGCTGCCGCCGCCCGAGGTGGCGACGATCAGCACCACGACCACGACGATCGCCAGGAAGACGGCGCCGGCGCCGAGCTTCAGCAGGCGTTGCCGCCGGTCGCTGCTGCCGGCCTGCCGCTCGGCCGCAACCCGTTCCTCCCTGCGTTTCTCGCGCTCTCGCTTGTTGCTCACCGTCTTCCCTCCTGGAGCTATCCCTGGCCCGCCAGCGCCGCCTCGCCCCCGGCATAGCCGATCAGCCTTGTCGCGTTGAGCAGGAAGAGGATCGTCATCAACACGGCGCTGGCCACGCACCACTGGCAGATCGCTTCGATCTTGAAGATCTCGATGTAGGTCAGGTAGACGCTGAAGCCGAAGCCGCCGAGGGCGACGAGAAAACCGCCGAAGCGGCCCGCGTCGCTGGCGAGGAAGGCGCTTGCCAGCATCAGCACGTAGCCGACGATGCCGAAAACGGCCACGTTGACGCCGAGCAGGTGCGAATAGGAGCTGTCGGCCACCGTCTGGCAGCCGCTGCCGCCCGCCAGGCAGGTCGGCGCGCCGCCGCCGGAGTCGGCGATCGTGATGTAAGTGGCGACGCCGATGCCGACCGCGGCGACGAAGGCGATCAGGCGCTGCAGGGTTCCCTCGGCCGGGAATCTCATCCGGTTGAAGATAAAGCTTTCGTGTAAAAGGCCGCTAAGGCCCGCGAGAGCCTCCCCCCCTGCCAGGCGAGCGGCGACTCACCCTCCGCCTCGGCGATCAGCTGCGCCCGCGGCAGCGCCTCCGCGTAGGCGACGGCGGCCGCGTAGGGGTGCCCCGGATCGGCCTCGTCGTGGCTGGCGACGACAAGCGCCGGCACCGGCAGGGAGCGCAACTCCTCGAGCGAGCCGAAGGGGCGCGAACGCGGCACCTGGCGCAGCGCCTCGACCAGCGCCTCCGGGTGCTCCTGGCGGCGGATCCGCTCGCCGGTGAAGCGAAGCACCGAGTCGCGCCAGCGGGGGTCGATCCCCTGGTTGGCGTCGATGTAGGCGACGAAGCCGTCGACCCCGCCGCTCTCCAGCGCCGCCGCGAGCCTGTCCCAGTAGCGCAGAGACGCGGCCCCGATCTCGCCGACGTAGGTCGGCCCGACGACCGCCAGGCCCGCCAGCCGCTGCGGGTGCCGCAGCGCGTAGGCAACCGCCGTGTGGGCTCCCATCGAGTGGCCGCCGAGGAGGAAGCGCTCCTCGCCCACCAGCTCGGCGACCACCCGCTCCAGATCGCCGACCAGGTCCGGGTATCCATAACCCTGCCCCCCCGGAGCAGGGTCCGACTGGCCATGGCCTCGCGCGTCGTAGGTGATGACGCGGTAGCCGGCCCGTGCCAGCGCCCGGGAGCCGTGCAGGACGTAGCGCCGGGTGGCCGTGACGCCGTGGCAGAGGACGACCGGGGTCCCCTCCCCTTCCGCCTCGCCGCGCAGGACCGGCGCGGGTCCGACCGCGAAAACCTCTGGCCCGGGCGGCATCAGCCGAGTGCGGCGACCGCTTGCTCCAGGTCCTCGACCGACTCGTAGCGGCTGCCCGTCCGCGAGACCGCCTTGTGGCGGACGACCCCCTCGCCGTCGACCAGGAAGATCGCCCGCTGCACGTAGCGCCCGCCCGGCGCATCCTTCAGCTCGGTCAGCCGGGCCAGCGGCCCGATCCAGCCGGTGACGCCGTAGCGCCTGGCGACCGCGAGGTCCTCGTCGGCGAGCAGCGGCACGTTCAGCTCCTGCTCTTTGACCCAGTGCTCGTGCGAATCGACCGATTGCGGCGAGATCCCCAATACCTCGGCGTCGAGCGCGTCGAGCCGGTCGCCCTGGTCGCGGTAGTTGCAGAACTGCTTGGTGCAGACCGTGGTGGCGTCGCCGGGATAGAAGGCGAGAATCAGGTTGCGCCCGCGGTAGTCGGCGAGCCGGTAGGTCTTCTCGCCCGTCCCGGGGAGCTCGAAATCAGGGGCTCGGTCGCCGACCTCTACCTTGGCCACCCGGCCAGGTTAACGTCCGCCGCGGCCGGCCGCTAACCGTGTTCGATCGTGACTTCTTCGATCAGGACGGTCTGTTTCGGTTTTTCTTCCGGCGTCCCGAGCTTGCCGATCCGGGCCACGGTCGAGAACCCCTTGCTGACCTTGCCGACCAGGGCGTATTCGGGGGGCAGCCCGGCGTCGGCGCCGGTGACGACGAAGAACTGGCTGCCCGAGGTGCCGGGCGGCTCGGCCGAGCTCTTCGCCATCGCCACGATGCCCTTCGTGTAAGCGAGATTCGACGGCGGCTTCTCGACGACTTTGTAGCCGGGGCCGCCGGCGCCGGTCCCTTCCGGATCGCCGCCCTGGATCACGAATTCGGGGACGATTCGGTGGAAGGTGAGTTCGTCGTAGAAGCCTTCTTCGGCGAGGAAGGCGAAGGAGTTGGCGGTCTTCGGCGCCCGCTTGGTGTCGAGGGCGATGTCGAAGGTCCCGCAGCTGGTCTTCACCACCGCGGTCGCTTCTTCGCCTGCCTTCAGGACCTGCTTCGGCTGCTTGAAGCTGACCGTCTTCGGCGCGGGTGCTTCGACCTGCTTGCAGCCGCTGGCGCCTGCTTCGCCCGGTGACGAACCGGAGTCGTCGCTGCCGCCGCCGCGCGTGATCAGGATCACCGCGACGATCGCGATCGCGACCACGGCGAAGACGCCGAGGATGATCCAGCGCTGGTCCGGTCCCTGCCTCTCCACAGCGCGAAACCCTATTCGACCGGGCGGAGGGACGGCGGCGAGGCGCCTACGATCCCGGGGTGCCCACCTCCCCCCCGCTGACCCCGCTCGCCGCCGCCGTCCTCCACGTCGGCGCGCCCGAGCGGATCCTGCAGATCGAGTGCGGCGAGGGGGACGCCGCCCTGTTCCTCGCCCGCGAGTTCCCCAGCGCCCGGGTGCGCGGCGTCGACGGCTCCGAGCAGGCAGTGCGCCGTGCCGCCGCCCGGACCGGGCTCGATCCGGAGGGCCGGATCGCCTTCAAGCAGGGCCGCCCCCGCTCCCTCCCGTTTCCAGACGACCAGTTCGACCTGCTCGCCGCGGTGGATGCAAGGCCCAGCCCGGTGGAGGCGGCGCGGGTGCTGCGCCCGGGTGGCTTCCTCGCCCTCGCCGCGACGGGCTCCCGCGGGGTCCCGGCGGGCTTCCGCGGCAGGCTCCTGCGGCGACGGCTCGATCGCCACGGGTTCGAGCCGATCTGGTCCCAACCGGCTGGAGAGGGCAGCTTCTTCGTCGTCCGCTTGAGGGGCGGCGACCCGCCCGCTCCGGCGCTTCGGTGAGCGGGGAACCGCTCATCTAGGCTGGGCCGCGATGGAGATCGCCGGGATGCCGCTGACCCTGCTCGTCAACCCCTCTGCGGCCGGGGGCAGGAGCCTGAAGCTGCTGCCGCGGATCGAGGCGGCGCTGGACGCCCGCCGCGCCGCCTTCCGGGTCGAGAGGACGCGCAGCCTCGCGCACGGGGTCGAGCTGGCGCTGCGCGCCGCGGAGGTCGGCGAGCTGCCGGTGGTGGTCAGCGGCGACGGCCTGCTCGGCGTCGTCGGCGGCGCCATGGCCGGCGCCGAGACGCCGCTGGGCCTGATCCCGGCCGGTCGCGGCAACGACCTGGCGCGGGCGCTCGGCATCCCGACCGAGCCCGAGGCGGCGGTCGACGCCATCCTCGCCGGCAACAGCCGCCTGATCGACGTCGGCGAGGCCAACGGCAAGCGCTTCCTCGGCATCGCCAGCGTCGGCTTCGACTCCGAATGCAACCGGCTCGCCAACGAAACCCACTGGCTCCGCGGCAATTCGGTCTACGCCTACTCGATGCCCCGCACCCTGATCGGCTGGCGCCCGGCCCGCTTCACGATCGCGGTCGGCGAGGAACGCAGGCGGATCAGCGGCTACTTCGTCGCCGTCGCCAACAACAGCGTCTACGGCGGCGGCATGTGGATCGCGCCGGAGGCGAAGATCGACGACGGCGAATTCGACGTCGTCTCGATCGGCGAGGTGGGCAAGCTGCGCTTCCTCTGGGGCCTGCGCGACGTCCTCAAGGGGACCCACCTGAAAAAGGACGAGGTGAGCGTCTTCCGGGCACCGCGGCTGCAGCTCGACGCCAGCCGTCCCTTCCCCGTCTACGCCGACGGCGACTACCTCACCGACCTGCCGGTGACGCTGCGGGTGCTGCCGCGGTGCCTCGCGATCCTCGTCCCGCCCGAGGAGCACAGCGCCGGATGAGCGCCGACGGAGCCTCCGCCGGCGCCCTCTTCGGCGCCAAGCTCGCGCTCTCGCGGGCGATCGGGGCCGCCAGTCGCGCCAGCGGCCGCGGCGGCGGCACGACCCTGCCGGGGCGCGTGCTGCTGCGGATGGAGCCGGAGGCGGTCGCCGCCCTCGGCTCGCGCCTGCACCGCGGCACGACCATCGTCAGCGCCACCAACGGCAAGACGACGACGGCGGGAATGATCGCCGCGATCCTCGCCGCCGACGGTCGGCATCCCGTCCACAACCGCGCCGGCTCGAACATGACCTGGGGCGTGGCGACGGCGCTGCTCGAGCAGGACGGCGAAGAGGGGCTGTTCGAGGTGGACGAGGCCTGGCTGCCGCGCGTCGCCGAACAGCTCGACCCGGCGACGATCGTCCTCGGCAACCTCTTCCGCGACCAGCTCGACCGCTACGGGGAGATGGAGGCGCTGGCCGACGAGTGGGCGACCACCGTGGCCGAGCGGACCGGCAGCGCCGGTTTCGTCTTGAACGCCGACGACCCGCTGATCGCCGACCTCGGCCGCGACCCGGCGGGCGAGCGCCGCGAGGGCGTCCTCTACTTCGGGTTCGGGGACGACTCGCAGGCGTTGCCGGAGCTGCAGCACGCCTTCGACGCCAAGCACTGCCGCCGCTGCGGCCACCCCTACGCCTACGAGCGCGCCTTCGTCGGCCACCTCGGCCACTACTCCTGCCCCAACTGCGGCGCCCGCCGCCCGCAGCCGGAGGTGGCGGCGACGGCGATCGAGCTGCACGGGATGAGCGGCTCGACGGTGACCGTGCAAACGCCGCAGGGCGAGCTGCGCCTGGAGCTGCCGCTGCCCGGCCTCTACAACGTCTACAACGCCCTCGCCGCGGTGGCGGCGGGACTGCGGCTCGGAGTCGAACCGGAGCGGATCGCGGCGGCGCTGGGCGAGATGCGCGCCGCCTTCGGCCGGGTCGAGACGATCGCGGTCGGCGGCGTCCCCGTCTCGATCCTTCTGATCAAGAACCCAGCCGGGGCAAACGAGGTCCTGCGGACGCTGCTGCTGGAGAGCCGCGAGGGCGCTGGTGGGATCGACCTCTGGATCGCCCTCAACGACCGCATCGCCGACGGCCGCGACGTCTCCTGGATCTGGGACGCCGACTTCGAGCTCCTCGCCGGCGGCGTGCGGCGCGTCGTCTGCTGCGGCACGCGGGCGCCGGAGATGGCGCTGCGGCTGAAGTACGCGGGCTGGCCGCAGGAGGCGATCGAGGTCGTGCCGGGGATCGAGGCCTCGCTCGACGCCGCCGTCGCCGCAACCGGAGCCGGCAGCAGTCTCTTCGCCCTCCCCACCTACACCGCCCTGCTGGAGCTGCGCAAGCTGCTCGCCGACCGCGGTCTGGCGCAGGAGTTCTGGCGATGAGCTCCGCGACGGCAGCCGCGATCTGGCACGACGTCGAGTGCGGCAGCTACGACGCCGACCTGCCGCTGTGGGTGGAGCTGGCAGAGCGCTGCGGCGGCCCCGTCCTCGAGCTCGGCTGCGGCACCGGGCGGGTGGCCCTGCACCTGGCGCGGCGCGGGCACCGCGTCTACGGGCTCGACCGCGACCCCGACCTGCTCGGGACGATGCGCGAACGCGCTCCCGACTTTGTGCACAGCGGGCTGTGCAAAGAACCGGCTGCGCCTGTCATAGGTGCAGTCGTGCCGGTGGAAGCCGAGGCCCGCGAGTTCGACCTGCCCGAGCAGGTCGCCCTGGCCCTGGCGCCGATGCAGCTCCTGCAGCTGCTGGACGACGCGACCGAGCGGGCTTCCTGCCTGCGCGCGATCGCTTCCTGCCTGCGCCCCGGCGGCGTTTTCGCCGCGGCGATCGTCGAGGAGGCGCTCAGCGGCTTCAACCGGGAGGAGGACGTCGTGCCCGACACCCGCGAAATCGACGGCTGGATCTACGCGAGCCTGCCGGTCGAAGCGAGGGTCGACGCCGAGCGGATCGCGATCAGGCGGCTGCGCAAGCTGGTCTCGCCGGACGGCGAGCTCGAGCACAGCGACGACGAGATCGAGCTGCGCCGCCTCGACGCCGCGGCGATCGAGGCAGAGGCCGCCCGCGCCGGACTCACCCCGGCCGGCCGCCGCGAAGTCCCCCCCACGCTCGACCACGTCGGCTCGACCGTCGTCCTCCTCGAAAAGAGCGCCTGATGGAGCTGCGCGTCCTCAGCCTCTATCCCGAGCAGATGAACATCTACGCCGACCGCGGCAACATCATCTTCCTGCGGCGGCGCTGCGAGTGGCGCGGGATCGGCTTCTCCTACAGCGGCGCCGGTCCCGGCGAGAGCTTCGACCCGGCCGAGCACGACCTCCTCTACATCGGCGGCGGCCAGGACCGCGACCAGAAGGCGGTCGCCGCCGACCTGGTCGCGACCAAGAAGGAGGCGGTCGCCGCCGCCGCAGATGACGGCGCGGTGCTGCTGGCCGTCTGCGGCGGCTACCAGCTGCTCGGCCACAGCTACCAGCTGGGCGACGGGAAGCTCCCCGGCCTCGGGATCGCCGACCTCGAGACCGTGCGCGAGCCCGGGCCGCGGCTGATCGGCAACGTCGCGATCGAGACCGACCTCGGTACCGGGCCGCGCCTCCTCGCCGGCTTCGAGAACCACGGCGGTCGCACCTACCTCGGCCCCGGCGCCACCCCTCTCGGCAGGGTCGTCTCCGGCCACGGCAACAACGACCGCGACGGCCACGAGGGCGTCAGGCGCGGCAACGTGATCGGCACCTACCTGCACGGTCCGCTGCTGCCGAAGAACGCCTGGCTCGCCGACCACCTGATCGCCCTCGCGCTCAAGCGCCGCTACGGCACCAGGCCCGAGTTGGAGCCGCTGCCCGACGAGCTCGAGGTCGCCGCCCACGAATCGGCGCGCAGGGCCGCCACAAGCTCGTGAGCTGTTCCTTTCGCCGGCTATAGAGGCAAAAGGAACAACTTATGGCGTGTTCGGGACCACTGCGGTCGGCCCGTCCCGCTCGGGCAGCTCGGCGGTCTCGAAGGAGGTTCCCTCGCAGCGCACCGGCTCCCCCATCGCGGCGACGAACTCGTCCTCGGGCTCGAGGAAGCCGATCCGCTCGGTGCGGTAATGCATCGGCACGACCCAGCGCGGGCCAAGCTCGCGGGCGATCGCCGCGGCCGCCTCGCCGCCGATCGTCGGGCCGCCGCCGACCGGGAGGAAGAGCAGGTCGACCTCGCCGACCGCCGTCCGCTGCTCGGGTCGCAGCTCGCTCTGCCCGAAGTCGCCGAAATGCGCGACCCGCAGGCCGTCGAGGCTGAAGACGAAGATCGTGTTCGGACCCCGCTCGGTGCCCGCCGCTTCGTCGTGCTCGGAAGCGACCCCGACCACCTCGCCCAGCGGCGACTCGTGGCGGCCCGCCTGGCTGCGCAGGACCGCCGGCTCGCCGCCCACCACCTCGACGCCGTTGTGGTCGAGGTGCTCGTGGGTGACGAGCAGGAGGTCGGCCGCCGGGATCTCGATCGCCGGGTAGTCCCACTTGATCCCGCGCCGGCTCATCGCCGAGACGTCGCCGAAGGGATCGATCACCACCGTCCCGTCATCCGCGCTCAGGGTGAACGCCGCCTGTCCGTGCCACTCAACGCGCATGCTGCTCCTCCAGTTGCCGCACCAGCCCGGGGCCGGCGGCAGTCTCGGTTTCAAGGTCCTCGGCGTGGTAGCGCCCGCCGCGCAGGAACGAGGCCGCGGCGGCGACCAGGCAGGCGACGATCGCGAAGGCGAAGGCGGTGTCGAGGCCGTCGCTGAACGGCTTCGAGATCAGCTGCGGGAAGAAGGCGTGGCCGGTGAGGGCCGCCTGCGCATGCGCCGGCAGCGAGTGCAGGACTTCCGCCCCGACCAGGTGCTGGATCGGGTTGTAGCCGAGGAAGGCGGCGAAGAGGACCGAGATCGGCGGCGTCTGCCCGGCCCTGTGCGCGGCGGCGTGGCCGACCCCGTTGGCTTCCAGCCCGTGCTGCAGGGTCGCGGGCAGGGTCGAGGCGAGGCCGATCACCAGCAGGGTGAAGAAGATCCCGATCGACATCACCTGGGCGGAGTTCTGGAAGGTCTGGTTCATGCCGCCGCCGGCGCCACGGTCCCCGCGCGGCAGGCTGTTCATCACGGCGGCGCGGTTGGGCGAGGAGAACATCCCCATCGAGATCCCGTTGAAGAGCAGGATCGCGGCAAAGAGCGGATAGGGGAAGTCGATCGGCAGCAGGGTGAGGAGGGCGAAGCTGGTCGCCGCGGCAAGCATGCCGCCGGTGGCGAAGGGGCGGGCGCCGTAACGGTCGGAGAGGACGCCGGAGAGCGGCCCGGCGAAGAGCATTCCCACGGTCAGCGGCAGCATGTAGATGCCGGCCCAGAGCGGCGCTTCGGTGTAGTCGTAGCCGTGCAGCGGCAGCCAGATCCCCTGCAGCCAGATGATCAGCATGAACATCAGCCCGCCGCGGGCGATGGCGGCGAGGAAGGTCGAGAGGGTGCCGAAGCTGAAAGCCCTGATCCGGAACAGCGGCAGCCGGAACATCGGCTCCTCGACCCGCCGCTCGATCACCGCGAAGGCGACCAGCGAAACCAGCGCCCCGGCGAGCAGGACCAGCACCCGCGGGCTCCCCCACCCGGTCGCCGAGTTGCCGTAGGGGCGGATGCCGTAGGTGACCGAGACCATCGCCAGGATCAGCCCGAGGGCGAAGGTGAGGTTGCCCCACCAGTCGATCTTCGCCGCCTTCGGCTCGCTGCGCTCCTCCAGCTTCAGGTAGGCCCAGACCGTTCCGAAGAGGCCGACCGGGACCGAGACCAGGAAGACCAGGCGCCAGTCGATCGGCGCCAGCAGGCCGCCGAGGACGAGACCGACGAACATGCCGCTGACGCCGACGATGTTGTTGATCCCTAGCGCCATCCCGCGCTGGTCGGGGGGGAAGGCGTCGGTGATGATCGCGGCGGCGTTGGCGAGCAGGCAGGCGCCGCCGATCCCCTGGACGATGCGGAGGACGACCAGGTAGAGGGCGCCGTCCTGCCCGGTCATCCAGTCGACCGCGAGCAGCAGCGAGGCCGCGGTGTAGATGACGAAGCCGAGGTTGTAGATCCGAACCCGCCCGTAGATGTCCCCCAGCCGGCCCAGGCTGACGATGAGGACGCTGGAGACGACCAGGTAGCCGAGGATCATCCACAGCAGGTAGAAGCTGTTGCCGGGTATGAGGGGGTCGAGGTGGACGCCGCGGAAGATGTCCGGCATCGCGATCAGGGTGATCGAGGCGTCGAGCGTCGCCAGCAGGACCGCGAGCGTCGTGTTCGAGAGGGCGATCCACTTGTAGCGGTCATCCATCGTCAGGGATATTACACAGGCAACCTGTTCAGTTTGCCTGGCTATTTGGGCGCTATAGTCGGAAGCGTGCAGACGACCACGACCGACGCCGCACCCGTGGCCGGCGAGTTGCGGGTCGTGCTCGGGCGCCTGATGCGGCGCCTGCGCGCGGAGCACGGCTTCTCGCTGGCTCAGGGCGCGGTGATCGGCCGCCTCGACCGCGAAGGGCCGCAGAGCGTCAGCGACCTCGCCGCCAGGGAACGGATGCGCCCGCAGTCGATGGCGCAGACGGTCTCCGACCTCGAGGCCGAGGGCCTGGTCGAGCGCACCCCCGACCCCGATGATCGCCGCCGCGCCCTCGTCTCCCTCACCGGGAGCGGCCGGGAGCTGCTGGTCACCTCACGCCAGCGCCGCGAGGGCTGGCTGGAGCGGGCGATCGAGGACCTGCCGGAGGCCGACCGGGCGACGGTCGAGCGGGCGGTTGTCCTCCTCGCCCAACTCGCCGACGCCGAGGTCTGAGGCTCAGCGCCCGCTGGAGCCGAAGCCGCCCTCGCCGCGCGTCGAATCGCTCAGCGCCGGCGCCTCGACCACCTCCGGGGTGGCGATCGGGACGATCACCAGCTGGGCGATCCGGTCGCCGGGCTCGACCTTGAAGGTCTCGGCGGGATCGGTGTTGAGCAGCAGCACCCGCAGTTCGCCGCGGTAGCCGGAATCGATCAGGCCCGGGGCGTTGACGAGGGCGATCCCGTGGTCGCGCGCAAGCCCCGAGCGCGGCAGCACCAGCCCCGCCTGCCCTGCCGGGATCTCCACCCCCACCCCGGTCCCGACGCTCCAGCGCTCCCCGGGACCGACATGAGCCGCCTCGCACGAGTAGAGGTCGAGCCCAGCATCCCCCTCATGCGCCCGGGACGGCAGGACCGCCCCATCTTTCAACTTGAGAACAGGAAGCTGCACCGGCCGGGAGCCTACCTGGCTTCCGGCGCCCCGGGTCCAGGGGGAGGGGTCCGCCGGACCCTCACCAGCGCGTCTCGGCGTTCAGGGGGAGGGTCGCCGGACACTCCCCGCTTTTGTCCGCCGACCCTCCCCCTGAACGCCGCGCCAACTCAGACCACAGCCAGATCGCTGAACCGGTGCATCTCCGCCGAGGGTACCTTTGCTGTGACCAGCACCCCGTCCTCGCGGTCGATCCGCTCGAGGTCGCCGGCCACCTCGTGCAGCTCGTGCAGCCGGCCTCCCTGCGAGTAGGGGATCAGCAGCTCGACCTCGGTCAGGGTCTCCTCGAAGGCCCGCTCGATCCGCTCGCGCAGCTCGTCGAGACCCTCCCCCTCCTGGGCGGAGACGAGAACCGCGTCGGGGTGGTCGAGCTCGGCTTCACGGCGCGCCTCGGCCGGCAGCAGGTCGACCTTGTTGAGGACGAGCAGCCGCGGCTTCTCACCGCCGCCGATCTCCTCCAGCACCGCGTCGACCGCCTGCATGTCGGCCAGCCGCCGCTCCTCGGGGGCGGAGGCGTCGACGACGTGGAGGATCAGGTCGGCAAGCACGGTCTCCTCGAGCGTCGCCTTGAAGGCCTCGACCAGCTGGTGGGGCAGCTTCTCGATGAAGCCGACGGTGTCGGTCAGCAGGGCGTCGCGCCCGGAGAGCTCGAAGGTGCGGGTGGTCGGGTCGAGGGTGTGGAAGAGGCGGTCGCGGACCTCGACCTCGGCCCCGGTCAGGGCGTTCAGCAGGGTCGACTTGCCGGCGTTGGTGTAGCCGGCAAGAGCGACGCTCGGCAGCGAGGAGCGCTCGCGACGGGCGCGCATGAGCCCGCGGTTGCGCTCCAGTTGGGCCAGGCGGCGGCGCAGGGCGGCGATCCGGTTGCGGGCGAGCCGGCGGTCGGTCTCGATCTGGGTCTCGCCCGGTCCCCTGGTCCCGATCCCGCCGCCGAGCCGCTCGAGGTGGGTCCAGAGGCCCCGCATGCGGGCCATGTTGTATTCGAGCTGGGCCAGCTCCACCTGCAGCTTGCCCTCGGCCGAGTGGGCGTGGTCGGCGAAGATGTCGAGGATGACGCTGGTGCGGTCGACCACCGGCACCCCCAGCGCCGCCTCCAGGTTGCGCTCCTGGCGGGGGGCGAGCTCGTCGTCGCAGGCGACCAGGTTGGCGCCGGCCGCGGCGATCTGCCCTTTCAGCTCCTGCAGGCGGCCGCGGCCGAAGTAGCGATCGGGATCTGGCTGCGGGCGCTGCTGGGTCGCCTCGCCGGCGGTGGCGACGCCGGCGGTCCGCAGCAGCTCCTTCAACTCGGCCAACGGATCGCCGTCCTCGCGCCCGTCGATGACGGAGATGACCATCGCCCGCTGCCGGGCCCGCGAATTCGAGACGCCCGCGCCGTTGGAGGACGCCGCGTAGCGGGTCTCAGTCGTCCGGCCGTTTCTCGAACCTTGCACTCAGGGGAATTGTAAGCGTCGGCCCGGGCCGGATAGGGTGTTCGGCGTGAAGGTGTTCGTCACCGGCGGGACCGGCTTCATCGGCGGCGAGGTGGTGCGCCAGCTGCGCGAGCGCGGCGACGAGGTCGTCTGCCTCGTCCGCAGCCCGGGCAAAGCGGCGGGCCTGCGCGAGCTCGGCTGCGAGCTGGCCAGCGGCGATCTCGGCGACGAACGGGCGATCCGCCAGGGCATGGAGGGCTGCGAGGCGGTGATCCACGCCGCCGCCGTCTACGAGGTCGGGATCCCGCCCTCGCAGCGACCGGCGATGCGCGAGGCCAACGTCGGCGGCACCGAACGGGTGCTCGGCGTGGCGCTGGAGCTGAAGATCCCGAAGGTCGTCTACGTCTCCACCGTCGGCGTCTTCGGCAACACCCGCGGCCGGATCGTCGACGAGTCCTACGAGCACCCGGCCGACAGCTTCACCTCCGCCTACGAGGAAACCAAGTGGGAAGCCCACCAGGTGGCCAAGCGGCTGATCGGCGAGGGGCTGCCCTGCGTGATCGTCCAGCCGGGCGGCGTCTACGGACCCGGCGACACCTCCTCGGTCGGGCAGCTGCTCGACCAGTTCCTCTCCGGGAAGATGCCGCTGATGCCGTTCCCCGAGCTGGGGATCTGCCTCACCCACGTCGCGGACATCGCCGGCGGCATCCTCCTCGCCCTCGACAAGGGCAAGGCCGGCGAGGCCTACGTGATCAGCGGCCCGGCGACGACGATGAAGGAGGCGATCGGCGTCGTCGCCGCGCTCACCGGCCGCAAGCCGCCGCGCGGGGCGATCCCGACGCCGCTGATGAAGGCGATGATCCCGATCGGTCCCCTGGTCGGCAGGGTCATGGGGCAGCCGCCGAACCTGCGCGAGCTGATCGCCTCGGCCGACGGCGTCACCTTCTGGGCCCGCTACGACAAGGCGCAACGCGAGCTGGGGTACGAGCCGCGCGGGCTCGAGGAGGGGTTGCGGGCGATGCTGGCCGAGGAAGGCCGGCTGCCGGCCGGCAGCGTCGACTGACCCGCCAGGCGACGCGGGGGCCGGGGGTAGGGGTCGGCGGACAACAGCGGGGAGCGTCCGCCGACCCCTACCCCCGGCCCCCTGTGACCGTGCGAGTGGCTCGAACCGTAAGCTGCCGTCGATGCGCCTGATAGATGTCGAACACTTGGGGCGGCCCCATGTCATTGGATGTTGGGAGGTGGAGGGGGCGCTGGTCGATCCGGGCCCTGAGTGTTCTCTGTCCACCCTTCTGGAGGCGATCGGGGGCGAGCGGCCGCGGGCGCTGCTGCTGACCCACATCCACCTCGACCACGCCGCTGCGACCGGGGCTCTGGTGCGGCGCTGGCCGGAGCTCGAGGTCTACGTGCACGAGCGCGGGGCGCCGCACCTGGTCGACCCCTCGAAGCTCCTGGCAAGCGCCGAGCGTCTCTACGGCGACCAGATGGAGTACCTGTGGGGCGAGATCCTGCCGGTGCCGGAGGGCAACGTCCGGGTCCTGCGGGGCGGCGAGACCGTGCTTGGGATGAAGGTCGCCTACACCCCTGGCCACGCCTCCCACCACGTCGCCTACTTCCACGAGGATTCCGGCACCGCCTTCACCGGCGACGTCGCCGCCTGCCGCATCCCGCCCTCGCAGCTCGTCGTGCCCCCCACTCCGCCGCCCGACATCGACGTCGAGGCCTGGGAAGCCTCGCTGGAGGCAGTCGCCGCCTGGGAGCCGCAGCGGCTGGCGCTGACCCACTTCGGTTCGATCGACGAGGACGTCCCCGCTCACCTCGACCAGGTGCGCGAGAGGCTGCGCGAGGAGGCGGACCTGGCCCGTCACCTGTCGAAGGAGGATTACGACGCCGACAACGAGGCGCGGATACGCCGCGCCCTCGCCGGCGAAGGCATCGGGGGCGAAACTTTCGACGAGCTGCTGCAGGCGGTTCCCACCGCCTACCAGTGGTCCGGCCTCGACCGCTACTGGCGCAAGAAGGCCGAGCGCGAGGAAGCACCCGCCGCCTGAGCTGCCGCAGTGTTATGTCCCCCCAGGCCGGGTACCTGGTCCCTGGCAGCTCGAGGACGCGGAGGCGTCCGACCCAGGGAAACCAGGAGGAGGACGAGGAATGACCGGCATCTCGCTGTTGCGGCGCGCGGTCGTCGCGCTGATCGCACTCTCGATCAACTTCGCACTGCTGGCCGCGCCGGCCGGGGCGACGAAGCCGCCGCGGGTGATGGCCGCGCTCGGCGACTCGATCACCCGCGGCTACAACACCAGCGGGCCGGGCTGCCCGACCGGACCGGCGCTCGACTGCCCGAAGAACTCCTGGGCGACCGGGGCCAACCCCGCGGTCGACAGCGTCAGGGAACGGCTCGACGCGATCTCACCCCAGCCGCTGACCGCCTACAACGACGCCGTCTCCGGCGCCCGCGCGGTCAACCTGCTGGGCCAGGCTCAGGCCGCAGCCAGCCAGAATCCCGACTTCGTCCTGATCGAGATCGGCGCCAACGACGCCTGCGCCGGCACCCCCACGGCGACGGCGACCTTCCGCGCCCAGGTGCGCGAAGCGCTCGAGACCCTGGTCTCAGCGAACCGGCAGGTCTACGTCCAGCTGATGAGCATCCCCGACATCAACCAGCTGCGGACCATCTTCACCGAACCGCCCGACCAGAACGCGCTCACCCGCTGGCAGCTCTTCAACGTCTGCCAGGGACTGCTCGCCAACCCGCTCTCGACCGCCCCGGCGGACGAAGCGCGCCGCGGCGCCTTCCGTGAACAGGTGATCGCGTACAACGCCGCCCTGGAAGAAGTGTGCGCCGAATTCAAGCGCTGCATCTGGGACGAAAACGCGGTCTTCGACTCGGAATTCAGCACCGCCGACGTTGCCAACGTCACCAACACCGAAGGGCTGAACGTCCCGCCTTTCAACCTGGTCCCGGTCTTCGGCCCCGGTTTCGCCAACTCGACCGCCGACTACTTCCACCCGTCGATCTCCGGTCAGGCGAGACTCGCCGAAGCGGCCTGGAGCACGACTTTCAACGACTGGCGCCATCGCCAGGGCGCCCTGGCGATGGCCGGCGCCTGACAGCCTGGGGCGCCCGGAGGTCCCCTTTCTACGGGGCCTCCCGGGCGGCCCGGCGCAGCACGTCGCTCATCTCCTCCACCGTCTCGTCGATCGCATCGAGAATCGGCGCGCCCCGCCAGTCCGCCGGCAGCTCCTCGCGGGCCGTCGGGCGGAGATCGCCGACGCGCTCGGCCATCTCGAGCGCGCGGATCCTCATGCGCCGCGTGGCGATGCCCAGGTCGTCGCCCAGGCGGTCGAGATGGCGTCGCCGAATCCATTCGGGCCGGCACTCCCCGCCGTACTTCATCGCCATCTTGCGGCCGAGGCGGCGGCCGTAGGAGCGGAAGAAAGGCCGGCAAGATTTTCGTAGGGCTCCTCGCTCAGGGGAGTGAAAGCGAGATCGGAGCGGCGGCTTCGGCAAGCCACGCGCGGTCGTAGGAAAAACGCAGCCGGGCGTTCTCGAGACGCTCGAGGAGACCCGCCCGGCGATCGTGCAGGTAGACGTCGAGGGCGTTCATCGCGGTTTCAGGTAGAGACCCAGCCCGAGCGCGTCGAGCACCCGCCGGATCCCCGCGTACTGGGCCGACTCCTTGCCGCGCTCGAGTTCGCTGACGAAGCGCAGGCTGACGCGGGCGACGTCCGCCAGCTCTTCCTGGGTCAGCTCGAGCTGATGCCGTCGCCCGCGTATCGCGGCACCCAGCTCGTTGGAGTTTTCGATCCGCAGAAGGTCCATTTTCCCGCTCGGGAAAATATGGCAACGATTCCGGCGGAAACCCGGCCCTTGTTCCCGTTCGGGAAAAAACGCCCAGCAGGGTCGCTCGGCGCCCTGGGTCCTTCCCGTTCGGGAAAGGATCAGCTCAGGTGCTCGCGCATCCGCTCGACCGCCTCTTCGATGCGGTCGTCGGGCGCGGTCAGGGCGATGCGGAAGAAGCCCTCGCCACTCGGCCCGTACATGGAGCCGGGCGAGATCACGACGGCGGCCTCCTCGAGCACCAGCTCGCAGAAGGAGGTCGAGGTGTGGCCCGCCGGAACGGGCGCCCAGACGTAGATCGTCCCCTTCGGCGAGGCGACCCGGACGCCGATCTCGTCCAGGGCGGAGACGACGAGGTCGCGGCGGCGGGCGTAGGTCTCGTTCATCCGCCGCAGCGGCTCGTCAGGACCGGCGAGGGCGGCGGCGCCAGCCATCTGGATCGCCTCGAAGAGGCCGGAGTCGACGTTCGTCTTCAGCCGCCAATAGGTCTGGACCGCTTCGGCGTTGCCGAGGATCGCCGCGCAGCGCCAGCCGGTCATGTTGAAGCCCTTGGAGAGCGAGAAGACCTCGACGCCGACGTCCTTGGCGCCGGGGGTGGCGAGGAAGCTCGGGGCGACGTAGCCGTCGTAGGTCGTCTCCGAGTAGGCGTTGTCGTGGACGACGAGGATCTCGTACTCCCTGGCGAAGTCGACGACGCTCTCGAAGAAGCCCTCGGGGACGATCGCGCCGGTCGGGTTGTTCGGGTAGTTGACGAACATCAGGCGGGCGCGGGAGGCCACCGCCGGGGGAACCGCGGCGAGATCCGGCGCAAAGCCCAGCTCGGGCACGAGCGGCAGCAGCTCGGCGCTGGCGCCGGCGAGGATCGGGCCACCGGTGTAGACCGGGTAGCCGGGGTCGGAGGCGAGGGCGACGTCGCCGGGGTCGAGGAAGGCGAAGCAGAGGTTGTAGATGCACTCCTTGGCGCCGATCGCCGGGATCACCTCGGACTTCGGGTCGATCTCGACGCCGAAGCGGCGGCCGTAGAAATCGGCGAATCCCTGCCGGAACTCGTCGCGGCCGCGGTTGCTCGGGTACCGGTGGTAGGCCGGGTCGGCGACCGCCTCCCGCATCGCCTCGACGACGTGCGGGTAGGTCGGCTGGTCGGGGTCGCCGATCCCGAGGCTGATCACGTCGATCCCGGCCGCGCGCTTGTCGGCGATCTGCTGCTCGAGTTCCTGGAACTTGTACGGAGGAATGGCCGCCAGGCGCTTTGAGGGGTCGGAGATGCCCATGCGAGGCGGGGAATCTATGCGATCCGCCGGCCGGCCGGCGGTCAGTCGCCGCTCAGCCCGGCCAGCGCCTGCAGCAGCTCCGGCGCGAGCTCGCCGGCGAAGACGGGCTCGGCCCAGCCGTCGAGGCGGACCCGGAGGTCCTCGCCGATCTCGACGGTCAGCTCACCGCCTTCGAGCTCGACCGTGATCGGGCTCGGCGAGCCGCGCAGAAAGGCGGTCACGGCGGCGCCGCTGGCGCCGGTACCCGAGGAGAGCGTCTCCCCCACGCCGCGCTCGAAGATCCTGGCGCGGACCCGGCTGCCGTCGATCGCGAGGAAGGAGACGTTGGTCCGGTTGGGGAACAGCCCGTTGGCTTCGATCCCGGGGCCGAGCGCGCCGAGGTCGAGCTGGTCGAGCTCCTCGCCGACGACGATCGCGCACTGCGGGTTGCCGATCGAGACGTGCTGGAACTCCCAGCTGCGGCCGCCCGCCTCCAGGGTGCCGCGCCCGTCCTCGCCGCCGGAGGGAAAGTCCTTCGAGGTGGTCGAAGCTCGGCCCATGTCGACCGAGCAGGTCAGCTCGCCGGTGATCGTCGGCCGGATCGGCCCGGCGACGGTGCCGATGGTGAACTCGTCCTCGCCGGTCCAGCCATGGCGGCGCAGGTAGAGGATCGCCTCGCGGGCGCCGTTGCCGGAGAGCTCGGCCTCGGAGCCGTCGGGGTTGAAGATCCGCAGCTCGGCGACGAACTCCGGGTCCCCGCTCCTTGCCAGCAGCAGCACCCCATCGGCGCCGACCCCAAAATGCTGATCGCAGAGCCACTCGATCCGCGTCGCCGTCAGCTCCCAGGGGAGCCGCTCCGCCTCGAGGATCAGGTAGTCGTTGCCAAGCGCCTGCCACTTCTCGAACTTCACGCGCGGCAGCCTATTCGCGAGGCGACCTCCGCGTCGCTCAGACCGGTGCGATCGATCGCGTGGAGGTTGGGGATCTTGCGCATCCAGGTGAGCTGGCGGCGGGCGTAGTTGCGGGAGCGCTTCTTCATCGTCTCCAGGTCGCCGGCGAGGAGCTCGTCGAAGCCGAGGGCCTTGCGGGCGGTGCGGCCGGGGCCGAGGGCGTCGGCGCGACGGGCCTCCCCGGCGGCCCCGGCGGCGACGATCGCCTCGGTCCGGGCGTCGATCCGCTCGTAGAGCCGGGCCCGGTCCATGTCGAGACCGAAGATCGCCGTCGGGTGCCTGGTCCGCGGCGACCACAGCTCCGAGTCCGCCGATTCCGGCGGCACCTTCTCCAGCGACAGCTCCGCCAGCGCCGCCCGCAGGTACAGGCCCGTCCCACCGACGACGATCGGCCGCCGCCCCGCTGCCAGGGCGGCGTCGATCTCCGCATGCGCCAGCGGCATGTAGTCC
Source organism: Solirubrobacterales bacterium (assembly GCA_035700965.1). Lineage (GTDB taxonomy): Bacteria > Actinomycetota > Thermoleophilia > Solirubrobacterales > 70-9 > VAYN01. The sequence continues at coordinate 52,260 of DASSOC010000002.1, forward strand.
CCGACCGAGAAGTCGGCCGCGATCGGCACGAACCCGAGCAGCCGGTGCTCCAGCCGCTCCTGCTCTTCGGCACTCGCCGCACCCGTCAGCACTCCCAGCCCCTCGTAGACCTGCAGCGCATCGCAGTTGACCGCCACGGGATCCTCTCCCCGCTCCCTCAGCAGCTCGGCGAGCGCGATCGCCACCCCCGTCTTGCCGACCCCGGTGGGGCCGAAGATCGCGATTACGTTCAAAGAAGATGGGAGAGCGGGCGGGCCGAGACCCCGCTCAGCGTCTGCGAGGTGGCGCTGTCTATCGCGACCGGGACGAATTCGCCCGGGCTCGCTTCGCCGTCGAAGTTGACCGCCTTGCCGTGCCGGGTCCGCCCCCGCAGCCTGGTCTCGTCCGTCCGGCTCGTCCCTTCGACCAGCACGTCCAGCATCCGCCCCACGAAGCGCTGCGCCCGCTCAGCCGCCCGGCGCTGGACCACCTCGACCAGCCGTTCCATCCGTTCGACCTTCAGCGGATGCGGCAGCTGCGCGCCCATCTTCGCCGCCTCGGTTTCGCGCCGCGGCGAGAAGATGAAGGTGAAAGCGCCGTCGTAGCCGACCTCCTCCACCACTTCCAGCGTCTCGGCGAAGTCCGCCTCGGTCTCGCCGGGAAAGCCGACGATGATGTCGGTGGTGATCGCGCAGTCAGGCACGAGCTCGCGGATCAGCGCCACCCGGTCCATATAGCGCTGGCGGTCGTAGGTGCGCCGCATCCGTTTCAGAACCGCGCTGGAGCCGGACTGCAGAGGCAGGTGGATTTGCTCGCAGAGGGCCGGCAGCTCAGCGTGAGCGCGGATCACGTCCTCCTTCATGTCCTTCGGATGCGGGCTGGTGTAGCGGATCCGCTCGATGCCCTCGACCGCGTCGACCCGCCGCAGCAGCTCGGAGAAGCCGGCCCGCTTCGCCTTGGGCAGATCGCGGCCGTAGCTGTTGACGTTCTGGCCCAGCAGCGTCACCTCGACGACGCCGTCGGCGGCCAGCGCTTCCGCCTCGGCGAGGAGCTCGTCGGGATCGCGGCTGACCTCGCGCCCCCTGGTTGAGGGGACAATGCAGTAGGAGCAGGCGCAGTTGCAGCCCTGGGAGATCTGCAGCCAGCCCTGGAACCGCCGCTCGCGGCGGGCCGGCAGGTGGCCGGAGAAATCCTCGAACTCGAAGTAGCCCTGGGCGCTCAGCGAGTCGCTGTTGAGAAACTCGGCGAGCTTGTGGATCTGTCCCGGGCCGAAGGCCACGTCGACGAAGGGAAAGCGCTCGAAGACCTCCTCCTTGACCGACTGCGCCCAGCAGCCGCCGACCCCGACGATCCGCTCGGGGTCTTCCCCCTTCAGCCGCTTCGCCTGTCCGAGGTGGGCGATGAAGCGGCTGTCGGCGGACTCGCGGATCGAGCAGGTGTTGAAGAGGATCAGGTCGGCCCCCTCGCGGCTCGGCGCCTCCTCGTAGCCGAGCGAGGTCAGCATCCCCCGCATCCGCTCGGAGTCGTGCACGTTCATCTGGCACCCGAAGGTGGTGACGTGGAACTTCTTCGCGCTCACAGAGGCGAGGTTAGCGACGCGGGCGACGCCGCGGCGCTACTTGACGACCAGGGTTCCTTCCATGCCTGCTTGCCTGTGACCGGGGACGGAGCAGAAGAAGGTGTAGGTGCCGGGCTTGAGGTCGGCGGTCTCGGATTCTTCGCCTTCGGCGATCGGTTCGAAGCCCGAGATTTCCTTGCCGTTCTGTTCGATCACGACGTTGTGCGGGATCGCGGAGGGATTGTTGAAGTCGATCGTGACCTGGCCCGCCTTGGCGGTCAGCTTGGTCGTGTCGAAGGCGAGGGCGGTTTCGCTCGCTTCGAGGTCGAGGGTCGTCGAGGCGCCGCCGCCCGATTCCTTCTTGCCGGTTTCGCCTTCGGTCGGACCAACCGGTTCTTCTCCCTGAACAGACCCTTCGGCTTCCTTTTCAGCCTGTTCTTCGAGTTCCTCGCTTTCGCCGCCCTGGGCGCCGCCTTCGTTTTCGTAGGGGCCGGAGGTCTGACCCTTTTCGATTTCTTCACCGGCCTCGTGGAGCTCTGCGGCCTTCGCCTTTTCCTCGTCCTGGGCATGCAGAACGGCAAAGGTCGTCGCGCCGCCGACGAAGAGGGCAAACCAGAGCACGATCACCGGCAGGAATTTCCCCGGGAAGTCCCTCAGTTTGAGGCCGATGAGGCTGACCGAGACCGCCGAGACGGCGAGGACGCAGCCGCAGATGTAGAAAAGGGTTTCGTTGCTCATGGAAGCGGCGTGATCCTATAGAGGTTGGCGGCCGGACCGTCCTCAGGCAGGACTCGCGGGCCCCGGACGTCGCTAGCAGCCGCTGTCCTGTTCCTTTTGGGTGGCTATGCGACGAAAAGGAACAGGAGAAGGGGGCTTGGGGGCGGGTCCTTCAGGGTCGCGGCCGGCCATCTCCTCCTTTGGCCCGCCCGGCTGGTAGGCGACCGGCTATGCCGCCTTCGCCTCGGCCGCCGGCACTGCCGTTTCGGCCTGCTCGTCGCTCGCCCCCGGCACCTCGCCGTCGATCCCCAGCGCCGTCCGCACCTTGGTTTCGATCTCCAGCGCCAGCTCGGGGTTGTCAACCAGGAACTGTTTGGCGTTGTTTCGGCCCTGGCCGAGCCGGGTCTCGCCGTAGGAGAAGAACGAGCCCGATTTCTGCACCAGGTCCTGTTCCATCCCGAAGTCGAGCAGGCCGCCCTCGCGGGAGATGCCGACCCCGTACTCGATGTCGAACTCCGCCTGGCGGAAGGGAGAGGCAACCTTGTTCTTGACCACTTTCACCCGCACCCGGTTGCCGACCGCCTCGGTCCCTTCCTTCAGGGTCTCGATCCGGCGGATGTCGAGCCGCTGCGAGGCGTAGAACTTCAGCGCCCGGCCGCCAGGCTGGGTCTCCGGCGAGCCGAACTGGACGCCGACCTTTTCGCGGATCTGGTTGGTGAAGAGGCAGACGGTGTTGGTCCGGTTGAGGTTGCCGGCCAATTTGCGCATCGCCTGGGACATCAAGCGAGCCTGCAGGCCGACGGTGGTGTCGCCGATCTGGCCGTCGAGCTCCGCCTTCGGCGTCAGCGCCGCAACCGAGTCGATCGCAACCACGTCCACCGCACCGGAGGCGATCAGCCGATCGGCGATCTGCAGCGCCTGCTCTCCATAGTCGGGCTGAGAGACCAGCAGCTCATCGGTGTCGACTCCGATCGCCCGCGAGTAGACCGGGTCGATCGCGTGCTCGGTGTCGATGAAGGCGCAGACGCCGCCTATCGCCTGGGCCTGAGCGATGATGTGGTTGACGAGCGTCGTCTTGCCGGAGGACTCCGGACCGAAGATCTCGACGATGCGGCCACGGGGAACGCCGCCGATGCCAAGCGCCAGATCGAGCGCGAGGGAGCCCGTGGGGATCGCCTCTACCTTAACCGTCCCCTTGTCGCCCAGACGCATGAGCGCGCCCTCGCCAAACTCTCTGCGAATGCCTCCGACCGCGTTCTCGAGTGCAGCGTCCTTCGCTTTCGCCTCCTTCGCGGAGACGTCATTCAAATTCCCTTTTCTCTCAGCCATTTCTAGATCACCTCGCTGCTGCCTTCATCCAGGCAGCTTGACTTGCGCCAGCGGCACGTAGCACGCACCGGCCGGCTGAAGGACAGAACGGTAAAGCGTCATCCGGACAGAAATCCGGGGCTCCTGCAGCCCCTCGGGAATCGCTCCCGGGGGTTCCGAGACGACCGCCGGTCGCCTCGATCCGCGCGCCTCGGGACGGATCCGAGCCACGGTCACGTGCGGCCAGAAAGGCCGCTTCTCGGGCTTGTGGAAGCCTTCCCCGGCAAGCCTCTGCTGGAGCCCGGCCTGCAGCGCCTCGGCGCCGGGGGAGACCGCCGGCAGAGCGTACAGCCGTGCCCTCCCTCGCGGTGGCCTTTGCTCGGGGTCGCGCAGCTCCAGCCACGGCGCCGGCGCGGCGCTCTCGCGCACCGCCTCGGCGATCGCCGCAACCTCCTTCTCCGGTCGGTAGCCGAGAAACGCGAGCGTGATGTGGAGCGCCTCCGCTGGGACCGGCCGCAGCGCCGGGTCGGTCAAGGCCCCTCTCCCCCAGGCCACGATCCCCTCGCGGACGTCGTCGGGCAGATCGAGCGCGACGAACAGGCGCACCCGGGGGCTCTTCGACCGCTCCTTGACCATGGCGGCCAAGCTACGGGGCGGGAACGCACGAAACAACGCTCTACTGCAAATTTTCGGCTACGACTTTGCGCCGATTCCCTCACCTAGGAGCTGGCGCAGCAGGTGCATCCCGACCAGCGCCGAGCGCTCGCGGATGTCGGGCCTGCCACCGGGGAGGATCGGGTCCCGGGCGATCGAAGTTCCGTCGGCGAGCCGGGCGTTGAAGCAGACGTAGCCGACCGGCTTCTCCTCGCTTCCCCCGCTCGGTCCGGCGATGCCAGTGACGGAAACCGCGAGGTCGGCGTCAAGGCGCTCCAGGGCGCCGATCGCCATCGCCTCCGCCACCTCCGGCGAAACGGCCCCTTTCGCCTCGATCAGATCTGGATCGACCCCCAGCAGATCGGCCTTCGCCGCGTTCGAGTAGGCGACGACGCCGCCCGCGAAGTACTCCGAGGCGCCCGCCAGGTCGGTGATCCGCGCCGCCAGCAGGCCGCCGCTGCAGGACTCCGCCAGCGCCAGGCGGTGGCCGAGCAGGAGCGTCGCCACCTGGGCGTCGATCGTCTCGCCGTCGACGCTGAACGTCTCGCGAGGGTGCCGCCGCAGCAGCTCCGCCCGCACCGCCTCGGCCACCGACCCCGCCTCGTCGCGGTAGCGGACGTCGATCTCGATCTCCCCTTTGCGCAGGCAGGTGGTGATCTCCAGCGCCTCCAGGTCGATCCCCTCAGACTCCATCTCCCGCAGGCTCCTGGCGATTTCGGACTCGGGGACCCCGAACATCCGCATCGTGTAGGCACGCAGCGGCGCCGCCCGCTCCAGAACCTCCTGCACCCGGGGGACCCTCACGGCATCCCCCCACATCGGCTGCAGCTCCCGCGGCGGTCCCGGCAGGACGATCACGACCCGCTCGCCCGCCGGCACCACCAGCCCCGGCGCCGTCCCCACCGGGTCGAGCGGGGTCGCTCCCTCGGGCACCATCGCCTGTTTGCGATTTGCCTCCAGCATCGCCTTCTCGTCGAGGCGGAAGCGTTTGGCGAAGCCCTCGAGGATCTTGGCGATCTTCCGCTCCATTGCCTCGTCCAGAACCATCGGCCGGCCGGCGAAGCGGCCGACGATCTCCGCCGTCAGGTCATCCGCCGTCGGCCCGAGCCCGCCGCTGGTGACGATCAGGTCCATCCCCTCGTCAGCCATGAAGCGAAGCGCTGCTTCGAGGTCGTCGGGGCGGTCGCCGACGATCAGGATGTGAGCCACCTCGACCCCGTGCTCGGCCAGCCGCTCCGACAGCCAGGGCCCGTTCGCATCGGCAATGCGGCCGGTGAGGACCTCGGTCCCGGTGGCGACGATGCCGGCGCGGATCACGTGCAGGTGGGCCGTTCGCCTTCAGGCAGTTCGTGCACCGAGCCGTCAGCCCGAATCGCGAACCCGATCGGGCTCGACGGTTCCGGAAGGTTCTGCTGCTTTCCGTCAACGGTCATGGTCACGGCGCCGTTACCCAGCGCAACGGTGAAGCTACCGGACCGGAACGGCCCTTCCGATTCGCCGGCGGCCAGGATCGTGCCGCCGACGAGCGGGTTGCCCTTGCCGTTCAGCAGGCAGACCCAGACTTCTTCCTTCGCGGCCAGCAGCAGCAGGTGCCCGGCGGGCGGCGGCTTACCGCGCTTGTCGCGATGCTTCGCACCCTCGCCCTTCCCCGTGGGGTGGGATCCGGGCCCCACGCCGGAGCCGCTGTTCGATCCGCCGGTCGCGAGGCCGATCGCCAGCAGCGCCGCGACCACCAGGGCGACGACCGCGCCGGCGACCACCCCGGGCGGCACCCGCCGGCCGCCGACCGCTCGTCGCCTCGGGACCCGACGCGGGCGCGGATCGACCCGCGGCAGCCGTTCCCCCGGGCGCACGGTCCCCCTGCTGCGGCGCTGCTCCTCGGCCAGCCGGTCACCGTCCAGGCCGAGGAAGCGCCCGTAGGTGCGGATGAAGGCCCGCGAGTAGGTGTCGCCGGGGAGCTGCTCCCAGTCATCGTTCTCGATCGCCTGCAGGTAGCGGCCGCGGATCTTCGTCGCCGCTTCCACCTCGGCGATGCTGAGCTTGCGCCGGCTGCGCGCCTCGCGCAGCTTGGTGCCGACGGAGTCGTCCACGCCCCAATTCTGCGCCCCGGCGGCTAAATACGCAAAGTGCGTGCGTTTACGCGTCGGATTCGGAATCGACGGTGACCGCCGCCGGTTCGCCCTCGCCGCCGCCGATGACCCGGGCCAGATCCGCCTGGGTGATCAGAACCTGGCGCGGTTTCGAGCCCTCGTAGCCGGAGATGACGCCGCGCCGCTCGAGCATGTCGATCAGCCGCCCGGCGCGGGTGTAGCCGACCCGCAAGCGCCGCTGGATCATCGATACCGAAGCGGTTTCGGTCTGCACCACCAAGCGGATCGCCTCGTCGAGCAGATCGTCGCTGTCGGGGTCGAAGTCGTCGTCGCGCCCGTCCCCCTCGGCCTCCTGCGGGCTCTCCAGCAGCTCGTCCTCGAACTCCGGTTCGCCCTGCTTGGCCCAGTGGCCGGTGATGCGGGCGATCTCCTCCTCGGTCACGAAGGCGCCCTGCACCCGCGCCAGTTTCGAGGTGCCGGCGCCGCGGAAGAGCATGTCGCCCTGACCGAGCAGCGTCTCCGCCCCGCCCTGGTCGAGGATCACCCGGGAATCCGTCTGCGAGGAGACCGCGAAGGCGATCCGCGAGGGAATGTTGACCTTGATCGTGCCGGTGATGATGTCGGTCGAGGGCCGCTGGGTCGCCAGGACCAGGTGGATCCCGGTCGCCCGCGACTTCTGCGCGAGGCGGATGATCGAGTCCTCCACTTCGGCCGGGGCGACCATCATCAGGTCCGCGAGCTCGTCGATCACGCAGAGGATGTGCGGCAGCGGCGCCTCGCCCTTCTTCTGGCGGGCCCGGTTCAGCTCGACCAGGTTACGGGCACGGGCTTCGCTCATGATCCCGTAGCGGCTCTCCATCTCGCCGATCAGGTTGGAGAGGACGTTGGCGGCGAGCCGCGGCGAGGTCACCACCGGCGTCAGCAGGTGCGGGACGTTCTCGTAGTGGTTGAGCTCGACCTGCTTGGGGTCAACCAGGACCAGGCGGACCTCGTTCGGCGAGGCCTGCATCAGGATCGAGGAGAGGATCGCGTTGACGCAGCCGCTCTTGCCCGAGCCGGTGGTGCCGGCGACGAGGACGTGCGGCATCTTCGCGAGGTCGGTCCAGACCGCGTTGCCGTCGATCCCCTTGCCGAGCCAGGCGACCAGCGGCGAGGTCTTCTCCGGCCGGCCGGCGTAGATGTCGCCGAGGCGGACCATCTTCCGGGTCCGGTTCGGAACCTCGACGCCGACCGCCTGCTTGCCCGGGATCGGCGCCAGGATGCGAATGTCAGTCGAGGCGAGGGCGTAGGCGATGTCGTTGGCGAGCTCGGTCACCTTCTTGACTTTGGTCCCCGGCGCCAGCCGCAGCTCGAAGCGCGATACGTGGGGCCCGCTGACGATGCCGACGATCTTCGCCTCGACCCCGAAGTGGCCGAGCGTCTCGACCAGCTTGCGACCGACCGCTTCGTGGTCGCGCGGGTCGGGGCCTTTGTCGCCCTTGCCGCGTTCGAGCAGCTTCGGCGGCGGCGGTCGGTAGTCGATCTCCTCCGACATCGTCACGCCGCGCTTGTTGCCCATCGGGGTCAGGCCGGCGTGGGCGCGATCGCCCTCGTCGACCACCGCGACGGCGTCGGCGGAGTCGTAGTTCTTCAGCTCATCGCCGTCAACCGGCGCGTCCTCAGCCGGGAGGTCGTGGGTCTCGGTCCCGCTCTCGGCCTCGAAGAGCTGGGTGTCGAAGTCGTCCTCCTCGGCCAGAGCAACCGTCGGTTCGAAGTCCTCGTTGTCCTCCGGGTAAGCGCTCATCACATCGGTCGGGCCGGCCAGGGTCGCCGCCTCGGCCCGGGCCTCGCGGTGCTCGCGCCAGTCCGCATGCGTCTTGGCGACGGTGCGGGCGGCGGCGTCACCGCCGGCGAATGCGCCGCGGAAGATCGCTCTCAGGCCGCGGCCGATCCCCCGTGCCAGGGCCGAGACCGAGGTGCCGGTCAGGAGCATCCCGCCGACCACCAGCAGCAGCAGGGTGAAGATGCGCGCGCCGATGCTGCCGAAGAGGTAGTCGAGGGCGGTTTCAACGCCGTAGCCGACCTTCCCCCCTTCCCAGCCGAAGAAGAGGACGAAGACGAGGTAGACGCCGAAGGCGACGAGGAAGAGCGCGATCAGGTCGAGATGGCGCTGCTCGAGCCCGGCCGGCAGCCGCAGCCCGCCCCCACCCTTCGCTTTAGGTTTGCGTTTGGCAGCAGCTTTCCCCCGCCGGGCGCCGCCGGCGCGCTTCTTACGCACGAACATGGGACCCCGTTCGACGCCGGGCGCCGCTCCCCTCCCGAGCTAAATTCGCACTAAAACTCGCGTCGAGCGCTCTTTTCCGCAGCTACCATCGCTTTCGTGCTTTCCGAAGTCGACTCGATAGGGGGGCGCGTCCTCATCGTCGAGGACGACGTCGACATCGCCGACGTCCTCCGCCGCTCGCTCCGCAACGAGGGTTATGAAGTCCGCACCTCGGCCGACGGGATCGAGGCGCTGGACGTCGCCGCCGGCTTTGTCCCCGACCTGGTCGTGCTCGACCTCGGCCTGCCGGGCCTGGACGGAGTCGAGGTCTGCAGGCGATTGCGCAGTGACGGCGATGTGCCGATCCTGATGCTGACCGCCCGAGCCGAGACCGAGGACCGGGTCACCGGCCTCGACAGCGGCGCCGACGACTACCTCGTGAAGCCCTTCGAGCGCCAGGAGCTGCTGGCGCGCATCCGCGCCCTCCTGCGTCGCCGCCCGCCCCGCGGAGCGGCCTCGCTGGAGGTCGGCGATCTCTCGCTCAACCCGGACACGCGGGAGGTCCGTCGCGGCGATCGCGAGATCGAGCTGACCAACCGCGAGTTCGAGCTCCTCGAGTTCCTGATGCGCAACGAGCGCCTCGTCGTCTCGCGCGAGCGCCTGCTCGACGAGGTCTGGGGCTATGACCCGATGGCGGCGACGAACACCATCGACGTCTTCATCTCGAACCTGCGCCGCAAACTCGAGGCCGGCGAGGAGGAGCGCCTCCTGCACACCAAGCGCGGCGCCGGCTACGTCCTCAAGGCCTGATGGGAGGCGCGCTTCAGCGGCTGGCGCGCTTCGGGCGGCGGCTCCGCCATCCACGCTCCTGGCCGGTGCGCTGGCGCCTCGCCGTCGTCTCGGCCGGCCTGACGCTGGCGATCCTGCTGCTCTTCGGCGGTGTGATCGGCCAGATCGCGACCCAGCGCATCCGCAACGACTTCAACGGCGAGGTGCGGAGCGCGGTCCAGATCCTCGCCAGCGAATTCCGCGTCGTCTACCCGGCCTTCGGGGAACCCGAAGCGCTGCGCGGCCCCTCGCTCGACGCCTTCACCCTCCCCGACGACGCCTCGGCTCGGGTCTTCGACGTCAACGGCAACGTGATCAAGCAGAGCACCAACCAGCTGCCGCTCGGCAGCCCCGAAGTCGGCCTCAACGACTTCCATGGCACGCGGGTCGCCACGGCGGCGATCACCTCCGAAGCCGGCGCGGTCACGGGCTACGTCCAGTACGGGCGCAACGTCAGCCACCTCGAGGACACGATCGACCGGGTCTGGCTGCTGATCGCGGCCGGCATCCTCGGCGGCACGCTGCTGGCGGTCTTCGCCGGCGTGGCGATCGCCGGCCGCGCGATGCGGCCGATCGCGGCCCTAACGGCCTCGGCGCGCGAGATCGCCGCCACCCGCGATCCCTCCCGGCACATGCCGAAGCCGGTCGCAGAAGACGAGGTCGGCGAACTCGCCGGCACGCTCGAGGAGATGCTTCGCTCCCTCGACGCGGCGCGAGCCGAACGCGAGGGCGCGATGCAGAAACAGCGTGAATTCGTCGCCGACGCCTCGCACGAGCTGCGCACCCCGCTGACCAGCGTGCTCGCCAACCTCGAGCTGCTGCAGGCCTCGCTGCGCCAGGACGACCACGCCGAAGGCCGCGAGGTCGTCGATTCGGCCCTGCGCTCCTCGCGCCGCATGGGGCGCCTGATCGGCGACCTGCTGCTGCTGGCGCGCGCCGACGCGGGGCGCCTGCAGGCCCACGGTCGCTGCGACCTCGCCGAGATCGCCGGGGAAGCGGCGGCCGAGGCCGCCCCGCTGATGGGCGAGCGGCGGCTGGTCCTCGAGAACGACAGGCCGCTGCCGGTCCGGGGAAGCCGCGACGAGCTCCACCGGATGGTGCTCAACCTCCTCGACAACGCCGCATCCCACACGCCCCCGGATGCCTGCGTGGAGCTTCGCTCGCGCGAGGAAGGCGGCGACGCGGTCCTCGAAGTGGCAGACGACGGGCCCGGCATCCCGCCCGCGATGCGCGAGCAGGTCTTCGACCGCTTCGTCCGCGGCGAGGGGCCCGCCGACCGGGCGGCGGGCAACGGCACCGGCCTCGGCCTGGCGATCGTGAGCGCGGTCACCGACGCTCACGGCGGCACCGTGCGGGCCGGCGAGTCGGACGGCGGCGGTGCCCTCTTCACCGTTCGCATCCCGCTGGCCGCCAGCCGGGAGCCTTCGGAACCTTTAGCGCCGCTTTAGCCAGCGGCCCTAGTTTCTCCAGCGGACGAGACACACTGGCCCGCCGGGGTTCTCCCCAGACACACCCCGGCGGGCTTTTTTCGTGGCCTAGACCTCGATCACGACCGGCAGGACCATGGGCCGCCGGCGCAGGCGCTGCCAGGCGAACTTGCCGATTGCCTCGTGGAGGTCTTCCTCGATCAGGTGCGTCTCGCGGTTGCCCGCCTTGGCGGCTCCCTCGAGCTGGTCTTCGATCAGGTCCTTGAGGTCCTCGATCACGGTGTCCGATCCTTCGATGAAGGTGACGCCGCGGAGGATCACCTCGGGGTCGGCGACGATGGAGCCGTCGTCGGCGGAGATCGTCGAGACGACGATGAAGATCCCGTCGGCGGAGATCTCGCGGCGGTCGCGCAGGGCGGCGTCGTCGGGCTCGCCGATGCTGACCCCGTCGACGTAGATGACCCCGGCGTGGATGTCCTCGCCGAAGCGCGCCCCGCCCTCGTCGAGCTCGAGCGGCAGGCCGTTGCGCCCCTGGAAGACGCGCTCGCGCTCGATCCCGACCGCCTCGGCGAGCTCGGCGTGCAGGCGCAGCCGCTTGTAGTCGCCGTGGACGGGGAGCACGAAGCGCGGCCTGGTCAGGTTGAGCATCAGCTTCAGCTCCTCCTGCCAGCCGTGGCCGGAGGCGTGGATCGGCGCGTCTTTGGCGGTGATCACGGTGGCGCCGATCTCGTAGATGCGGTCGATGGTCTCGTTGACGGCCCGCTCGTTGCCGGGAACCGGCGTCGCCGAGAAGACGACCGTGTCGCCCGAGTGCAGCTGCACGTCGCGGTGGTCGTTGTTGGCCATCCGCCGCAGTGCCGAGAGCGGCTCGCCCTGGCTGCCGGTCGAGATCACGACCACCTTCTCGTCGGGGAAGTCCTCGATCTCCCGGGGCTGGATGAAGATCCCCTGGGGGGCGTTCGCGATCCCGAGGTTGGAGGCGATGTTGAAGTTCTTGCGCATCGAGCGCCCCACCAGGGCGACCTTGCGGTCGAGCCGCGCAGCGGCGTCGATCACCTGCTGGACGCGGTGGATGTTGGAGGCGAAGGAGGTGACGATGATCCTGCCCTTGCAGCGCGAGAACTGCTCGAGCAGCGCCGGCCCGACGGCGGACTCCGAGGGGGCCACCCCCGGCCGATCGGCGTTGGTCGAGTCGCCGCAGAGGAGCGTCAGGCCTTCCTTGCCGAGCTCGGCGAGGCGCGAGACGTCCGCCGGGCGCCCGTCCACCGGCGTCTGGTCGAACTTGTAGTCGCCGGTCATCAGCACCGAGGCCGCCTCGGTCTTCAGCAGGACGGCCCGCATGTCCGGAATCGAGTGGGCGAGGTGGATCAGCTCGAGCTCGAAGGGCCCGCACCGCACCTTCTCCCCGGGCGGCAGCTCCTGCAGCGGCGCCGCCTCCCCCAGCTTGTGCTCGTCGAGCTTGGAGCGGACCATCCCGATCGTCAGCAGGCCCCCGTAGATGACCGGCGGCATCCCGATCTCTTTCAGCACGTAGGGCAGCGCCCCGACGTGGTCCTCGTGCCCGTGGGTGAGGACGATCGCCTCGATGTCCTCGGCGCGGTCGCGGAGGTAGGAGAAGTCGGGGAGCACGAGGTCGATCCCGTGCATCTCCGCGGTCGGGAACATCAGCCCGGTGTCGACCACGACGATCCGGCCGTCGTACTCGATCACGGTCATGTTCTTGCCGATCTCACCGAGGCCGCCCAAGGGCAGCACTCGCAGTTTGCCTGGCACTAGTCGCTCACTCTCTCTAAGTCGTGTC
>DASSOC010000003.1:0-22618 GCA_035700965.1 Solirubrobacterales bacterium
GCACACGTCAGCGTGTATAGATAGACTGATTGACTGGTCAGTCAACCGCTCTTTAAGCAACTAGAAGCGACTCAGCCAAGGAGGCTCGAACTTGAAGATCTGCGTCCTGGTCAAGGAGGTACCGGACGCCGCCGTCCAGAAGCGCATCGACTCGAACACGATGCGACTGGACCGCAGCGGTGAGAAGAACCTCAACCCCTTCGATACCCATGCAATCGAGGCCGCCATGCAGATCAAGGAGGGCGGCGCTATTCCGGTCGAGGAGGTCGTCGCGGTGACGATGGGCCCCGACTCCGCCGTGCGCGCTCTGCACAAGGCGGTGGCGCTCGGCGCCGACCGCTCGGTGCACCTCTCCGACGACGCGCTCGCCGGCTCCGACGTCTGCGCCACCGGCTACTCGCTGGCCAAGGTGCTCGAGTCCGAGAGCCCGGACCTGGTCCTGCTCGGCCAGCAGTCCGATGACGGCGAGTGCTACACGATCGGCGCCGTCGTCGCCGACCACCTGAAGATGCCCTCGCTGACCCAGGTGATCCAGATCGACGTGACCGACGGCAAGCTGCGCTGCGAGCGCCAGGCCGAGTACGGCTACGACACCGTCGAGGTCGAGCTGCCGGCCGTGATCAGCGTCGGCGACGCGATCAACGAGCCTCGCTACCCGAGCCTCAAAGCGATCATGGGCGCGAAAAAGAAACCGCTCGACTCGAAGGCGGCCGGCGACGTCGGCATCGAGGCCGGCAGCGTCGGCGAGGACGGCTCCAAGACCAAGGTGCTGGCGCTCAACCCGCCGCCCGCCAAGGAGGCCGGCGAGATCATCGAGGACGAGGACACCAACGAGACGGTCGAAAAGATCGTCGCCTGGCTCGACGAGAGGAAGCTGATCTAAATGGCAGGCATCCTGGTTTACGCCCTCCACGACGACGAGGGCAACTTCAACAAGAACTCGCTCGGGGCGATCTCCGAGGCGGCCAAGCTGGCCGGCGAAGTCGGCGGCGAAGCGGCCGCCCTGGTGGTCGGCGACGTCGCCGACGACAAGTGCGCGACGCTCGGCAACTACGGCGCCGCCAAGGTCTACCGGGCCAAGGACGTCCCCGAGGGCCTCGCCCAGCCGATCGTCGACGCGATGGCCAAGGTCATCCAGGACCAGGGCTTCTCCTACGCTCTCTTCGGCGGCGGCCTGCTCGGCTTCGAGATCGGGGCCGGGCTGACCGCGCGTCTCGACGCCGGGGTGACGATGGAGGTCACGAGCGTCAAGGTCCAGGACGGCAAGCTGGTCGTCGAGCGGCCGATCCTGCAGGACTCCGAGATCGCCGACGTCGGCTACGTCTCGGAGCCCGGCATCATCATCGGCCGCCTCAACGCCTTCGACGCGAAGGAGAGCGGCGGCAGCGCCGAGGTCGTCGACGTCGACGTCGAGCTCTCGGAGTGGTCGAGCAAGGCGAAGCTGGTGCAGCGCGGCGAGCAGCGCGGCGCCGACGTCAACATCGAGGACGCCGACATCCTGGTCGGCGGCGGCCGCGGTCTCGGCGCCAAAGAGGGCTTCGAGCTCTGCGAGCAGCTGGCCGACTCGATGGGCGGCGCCGTCGCCGCGACCCGCGCGGTCGTCGACGCCGGCTGGTACCCCTACGCGGCCCAGATCGGCCAGACCGGCAAGACGGTGGCGCCGAAGCTGTACCTCGCCGCCGGCGTCTCCGGGGCGATCCAGCACAAGGTGGGGATGCAGAACTCGGAGAACATCCTCGCGATCAACAAGGACCCGAACGCGCCGATCTTCGAGTTCTCGGACCTCGGCGTGGTGGGCGACCTGCACAAAATCGTCCCCAAGCTGACCGAGGCGATCAAAGCGAAGAAGGGCGGCTGAGCGGCCGGGGGCCTGCGGGCCCCCTCGCTCGCCCCACCCGACCCCGATAGGAGCTGAACGATGCCGGCTGTGAGACCGATCGACTACCCCCCGCCCTTCGATAGCGCCGACGTGATCGCCGCGCCGACCGATCCCGAGGACGAGCGGATCGAGGTCGGCATCGCGATCGTCGGCGGCGGTCCCGCCGGGCTCGCCTGCGCCAACAAACTGATGCAGCTGCTGGAGGACGAGCCGGAGCTGACCGAGAAGCTGGGGGAAGTCCCGGTCGCGGTGATCGAGAAGGGCAAAGTCGCCGGGGCCCACCTGCTCTCCGGCGCCAACGTCGAGCCCTCGGCGATGACCAGGCTCTTCCCCGACCTCGACCCGGCCGACTGGCCGCCGGTCTACCAGGAGGTGACGAAGGACGCGACCTACTTCCTCACCAAGAGCAAAGCGTTCCCGCTGAAGCCGCCACCGCCCAACTTCCGCAAAGAGGGGACCTACACGATGTCGGTCTCCAAACTCGGCCGCTTCCTCGCCGAAAAAGCCGAAGAGGCCGGTGTCTACATCCTCACCGAGACCGCGGCAACCAAGCTGCTGGTCGAGGACCGGATCGTCCGCGGCGTGCGCTCGGGCGACCGCGGCCGCGGCAAGGAGGGCCAGGAGCTCGGGAACTTCGAGCCCGGCTCCGACGTCGTCGCCAAGGCGACGGTGCTGGCCGAGGGCACCATCGGCCACCTCACCTACGCCGCCTACGACTACTTCGGCATGCGCGAGGGGTCCGACCCCCAGGCGTGGGAGCTCGGGGTGAAGGAGATCTGGGAGGTTCCGAAGCCGCTGGACCGGGTGATCCACACGCTCGGCTGGCCGCTGCGCTGGGGCGGCAGGTACAAGGAGGCCGGCGGCAGCTTCATCTACCCGATGGGCGAGGACAAGGTCTGCTTCGGCCTGGTCGTCGGGCTGGACACCACCGACGCCACCTTCTCGGTTCACGACGAGCTGCAGCGCTTCAAGCAGCATCCCTTCATCGCCAAGATCATCGAGGGCGGCAAGCGGGTCGGCTGGGGCGCGAAGACGATCCCATCCGGCGGTTACTGGGCGCTGCCGAAGCGGTTCTCGGTGCCGGGCATGCTGGTCGCCGGCGACAACGCCGGGATGGTCAACATCGCCGAGCTGGCGGGCATCCATTACGCGATGCACGCCGGGATGTACGCGGCGGAAGCGATCGTCGCGTCGCTGAAGAAGGACATCGACTCGGTCAACTTCGAAAGCTACGACGGCATGATCCGCAATTCGGAGATCGAGAAGGACCTCTACAGGTCCCGCAACATGAAGCAGCCGCTGACCAAGGGCCTGATCAAAGGCGGGATCGTCGCCAACGCTCTGGTGGCCAGCAAAGGCAGCTTCCCGCCCGGCCACATGAAGGTCGAGGACAACGCCGAGCCGGCCGTCTTCATCGGCAACGCCTCCGAGCGGTACCCGAAGCCCGACAACGAGGTGACCTTCAACAAGCTCGACTCGGTCTTCCTCTCCGGCAACGCCACCCGCGACGACGCCCCCAACCACATCCGCATCCAGACCCACGTGCCACGCGAGGTCGCGCAGACCTGGGTCTCGATGTGTCCGGCCCAGGTCTACGAGATCCCCGAGGACCAGCTGGAAAGCGGCGCGGCCGAGGTCGACGTCCACGTCACCGCCTCCAACTGCGTCCAGTGCGGCGCGATCACCGCCAAGGGTGGCCGCCTGACGCTGCCCGAGGGCGGCGACGGGCCGCTGTACCAAGAGACCTGATCTCGTAGCGAAGCTGCTCCCCTAACGGCACGATCTGCGCGCCACGCGCGCGGATTTGAGCCCTACGGTCGGCGGGTGCTTCCCGTCGGGTCTTTCATCGACCACATGACGAGCGGTCTTGGGCTGATGGCTGCAGCGATCGCGGTGTGTGGCTTTCTCGGTCAGGCGCCCCCGGCTCTGATGCGGAAAGACGATCAGACGGTGCGGGCTTTCACCGTGATCGGAGGACTCGTCGGCTTCGTGGGCGCACTCGGGATCCTGCTGGCTGCTAGTTGTCTCTTCCAGTAATGTTTTGTATTCGGGAGGTTGAAATGAGCGAGAGACGGGCGTTCATATTTTTATTCACCGGAGTCCTCCTTTTGGAGGCTGTGCTGATGGGTGGGCTGGCGCTCGCAGGCGCCGATTCGGAAACCGTGGCTGCCGCTGTCGTCGTCCTGCTGTCAGGGGCAGGGCTCGGCGTCGGCTTCATCGGTGTGCATTACCACTAGCCGGAGCCCGATAGGTTGCCGCCGTGCTGGCGCTGGGCATAGCCGCGGCGATTATGGCGTCGCTGCTCTACAACGGCTCGATCGCGCTGCAGGCGCTGGAGGCGCGGAAGGAGCCGCGGGAGCACGGGCTGCGGCTGTCGCTGCTGGGCCGGCTGCTGCGGAACCGGCGCTGGCTGGGGGCGACGGCGCTGGGGCTGGCGGGGTGGCCGTTCGAGATCGCGGCGCTGCTGCTGGCGCCATTGACCGTGGTGCAGCCGTGCCTGGCGAGCGGACTGGTGCTGCTGATGTGGCTGGGGGCGACCCGGCTGGGGGAGAAGCCGGCGCGGCGCGAGCTGGTCGCGCTGGCGGCGATCGTCGCCGGAATCGGCGGCGTCGCCGCGGTCGCACCCGAACGCAGCACCGACCATGCCGGCGCCGCGGCGCTCGCGCTCGCGCTGGTCGTCGTGGCGTTGCCGCTGCTCGCCCCCTACCTGCTGCGCAAGCCGCTGGCCGGGAACGTCCGGCGGCTCGGCCTGCTCGCCACCCTCAGCGCCGGCTGCGGGTACGCCTGGACGGCGATCGCCAGCAAGCTTCTGAGCGACGAGCTTGCCGCCGGCACCGTCGCCGTCGCGGCGCTCTGGCTCGCCACCGCCGCCGGCTCGGAGAGCCTGGCCCTGCTGAGCGAGATGAGCGCCCTGCAGCGGCGGCCGGCCATCCACGTGGCACCGACGATGTTCACGGCGCAGATCCTGGTGCCGGTGCTGCTGGCGCCGCTGATCTTCGACGAGTCGTGGGCGGAGACGCCGCTGAACGGTGCCCTCCTGGTCGCTTTCATCGCTCTCGCCGTTGCAGGAACCGTCCTCCTGGCCGGTTCCAAGGCGGTCGCGGCGGTGATGGAGTCCGCACGCGCCGAGGACTGAGGAGAGCCAGGACGGGTAGATGATCCGGTTTCGCTGCTAGATTTCCCGCCGCCTCTGGCGACGCAGTGTCTAGTCCCGCCGAGGCACTGTCCAGCCCCACCACCACCGAGGAGCCATCGTAGGCGCCGCAGAGAACACGCTGCCCGACGCGAGCAAGTTCGCGATCGGGTTTGACCACCGCGACCGTGCCCGGCTGTTCGAGCTCTGGACCGAGGTGCTCGATTCCGAGCAGTGGTCCGAGGGGGCGAAGCTGAAAGCCTTCGAGGAACGCTGGGAGCGGTGGAACGGCCTGCCGAGCCTCGGCCTCTCGAGCTGGGCCGGCGGCGCCCTGGCGGCGATGAAGTTCGCCCGCGTCGCGGGGGAGACCGTCCTCTGCCCCTCCAACACCTTCATGGCGACGCCGCTGGCGGCGATCAACGCCGGCGCCGAGGTCGAGTTCGTCGACTGCAACCGCGAGGACCTCTGCATGTCCTTCGCGGACTTCGAGCGCAAGGCCGAGCGTCACAAGCCGCGGGCGGCGATCCTCGTCCACATCGGCGGCCACATCGCCTTCGACGCCGAACGGATCGCCGCCTACTGCCGCGACCGCGGAATCTTCCTGCTCGAGGACTGCGCCCACGCCCACGGCGCCGAGTGGAGCGGCGCCAGGCCGGGCGGCTACGGCGACGCCGGCGTCTACTCGCTGTATGCGACCAAGACCGTCTCCACCGGCGAGGGCGGCGTTCTCGTCTCCAAGCAACCGGAGCTGATCGAGTTCGCCGCCAAGTTCCGCAACTACGGCAAGTTCGAGCACGAGGTCGACGGCCTCAACTTCCGGATGAGCGAGTTCACCGCGGCGCTCGGCCTGGTCCAGGCAGAGCGGATGGAGGAGATCGTCGGCTGGAAGAACGACTACGCCCGCGAGCACCTCGACCCGCTTCACCCGGCGCGCCTCGAGCTGCCGGACGGGATGACCTCGGGCTTCTACAAGTACATCGTCTTCGAAGAGCTGGAGAAGAGCACGGGGAAGGTCTACGACCAGCCCTGCCACCGAATCATGGGACGCGCGGATGAGCTGCCGAACACCGATTGGGTGGCGGAGAACCATTGGTGCGTCCCGCTCTACTACCGCCCCGCTTCGCGCGAGACGGCGCTGAAGGGAGAGTCATGAGAGTTCTGGTCACGGGAGGGGGCGGCTTCATCGGCTCCCACGTCGTCGATCGTCTGCTGGAGAAGGGGATGACCCCGCGGATCTTCGACCTCAGTGCCTCGCCCTACCACTCGCCGCTGGAAGTCGAGACCTTCACCGGCAGCATCACCGACCCCGCCAACCTCGACCTGGCGATGCGCGACTGTGACGCCGTCATCCACCTCGCCGCGGTCGCCGACGTCGGCCACGTCCACGCCGACCCGGTCCTCGCCGAGGAGGTCAACACGCGCGGGACGCTGAACGTGCTCGAGGCCGCCTGCGGCGCCAAGGTGGGCCGCGTCGTCTACGGCTCGACCACCTGGGTCTACAGCGACTGCACCGAGCAGGAGGTCGACGAGGAAACGCCGATTCCCGCCCCCCGTCACCTCTACACCGCGACCAAGCTGGCCGGCGAGACCTACTGCGCCGGCTACGCCGAGCTGTTCGATCTCGAGAGCACGATCCTCCGCTTCGGCATCCCCTATGGGCCACGCGCCCGCGCCGCCGGCGTCGTCGCCAAATTCACCGACCTCGCCTTCGAAGGCAAAGCGCTGACGATCGCCGGTGACGGCAGCACCACCCGCAGCTTCATCTACGTCGAGGATCTCGCCGACGGGATCGTCGCCGGCCTGAAGCCGGAGGCCGCGGGGCGCACCTACAACCTCTCCGGCGAGGAGATCGTGACGATCCTCGAAATCGCCGAGCGGGTGCAGGAAAACACCGACAACTGCGAGATCGTCCACACGCCGCCGCGGCCGGGCGATTTCCCCGGCAAGGTGATCTCCAACGAACGGGCGCTCGAGGAGCTTGGCTGGAAGGCCGAGACGAGCTTCAAGGAAGGCGTGCGCAGGTACGTCGAATGGGTTCGCTCGAGCACCCGCCCGCCCGACCCGGTGCCGGGAAAAAAGCCCTCGATGAACGGCAACGAACACGCCGCCGGGGCGCTGCTCGCCGGCGCCGCTCGCTTCGAGGAGCGCGAGCCCAGGGTGCTCCTCCTCAGCGCCGACATCGGCGAGGGCCACGACCTGCCGGCGCGGATCATCAAAGCCGACCTCGAAGAGGAAGTCCCCGGGGCGAAGGTCGAGATCGCCAACGGCCTGGAAGCGATGGGGAGGCTTCTCTCCGCGGTGATCCGCAGTGGCTCCCGCTTCACCTTCCGCTGGACGCCGTGGATGTTCGACGTCCAGTACTGGTTGATCACCAAGTTCGCGCCGACCCGCTGGCTTGCCCATCACCTCAACTACTGGCTCGGCGCCCGCGGGCTGATGCGGCTGATCGCGGCGCACGACCCCGACGTGATCGTCTCCACCTACCCGGGCGTGACCGCCGTCCTGGGGATGCTGCGCGAGCACCGGCAGCTCGGCATCCCGGTCCAGTCGGCGATCACCGATCTCGCCGGGCTGCGCTACTGGGTCCACCCGGGGATGGACATGCACTTCGTCACCCACCCCGAGTCGATCGAGGAAGTCGAACGGCTGGCGGGCCCGGGAAGCGTCGAGTGGATGCGGCCGCCGATCTCACCCGACTTCCTGATGCCGCGGACCCGGCGCGACGCCCGCGAGGCACTCGACGTCCCCGCCCACGCGCGGCTCGTCCTCGTCTCCGGCGGCGGTTGGGGGGTCGGCGACCTCGAGGGGGCGATCGAGTCGGCGCTCGCCGGCGAGGACACGCTCGTCGTCTGCATCACCGGTCGCAACGAGGTGGCGCGGGAGAAGCTCGAGGCCCGCTACCGCGAGAACGAGCAGGTGCGAGTGCTCGGCTTCACCGAGCAGATGAGCGACTGGATGGCGGCCGCCGACGCGATGGTGCACGGCACCGCAGGGCTGACCGTGCTGGAGGCTCACATCCGCGGTTGCCCGGTGGTCTCCTACGGTTTCTCCGCCGGGCACCTGCGCGCCAACAATGCCGCCTTCGAGCGTTTCGGCCTGGCCGAGGTGGCGCGCTCGCCGCACGAGCTGGAGTCGGTCCTGCGCCACGTGACGCGGGAGCGCCGCTCGCCGGATTCGTCGTTTGCCTCCCTGCCGTCGGTCGCCTCGCGCGTCCTCGAGGTGCGGCCGAGGGTCAAGCAGCAGCCGGTCTGGCGGGTGCGAACGGAGCGGTTGGCGGCCGCGGTCAGCGCCGCGGCAGTCGTCCTCGTCCTGGCGCTCTCGCTGATCCACCGCGAGAACCCGTACCACGTCGTCGCCAACCCGATCAAGAACAGCGTTCACATCACCACCGATCCCGATCAGTCGGCGACCACGACCGGCAGCGCCGAAGCCGCGGGAGGCAGCGGCGGGGAAGCGCAGAGCGCGGTCTCCGTCGTCTCCGAAGCCGGGCATTGAGAGGCGCCCTGGCCGCCGCGGGCGGCCTCGGTGCGGCGGCCGCCCTGGGCCACGGGGTGCCGTCCCTTGCACCGGTGGTGCCGCCCCTGGGCGAGGCGCTGGGAATCGTCCTGCGCCAACGCGACCTCGACGGGGTCGCGCTCACCTTCGACGACGGGCCGCACCCGCAGGGAACGGTCTCGGTTCTGGAGACGCTGCGCGAGCACGACGCCAGGGCGACCTTCTTCCTCGCCGGTGAGCAGGTGGAGCGGCGGCCGGCGCTGGCGGCCGAGATCGTCGCCGCCGGCCACCGGGTCGAGCTGCACTGCCACCGCCACCGCAACCAGCTGCGGCTGACTCCGCGGATGCTGCTCGAGGATTCGGAGCGCGGGCGGGCGGCGATCGAGGAGGCGACCGGCCAGGCGGTCGCCGACTACCGCCCCCCGTACGGGATCTTCAGCGCCGGTGGCCTGCGCGCGGTGCGCAGCCGCGGCTGGCGCCCGGTGCTGTGGTCGAAGTGGGGGAGGGATTGGGACCGGCGGGCGACGCCGGAGTCGATCGTCCGTCGCGTCACCGCCGGCGTCGCAGCCGGGGACGTCGTCCTCCTGCACGATGCCGACTACTACAGCGCGCGCGGCTCCTGGGTCGGCACCGCTGCAGCCCTGTCGAAGATCCTCGAGCTGCTCGAGGCGCGGGGGCTGAAGTCGAGGCTGCTGCGGCGCGACGGCGCCGATACCACGGTCCACTGATCGCAGCCCGCGAAGGCTTCGTCGAGAGCCTGGGCCATCGTGCTGCGGGGCCGATCCTGATCGAAGATCTGCTTGGACATGGCACTCCGTCCTGTAGGGGGCGTTGACGAATGCTCCCCAGCCCGTCGGACGAAAAATATGCTCTTTGCGACCGTTTGGGAACGCCTGTTCGTTTTTGACCGTTACAAGTAACGCCCAAAATCCGGCCTCAGCCTTGGGGGAGGGGGTCCGGTCGTCCTCCGCGTCAATCTGTCGCGCCCCTTCGGGGCATGCTCCCGGAAATGCTGCCCTCCTATGGAGGGCAGGAATCAGATTGCATATCGCCGCTTCGCGAACATTCCCGCGGAGGCCGACCGGACCCCCGATCGAGGCCGTCTTGGAGCTCCGCGGGGACGCGGCTGTGGTCAGCCCGTGCTTTCGCTCAGTCGAGGAAACCGGCGATCTCTTCGGCCACTCGCTGCGGCTGGTCGAGGGGGACGAAGGTCTTGGCGTTTTGGATCTGGACGATCTCGGCGTCGGGGACTTCGGCGGCCAGGCGCTCGGCGTAGCTGATCGGGAAGAACCTGTCGCCCGGGGCCCAGAGGAGGCGGAGCGGGATCTCGGAGGCTCGGAGCTTCTCGGCGGCAGCGAGCGTGTGGCGCTTGTCCATCCCCGCGGTGAACTTCTTCGCGTCGCGCATGACGCCGCTGTCGCTGGTCGAAGGCTCCATCCAGGAGGCAACCAGCTCGGGCGGGATCGTCGCCCGGGCGAACGGCTCGAAGGCACGGCGGGCGAGGGCCGGTATGCGGAACGGCGCCGAGAGCACGAGCATGCCGCCGGGCAGCTTCGCCAGCGGCGGCATCGCCTTGAAGATTCCGGGCGGGAAGTTCCCGTGGGTGTCGCAGTTGGTCAGCACCAGGCGACGGATCCGCTGCGGATGGTTGGCGACGAGGATCTGGGAGATGGCGCCGCCGGAGTCGTTGCCGACGATCGTCACTTCCTCGAGCTCGAGCCGCTCGAGGAAGTCCGCGATCAGGCGGGCGACGCCCGGAGGGGACAGATCGGCCTCGGGGCTCATCGCCACCCGGTGGGCGCCGAGCGGCCAGTCGGGGGCGAGGCAGCGGTGGCCCTCGCAGAGACGGTCGACGACACCGTCCCAGAGCCGGCCGTCGACGAGGAAGCCGTGAACGAAGACGATCGGCTTCCCCGTCCCCGCCTCGCGATAGCGAATCGTCCCCGCCGGCAGCTTTACTTCTTTGCGCTCGTCAGCCATCTGATCCTCCGTTTCGTGAGGCCCCAAAGTAACATACAGACAGTATGAATGTTAGGAGAACCCAGGCCGAACGCACGGAAGCCACCCGCGAGGCGCTGATCGCGGCGGCGCGCCGGCTCTTCACCGAGCGCGGTTACGAGAACGTCGGCACCGAGGAGGTCGTGCGCGTCGCCGGCGTCACCCGCGGTGCCCTCTACCACCAGTTCGGCGACAAGGCGAGCCTGCTGCGGGCCGTCTACGAAAGGGTCGAGGCCGAATCGACCGAGCGGGTCGCCCGCGTCGTCCTCGGCTCCGATCTGCACAGCCCGCTCGACGCGATGAAGGCCGGGATCGTCGCCTTCCTCGAGGAGTGTGCGAAGCCGGAGCTGCGGCAGATAGCCCTCCATGACGCCCCGGCGGTGCTCGGCTGGGAGCGCTGGCGGGAGATCGGCGCCGCCAACGGCCTCGGCCTGATCGAAGCCAGCCTCGGGGCGGCGATCGAGGCGGGGGAGATCCGGCCGCTGCCGGTCAAGCAGACCGCCCACCTGCTGATGGGTGCGCTGGACGAGGCGGCGATGGTGCTCGCCCGGGACGAGCGCCCGGAGGCGCGGATCGCGGTGACCGAGGTCCTAAGCGCGCTGCTCGATGGCTTCGCGGTCAGCGAGGGGTAGCGGTCCGGCCAGGCGCCGCGACTCCTTCTGCGCGTACATCCGCACGTCGGCGAGCTGCAGCGCCGACCGCGGCCCGTCGGCCTCCCCCGGCACCTCGGCCAGACCCAGGGAGGCGCTGATGTCGTAGCCGTAGCCGCGCGTGCTGAGCGCCTCGGCCGCCCGCTTCGTCACCGCGCCGACGTCGCTGGCGCCGTCGACGAGGACGACGAACTCATCGCCGCCGGTGCGGTAGGCGAAGCCCTCCGGAGCGGCGGCTGCGCGCAGGCGGCCGCCGAGCTGCCGCAGCAGCTCGTCGCCGGCCGGATGGCCGAAGCGGTCGTTGTA
This sequence comes from Solirubrobacterales bacterium, assembly GCA_035700965.1. Taxonomy (GTDB): domain Bacteria; phylum Actinomycetota; class Thermoleophilia; order Solirubrobacterales; family 70-9; genus VAYN01. The sequence continues at coordinate 11,462 of DASSOC010000003.1, forward strand.
GCGCTTGAAGCCGTTGAGGTCGAGCAGCATCACCGCCAGCGGCTCCTCGGTGGCGCCCAGGCAGCGCGCCTCGAGGTCGATGTCGAGCCGCGCCTTGCTGCCGAGCCCGGTCAGCTGATCGGTCTGAACCTGTTCCAGCAGAGCCTTGTTGGCCCGCAGGCTGAGGGCGAGCCGGGCGACGACCGCGAGCATCGTCGCCGACCAGAGGACCGTGGTCAGCGCGTTCGCGTGGCTGAAGTACTGCATCCCGACGAGGGCGATCATCGTCACCGCGACGATCCCCGGCACCACCAGTTCGCGCCAGCCGTCGAAGCGGGCGTCCGGCTCGATCGTCGCCGCCTGCGGCTGCCAGGCCGCGCCGCCGACGAAGACGGCGGAGAAGAGGTAGATCGGTTCGATCCAGTTCCCGCCCGGCAGGGTGGTGTCGTAGGTCTGCAGGGTGTAGGCAACGTCGGCGACGGCCATCGCCGCCAGGCCGGCGAGCAGCAGGGTCCAGGTCCGTCCCGGCCGCCAGCGGGTCAGCGCGACCACCCCGACGACGAGGGCGAGGAGGACGATGTCGCCGAGCGGGTAGGCGAGCGTCGTCGCCACTTCCAGGGTGCTGCCGCTGGTCCGATCGGCGACGAACTCGAAGATCAGCGCCGCCCCGAGGGCGCCGGTGCCGAGGGCGGCGATCGCCCCGTCCATCCACAGCCGCGGGTCCAGTTCCTTCGCCCGCGCCCGCACCAGCAGGTAGAGGCCGACCACCGCGAGCGGGTAGAAGACGAGGTAGCCGACGTCGGCCGGGGACGGGTAGGGGGCCGAGGAATTCCCTTCGATGTAGAGCGTCCAGTAGATCTCGGCCGCCGCCCAGAACAGCACGGAGGCGCCGATCGTCAGCCAGGCGGCTCGCTCGGCCGCGCTCTCGCGGGCTCGCAGCAGGCAGGCCAGCCCGGCCGCGACGACGACCGAGTCGTAGACCGGGCCGTTGACGGCAGAGGCGACTCCGGGGCCGTCGACCCCGACCCAATCGGCCAGGATCGCGGCCGCCGTACCGCCGAAGAGAACTGCGCCCACGAGCTTTCGCACAGACACCTATCGGCAAGCCTTGCGCGGTTCTCTAGACTTGGTGGAGATGAAGGCAGGAATCCACCCCGAATACAAGCTTGCCAACGTGCACTGCTCGTGCGGCAACCAGTTCTACACGCGGTCCACGAAAGAGGATCTGCATGTCGAGCTCTGCTCCGAGTGCCACCCCTTTTACACGGGCAAGCAGAAGCTGGTCGACACCGGTGGCCGCGTCGAGCGCTTCCAGCGCCGCGCTGCCAAGCACAGGGCTGGGAAGTAGCCCGTGAGCCCGCCGTCGGGCTCGGCACTGGCATCCCACGACACCTCCTCCAGCAACGGAGGGGACCCTGTTCGCATGCCCGACGGGGCGCTGGTCGCCAAGCGCGACGCCCCGGTCGGCGGCCAGGCGGTGCTCGAGGGCGTGATGATGCGCGGCGTCTCGGTCTGGGCCGTCGCCGTGCGCTCGCCGGAGGGGCAGATCGAGGTCGAGTCCGAGTCGCTGGTCCCCTGGGCGCAGCGGCACCGGATCTGGCGCCTGCCCGTTCTCCGCGGCGTCGTCGCCCTCGGCGAGTCGCTGAAGATCGGCTTCAAAGCGCTGGCGATCTCGGCCAACGCGCAGATGGAGGAGGACGAGGAGGGCGAGAAGGAGGAGATCGGCGGCTGGGTCTGGGGGCTGACGATCGTGCTCTCGATGGCGATGGCGATCGGCCTCTTCTTCGTCGTCCCGGTCGGTCTCACCAGCCTGATCAAGGACAAGCTCAGCTCGCCCCTGCTCTTCTGGCTGGTCGAGGGGCTGCTGCGGACGGGGATCTTCATCGGCTACATCGCCGCGATCAGCAAGATGCCCGACCTGCGGCGCGTCTTCGAGTACCACGGGGCCGAGCACAAGACGATCTCCTGCTACGAGGCCGAAGACGAACTGGTGCCCTCGCGGGCGACGCTCTACTCGCGCCTGCATCCCCGCTGCGGGACCAGCTTCCTGCTGATCGTGATGGTGCTGGCAATCTTCGTCTTCGCCCCGATCGGACTGCCCGCCTGGTACTGGCTGGTCGCCTCGCGCATCCTCGGCATCCCGCTGATCGCCGGCCTCTCCTACGAGGTGATCAAGTGGGCGGGGAAAAACCGGCGCAAAGCCTGGGTGCGGGCGATCATGTGGCCGGGGCTGATGCTGCAGAACCTGACCACGCGCGAGCCCGACGAAGAACAGCTGGCGGTGGCGATCGCCTCGCTGAACGCGGTGCTGGCCCGGGAGACTCCCGAGGAGGCGGCGAAGAAGCCGCATATTGAGATCGTCGCTTAGTTGGGACGGGGGCAGAGGGTGCCCTCTCCAGACCATCTCGCCAATGGCTCGATGTTGAGTGTCTGGAGAGGGCACCCTCCGCCCCCGGTCGCGGGCGGGCGCTCCGTAGTTATGTTGTGACCGTGATCGAGTCGTTGGTTCAGCAGATCGAGGCGCGCTTTGCGGAGCTCGAGGGGCAGATGTCGGATCCTGCGGTGATCGGCGATCGGGAGCGCTATGCCGCCGTTGGGCGGGAATACCGTGAGCTGCAGCCGGCCAGCGAGCTGGCGGGGCGCTGGCGGACGCTGCGCGACGACCTCGAGGGAGCGCGCGAGCTGCTGGCCGAGGACGGTGAGGACGAGGAGCTGCGGCGGCTGGCCGAGGAGGCGCCGGCCCAGCTCGAGGAGCTGGAAGAGGAGATCCGCCTGGCGATGGTCGAGCGCGACCCCAACGACGCCAAGAACGTGATCGTCGAGATCCGCGCCGGCACCGGCGGGGAGGAGGCGGCTCTGTTCGCCGGTGACCTCTACAAGATGCTGAGCCGCTATGCGGAGGAGCTCGGCTTCTCGATCGAAGTCCTCTCGCAGTCGGGCTCCGAGGCCGGCGGCTTCAAGGAGGTCACCTTCGAGGTCAAGGGCGATGGCGCCTACTCGGTCTTCAAGTTCGAGGGCGGCACGCACCGCGTCCAGCGGGTGCCGGAAACCGAGTCCCAGGGCCGGATTCACACCTCGACGGCGACGGTCGCGGTGCTGCCGGAGGTCGAGGAGGTCGAGGTCGAGGTCGACCAGAACGACCTGCAGATCGACGTCTACCGCTCGTCGGGCCCCGGCGGGCAGTCGGTCAACACGACCGACTCGGCGGTGCGGATCACCCACAAACCGACCGGGATCGTCGTCTCGATGCAGGACGAGAAGTCGCAGCTGCAGAACCGCGAGCGGGCGATGCGGGTGCTGCGGGCGCGGCTGTACGAGCGCGAGCTGGCCGAGCAGCAGGCGAAGATCGCCTCCGAGCGCAGGGCCCAGGTCGGCAGCGGCGAGCGCTCGGAGAAGATCCGCACCTACAACTTTCCGCAGGGCCGGGTGACCGACCACCGGATCAAGCACACCTCGCACAACCTCGAAGGGGTGCTTGCGGGCGAGCTGCGCGAGTTCACCGACGCCCTGGGCGCGGAGGAGAAGCGGCAGAGGCTCGAGGCGGCCGCTTCGGCTGCGTGACCGCATCCGACCTTCACCACGGCGGGGTGGGGCGAACGTCGGATGCGGTCACGTCCGCAAGCGTTCGCGACGCGCTCGCGGGCGCCAATGACGCGCTCACTGCGGCCGGGATCGAGATGCCGCGGTTGGATGCCGAGCTGCTGCTCGCCGAGGCGACCGGATGGGAGCGGGCGCGGTTTGCCGCCGAACCCGAGGCGGGTGTGCCAGCGGCCGCGGGACGACGGTTCGGCGAGCTGGTGCGGCGGCGCCTGCGGCGCGAGCCGGTCGCCTACATCCTCGGCCGCAAGGGCTTCCGCCACATCGAGCTGACGGTGGACCGGCGGGTGCTGATTCCCCGGCCGGAGACCGAGCTGCTGGTGGAAGTGGCGCTGGAGCTGCGGCCCGGGCGGGTCTTGGACGTCGGCACCGGCTCCGGAGCGATCGCGCTGGCGGTTGCCGATGAGCTGCCAGGGGCCGAGGTTATCGCGACCGACACGTCGTCCGCTGCGCTGGAGGTGGCTCGCGGCAACGCCGAGCGGCTGGGTCTCGCCGGTCGGGTCACGTTCCGCGGGGGGATGATTCCTGACGAAGCGGGGGCGGGGCATCCACAACGGGCTCCCGGCTTCGACCTCGTCCTCGCCAACCTTCCATACGTCGCCGAGCGCGACTGGTTGTCGTTGCAGCCCGAGGTCACGCAGTGGGAGCCGCGTGAGGCGTTGCTCGCCGGCCCCGACGGCCTCGACGCCTACCGCGCCTTCATCCCCGGGTGTGGTCGAGCTTTGGCGTGTATTTCGCGCCAAAGCTCGACCACACTCGCGGTTGAGGTGGGGGAGGGACAGGCCGGCGCCGTCGGGGCGCTGATGCGGGAGGCGGGCTTCGGCGGGATCGAGGCGCGGCGCGACCTGGCGGGGGTCGAGCGCGTCGTCCTCGGGGTAGGAGGTGGCGCGTGAGCGAGATCGTGCGCCTCCGCAGCGGCGAAGCCGACGTCGCCCGCCGGGCGCTCGAACGCTGCGTCTCCGGCGGCGGCGTCGCCCTCTTCCCGGCCGACGGGCTCTACGGGCTCGCCTGCGATCCGCTCGACGCGGAGGCGATCGCCAGGATTCACCGGCTCAAGGGCCGCGACGACGGCAAACCCTCGGCGGTCATGTACTTCTCCCCCCTGGCGATGCGCGAGCTGGTCGCCGGACTGGGGCCGAAGACGAAAGCGGTGGCGAGCGCCCTGCTGCCGGGGGCGGTGACGCTGGTCGTCCGCAACCCCCACCGGCGCTATCCGCTTGCCTGCCGCGAGGATCCCGAACGGCTCGGCGTCCGCCTGATCGGCGGGCCGCTGGCCGGGACCATGTGCCCCGTCTTCCAGACCTCGGCCAACCTCAGCGGCGAGCCGGCACCGGCTCGGTTCGAGGCGGTGCCGCCGTCGATCCTCGCCGGCGCCGACCTGGCGATCGACGGCGGCGGGCTGCCGGGCCTGCCGTCGACCGTGATCGACGTCGCCGCGATCGACGAGGACGGCAGCTGGCGCATCCTCCGCGACGGCGCCCTCTCCCTCGGCGACGTGACGAGCGCCCTCAACTCGGTCGGCCTCGACTGACGCCGGCGGGACGCTTCCGGTCCAGACAGGGGCCCCGTGCAGGGCTGTTGGTCAGCAGCCGGTATGTCCGGGGTAAGGCAGGCGCACGCGGACCTGGGAGCTGTTGTCGTTCTCGTTCGACTCGAAGAGGAGTTCCCTGGGGTCGACCGTCATCCGGTAGACGAAGCAGCCGCGCAGCCCGGCGACGTTGATCCATTGCTTCGAGTAGCCAGCGGGGTAGATGTCCGACCAGCCGACCGAGGTGCCGAGCGTGATCCGGTCCTGGTCGGGGTTCTGGTTGCAGCTGGGGTAGTGCCAGCGGGAGGGGGAGCGGCGCCCGGGGCGGGTGCGTTCGAGGTCGCGCAGGCAGTAGTTGAGCTTCGGGCTGGTGCGGACGGCAGGGCCGAGGCTGCCGTCGCCGCGCACCGGCAGGAGGTCGAAGTGGGCGAGCTCGTGGACCTTCCAGTAGGCGCCGCCGAAGTAGGCGCCGACGTCGGTGAAGTGGAGGGTCGCCGCGGTCGGCACCGTGATGTGACCGCCGCCGACCTTGTAGATCCGCTGGTTGGTCTTCATCGAGCGCGGGCCGTTGCGGCGGCCGCGCAGCTCCATCGGCCCGCGGCCGCGGCTGCGGACGTCGCTGGTCGCGCGCAGGAGCACGTGGCCGGGGCCGGCGTACTGGACGTAGAGGTCGTGCGGCGGCCCGATCCGCAGGTTGGGGCAGAGCAGTTCCCTCGCCTGCGGCCCGGCGCAGGGATCGGTGACGGCCGCTCCGCTCGAAGCGGGCAGCGCCAGTGCCATCAGCAGCCCCAGCGACGCGAGCAAGACGCGGCCTCTCACCCGGCTCAGACTATCCCGGCCCATTGCTATGGTCGCCACGATGCCGCAGCTGCCGGATGACTTTCAGACCGCCCCCCTGACCGAGGTCGATCCCGAGATCGCCGCGGTTCTCGACGCCGAGCTGAGCCGCCAGCGGCGGACGCTGGAGATGATCGCCTCGGAGAACTTCGTGCCGCAGGCGGTGCTGGAAGCGGTCGGCTCGGTGCTGACCAACAAGTACGCCGAGGGCTATCCCGGCCGCCGCTACTACGGCGGCTGCGAGGAGGTCGACGTCGCCGAGCAGCTCGCGATCGACCGCGCCAAGGCGCTGTTCGGGGCCGAGCACGCCAACGTCCAGGCCCACGCCGGCGCGCAGGCCAACAACGCCGCCTACATGGCGCTGATCGAGCCCGGTGACACGATCCTCGGCCTCGCCCTCGACCACGGCGGCCACCTCAGCCACGGGATGAAGCTGAACGTCAGCGGCAAGCTCTACAACCCAATCGCCTACCACGTCAGCCGCGAGGACCTGCGGGTCGACATGGAGGAGGTCGAGCGCCTCGCGGAGGAGCACAGGCCGGCGCTGATCGTCGCCGGCTGGTCGGCCTACCCGCGGCAGCTCGACTTCGCCGCCTTCCGCGCGATCGCCGACGCGGTCGGGGCGAAGCTGATGGTCGACATGGCCCACTTCGCCGGCCTCGTCGCCGCCGGCGAGCACCCGAACCCGGTGCCCCACGCGGACGTGGTGACGACGACGATCCACAAGACCCTCTGCGGCCCCCGCAGCGGCATGATCCTCTGCCGCTCCGAGCACGCGAAAGCGGTTGACAAAGCGATCTTCCCGGGCCAGCAGGGCGGGCCGCTGATGCACACGATCGCCGCCAAGGCTGTCGCGCTGCAGATCGCCGCCGGCGAGCAGTTCAAGCAGCGCCAGCGGCAGACGATCGCCAACGCGCAGGCGCTGGCGGCGGGCCTGGAAGCGGGCGGCGTCCCGGTCATCACCGGCGGCACCGACGTCCACCTCGTCCTCGTCGACCTCACCCCGACCGGCCTCGACGGCCAGACCGGCGAGGACCGGCTGGAGGAGGTCGGGATCACCGTCAACCGCAACGCGATCCCCTTCGACGAGCGGCCGCCGATGAACCCTTCGGGGCTGCGGATCGGCACCCCGGCGCTGACCACCCGCGGCATGGGCGAGGAGGAGATGAGCGAGATCGCCGCGGTGATCGTCGCCGCCCTCGGCAGCGATTTCGACTCGGCAAAGGCGGATCTGCAGGCCCGCACCGGTGCCCTGATCGACCGCTTCCCGCTTTACGCCGAGCTGGCCACCGTCTAGGCGGTGCGCGTCTGGGTCGATATGTCCGCGCCGGCCCACGTGCTGGTGCTGCGGCCGATCATCCAGCGGCTCGAAGGCGAAGGGCACGAGGTCGAGGTCACCGCCCGCGACTACGCGCAGACCCTGGCGCTGCTCGAGCTGCACGGGATGCCGCACACGGAGATCGGCCGCCACGGCGGCGCCTCGCGGCTGCGCAAGGCCTACCGGCTTGCCTCGCGCAGCGGCCAGATGCTGATGTTCGGCCGCGGCCGCGGCTTCGACCTCGCCCTCGCCCACGGATCCAACGACCTCGCGATCGCCGCCAAAGCGCTCGGCATCCCCGAGGCCAACATGCACGACTACGAGTACGCGGTCACCCAGCACCGGATCGGCTGCCGGCTGGCGCGGCGGGTGATGTTCCCCGACTCGGTCCCGCTCGAGCGGCTGCGGCGCTTCGGTGTCACCCCGACGAAGTACTTCCCCTATCCCGGCTTGAAGGAGGAGTACTACCTCCACGACTTCGAGCCCGACCCCGAGGCACTGCGCCGGCTCGGCGTCGAGGAGGAGCGGGTGGTGGTGATCGTCCGCCCGCCGCCCGACGTCTCCCTCTACCACCGCAAGTCGAACCCGCTCTTCCCCAAGGTGCTCGAGCGGCTCGGCCGCGACGAGGCGGTGCACGCCGTCGTCCTGCCCCGCACCCAGGAGCAGCGAAGGTTCATTGAAGAGCTGCGGCTGCCCTCGGTGATCGTGCCGCCGGGAGCGGTGGAGGCGCAGAGCCTGATCGCCCTCGCCGACCTCGTCGTCTCCGCCGGCGGGACGATGAACCGCGAGGCCGCCGCCCTCGGCACCCCCGTCTACACCACCTACGGGGGTCGCCTCGGCGGCGTCGACGAAGCTCTGATCAAGTCCGGCCGCCTGCGGCCGCTGACCGACGCCCGCGCGGTCGAGCTGCAGAAGCGATCCGCCGAGGCGACGCCGATCCGCCGCGATCCGTCCTTCCAGGTCGCGACGATCCTAGGTACCGTCGGAGCCTCACCATTGCGCGAAGAGCCCCATCCCGTAACGCCTTCCTGAGCGACCTGCCAGAGGCTGAGCCCGGCCTCGAAGAACTCGTCGCGCCCGCGGCCGAGGGCGACCCGCGGCCGGTCGACCCGTTGCTGCGAGCGCTCGACGTCCTCATCTCGGCGACGATCCTGCTCGTGCTCTCGCCGCTGCTGGCGCTGGTCGCGCTGGCGATCGCGATCACCTCGGGCCGGCCGGTCCTCTACCGCGGCGCCCGGGTCGGCAAGGCCGGGCACCTCTTCTGGATGTACAAGTTCCGCACCCTGGCGCCCGATGCGGAGACCCGCCTCGGTCCCTACTACGGCGAGGAGCTGACCCGCCGCACCGAAGAAGAGCGGACGCGGATCGGCGGCGCCCTGCGCAGGACCCACCTCGACGAGGTGCCGCAGCTGTGGAACGTGCTCCGCGGCGACATGGCGGTCGTCGGCCCGCGGCCGATCCGGCCGACCTTCTACGCCGAGCTCTGCCGCGAGATCCCGCAGTACTGGCAGCGCCTCGTCGTCCGCCCCGGCGTCACCGGCTTCGCCCAGACCCGGATCACCCGCGAGGAGAGCTGGGCCGACAAGCTCGCCCACGACATGGAGTACATCGCCGACCGCTCGGTGACCCTCTACTGCCAGGTTCTCCTTGCCACCGTGAACAAGGTTCTGGGACGCGGTCCCGCCAACGCGCAGGCGCCCGAGGCATAGGCGCTTTTCCAAACCCCTGGTTGGCAAAGGCGCCTCGCCCGGCGCGGCTGCGAGACTGCCGCCATGTGCGGGATCTGCGGTCTCGTCTCCGCTGCGGGGGCCCCTGACGCCGAGGCTGTGGCGCGGATGGGTAGACGACTCGTCCACCGTGGGCCCGACGACGAGGGGCTCTTCTGCGAGGACGGGGCGGCGCTGGCGGCGCGGCGGCTCTCGATCATCGACCTCGCGGGCGGGCATCAGCCGATCTCCAGCGAGGACGGAAGCGCCGTCGTCGTCCAGAACGGCGAGATCTACAACTACCGCGAGCTGCAGCGCGAGCTCGAGGGCCGCGGCCACCGCTTCGCCACCGGCTGCGACACCGAGGTCCTCGTCCATGCCTACGAGGAGTGGGGGGACGCCTTCCTCGAGCGCTTGCGGGGGATGTTCGCGATCGCGCTCTGGGACCAGCGCCGCCGCCGCCTGCTGCTGGCCCGCGACCGCTTCGGGATCAAGCCGCTCTACTACCGGGCGGCGGGCGGCGAGCTCTCCTTCGCCTCGGAGCTGAAGGCGATGCTCGAGCAGCCGGGGTTCTCGCGTGAGATCGATCCGCGGGCGGTCGCCGCCTACCTCGCCTTCAACTCGATCCCGGCGCCGCTGACGATCTTCGCCGAGGCCCGCAAGCTGCCCCCCGGACACCTGCTGGCATGGGAGGGGGGAGAGCCGCGGCTGCGGCGCTACGCGCGGCCCGGCCCGGTGGCCGCCGCGGAGGTCCGCCGCGGCTCGGAGGCCGAGCTCGCGGCCGAGCTGCGCGAGGTCCTCGACGACAGCATCCGCGCCCACCTCGTCGCCGACGTCCCCGTCGGCGTCCTCCTCTCCGGCGGCGTCGACTCCGGCGCGATCGCCGCCCTCGCCTCCCGTCACACCTCCGAACCCCTGCGCACCTTCTCGATCGGCTTCGAGGAGCAGGGCTTCGACGAGCTCTCCCGCGCCCGCCTCGTCGCCGCCCGCTACGGCACCGACCACCACGAGCTGATCCTGCGCCCCGACGCCGTCGAGCTGCTGCCGAAGCTGGTCGAGGCCTTCGACGAGCCCTTCGGCGATTCTTCGGCGCTGCCGACCTACCTGGTCTCCCAGCTCGCCTCCGGGCACGTCAAGACCGCGATGTCCGGCGAGGGCGGCGACGAGCTCTTCGGCGGCTACTACACCTACGTCGCCGATCAGCTCGCGCCGCTGCTCGGCCCGGCCATTCGCCCCGTCCGCCCGCTGGTCGAGTGGCTGCCCAGCTCCTCGGCGAAGGTGAGCTTCGACTACAAGGCGAAGCGATTCGTGCGCGGCGCGCACCTTCCCCCGGTCGAGCGCCATCACGCGTGGAAGGAGATCTTCTCGCCGGAACGGCGCGCCGACCTGGTCGATCGACGCCGCGATGGCGTCGCTGACCCGCTCGACCTGTACAGGGAGCGCTATGCGGACACCGCCGGAGCCGAGCCACTGGCGCGCCTCCAGGATCTCGACCTGGGCATCTATCTGGTCGACGACTTGCTCGTGAAGACGGACCGCGCGAGCATGGCCCACTCGCTGGAGGCGCGGGTCCCGTTCTGCGATCCCGTGGTCGCGGAGCTTGCGCTCGCCCTGCCGACGAGGCTCAAGGTGCGCGGGCTTCAGAAGAAGCGGCTCCTGCGCCAAGCGGTGGCGCCGCTCCTGCCGCGGGCGATCGTCCGGGGCCGAAAGCGGGGGTTCTCGATCCCGCTAGCGGCATGGCTTCGGGGCGAGCTCGAGCCGTTCGCGCGGGAGGTGCTGGAGGCGGACACCCTGCGGCGGCACGGACTCCTTCGTCCGGAGCCCGTCCAGCGCCTCCTGGAGGATCACGTCAGTGGCAGAGAGGACCTCAGTCGCCAGATCTGGGGCCTCATGAGCCTGACCCTGTGGATGGAGCGGTACGGCCGGGTGGGGAGCGCGGCTCCATGCTGATCGAGGGCAGGCCGAGCGTCCTCGACGCCCTGTTCGCGTTCGGGATCGCCCTGGCGCTCACCTGGCTCCTGGTTCCGCTCACCGAGCGCCTCGCGCGGCGGGTCGGCGCGATCGACCAGCTCGGCGCGCCGCTCCGGCGAGAAGATCTCCTTCCACGCGTGATGGCGCTCGACCGGGGGGAGGTGCGCGCCGCGCACGAATCGCTTCGCCTTGTAGTCGAAGCTCACCTTCGCCGAGGAGCT
>DASSOC010000004.1:0-28928 GCA_035700965.1 Solirubrobacterales bacterium
CGAGGACTCGGGGACGATCTCCATCAGCTTCTCCGACTTGCGGTCGTCGGGATCGGCGGTCGGCACGATCGGCGGCTTCTGCTCGCAGTCGGAGGGGAAGTAGGAGAGGTACTGCTTGACCTTCTCGATGCATTCGGGGTCGTCCTTGACCTCCAGGTCCCCCACTCCGGATTTGCGGCAGTGGACCTTGGCGCCGCCGAGCTCCTCCATCGAGATCTCCTCGCCGGTGACGGCTTTGGTCAGGTGCGGCCCGGCGAGCGCCATCGCCCCCTGGCCGGAGACCATAGGCACGAAGTCCGAGAGGGCCGGGATGTAGGCGGTGCCGGCGGCGCAGGGACCCATCATCGCCGCCACCATCGGGATCACGCCCGACATTTCGACCTCCTCGCGGAAGAGGTGGCCGGAGCCGGCGAAGAGCGAGCCCGCCGCCTCCTGGATGCGGGCGCCGGCGCTGTCGAGCAGCCAGACGAACGGCATCCGCTTCTGCAGCGCCATCTCGCGCAGGCGGGTGACCTTGAGCTCGCCGGTCATCCCCATCGAGCCGGCCATCACCGTGAAGTCGTAGGCGGCGATGCAGCAGGGGCGGCCGTCGACGTCGCCCCAGCCGGTGACGACGCCGTCGGCGGGCGCCTCGACTCCGTCCATCGCCCGCTGGGCGAAATGCGGTCGGCCGTGGATCCCCATCTCGACGAAGCTGCCCTCGTCGACCAGGAGGTCGATCCGCTCGCGGGCGGTCAGCTTGCCGCGCTCGTGCTGCTTGGCGATCTTCTCCTCGCCGCCGCCGAGCTTGGCCTTGGCGCGGCGCTCGTGCAGCTGCGCGGTCAGCTCGGCCAGCGGGGCGGTCCCCGGCAGCAGGCTGGTGGGTTTCTCCTCGGTGGAGTTCTCCTGGGTCGCCACTACCTCCCCTTCCATTCCGGGTCGCGCTTCTCGAAGAAGGCGGTGACGCCCTCGACGATGTCCTCGGTGCTGAAGGTGAGCGAGAGCTGCGAGCGCAGGAACTCGAGCGCGTCGTCGAGCGTCATGTCCTGCTGCCGGTACATCGCGTCGTGGCCGAGCCGCATCAGCACCGGGCTCTTGGAGGCGAGCTTGGCCGCCCACTCGGCGACGGCGCCGTCGAACTCGTCCGGCGAGGCCACCTTGTTGGCCAGGCCGTACTCGACCGCCTGCTCGGCCGTCAGCCGCTCGCCCAGCAGCATCATCTCGTTGACCTTCTTGCGCGGGACGTTGCGGTAGATGATCGACATGATCATGTAGGGGAAGGCGCCGACGTTGATCTCGGGCGTGCCGAAAGTGGCGCCGCCCTTGGCGATCACCAGGTCGCAGGAGAGGGCGAGGCCCATGCCGCCGGCGAGGACATGGCCGTTGGCGGCGCAGAGCGAAGGCTTGCCGAGCCGCGGCATCAGCCGGAAGAACTCGAGGAAGAGGTCGGAGGCGAAGTGTTTGGCGACCAGCGGCGCGTCGGCCGCGAAGCCGCCGAGGTCGGCGCCGGCGCAGAAGACCTTGTCCCCCGCCGCGGTTAGTACCACCGCGCGCACCTCCTCGGAGGCCTTGGCCAGCTTCATCGCCTCGACCAGCTCGCTCAGCATCTGGCCGGAGAGCATGTTGCGCTTCTCCGGGTCGTTCAGCGTCACCGTGGCGACGCCGTCGGCCACCTCGTAGGCGACCTTCTCGCCGCTCCAGTGATCTCCCTGGCTCACGGTTCGGGACCATAGCATTGCTGGAAGTGGGAAGTGCTACTGTCCACTTCGCTCAAGGGAACGACCAGAGGAGAGACCAGTGGCGACCGCGACCAGCGACGGCTCCAGCGTCATCAAGCCCGACTTCCAGTCCGGGCGCAAGCACTTCATCTTCAGCCAGGAGCACGAAGACCTGCGCGAGTCGATGCGCTCCTGGGTCGAAAAGGAGCTCTGGCCCCACCGCAACGAGTGGGAGGAGACCTACTGGCCGACCGAGGCGATGAAGCGGGCCGGCGACCTCGGCTACCTCGGCCTCTGCTTCCCCGAGGAGTACGGCGGCCAGGGCGGCGACTACTTCTACTCGCTGGTCCGGGCCGAGTGCATGAGCTACTCCGGCTCGGGCGGCACCAACATGGCCTTCGCGGTGCAGACCGACATGACCCTCCCCCCGATCCACCTGCTGGGGACCGAGGAGCAGAAGCGCAAGTACCTCGCGCCGGGGCTGAAGGGCGAGAAGATCGCCTCGCTCGGCATCACCGAGCCGGGCGCCGGCTCCGACGTAGCCGGGATCCGCACCACGGCGATCCGCGACGGCGACGAATACGTGATCAACGGCTCCAAGACCTTCATCACCAACGGCCCCCGCGCCGACTTCATCGTCCTCGTCTGCAAGACCGACCCGGATGAGCGCCACGCCGGCATCACCCTCTTCGTCGTCGACCTCAAGGACTCCAGCGGCGAGAAGGTCCCCGGCTTCACCGTCTCCAAGGAGCTGGAGAAGATGGGGATGCACGCCTCCGACACGGGCGAACTCGCCTTCGAAGACGTCCGCGTCCCGGCCGACGCCGTGCTCGGCGAGGTCGGCAAGGGCTTCTACCACATCGCCTGGGAGCTGCAGGGCGAGCGCCTGGTCGCCGCCGCCGGCTGCCACGCCGGGGCCGAGCGGATGATGGAGAAGACGCTCGAGTACGCGAAGGAGCGCGAAGCCTTCGGCCGCCCGATCGGCAAGTTCCAGGCGATCCGCCACAAGTTCGCCGAGATGGCGACGAAGATCGAGGCCGCCAAGCAGTTCACCTACGCGACCGCCTGGCGCTTCGGCAACGGCGAGTACCCGGTGCGCGAGATCACGATGGCCAAGCTCTACGCCTCCCGCATCGCCTGCGAGGTCGCTGACGAGTGCGTCCAGATTCTCGGCGGCTATGGCTACATGAAGGAGTACGAGATCGAGCGCGCCTACCGCGACGTCCGCCTCAACCGCATCGGTGCCGGCACCGACGAGGTGATGCTCGACGTGATCGGCCGCAGCTACGGCCTCTAGCGCCATGTCGCGGATGGTGAGAACGCACTTCTTGCCGCTATGCGGAGACAAAAGCGTTTTCACCCGAGCTGCTGCCTGAGATGACTGTCGTCAAGGACAGTGGCGCCCGGGCCGTCCTGCCGCCCTTCGGCTCCGAGCACGAGGAGCTGCGGCAGACGGTTGCCCGCTTCGTCGCCAAGGAGATTGCGCCGCACGTCGACGAGTGGGAGGCGGCTCGCGAATTCCCCCGCGAGCTGTTCGGCCGCTGCGCCGAGCTCGGCTTCCTCGGCCTCAAGTTCCCGGAGGAGCTCGGCGGTCAGGGGGGCACCCACCTGCACGACGCGGTCTGGGTCGAGGAGCTGGCCCGCTCGGGCGGCTCCGGCGGCGTCGCCGCCGGCCTCAACGCCCACACTTCGATCGCGATGCCGCCGATCTTCAAGTTCGGCACCGAGGAGCAGAAGCAGCGCTGGCTGCCGGCCGGGATCGCCGGCGAGAAGATCGGCGCCCTCGGCATCACCGAGCCCGGCGCCGGCTCCGATGTCGCCTCGCTCGCCACCACCGCCGTGCGCCATGGCGACACCTACGTCGTCAACGGCGCCAAGACCTTCATCACCAACGGCGTCCGCGCCGACTTCCTCGTCTGCGCCTGCAAGACCAGCGCGGAGGGCGGCCACGGTGGCATCTCCTTCCTCGTCCTCGAGCGCGAGATGCCCGGCTACGAGGTCAGCCGCAAGCTGGAGAAGATGGGCTGGCACTCCTCCGACACCGGCGAAATCTCCTTCTCCGACGTCGAGGTGCCGGCCGAGAACCTGCTGGGCGAGGAGAACGGCGGCTTCAAGCTGATCATGGCCAACTTCGCCTGGGAGCGGCTGCTGATGGCGATCGGCGCCGTCGGCGCCATGCAGCGCCTTATGGAGACCACCGTCGCCTACGCCTCAGACCGCGAAGCCTTCGGCCGCCCGATCGGCAAGTTCCAGGCGATCCGCCATCACGTGGCGGAGATGGCCACCACCGCCGAAGCCGCCCGCGCCCTCACCTACAACGCCCTCCGCCTCTTCCACGAAGGCCGGGACTGCATCCAGGAGGTCTCGATGGCCAAGCTCCTGACCCAGCGCGCCGTCCTCGACATCGCCGACCAGTCCCTGCAGATCCACGGCGGCTACGGCTACATGCGCGAGTACGGCATCGAGCGCGCCGTCCGCGACGCCCGCCTCGGCCCGATCGGCGGCGGCACCGACGAGATCATGAAGGAGATCATCGGCAAGACGATGGGGCTGTAGTCAGCCTTGCGGGTCTCAGCGCCGGAACCAGCGCTGCTCGACCCAGGTAGTGATCAGGGGCCAGAAGCGGAGGAGCAGGACGATCGCGACGATGGCGGCGATGCCCAGCCAGCCGGCACCGCGGAAGAGGTGGTGGAAGAGGAGGCGCTGGCCGAGGGCTAGGGGCACCTATCGAGGGTAGGTGGTGCCCGGACGCGGCTCAGTGGCGGGGGCCGAAGTTGCAGTCGTGGGACTTGCCGATGCCGGGGCCGCCGTTGCAGTAGTCGTGGCCAGAGCCGCCGTAGAGCTGGTCGGGGTTGCGGCCGCCGTAGAGGCGGTCGTTGCCGGGACCGCCGTGGCAGCCGTCTTCACCGGGGCCCATGATGCAGACGTCGTTGCCGGGACCGCCCCAGCAGCCGTCGCTGCCGTCGCCGTGGTGGCAGTAGTCGTTGCCGGGGCCGCCGACGCAGTCGCTGTTGCGCTCGCCGGTGATGCAGATGTCGTTGCCTGGGCCGCCGATGCAGCGGTTGCGGCGCGAGCCTTCCGAGTAGCAGATGTCCCGCTCGCCGTTGCCGACGAACTTGTCCGAGCCGGCGCCGAGATGGACGGTCAGCGTCATCGGCAGCCGCTCGGCGACCTTGACGAAGTCCCCCTTCGGCCCCATGTCCACTTCCATTCGCGAGGCGTTGCGCGTGGGGCAGACCGCCAGCAGCCGGTGGTGCTTGAGGCGGCAGCCGACCGGCGGGCGGTGCGCCATCCGTCCCTTGACGATGACCTTGTTGCCTCTCGTGCTGAGCTTCAGCGTCGAGCCCCCATGGGAACCGAAGATGACGATCTGGCCGGCGGGCGTGGCAGCGGTCGGCATCGCCACGAAAGCGATGGCCCCCAGCACGCCGACCGCGAACTTACGGCCGGGAAGAAAAAACATCGAGCGCATACTAGGGATGTGCATCGGCTCATAAAAAGCAAACTTGAGATCAACATTTGTTCTATCCGCAAATTGGATAAGAAAGTTGATCCAAGAAGTGGGCCGGCGGCGGCACACCGGGCACTCGGCGAAGGCGCTAATGCGAGGGAACGGCTACGAGCTCAGTGGCGATCTGCTGCGCCCACTTGCGGATCTCCGCCCAATCCCGCCGGTCCCGGTACTCGCGCGGCGTCCCCTCGACCATCGCCCGCTCGACGAAGTTCTGCGGCTCGGTCGGCAGGCAACCACCGAAAGCGACATGGCCCCTGGCCCCCAGCTCCTCGACCTTCGCGACGATCCCCGGCGGCTCCGTCCACTCGGGATTGTCGCTGGAGGGATCGCCGACGGGGCCGGAGCTGAAGACCCAGAGCGGCTTCTGCCGAAGGTCCTTGCGGTGCTTCTTGACGAAATGCCGCGCATCCCCCCGCCAGCGCTTCACGTAAACGGCGCTGCCAAGAACGACGGCGTCATAGCCCTCCAGACTGTCCACGTCTTCGGCCTTGACGAGGCACACCCCGAGCCCCTCCCGGCGCAGCGTGGCCGCCACCGTCTCGGCGATCTCCGCGGTCGAGCCGCGTTTGGAGGCGTAGGCGACGAGAACCGTCATCGCCCGGATTGTGGCGAACTGGACAGACTGTCGCATCGTGAATTCGCCACACAAGGAACCGCGGTCTCCCCGGGAGCCCGACCCGCGCTACGTTGCCCGCAGATCAACGCAAGGAGACACCGATGCTTTCGTGGCTGGGCGGCAAGCTGATCGACTACAACATGCGGAGGCTGAGGGAAGGCGACCCCTCGCCGACCGTGCGCCTCTACGCCGAGGACGTTCGCTTCACCTTCCCCGGCGACAGCTCCTTCGCTCCCGGAGCGGCGAACAAAGTCGACCTGACCAGGTGGCTCGAGCGCTTTGCCGACCTCGGGCTGCAGATTTACCCCGACGAGGTCCTGATCAAGGGCTTCCCCTGGCGACAGACGATCTGCGTCCGCGGCCACATCCACCTCGACGATCCGGGCGAGGGGCGGGTCTACGACAACCGCTACGTGATCTGGGGGCACCTCGCCTGGGGAAAGATGCGCGCCTACGAGGTCTACGAGGACACGCAGAAGTCCAAGCAGCTCGACTCCTACCTCGAGCGGACCGGCAAGCCGGGACCGATGTCCGGCTGAAAACCGATTGGCCGGTCAACCAGGATGACTCGATCCCGGTAGCCTCCCCGCCCGACTTTCATCGATCGATAGGAGAGGCGTAGCAATGGGACTTCTGGATGGGAAAGCCGCGATCGTCACCGGGTCGGCCCGAGGCATCGGCCGCGCGACCGCGGAGCTGTTCGTGAGCGAGGGCGCGAAGGTGCTGATCAACGACCTCGACGCCGACGTCGCCGAGCAGGCAGCGGGCGAGATCGACGGCGAGACCGCCGTCCACGCCGGCGACCTGACCAAGGAGGGCGCCGCCGACGAGCTGGTCAAGGCCGCCAACGACGCCTTCGGCGCCGTCGACATCGTCGTCAACAACGCCGGCTACACCTGGGACGGCGTCGCCCACAAGATGAGCGACGAGCAGTTCCAGGCGATGCTCGACATCCACACGATCGTCCCCTTCCGGGTCGCCCGGGCGCTCGCCCCGACCTGGCGCGAGGCGGCCAAGGCCGAGCGCAACGAGGGCAAGGAGGTCTTCCGCAAGATCGTCAACGTCTCCTCGACCTCGGGAATGATGGGCAACGCCGGCCAGGTCAACTACTCGGCGGCGAAGATGGGCGTGGTCGGGCTGACGAAAACGCTGGCCAAGGAGTGGGGCCAGTTCAAGATCAACGTCAACGCGGTCGCCTTCGGCTTCGTCGAAACCCGGCTCACCGCCGCCAAAGAGGGCGGCGAGGAGATGACCACCCCGACCGGCGAGAAGGTCGAGCTCGGGATCCCCGAGCAGATGCGGGCGATGGCCTCGGCGATCATCCCCTTCGGCCGCCCGGCGACTCCGGAGGAGGCCTCCGGCCCGGTCCTCTTCCTCTCCTCGCCGCTGGCGAACTACGTGCACGGCCAGGTCCTCAACGTCACCGGCGGCATGTTCGGAGGCATGTACACCTAAGACGGCTGCAAACCGGCGCCTGGCGGCGTCCTCGGGAAGCCGGGTCGGGTCACGCACTAACTCGTGCGCTCCCCTCCCCGGCTTCCCTGCGTCCTGGCCAGGCTTGGTTTTCGCCGTCTTAGAAGGACGATGAACTACCTGGACATCGCCGACCGCGTCTGGCCGCTCACCCGGCGGGTGATGGGCGTCCACACGCTTCTCTACCGGAGGACGGGTGGGCGCCTCGGGCACACCGTCCCCCGGCTGCCGAACCGGTTCCTCCTGCTCGACCACGTCGGCGCCAAGACCGGCATCCACCGGACTTCGCCGCTTCAATACGTCGAGGACGGCGAGAACGTCGCCGTGATCGCCTCCAAAGGCGGCTTCCCGAAGCACCCGGCCTGGTTCCACAACCTCAAGGCGCACCCCGACACCACGGCGCAGATCGGCTCCGAGCGGCGCGCGGTCCGCGCCCGCGTCGTCACCGACCCCGCCGAGCGGGAGCGCCTCTGGGCCAAGGCGGTGCGGATGTACCGCCCCTACGAGGACTACCGCGCCCGGGCCGGGCGCGAGATCCCGATCGTCGTCCTCGAACCGCGCTAGCCGGCGGTCAATTGAGCACACTCCTCTGTGCTCAATTGACCACTCGTCACTTCGGCCGGCGCTGCTCGGCGACCGGGGTGCCGGAGTCGTCGGCGATCGCCTCGGGGGGCCAGGGTCCGGCCCAGTTGTCGCGGGCGCCGTCGATCGTGATCGTCGTCCCCGAGTAGAAGTCCCCGGCGGGCGAGGCGAGATAGGCGACCAGCCAGGCCATCTCCTCCGGCCGCCCGGCGCGGCCGATCGGGATCGAGCGCTCGAGGTTGTCGACGACCACCTGCGGATACTTGGTCAGCAGCGTCTCGGTCGCGAACTGGCCGGCGGCGAGGGCGACGGTCTTGATCCCGAACCGCGCCCACTCGACCGCGAGCGTGCGCATCATGTTCTCGACCGCGGCCCGGGCGGCGCCGGAGTGGACCATCCCCGGCATCCCGTTGTGAGGCGAGAGGGTGACGCTGAGGACCTTGCCCTCGCCCTGCGGGATGAAGGCCCTGGTCGCGGCGGCGTGGGTCATCAGCCAGGTGCCGTTGACGTTGAGGTCGATCACCGTGCGGAAGCCCTTGGGGCTGATCGCCTCGGCCGGGCTGAGGAACTGACCGCCGGCGTTGTTGACGAGCACGTCGAGGCGGCCGTGGCGCTCCAGCAGGCCGTCGAAGTAGCGGCCGACCGGCTCCTCCTCGCGAATGTCGAGCGCCTCGTGCTCGAAGCTCCCCGGCAGGCCGGCCGCCAGCGCCGCCGTCTCGGCCAGCGGCTCCTCGCGGCGGCCGCAGGCGACCACGGTGGCGCCGAGGCGCGCCAGCTCCAGCGCCGTCTCGCGCCCCAGCCCGCTGCCGGCGCCGGAGACCGCACACACCTGCCCCTCGAGCAGACCCTCCCTGAACACCCGCGAACGGTCGCTTTCAGCCATCGGCGGCCAAGCCTATAGGGGTGCCGGTGCACGTAAATTCCCCTGGCGATGAGCGTTCACGTAGAACCGCAGCCCCTGCACGAGCCGCTTGCCGGCGGCACCCCCGGCGCCGCCGTCGCGATCGAACCGCTGGTCGCGGGCCACGTCACCTTCCCCCGCGAGATGATGGTCAGCCCGGGCGGCCGCCTCCTCAGCCTGAAGCTGGCGCGGGCGCTGTTCGGCGGCAGCGACTACGTCGTCCCGGTCCCCGCCTTCCTGATCCGCCACCCGAGCGCCGGCGCGATCCTCGTCGACACCGGCCTGCATCCCTCGATCGCCACCGACCCCGGCCAGAACTTCGGCTCGCTCGCCGCCCGTTTCGGCAAGCCCACCCTGGAGCCCGGCGAAGACGTCCCCTCGCAGCTGCGGGAGCGCGGCCTCGACCCCGGCGAGCTCCCGATCGTGGTGATGACCCACCTCCACCTCGACCACAGCTCGGCGATCTCCGAGTTCCCCAGCTCGACCTTCGTCCTCAGCGAGGCGGAGTGGCGCTTCGCCTCCGGCAGCGGCGGCTCGATCCAAAACGGCTACCGCCGCGCCCACTTCGACTACGCCTTCCAGTACCGCTCGGTCGACTTCGACCGCGCTAGCGTCGGCAGCTACGCGAGCTTCGGCCGCACCTTCGACCTCTTCGGCGACGGCTCGGTCCGCCTCGCCTTCACCCCCGGCCACAGCGCCGGCCACATGTCGGTCGTCTGCCGCCTCGCCGAGCGCGATTTCGTCATCGGCGGCGACTGCGTGTACATGCTCTCCCAGCTCGAGGGCACAGATCCCGATCCGCCGCGCCCCCAGGACGCCCACAACTTCCGCCGCTCGCTGCAGGAGCTGCGCCTCTTCCGGCGCCAGTTCCCCGACGCGGTGATCACCCCGGGCCACGATCCGGACTTCTACTCCCGGATCGAGCGGCGCTACGAGTAGGCGGGTCGGGGCCGCCCCGCCTCCGACAGCTCCTCGTACATCTCCCGGACCCGGCCAAAGATCTCGGTTGCGACCTCGAGCTGGCGCTCGCGGCTGGGCGCCTCCTCGACCGGATAGGCAAGCGGCTCGCCGAAGCGGACGGTGACCCTGGGGAAGCGCAGCCGCCGCCAGCTGCGCACGCGCTCGGAGCCGTGGATGCAGACGGGGACGATCGGCGCCCCCGTTTCCAGGGCGATGCGCCCGATCCCCGGTTTCGGCTCACCCAGCTCGCCCGAGCGCGAGCGCCCGCCCTCGGCGTAGACGAGCAGCATCTCGCCCTGCTCGACGAGGATGCGGGCGGTCTCGATCGCTTCCTCGTCGTGGTGGCCGCGGCGAACCGGGAAGACGCCCCCGTGCTTGTAGATGTAGGTGAGGACCGGCGGGCCGAAGAGCTGGCTCTTCGCCATGAAGCGGATCTTCCGCCGCAGGTAGATGCCGGCGAAGAAGTGGTCCATCTGGCTGAAGTGGTTGGGGGCGAGCACCAGCGGCCCCTGCCTGGGGACGTTCTCGACGCCGATCGCCCGCACCCGGTAAATCAGGATCGTCGGAACCGTGACGACGATGCGGGCCAGGGTGTAGGTCCAGCCCGCCCCCCGCCGCGCCGCCGCGTGGAACTGCCGGAAGTAGTCCGCCGGGCGCGGGTCCCTGTAGACCTGTGGCTTCATCTCGGCCATCCCGTCCCTGCCTACCCAAGCGGGCGCAAGCGGTTACGCCCAGGCGCGGGAGCGCTCCAGCGCCCGCCGCCAGTCCGCCAGCAGCTGCTGGCGCTCCGCCTCCTCCATCCGCGGCTCGTAGCGGTCGACCTCGCGCCACATCTGCCCCACCTCGCCCAGCGACCAGATGCCGGTCGCGACGCCGGCCAGGTAGGCGGCGCCGAGGGCGGTCGTCTCGGGTATCTCCGGCACCGAGACCGGAACGCCGAGCACGTCGGCCTGGAACTGCATCAGCCAGCGGTTGACGGTGGCGCCGCCGTCGGCGCGCAGCAGCTCCAGCCGCTCGCCGCAGGCCTCCTCCTGCGCCCGCACCGCGTCGACCGTCTCGTAGGCGATCGCCTCCAGCGCCGCCCGCGCCAGGTGGGCGCGGCCGCTGCCGCGGGTCAGCCCGACGATCGTGCCGCGGGCATAGGGGTCCCAGTGGGGCGAGCCGAGGCCGGTCAGAGCGGGGACGAAGTAGACGCCGTCGTTTGAGTCGAGCGAGGCCGCGAGCGCCTCCGTCTCCCCCGCCTCGGCGATGATCCCGAGCCCGTCGCGCAGCCACTGCACGGCGGCCCCGGTGACGAAGATCGAGGCCTCGAGCGCGTAGGTGACCTCGTCGCCAAGGCCCCAGGCGACCGTTCCCAGCAGCCCCTCGGGAACCCGCGGCGGCTCCGGTCCGCTGTTGAGGAGGACGAAGCTGCCGGTGCCGTAGGTGTTCTTCGCCATCCCCGGGTGGTGGCAGGCCTGGCCGAACAGCGCCGCCTGCTGGTCGCCGGCGATCCCGGCCACCGGCACCTCGCCGCCGAACTCGCCGGTGGCGCCGAAGACGCAGGCGGAAGGCAGCGGCTCCGGCAGCCGCGCCGGGTCGACGCCGAGCAGCTCGCAGAGCTCCTCGTCCCAGCCCAGCCGGCGGATGTCGAACAGCATCGTCCGCGAGGCGTTCGTGTAGTCGGTCGCGTGGCGGCCGGTCAGCTTGAACAGCAGCCAGGAGTCGACCGTGCCGAAGACCGCCCGGCCGGCTCCCTCGACGTTGCGCAGCAACCACTCGATCTTGGTCCCGGAGAAGTAGGGGTCGACGGTGAGCCCCGTCCGCTCACGCACCAGCGGCTCCCGCCCCGCCTCCCTCAGCTCGTCGCAGCGGCCGGCGGTACGGCGGTCCTGCCAGACCAGGGCGCGGTGAACCGGCTCGCCGGTCCGCGGGTCCCAGGCGACGACCGTCTCGCGCTGGTTGGTGATCCCGATCGCCTCCAGCGCGGCGCCGTCGATCCCGGCGTCGGCAATCGCCTCGGCGGCGACCCGCCGCGTCACCTCCCAGATTTCGTTGGCGTCGTGCTCGACCCAACCCGGCCGCGGGAAGAACTGCTGGAACTCCGAGTAGGCGCGGCCGCGGATGCCGCCGCCGGAGTCGAAGACGAGGCAGGTGGTCCCGGTCGTCCCCTGGTCGATCGCGAGGATCACCGGCGGCTAACCCTGCACCCGGCAGGTGCGGGTCAGGGTCGAAGCGAGCTTGCGCCCGTCCGAGAAGGTCATGCCTACGCGCACGAAGGGAAAGGAGGCGCTGTCAAAGCCCGCCGGGGCGGCGCATGCGGCGCTCAGGTAGCTCCGCTGGCGGCCGCGATACACGTAGTCGCGGCGCAGGTCGAGGCTGATCTGCTTCAGGTAGCCGTGGCGGTTGAGGCTGACCGGCAGCGAGGCGGTGAGAACGGTCCCGAACGTTCCCGTCGTCTTGTGGATGTGGAAGACGAAGACGCGGCTGTTGGGGACCGGGTCCTCGCCATAGACGTGCGCCAAGATCGCCCGCTTGCCGTCGACCACGGCGTTGAAGGCCAGGAGCCGTCCCTGGAGGGGGAAGTTGGCCTGTTCGGGCAGCGCCAGCGCTGCCGCATAGCGGCCTTCGCCGACCAGCGCCGGGCCGCAGGCGGCGAGTGCCTGCTTGGCGGTTGCCGGTTCGAGAAAGGAGCGGCGACAGGTTGGCAGGCCCTTGGTCTCGATCTGGCCCCCCCTGTTGATCGCGATCGAGATGAAGCGCAGAGCCGGCGGCCGATCGCCGGAGAGCGTCTTGATCGTGCCGTCGATGCTGACGGTGATCGGAGCCTTCTGCTGGCGGGGCAGCGCCTTCGGAAAGATGCCGCCCTGGAACCTGACGAAGAGGTCGCCGCGCTCGATCAGCTCGGCGTTCGCAGCCGCCGCCAGGAGGAAGCAGCACAGCGCCAGCGCGGCAGCGACCAAGGCTCTCTTCCCCCTGCCAGGCATTGGATCAGGCTAACGCGGCTCGTCCCTCGCCAGGGATCGACGCCGCCTCGACTTCGCCAGGAAGACCCGGCCGAAATCGCGCAGCTGGGCGGCGCGGTGGAGGAAGCCGGAGAGATCCCTGCCGGTGGTGCGGTGTTCGAGGTCCAGCTCGAGCTCGTGCAGGCGGTAGCCGGCGCGGACGGCGTCGACGGTCATCCCGATCTCCATCCCGTAGCCATCGGCGAAGGGCAGGGCAGACCGCAGCGCCTCGACCCGCAGCGCCCGCTGGCCGGAGATCGGCGCCCGGGTCTCGAGGCCGCAGAGATGCTCGATCGCCCAGCGGGCGAAGCCGAGGGCGATCCCGAAGCCGCCCCCCAGCCGGCGGCGGAACGAGGCGACGGCGAGGTCGCACCGATCCCGCTCGACCGCGTCGACCAGCGGCGCCAGGCGCGCCGCGCAGGCGCCGAGGTCGCCGTCGCAGAGCAGCACGATCCGCGGCGGCGGCTCGACGCTCAGCGCCGCCTCGGCGGCCGCGGTGACGTTCCCGCCCTTGCCGTGCGAGCGACCGCGGCGCACGACCTCGGCCCCGGCCAGCATCGCCGCCTCGGCGGTGCCGTCGGTCGATGCGTCGTCGGCCACCCACACCCGCGCGCCGGGAAAGGTCGCTCGCAAAGCCCCCACCGTCTCCCCCACCCGGTCGGCCTCGTTGCGGGCGGCGACGATCGCCGCCAGCCTCGTTTCCTCCCGCGGCTTCGGTTCAGGTCCCATGCTCGGGCTATTGTCCCGGGCCATGGCAGAGATCGAGGCGCACATCACCGGCAACGTCTGGAAAATCGAGGTCGGCGTCGGGGACCAGGTCGCCGACGGCGACACCGTCGTCATCCTCGAGTCGATGAAGATGGAGATCCCGGTCGAGGCCGAAGACGACGGGGTCGTCAAGGAGATCCGCTGCGAGGAGGGTCAGGCGGTCAGCGAAGGTGACGTCCTCGTAGTGCTGGAGTAAGCCATGGAGGAGCGGTACGCGAACGGCAAGCTTCTGCTCGACCGGCCGGCGGAGGCGGTCGTGCGGCTGACCATCTCCAATCCGGAGCGGCGCAACGCGCTCGACCACGAAATCCTCGACGCCATCGCCGAGCTGCTGCCCCAGCTCGACCGCGGGATCGAGAACCGCTGCCTGATCATCACCGGGGCACCACCGGCGTTCTCGGCCGGCTACGACATCGGCGGCATCTCCGACGAGAGCTTCGAACGCGACGCCGAGGCGCTCGTCGCCCATCCCTTCCATGCGGCGATGGAGGCGATCGACAAGCACCCGTGGCCGACGATTGCCGCGATCAATGGCCACTGCCTCGGCGGCGGGCTCGAGCTGGCGGTCACCTGCGACCTGCGCGTCTGCGCCGCCGGGGCGAAGCTCGGCATGCCGCCGGCGAAACTGGGTCTGATCTACGGCCACACCGGCCTGCGCAAGTTCCTCGACGTCGTCGGCCTGCCGCGGACCAAGGAGCTCTTCTTCACCGGGCGCAACCTGGTCGCCGAGCGCGCCGAGCAGATCGGCCTCGTGCACGAAGTCGTCACCGCGGAGGAGCTCGAGCGCACCGCGGTCGAGCTCGCCGCCGGGATCGCCGAGAACGCGCCGCTCTCGATGCGGGGCAACAAGCACGCGATCGACCTGCTGATCTCCTCGCCCGAGCTGAGCGAGCAGCAGGAGGCGGGTCTGGTCGCGCTGCGCGAGTCCTGCTTCTCCTCCGAGGACTTCCGCGAGGGCATCCGCGCCTTCGCCGAGAAGCGCCGGCCGCAGTGGACGGGGCGGTGAGCGCGAAGGCCCGTAGAGCCCTTTCCGCCTCAGACCCGACGATGGCAGCGCTGATCGAGCGGGTAGGGAAGATCGACCTCGCCACGCGCCTGAAACGGCGCCAGGAGGAGCGCCCGGCCGACGCCTACGGGGCGTTGCTGCGGACCATCGTCGGCCAGCAGCTCTCGACCAAAGCGGCCCGGACGATCTACCTGCGGGTGCTGGACCTCTTCGGCGGCGCCACCCCCTCTCCCGAGCAGCTGCTGAAGGCGAGCGAGGAGGAGCTGCGGGGCTGCGGGCTCTCCGGCCGCAAGACCGAATACGTCCGCGACCTCGCCGCCCACGTGCTCAGCGGCGAGCTCGAGCTCGACCGTCTGGAGCAGCTGGGCGACGAGGAGGTGATCGCCGAGATCGTCGCCGTCCGCGGTCTCGGCCAGTGGAGCGCCGAGATGTTCCTGCTCTTCCACCTGCAACGCCCCGACGTCCTCTCCGGCGGCGACCTCGGGATTCGCAAAGCGGTCCAGATCGAGTACGGGCTCGAGGAGATGCCGGCGCCGACGCGGGTGCTGGAGATCGCCGAGCCGTGGCGGCCCCACCGCAGCCTGGCGTCGCTGTACCTCTGGGAGTCTCTGGCGGCGGTGCCCGGGTGAGAAGGCGCTTCTGGATCGGCATCGCCACTGTCGCCGCGATCGCGATCGGCTCGGTGGTCGCCGCGATCGGCGTCTACGTGAACGACCATCACGACTTCCACCGCGTCCAGCGCGACGAGGCGATGCGAGCCGCGCACCAGGCCGAATCGGTCGCCGCACTATCGGTCGGCAAGCTCTCCACCGCAGCCGTCTTCGCGCAGACCCAGAAGTCGTTCAGCAGGCACCAGTTCCGCGTCGTCGGGCGTTCTCTGCTCGGCGACGGAGGCCTCGACGGCGCCGCCTGGGTGCCCCGGGTGCCGGCCTCGCAGCGGGTCGCCTGGGAAGACCGGTACGGGGGCGAAATCCGCGAACGCGGCAGCCACTGGCCGTTGCTCGAGCGGGCCGGGGAGCGCCCCGTCTACTACCCGGTCACTTTCGGGACCAGCGAAGGCAGGGGACCGAGTCGGGTGCGGGGCTTCGACCTCGGCTCAGACCCGCTGCGAGCCCACTTCCTGGGGCAGTCCGCAGATTCGGGCCACGCGGTGGCGACCCCGCTGGTCCACCTGCTGATCGGCGGTTCGGGGATCAACGTGTTCCGGCCCGTGTACGAAGACGGAGCGCCGGTCGCGACGGCGGCGGAGCGCAAGCGGGCGCTGCGTGGCTTCATCGCCGGCAGCTTCCGGGTCGACGACGTGGCGGCGGCGGCTCTTGCCGTCCTCCCCCACGACTTCGAGGTGCAGTTGCAGGTGGACGGCCGGCTCGCCTACGGGCCGACCGGAGGCCTTGACGACGCGGCGACCGTGCCGATCCACATCGCCGACCGCACCTGGCTGCTCGTGGTCAAGGATCCCGGCGGGGTCGCGCTTGGCCTGCCGCTGGCGCTGGCGATCCTCGGCATCTCGCTGAGCGCCCTGCTTGCCTCGCTGGTCGTCGGCTGGAGCCGCGGCGAACGTATGCGCGAGCTGGAACGGCAGGCGGGACAGGACGCGCTCACCGGGCTCGGCAACCGCCGCCGCTTCGAGGAGGTGCTGACCGGGGCGATGGCCCGCAGCCGCCGCGACCACAGCACCGGCGCCCTGCTGATGCTCGACCTCGACCGCTTCAAGCAGGTCAACGACTCCCACGGCCACCCCGCCGGCGACCGCCTGATTCAGGAGGTCGCCGAGGTGCTGCGCCGGCGCACCCGGGCAAGCGATTCGCTGGCCCGTATCGGCGGCGACGAGTTCGCGGTGATCCTGCCGCGCTGCAGCCGCGAGGAGGCGCGGATCGCCGCCGAGGCGATCGCCGACGAAATCCGCCGCCACCATCCGCGCGACGGAGCCGACCCGGTCACCGTCAGCATCGGGATCGCGCCGTTCGGAGGGGACCAGCAGGCGAGTGTCGCGGCGGTCGTCGCCGACGCCGACGCGGCGATGTATGCCGCCAAGGAAGAGGGCCGCGACGGGGTGCGGTTCTTCGAGTCCGCTTCCGCGCGGGGAGCTGGCTCCGGGGTCGACTGCTAGCAGGCGTCCGGGGCGATTCCTAGGCTGCGCCCCATGCCCCCCTTGATCACCGTCGAGGAGGCCGGTGCCTACGGCCGCCTCAGCGAGCACGCCGAGATCGAAGCCCTGGTCGAACGCGCCTGGGAGGTGCGGCGGGAGAACTTCGGCGACTCGACCGACATGTGCTCGCTGGTCAACGCCAAGTCGGGCGGCTGCGCCGAGGACTGCGGCTTCTGCGCCCAGTCGCGCTACGCCGAGGCCGACACGCCGATGCACGCGATGATGGAGCCGGAGCAGATCCTCGAGCACGCGAAAGCGGCCGAGGCCGCTGGCGCCCACCGCTTCTGCATGGTCACCCAGGGTCAGGGGCTCTCGAAACGGGACTTCGCGAAGATCCTCGAGGGCACGCGCCTGGTCGCCGAGCAGACCAACCTCAAGCGCTGCGCCTCGATCGGCCACATGTCGAAGGAGCGGGCGAAGGCGCTGAAGGAGGCAGGCGTCCAGCGTGTCCACCACAACGTCGAGTCGGCCCGCTCCTATTACCCGGAGGTCTCGACGACGGTCCGCTACGAGGGCCGGCTGCGAACGATCCAGGCGGTCAAGGAGGCGGGGCTGGAGACCTGCGTCGGCGGCATCCTCAACCTCGGCGAGACCGAGGAGCAGCGGGTCGAGATGGCCTTCGAGCTGTCCGAGATCAACCCGACCTCGGTCCCGATCAACCTCCTGATCCCGAAGGAGGGGACGAAATTCGGCGACCGTGAGGTGATGGACCCGTGGGAGGTCGTGAAGTGGATCGCGATCTTCCGGCTGATCATCCCCGGTGCCCTCTTCCGCCTCTGCGGCGGCCGGGTCGAGAACCTCGGCAGCATGCACAAGCTGGCGGTCAAGGCGGGGTTGAACGGGGTGATGATGGGCAACTTCCTGACCACGCTCGGCGCCGAGCCGGCCGAGGACCGGGCGATGTTCGAAGAGCTCGGCCTCAACGTCGCCCGCCAGCCCGACAACGGCGCCAACCCGCGACCCGACAACCGCAGCGGCTGGCTGCAGGGTGAGAGCCCGGAGACGCCGATCGACGAGCTGATCGACAGCCAGGCCGAGGCGAACTTCTGGGACCCTTCGACGCAGCTGCGGGTCGTCAAGAAGGCGAAGAAGCCACCGTCCTACCCCTCCTCGGGGGCCGCCGCGGCGTGACCGACGTCGCCGAGCGGCTCGAGGAGCTTCGCGAGCGCGGGCTCCACCGGCAACTGAGGCTGATCGAGGGACCGCAGGGACCGAGCGTCACGCTCGACGGGCAGCCGGTGCTGCTGCTCTGCTCGAACAACTACCTCGGGCTGGCCGGCCGCGAGGAGGTACGGGCGGCGGCGGCCGAGGCGGCGCTGCGCTGGGGCGCGAGCGCGGGCGCCTCGCGGCTGATCTCGGGCACCATGGAGCCGCACCGGCAGCTGGAGGAGCGGCTCGCCGCCTTCAAGGGCTACGAGTCGGCGCTGCTGTTCGGCTCCGGCTACCTCGCCAACACCGGCACCGTGGCCGCGCTGGCGGGCAGGGGCGAGGTCGTCTTCTCCGACGAGCTCAACCACGCCAGCATCGTCGACGGCTGCCGGCTCTCGCGGGCCGAGACCTTCGTCTACCGCCACGGCGACCTCGAACACCTCGCCTGGGCGCTCTACCACCAGCGGGGACGGCCGGCGCTGATCGTCACCGACGGCGTCTTCTCGATGGACGGGGACGTGGCGCCGCTGCCGGAGCTGCTGGAACTGGCGCGGCGGCACGGGGCGCGGCTGATGGTCGACGAGGCGCACGCGACCGGTGCGCTCGGCCAGGGCGGCCGCGGCTCGGTCGCCGCCGCCGGCCTCAGCGGCGAGGTCGACGTGGTCGTCGGGACGCTCGGCAAGGCGCTCGGCTCCTACGGCGCCTACGTCTGCGCCACCGAAGAGACGATCGACTTCCTCGTCAACAGCGCCCGGCCCTTCATCTTCTCGACCGCACCACCGCCCCCCGCCCTCGGCGCTGCCCTGGCGGCGCTCGACGTGCTCGAAGCCGAGCCGGAGCTGGTCGAGCGGCTGCAGGCGAACGCGCGCCGGCTGCGCACCGCCCTCGCCACCGAGGGCCTCGGCGTCGGCGCCGCGAAGACCCAGGTCGTCCCGGTTCACGTCGGCGAGGCCGAGGTCGCGATGGACTTCTGCGAGGCGGCCCTGCGGCGGCGCATCTTCGCGCAGGGGATCCGGCCGCCGACGGTCGCGGAGGGATCCTGCCGGTTGCGCTGCACGGTGATGGCCACCCACACCCCGGCGGAGATGTCGCTGGCGGCACGGCAGATCGGCGCCGCGGCCCGCGAGATCGGCCTCGCTCCCACCCCGCAGGCCCTCAACGTTCGGGTTGCCTGAAAACCGTGGCGGCGGCTCCGGAGCGAGCGCCAGGAGTCTTCGTCACCGGCACGAGCACCGAAATCGGCAAGACCGTCGTCGCCGCCGCCATCGCCCGGACGCTGGCCGCCGAAGGCCGCCGCGTCGCGGTCTTCAAGCCAGCGGTCACCGGGCTCGAAGAGGAGGGCGAAACCGACCACGCGCTGCTGCGGCGGGCTTCCGGCTCGAGCCAGAGCGACGAGGAAATCGCCCCCTACCGCTACGGACCGCCCGCCTCGCCGCATCTGGCGGCGGCGCTGGCCGGCGAGAAGATTGACCCGGAGCGGTTGCGGCGGGCGGCGGGCGCCGCGGGCGCGGGCGCCGACGCGATCGTCTGCGAGGGCGTCGGCGGCCTCCTGGTCCCCCTCTCACCCGACTACCTGGTCCGCGACTTCGCCGCCGACCTCGGCTACCCGCTGGTGATCGTCGCCTCCCCCGGCCTCGGCACGATCAACCACACCCTGCTCACGATCGAGTCCGCCCGCACCGTCGGCCTAGAGGTCGCGGCGGTAGTCCTCAACCCCTGGCCCGAGGAACCAAGCGAGATCGAGAGCAGCAACCGCAAGACGATCGCCACCCTCGCCAAGGTCCCGACCCTGACCCTCCCCCCCCTAGACCTCACCCGCCCCGAAACCTGGCCCCCCCTCCAGCTGCCGACGGGACGAAAAGTCCCACCTGCCTAGTCATTTCGGCCCGTCGAGCCAGCGGATTCGACAGATCGGCCCGTCGCCGGGGCTAAACGATCACGTCGAGGCTGCCGTCGGCCAGTTCGACCCTGAAGCCGGCCGCTTCGGCGATTGCCGCTGCGTCTCCGGGCTCGCTCGGCGGCTGCTTCGCCTGCAGCAGCGCCCGCGCCACCTCGCCGCGGACCGCCTTGGCCATGTGCGAGACGGCCTTGCGCTCGCCGTCGCTCTCGGTGAAGGCGCGGACCGCCAGCAGCGTCGCCCGCTTCGGCTTCCACATCGCCGAATAGGCGGCGGAGCGCATGTCGAGGATCAGATCGGCCTCGTCATCGGGCAGCGCCGCAGCCAGCGCGGGACGCCAGTATTTCGCCAGCGGCCCGATCCCGTCGAAGCGCTCCTTGGGCGGCAGGCGGTAGTACGGGATCCGGTCGTCCGGCCGCACCAGACCCCAGAGCATGCTGGCGATGAGCACGTGGTGCCGCGCCTTGGCCGGCAGCTTCGGCAACTGCAACCGGCCGTAGAGGACACCCGTGTAGACCTCGGCGGCCGGCATCGCCGGCGCTTCGCGCAGCTTCGGGTCGAGCGCATCCAGCAGCGCCTCGCGCCGCTCTCGCAGCTCCTCGGCGTAGGCCAGCGAACCGAGGTCAGCCGGCGCACCCGTCTCGGGCTGCGCCTTGCCTTCCGAGGGCGGGAGCAGAACGAGCATCGGGCCGACCTAGGCGGCCGCCCGGGCCGCCTCCGCCGCCTCCTCGCCGGCGAGGGCCTCGCCGCCGAGGCTTGCCTCGGCCTCCGCCGCCTCGGCGCTGATGCCTTTGGCTTTCGCCCGGATCGCGGTGGCGCCGATCGCCGCTCCCAGCAGAGCGACGAAGCCGGAAACGGTCATCGCGTGGCCGAGTGCGTAGACGAAGGCTTCGCTCCCGGCCGCGGCAACCTGCTTCGCCTGCGACGCGTCCAGCCCCGGCACCTTCTGCAGCGAACCGCCGCCAAGCTGTTCGGAGATCGCGTCGCGCTGGGCGGCGCTGACCCCGCTGCCGCTGAGCAGCGAGTCCAGCCTGGAGCTGACCAGGCCCTGGAAGATCGCGCCAGTCACCGCCACCCCGAGGCTGCCGCCGACCATCCGGAACATCGAGAGCACCCCGGAGGCGATCCCCGCTTTCTGCACCGGCACGGCGTTCATCGCCGCGCTGGTCATCGGCGACATCGTCATCGCGATCCCGATCCCGAGGAGCATGAACCCCGGCAGAAGATCGAGGTAGCCGGAGTCGACCGCGATGCGGCTGAAGCTGAACAGGGAGGCGGCGACGATCGTCAGGCCGCCGGCGATCAGCCAGCGCGGCCCGAAGCGGTCGGAAAGCCGCCCCGCCACCGGCGCCACGCCGACGATCATCAGGGTCGAGGGCAGGAAGCGGATGCCGGCTTCCAGCGGCGTGTAGCGGAGGATGTCCTGCATGTAGAGGGCGAGGAAGAAGAAGACGCCCAACATCGCGAAGCTGATGATCATCGCGACGCAGACCGAGGCGAGGAAGTTGCGGTCGCTGAGCAGGTCGAACTGCACCATCGGCGCCTTGACCCGGTTCTCGACGAAGACGAAGGCGGGCAGGGCGACCGCCGCGGCCGCCAGCAGGCCGATGATTTCCGGCGAGCCCCAGCCCCAGCCGTTGCCCTCGACCAAGGCCAGGACCAGCGCGGTCAGGCCGACGGTGAGGACCCCGACGCCGGGGTAGTCGACGTCACTCCCGACCGAGGTGTCGCGCGACTCCCGCACCGCGAACAGGGTCGCCGCAACGGCGCCGATCGCCACCGGGATGTTAATGTAGAAGATCGCCCGCCAGCTGACGTGCTCGGTGAGAAAGCCGCCCAGCACCGGACCGATCGCCAGCGCCAGGGCCGAGACACCGGCCCAGGTGCCCATCGCCTTGCCGCGCTCGTGGGCAGGAAAGGCGTCGGTGATGATCGAGAGCGTGCCCGGCATCATCAGCGCCGCGCCGACCCCCTGGACCACCCGGCTGACCACCAGCGACAGCTCGTCGGAGGCGAAGCCCGCGGTGGCCGAGGACAAGGCGAAGATGACGACCCCGGCGAGGAACATCCGCCGCCGGCCGAAGATGTCGCCGAGCCGGCCGCCGGTCGCCAGCAGCACCGCGAAGGAGAGCGTGTAGCCGTTGATCGTCCACTCCAGGCCGCTGATCGAGGCTCCCAGGTCCTTCTGGATCGAGGGCAGCGCGACGTTCACGACCGTGTTGTCGAGCATGATCATGAACAGCGCGAAGCACATCGCCCCGAGCGTCCACCACTTGCGGTTCTCGTCGGTGATCAGGTGGCGATATCGGGTCAAGCGTGCTCACTTCCCTTCAGGTGCTCATAGGTCTGTGCGAGGTCTTCGCGATCCATCAGCGCCTCGATCGCGGCGTCGAGCTTGCGACGCTGGGCGGCGCTGAGGGTCGCGACGAAGGATTCGATTCCGGTGAGGCGGACGGTGACCAGCGTGGCGACGAGCTTCTTGCCCTTCGCGGTGATCTTCACCCGGCGCACGCGGCGGTCGGCCGGGTCCTCGACCCGACTCGCCAGCTTCGCCTTCACCAACGCATCGACCGCCCGGCTCATCGAGGGCACCGAGACGCCGAACAGCTCGGCCAGATCGCTGACCTGCCAGGCCTCGGCCTCCTGGCCGAGGCCGCCGAGCTCCAGCAGGACCTTGCACTGGGTCATCGCGAGACCCGTTTCCTCGATCACCCGCAGCTGATTGCCGCGGTCGTAGAGGAAGACGTGGTGCATCAGCGCGGTCAGCCGCGCGGCGCTGTCCTTCTCGGCGGGGCCGACCTCCTGACGGGTCGCCTCCTCGATCGCTTTCACATCGGTCGCATGCATCCGCACAATAGTTGCACACGCGCAATCATTTCGATAGAGCAACATTTGCTCATGTGATGCATATCACCCGACCGCATAGCCGGGCGCAGAAGGAGAGGCGGCTTACGCCTCGCCGTCGAAGTAATCGACGCGGCTCTCGCGGCGGACGATCACGTCGGCCTCGGGGTCGCCGGTCCAAACGCCGACCTTGTCGCTGTCGGGATAGACGGTCGCGGCGGGAACGACGACGGTCGAGAACATGAGGACGCGCGCCGTCTCCCCGGTCTCGTTGCGGACGCCGTGGGCGCCCTCGGGCCCCTTCGGGAAGAAGACGGCATCCCAAGGCTCGAGCAGTTCGCGCCCCTCGGGATGGCGCAGGGTCGGGTTGCCGTCCAGCACCAGCAGCCACTCCTCCTCGCCGCACTCGTAGTGGTAGGGGCAGATCGCCTGGCCCGGCGGCAGCTCATAGAGCGTGATGCCCGATTCCTCGGGAGCACCTAACAGCTTGCCGAGGCGGCCATACCGCTGCGGAAGCCCTCGGGGGCATCGCCGTCGTACTCGAACCGGGGCGCGGCGATGTTGATCCGCTTCATCAGCCGAAGCTAGCAGCGCGCTAACTCGGCATTTCCGTGCCGTCTGCTCCCGCCGAACCTCGGGCTAACGTGAAAAGAGATGAGGCCCGACCATGCGCAGCTCGACCGCGAATTCGTCTGGCACCCGTTCACGCAGCAGCAGGGCTGGAGCGAGGAAGAGCCGCTGATGATCGAGCGCGGCGAGGGCTCCTACCTGTTCGACACCGAGGGCCGGCGCTACCTGGACGGAACGGCGGCGCTCTGGTGCAACGTCCACGGGCATCGCCACCCGAAGATCGACGCCGCCGTGCGCGAGCAGCTCGACCGCGTCGCTCACACGACGATGCTCGGCCTCTCGCATCCGGGAGCGACCGAGCTGGCGGCGCGGCTGGCCGCGATCGCGCCCGCGGGTCTCAGCCGCGTCTTCTACTCGGACTCCGGCTCTACGGCGGCCGAGATCGCGCTGAAGATCGCCTTCCAGTACCAGCAGCAGCGCGGCGGTGAGCACGCTCGGCGGACCAAGTTCGTGCGCCTGCGCGAGGCCTACCACGGCGACACCATCGGCTCGGTCTCGGTCGGCGGCATCGACCTCTTCCACTCGACCTACCGGCCCCTGCTGTTCGAGACGCACGTGGTCGAGCCGGGGGACGCCGCCGACCTGGAGCGCGTGCTGGGCGAGCACGGCGAGGAGATCGCCGGCGTCATCGTCGAGCCGCTGGTCCAGGGCGCGGCGGGAATCCTCCTCCAGCCGGAGGGCTACCTGCGCGCCGCCCGCGACCTCTGCGACCGGTACGGGGTCCTGCTGATCTGCGACGAGGTCGCGACCGGGTTCGGCCGCACCGGGACGATGTTCGCCTGCGAGCAGGAAGGTGTCAGCCCTGACCTGATGTGCTTGGCGAAGGGGATCACCGGCGGCTACCTGCCGCTGGCGGCGACGCTGACCAGCGAGGAGATCTACGCGGGCTTCCTCGGCGCCCACGAGGAGTTCAAGACCTTCTTCCACGGCCATACCTACACCGGCAACCCACTCGCCTGCGCCGCCGCCCTCGCCAACCTCGAGGTCTTCGAGCAGGAGCGGACGCTCGAGCGCCTGCAGCCGAAGATCACCCTGCTGGAAGAGCTCTTGGCCGAGGTGGCGGCGATGGCCGAGGTGGCCGAGGTGCGCCAGAAGGGCTTCATGGTCGGCATCGACCTCGGCGACCACGACGATTCGCTGCGCATGGGCCACCGGGTGACCGTCGAGGCCCGCAAGCGCGGTGCCTTCATCCGCCCCCTCGGCAACACCGTCGTCCTCATGCCCCCGCTCTCGATCTCCGAGGACGAGCTGCGCGAGCTGGCCGCCATCGCCAGCCAGTCGATTGCCGCGGCGATCACCTCTCTACCTGCTTTCACGCACCTCCCCAAAGCCGCCTGACGCCCGCTGAGTTAACCCGGCCATAGGCGGGTCAACTCAGCGAACGCGGATATTCGGCGGCGAGCGGCGCGCGTGGTTCTTCGGCACCGCCCGGGTACGCTGGCCGGATGGAGGAGCGACGCCGGGGTCCAGCCGAGCTGCCCAACTTCGGGCCGCCTTCGACGCCGCGGCCGGCGGCCTCGATCGTGCTGCTGCGGCGGGGCGGCAAGCACGCACAGCGGGCGCTCGAAGTGCTGCTGCTGCGGCGCAGCGAGGAGGCGCGGTTCATGCCAGGGGTCTGGGTCTTCCCCGGCGGCTCGCTGGACGAGGCCGATGGCGCCGACGAAGCCGGCCTGCGCACCTGTGCCCTGCGCGAGCTCGCCGAGGAGGCGGGAATCGAGCTGGAAGCGAGCGAGGAGCTGGTCCCGTTCACCCGCTGGATCACCCCGGAGCTGATCGCCACCCGCTTCGACGCCTGGTTCTTCCTCGCCCTCGCCCCACCCCATACGCCGCCGCAGCCAGACGGCGTCGAGACCACCGAGGCACGCTGGTTCCGCCCGTCCGCAGCACTCGCGGCGCAGGAAGCCGGCGAGCTCGTCCTCTCCTTCCCCACCGTCACCCAGCTCGGCTGGCTGGCGGAGTTCCGCACCTCCGACGAGGCGATGGCCGCCTACCGCGAAGGCACCGTCGAGCCGATCCTGCCCAAGGTGATCGCCGACGACGGCCCCGAACCGCGCGTCGTCCTACCCGGCGACCCCGATTACCCCGCCTAACCAGGCGAGCTGGAGGGGAAGGGCTCGAGGCCCGCGTGCCAGGGCCCAGGCGGGTAGGTGTGGATGCCGCTCTCTTCCATCTCGGCCTGCAGCCGCCGGAACAGCTGCCCGGCGTTCTTCAGCGCCGCCTTCAGTTCCCCCTCACTGCGCTCGCGCAGCCGCCAGAGGAACCAGAGCTGGCGGTCGTTGACGCCGAAGTCGATCTCGCCGCTCATCGCCGTCACCCAGCCGAGGAAGCCGGGGCTGAACAGCTCCCGCAGGGAAACCGGGTCGTACTCCTTCGGCACCGTCGCCAGGAAGCGCTTGTTGAAGTCGATCGACTCGAACTCGACCTTGCGCTGGAAGCGCTGGGTGACGACCTCACGGCCCTCGATCGACTCGACGTTGAAGGCGGGGACCACCTGCGCCAGATCGGGCATGTGCGCCTTCGCGAGCACCGCGGTCGGCACCACCGCCTTGCTGAAGAAGCCGCCGACCTCCTTTTCGTCGGCGTCGCAGCTCGCCCCCCAAAACCCTTCGACCAGCTGCCCGGTCAGCCGGTTGACGCCGCCGACGCAGAGCGCCACCGGCCCGTCCTTCGGGTTGATCCCGCCGACCGGCTCGTAGGCGAGCCCGTCGCGTTCGCCGTAGCGACGGACGATCTCGGCCCATTCCTGCGCTTCCTGCTTCGCGCCCACGCGGCGATCCTACGTCCCGGGATCGAACGACCACCCCCGGCGTTCGTCCTTTTCCGGGCGTATGCCCCTATAAGGACGAACGCCGCGGCGTTAGGATGGCCTCGAGCCCGGTACCCCGACAGGAGCCCCCATGACCATCGTCATCATCGTCGTCGTCGTAGTCCTGATCCTCGCGGTCCTCTACTACATCGGGAAGCGCAACGCGATCATCGCCTCGCGCAACCGCGTCGACGAGTCCTGGAGCGGGATCGACGTGCAGCTCAAACGGCGCCACGACCTCGTTCCCAACCTGGTCGAGACGGTCAAAGGCTACGCCGAGCACGAGAGCGCGACCTTTGAAAAAGCGACGAAGGCGCGGGCCGAGGCGATGCAGGCCTCGAGCGTCGCCGACACCGCCAAAGCCGAGTCGAAACTGACCGGCGCCCTGACCGAACTGCGCGCCGTCGCCGAGAACTACCCGACCCTGCGGGCGACCGAGAACTTCCAGCAGCTGAGCCGCAACCTCTCCGAGCTCGAGGACGAGATCCAGGCCTCGCGGCGGATCTACAACTCCAACGTGCAGTCCTACAACACCTCGATCCAGCAGTTCCCGGGCTCGATCATCGCCAACCAGGGCAGCTTCACCCCGCGCGAGTACTTCGAGATCGAAGACGCCTCCGAGCGCAACGCGCCGCAGGTCAGCTTCGGCAAATAGCCGGGCCTGCCGGGTCCCTAACATCCAGCCCATGAGCACCACCGAGACCAAAGACGCCACGCTCTGGATCTGCGAGAGCTGCGGCTTCATCTACGACCCCGCGATCGGCGACCCCGACGGCGGCATCCCGCCCGGCACCGCCTTCGAGGACATCCCCAAGGACTGGTTCTGCCCGGTCTGCGGCGCCCGCACCACCGACTTCCGGCCGCTGGAGCCGGGCGAGGCCTGAGCCGTCATCAGGTTCGGCTCGCCGATGAGCCAGTACGACTACGACTGGGTGATCGTCGGCTCCGGCTTCGGCGGGTCCGTCTCCGCCCTGCGCCTGGCCGAAAAGGGCTACAAGGTCGCCGTCCTCGAGTGCGGCAAACGCTTCAGCGACAGGGACTTCCCGAAGTCGACCTGGGACCTGCGCCGCTACTTCTGGGCGCCGCGCCTGGGGCTGCGCGGCATCTTCCGCCTCTCCACCTTCAAGGACGTCTCGGTCGTCAGCGGCTCCGGCGTCGGCGGCGGCAGCCTTGGCTACGCCTGCACGCTCTACAAGCCGCCCTCGAAGTTCTTCCGCGACCCGCAGTGGGCCGACCTGGGCGACTGGGAGGCGGAGCTGGCGCCGCACTACGTCGAAGCGCAGCGGATGCTGGGCGTCGCCGACGTCGAGACGGACGACGCCGCCGACGATCTCCTGCGTGAGTACGGCGAGCACATCGGCGTCGGCGACAGCTACCGCAAGACGCCGGTCGGGATCTTCTTCGGCCAGCCCGGCCAGACGGTGGCAGACCCCTTCTTCGGCGGCGAGGGGCCCGAGCGCACCGGCTGCACCTTCTGCGGCCGCTGCATGGTCGGCTGCCAGCACGGGGCGAAGAACACGCTGGTCAAGAACTACCTCTACCTGGCCGAACAGCGCGGGGTCGAGGTGATCCCCGACCGCACCGTGACCGAGATCCGCCCGCTCGGCGCCGAGGACGGCAGCGGCGGCTACGCGGTGACGAGCGAACGCTCGGGAATGATCCCCGGTCGCGGCCGCCGCACGATCAAGGCTCGCGGCGTCGTCGTCGCAGCCGGCGCCCTCGGCACCAACAAGCTGCTGCAGCGCTGCCGCCTCAACGGCGCGCTGCCTCGCATCTCCAACCGGCTCGGCGAGCTGGTCCGCACCAACAGCGAGATGATCCTCGCCGTCACCGTGCCCGAGGACTACCCGGACGACCTGACCAAGCGGGTCGCGATCAGCGGCAGCATCTACCCGGATCCCGACACCCACATCGAGACCGTCAGCTACGGCAAGGCCGGCGACTCGATGAGCCTGCTCTACACGCTGCTCGTCGGCGACGGCACCCGCGTCACCCGGCCGCTGAAGCTGCTCGGGCAGATCGTCCGCCACCCGCTCCGCTTCGCCAAGGTGCTGTGGCCGCAGGGCTGGTCGCGGCGCACGATCATCCTCCTGGTGATGCAGACGCTCGACAACGCGATCGCCCTGCGGCCGACGCTGAAACGCTCGGGCAACGTCTGGCTGCAGACCGAACAGGACCCGGAGAAGCCGAACCCGACCTTCATCCCGATCGCCAACGACGCCGCCGAATGGCTTGCGGAGCGGACCGGCGGCATCGCCCAGAGCTCGCTCACCGAGGCGCTCTTCAACGTGCCGAGCACCGCCCACATCCTCGGCGGCGCGGTGATCGGCCACAGCCCCGAGGACGGGGTCGTCGACGCCCGCCAGCGGGTCTTCGGCTACGAGAACCTGCTCGTCTGCGACGGCTCTGCGGTACCCGCCAACGTCGGCGTCAACCCGAGCCTGACGATCACGGCGCTGGCCGAGCACGCGATGAGCGCCGTGCCGGCCGCCGGCGGCCCGACGGCGGAGGCGGGCGCAGCGGATGCCGCGCCCGCCGAGGACGACTACTCCGCGAACCTCTCCGCGACGTAGTCCCAGTTCACGACGTTCCAGAACGCGTCGATGTATTCGGGGCGCTTGTTCTGGTACTTCAGGTAGTAGGCGTGCTCCCAGACGTCGCAGCCGAGCAGCGGCGTGGTGCCGTCGGAGATCGGCGAGTCCTGGTTGGGGGTCGAGATCACCGCGAGGCCGGAGTTGTCCTTGACCAGCCAGGCCCAGCCGGAGCCGAAGCGGGCGATGCCGGCGTTTTTGAACTCCTCCTTGAAGGCGTCGAAGGAGCCGAAGGCGCCGTTGATCGCCTCGGCCAGCTCGCCGCTCGGCTCGCCGCCCCCGTCCGGGCTCATCATCTGCCAGAAGAGGCTGTGGTTGTAGTGGCCCCCGGCGTTGTTGCGGACCGGGGCCTGCTTGTCGG
>DASSOC010000005.1:0-4150 GCA_035700965.1 Solirubrobacterales bacterium
AGGGGTGCTGGCCAGCACCCTTTTTTTTGTATGTACAGAACGACGCTTGAGTACTACCCAAACAACGAGATTCGCGTCTCCTGCCGCCTAGCGCCCTCTGCTCCCAAGGACGAATGGTATTCCGGTTATGAAGAGATGGCGCTGCCTGTAGAGCCCTACGGACCGGACCCTCTTGTCATTCGCGAGGAACTCGAAACCGAAGGTTGCCCGAGTGACGAGTTGAAACCGGGGTTCGGCGCTCTCCCGCGTAAAACCAGGTTCGGGCTGAACGCAAAGAGAACCTTGCTGAGGGCTGGCGGTGCGGTGGATAAGCTCATAAAATCCCCTAACGAAGTAATATTCTTGACGGGGACGCTACCAGGTAGTACCCCGGAAGCCATCCAGACTCTAGCCAGGTACAGTAGTTTTGCGATTCACCGACTGAAAGCGTGGGTCAACAAACACATTCCTCAAAAGAAGGATTTTTATGTCTGGGAACTTCAAAAGCGGGGTGCATTGCACATTCACTATGCTGTGGTCTGCGCTGAACAGCCGATTCGCGCTCGTATTATTGCTGGCTTTGCTAGCCAGTGGGGAAGAATCCTCGAATCTATCTCCGAGCAATCAGGAGTTGATGTGTTTGCTAGAGCAGATGGCGGGACCTGGCGCGACCGGCCCGATAAGTGGAGATTCGATGCCCAGGAAGTGAGGAAATCCGTGGCGGGGTACCTGAGTAAGTACTGCGGTAAGGATTCGGGGAAAGTCGCCGACGGAATCAAGGCTTACGCTCCTACAAGATGGTGGGGCGTAAGTCGCCCATTGTTGGAGTTTTGCCGTGAGCTTTCGGGTAAGACTTACATCGAATTCCGACACTACAAAGAGGCTGAGTTTCTATTCAAAAAAATCACTAGGTTGCTATCAGGAACTGCTGCAAAATTCTGGCAGTATCGGGAGAAGCAGATGGACGGCGTGGTGTCGGTTAGCTATACTCAAAAGGGCTTCTGGAATGATGTGGTTTCCGAGGCTGAGCGAATCATGAATCCCCGCGCTGAGCGGGAAAGGAGAAATCTGATTATGGATTACGAGATGCAGAAAAATACTCACGTGAAACTAGCTCGTATGCTTTTTGAGCAGGATGAGAGAGGGCATATGATTACAGATTTGCGGGGATACTCTTGGGATAGGGAGCGCATCCGATTCTTTCATCTGATGGCTTATTCTCACAAGAATTGGAGTCAATTAAAAGAAGAGGATAAGGGTAGTTTTGTGGCCTATATAAATGAATGGGCTAGAGCATATATTCGATGGGGGTTAAAGAATGAGTTGTGCCGGAAGATTAGGGCTTTGGCTGTCGGGCCGACGCTGTTGTCTAGATACGTAAATGAGGAATGGGCGCGCAGGGACTGGAAAAAAGGGATTGAGCCGTACGAAGAGGGCGTAACACAACTGCACTTCAATCTGTAGTATCCCAATGCAGAGACTACGCTTGCTGTCAAGGGACGCGCCAGCGTGCGAAGCGAACCCTTGACAGAGGGGACTCCCTACCCTGGGCGTCAGCCCTCCCCGGTCTGCCACAGCAGCCGGGGAGGGACGCCCTCCCGGCGAGGGAATCCGGTAGTGCAAGGCATACGGTTGACACCCCCAGTAAAATTGAGCTTAAGCTCAATTCAAAGCCATGGTAATCAGCTCATGTACGGCCAGTCCAGAAGCGGTAGCCATCTGTGGCGGGTCATTCGGTACCAGTTCCGCTCTAAGGCAGGCCGCGCCAGTGGCCGCCACTGCTGCTCTAAGTGCCGGTCTGCTAATCGGCGGTCGCGAAGTCGATACCGTCCAGACCACTGCTGATGCAGTCGGCGGGGTGACCTTGGTAAGGCGACCAGAGCAACCTGTAGGGGCGCTCAATCCGGCACTCCCGTTGTATGACATCTACGGCATTGATCTAGCACGACTGACGGGACTACAGGATTTACTGCTTTCTAGATACTGCATCAATCTGCCGTCGGCGCCCATATGTGAGGGTCTCGCGTGGCGAGGCGTGCGTAATGACGGCACGGCGCTGGTCTACTCCATAGCAGAGAATGTATACGACGTGAACAGGACCGGGATAACCGGCCCGGACGATAATAGATATGGTCTTCAGAGAGCACCTGGAACCAGTCCCCCGTACGATTTGATTGCCAGCAGCATCGTACCGTGGCGTCTGGCCACTCCCAACGGGGAAAGGAGATGGGCAGACCTGCCCCAAGACATCCGAGATATCATCGCTGACACGGCCACAGATGAGGAAGAATTCCGCATAGTCCAGCCAGTTGGGCAGCTTGGTGGGCTTTCGTACCCGCCAGGGTACGACCTGGCCTCGCCAGAGGCTAGGGCTAATCCTGCGTCCGTCCGAGTTTCCGGCACTGACAGGATTTTCCGGGAACCTGCGACCATCCCTGGAACTTCGGTACTAGAACAGGGTGGCCCGCTGATTAATGAGCGTGGAAATCGGCGCGTTGGTGCTGGCTACCCAGGTTCAGCCACGAATTTCCAGGAGGGTGCGGGGGCGTCGGTTGGCTCTCGCGGAGGGTCTCTCACCCAGTCGGCCACTGGAGCGGACGGCCAGACTCCTGCGCACAATGAGAAAAAAGTCGGATTCCCGCTACCTGGAGCGGACGGCCAGCTTGACTCGGATGACCAGGTAAGCCAGGAACAGTCGGACCCCTGCCAAGCTCCTTGCATCCAGGACATTCTGGACAATGTGTTAGACATCGCTGACTGGGTGTCGGACTTGTGGGAGTTCACCACGGATTACGCCGTCGAGGATTACCTGTTGCCAGAGGGAAACTTCCGATTCTCGATTGAAGGGACAGGCCATCCAAAAGACCAGATAGTAGGTGCCTGCATAATCCAGTCCGGTCCTGTGCCTCAGTGGTTCGGCAGGTATTTCGGTGATTCCCTTTGGGTGAGCACTCTCTACCCGAAGAACCTGGGTTCCATGCAGTTCACCTACAAGGGTATTGCCGACCGCTTGGTGGGATTCGAGGGCACGGCGGGCCTTGACCTTAAGCTAGAGTCACCGCATACTGAAATCAGGAGCTTCAATTCTCTAATCTTTCCCAGTCCTGATTTCCCAGCGAAGGAAATCTCGTTCCAGGCTAGGGCGGGCGTAGATTGCAGATTGAGGGTTCTTGTCCGACGCTATCAGTTACCAATCTGAAGAAAAAACTAGGAGAGAGAAAAAATGGCGGGTTCAAGAAAAATCATGGTGTATGAATCAGACGACACCATCAACTACTGGGTAAACATCGATGAATCCAACGGTGAGGCTGCGGGCTTCATTGACTTTGACGGCGTGGCCGCTGCTGTAGAAGCGCCCAAATCTTTGCAGATGCGTCGAGTGATTTGTGAAGACCCTGGCACTGGTGCCCGCCGAACGATTCCGGTTGGCAGTATCACTGATGACGTTTGGACTGGTGCTGTTTCTCAACTCCTATTGCCGCTACTCGGACCTGCCGGTACGGCGGCCACGTTGACCGCGTTCAACATCGTGCGACGCATCGGCGAAAGCGTGAGAGAGCCCAAGGCTAACGACACCGGACTACAGGACGGTGACGCCACCTAATTGGGTTGACTACTGGGGGCTTCATTGCCCCCAGAAAACTGAGAAAAGCTAGAAAACATAGGTAGGTAAAAAATGCCGATTTCCATTCAGATTCCCGCAGATATCGCCCAGCTAAACCGCCGATGGACTAAGGACTTCGCTCGGGATTACGGTACCGCAGCGAAGCGAACCGGGTCTGTGCGCATGGCGTTTCTCGAAGCGTGTGAGAAGCACGGGATTGAATTGG
Source organism: Solirubrobacterales bacterium (assembly GCA_035700965.1). GTDB lineage: Bacteria > Actinomycetota > Thermoleophilia > Solirubrobacterales > 70-9 > VAYN01. The sequence continues at coordinate 3,810 of DASSOC010000005.1, forward strand.
GTGATACCTTCAAGTCCGAGCTGGAGAATTGGAAGGATGCCGAAGCCGCTGGGTTGAAACTCCAGCCACCGGAGACGCTGACGTCAGTATTCCAAGCGCGAATGTTCTTGGAGTCGCAAGGCTTCTCCTGGACTGAGTACGACGATATTCCGTTCTAGGGGGCGTAGTATGGCGTAGTTTCGTGTGACAGATGTACTATGAGGGGTGCTGGCCAGCACCCTTTTTTTTGTATGTACAGAACGACGCTTGAGTACTACCCAAACAACGAGATTCGCGTCTCCTGCCGCCTAGCGCCCTCTGCTCCCAAGGACGAATGGTATTCCGGTTATGAAGAGATGGCG
>DASSOC010000007.1:0-12782 GCA_035700965.1 Solirubrobacterales bacterium
CGGATCGCCAGCGGCACGTCGACCACCTCGCGCTCGGCGGCGCCGCTCGACTCGACCCGGGCCAGGGTGAGGAGCGACTGGGTCAGGCGGTTCATCCGCTCGGCGTCCTCGGCCAGCCGGTTGAGAAAGTGGTCGCGGTCCTTGGGGTTGTCCTTGGCGCCCCCCTGCAGCACCTCGATCGCGCCGGAGATCCCGGCCAGCGGGTTGCGCAGCTCGTGCGCGGCGTTGGAGACGAAGTCGGCTTCGGCGAGCTCGCGGCGCAGCTCGTCGGTGCGGTCGCGCAGGACGGCGAGGACGGCGCGCTCGTCGGGCAGCGAGCGCGAGGTCATCGCGTAGGCGCGGTCGCCGATCCGCAGCGCCGGGTGGGCCGAGAAGCCGATCTCGGAGGCGCGGTGGAGCTGGTGCAGGATCACCTCCGGAGGCTGGCCGGAGGAGTCGAGCAGGCGGCTGGCGGCGCTGTTGGAGAAGCGCACCGGCCCCTCGAAGTCGACGACCATCACCGCGTCGGTGAGGCCGTCGAAGATCGCCGCCAGCTTGTTGCGGTCGGCGGTGAGGACGCCGAAGCTCTCCTTCAGCGAGGCGCGCATCGAGTCGAGCGCGCGGGCGAGGTCGCCGATCTCGTCGGGAGCCGAGGTCTGCAGCGGCGCGTCGAAGGAACCACCGGCCATTTCCCCGGCGGCGCGGGCGAGGCCGACGACGCGGTGGGAGATCGCGACCGCGATCATCAGGCCGGCGACCATCCCGATCGCCACCGCTGCGATCAGCGCCTGGTGGTTGCTGCCGAAGAGGTAGACGGCGCCAGCGGTGATCAAGCTGACCGCGGCAAAGGCGGCGGTCAGCCAGAAGCGGATGCCGATCCGCACGGAACCGGGTGGCAGGCTGGCCGGATTGTCGGCGGGGCTGGGCATGAAGATTTACTAACACAATCCTCTCAGGCACGGTGCAGATCGGCCTCGTACGGGGGAATTTCAGCCCCACATGGGAGAATCGATCTGTGCGAGCACTCGTCTTCATCCCCGCCTGGAACGAGGAGGATTCCGTCGTCGACGTGATCTCCGACGTGCGCCGGGCGATCCCCGGGGCCGACGTCCTCGTCGTCGACGACGGCTCCACCGACGCCACCGCCGAGCGGGTACGCAAAGCCGGCGAGCTGGTCGCCTCGCTCCCGTTCAACCAGGGGCTGGGGGCGGCGTTGCAGACCGGCTACCTCTACGCGCTGCGCAACGGCTACGACGTCTGCGCCCATCTCGACGCCGACGGGCAGCACCCGGCCGAGGAGGTGGCGCGCCTGCTGGCCGAGGTGATCGCCGACCGCGCCGACCTGGTGATCGGCTCCCGCTACCACGCCGGCGCCGTCGCCGCCAGCGGCGACTACCGGCCGACCCTCTCGCGGCGGATCGGCACCAGCGTCTTCCGCTTCTTCCTCACCCTGGCCACCCGCCAGCGCTTCACCGACACGACCAGCGGCATGCGCGCCGCCAACCGCCGCGTGATGGCGCTCTTCAGCCAACGCTATTCGCCCGACTTCGCCGAGATCGAGTCGCTGCAGCTGGCGGTGCGCCAGGGGCTGCGGGTCGAGGAGCTGCCGGTGCGGATGCTGGAGCGGGCCGGCGGCAGCTCCTTCCTCACCCCGCTGCGCTCGGCCTTCTTCATCTTCAAGGGACTGGTCGTGCTCCTGGTCGGGCAGTTCCGGCCGCGCCACGTGGAGGCGGAGCGATGAAGCTCGTCCTCGCGGCCGGGACCGGGCAGGTCCATCTCACCTCGCAGACGCGGATCGTCGCCGCCGTGCTGGCCCTCTTCTTCATGCTGATGATCCTCGAGCTGATCCGCCGCGACCGTCTGCAGGAGCGCTACAGCGTGATCTGGTTCGTCGCCGGCCTGGGAATGCTCGCCGGCGCCGCCTTCCCCGGCCTGCTCGAGGTCGTCGCGAACCTGATGGGCGTCCGCAACACCAACGTCGCCCTGTTCTCGATCGTGCTGCTGCTGCTGCTCGGGCTGGCGCTGAACTTCAGCGTGATCATGTCCCGCCAGGCGACCCAGATCACCCGGCTGGCCCAGGAGCGGGCGCTCGAAAAGGCGCTGGCGGAAAAGCGGGCGGCCGAGGGGCGAAACGGCGACCTGGCGTCAGGCGAAAAGTCGCTCGAGCCGGAAGAACAGCGCCTCGAGGGCTAGCTCCTCGGAGACGTTCAGGTCGAGGCCGCGGCGGGCCTCCTGGACCAGGCCGGCGGCGTCGCGGGCGCGGGCGGCACCCGCGGTCGGCGAGTTTCGGGAAGTCGCCGCGAGTCCCTCGGCCTGGGCGCGCAGGACGTCCAGGCGGTTGCGGTTGAAGACGACCTCTTCGGCACCGGAGGCGACCGCGGCCAGGTCGCGCAGCCAGGCGGCGCAGAGCTCGTAGGCGAGGCCGAGGATCTCGGTGCGGCGGCGGCGACCGGCGCGTTTGGCGGCATCGCCGATGTCTTTGGCGCTGCGTTTGATCCCCGCCTTCGAGTCCTCCTCCAAGGCTTCGCGGGCAACGGCTTCGGCCTCTTCGCCGGCGGCTTTGGCGCGGTCCAGCAGACCTTTCCACGGCGCTGAAGCGCAGGTCCCCGCGAGCGCGGACGCCAGGCAGCCCTCGACGTCGTCGCGGAGCTCGCGCCCCTGCGGGCTCAGCAGCAGCCGCGCCCGCTCCAGGTCGCCGGCGGCAAGCCGCGCCGCAGCGGCGATCTCCTCCTGCCCACGGGCCGATTTGTCGACTCCCCCCGGCCGACGGGACGATATGTCGTCCATAGATGGACCGATCGGCCCGTCGGCGGTGGAGGTTGGACTTATCGGCCCGTCGGCTAGCTCGCGTTCTATGACCTCGGCGGGGAGCGGGGTGAAGTCGATCGTCTGGCAGCGGGAGGCGACCGTCTCCAGCAGGCCCTCGCCGTCGGAGCTGAGCAGGATCAGGTGGACGAACTCGGGCGGCTCCTCGAGCGTCTTCAGCAGCGCGTTCTGGCTCTCGTCCCGCATCGCCTCCGCCGCCTCGATGACGAAGACCCGCTTGCCGCCTTCGAAGGGGCGGTAGGCGGCGGCGCGGATCACCCGCTCGCGCACCTCCTCGACCATGTGCTGGGCGCCGGTCGGCGCCAGCCAGACGAGGTCGGGATGGGGCGAGGGGTCGAGCAGGGCGCGGCGCCGCGCGTCATCGGGGTCCTCGGAAGCCACCGCCAGCAACTCCGCCGCAAAAGCCCGCGCAGCGGCTCGCTTCCCGGAGCCCCCAGGTCCTTGGAATAGATAGGCGTGGGACGGACCTGCCGCCAGAGCAGCCGTCAATGCGACCCTTGCTCGGAGCTGGTGAGCGGTGCTGCTGTCGAGGGGATTCATCCGTTTCGTCCGCGGGTGGCGTGGTGGTGGGGGACCCCCATAGCGCAGGACGCGAAGCGTCTGAGCACATGGGGGTGACCACCACGACAGGACCCGCGGCCACTACGCATGGTCCCTAACCGCCTCCATCACTCGCTGGTGGACCTCCTCGACGCTGCCGCTCGCGTCGATCACCTCGACCCGGTCAGAAGCGACCACGGCGATCTCCTCGTAGGCCTCGGCCACCGCCCGCTGCAGGCCGAGCCCCTCCCGCTCGAAGCGGTCGTCGCTCTCGGCCCGGCCGAGGCCGGTCTCCGGATCGAGTCGCAGCAGCAGGGTCAGGTCCGGCCAGAGGCCGTCGGTGGCGGTGTCGCAGAGGCCGATCACCTCGCCCACGCCGAGGCCGCGCGCGGCCCCCTGGTAGGCGACGCTGGAATCGGAGAAGCGATCGGCGACGACGTCGCGGCCGGCCTCCAGCGCCGGCCGGATCACCCGCTCGGTGAGGTCGGCGCGGGCGGCGAGAAACAGCATCAGCTCCGCCAGCGCCTCCAGCTCGACGTTCGGGTCGGCCAGCAGCACGCGGATCCGCTCCGCCGCCTCGGTGCCGCCCGGCTCGCGGATCGCCACCGTCCCCTCCCCCAGCGCCTCGACCAGCAGCCGCGCCTGGGTGCTCTTCCCCGACCCGTCGACTCCCTCGAGGGAGATGAACAACGGCTGCCTCAGCTTTTGGCGCCGGCTTTGGCGCGTTTGCGCCCGCGCGTCGCGGTGTCCGCTTTGGACGCTTTCGCTTTCGATTTCTTCGGAGCGGCGTCCTCATCGCCTTTGGGCGGTGCCTTCTTTTCCATCGCCGCTTTCGCCGCTTTGGCGGCTTCGCGCTCGGCTCGCCGTTTCTTCATCTCCTGCATCGACTCGCAGTCGTCGTTGAGGCAGAGGTTCCAGGGGCGGCCGCGGAAGGGGACGACTTTGAGGCGGGGGGTGCGATCGCAGATCGAGCAGCGTTCCTCGAGCCGGAAGACGTCACCGCGCTGGGGCAGGGGGAAGGTCTGGTCGCAGGAGTCCGGATCGTCGGCGCTCCAGCCGGTGCAGCCGACGAAGCGTTTGCCCGATTTTTTCGCCCGGATGATCCGCAGCATGTTCGGCGAGCCGTCCTCCTTGGTCCGGCCGGCTTCCTCGCAGACCTTGCAGGGGCCGAGGATGCGGTCCTCGTCCATCCCTTTCCAGATCACCTTCGCCAGGTCTTCGCGGCTGCCGTCGATTTCGGTCCAGGTCTTGTGCAGGAGCTCGCGGCTCTCGCCGACGACGGTGCCCTTCGACATCTCGCCGGCGGCGATCCGGTCCATCTCGGCCTCGAGCTGGGCGGTCATCTCCGGGGTCGCCATCGCCGGTACGTAGTTCTTGAAGGCCTCGTAGAGGGCGATCCCGGTCTCGGTCGGGATCGGCGGGTTGCTGTAGACGTAGCCGCGGTCGAACAGCTTCTGGATGATGTCGGCGCGGGTGGCTTTGGTGCCGAGGCCGCGCTCCTCCATCATCTCGATCAGTTTCGCCTGCGAGATCCGGCCGGGGGGCTGGGTCTCCTTGTCAACGACCCAGGGCTCGCCGTCGAGCGGCAGGGACTGCCCCTCCTCCAGTTTCGGGATCTCCTCGTCGGAGGAGCGGGCGTAGGTGTAGATCCCCGCGTAGCCGGGATCGACGACGACGGAGCCCCGCACGAAGTAGGTCTGATCGCCTGCTTCGATGTCGGCGCGGGTCGACTCGGTGATCATCGGCGGGCTGAAGGTGGCGAGGAAGCGGCGGACGACGAGCTCGTAGACGCGCCGCTTCGAGCCCTCCAGCGCGCCCGGGTGGACGGCCTGGGTCGGGTAGATCGGCGGATGGTCGGTCGTCTCTTTTTTGCCGCGGGTCGCTTTCAGCTCGCCCTCGAGCAGCCCCGAGGCGGCGGAGAACTCCTTGATCCGGACCAGCGAGGAGACCAGCTCGCGCACCGGCAGCGAGGCCGGGTAGACCGTGTTGTCAGTGCGCGGGTAGGAGATGAAGCCGTCCATGTAGAGGTCCTCGGCGATCCGCATCGCGCTGGCGGGGGTGATGCCGAGGCGGCTGGAGGCGTCGGTGCTGAAGGCGGTGGTGTTGTAGGGCGTCGGCGGCTTGCGGGTGTTCTTCCGCGCCGTCACCGACTTCACCGTGCCGGGGCCGGAGGTGCCGGCGAGGGCCGCATCGGCCTCGGCTTTCTCCCAGAACTTGTCGACGCTGTGGTGCGTCTCGAAGCTGCCGTCGGGGTGCTGGAACTTGGCGAACAGTTCCCAGAAGGGTTTCGCGACGTGGGCGCGGCGTTCCATCTCGCGCTCGACGATCAGACCGAGGGTCGGGCTCTGGACGCGGCCGACCGAAAGGAAGTTGGAGCCGAAGCGGCGGCTGGCGAGGGAGACGGCGCGGGTCAGGGTCGCGCCCCAGAGGAGGTCGATGTCCTGGCGGGCGGCACCGGCGTTGGCGAGCGGGTAGGAGAGCTCGTCGAGGTTGTCGAAGGCGCGCTCGATCTCTTCCTTGGTCAGGGCCGAATAGCGGGCGCGCTTGATCTGCAGGGTGCCGGCCGCGGTCTCCTCGCGGCTGCCGAGGTCGGGGTTGGCGTCGAGCATCTCCTCCAGGGCCTCGAGCCCGATCAACTCGCCCTCGCGGTCGAAGTCGGTGGCGATCACCAGCTCGTCCGCCTCTTTGGCCAGTTTCCGGATCGCTTTGACGACGTTTTTGTCGGTCGGCTGCTTGATCAGCTGCGCGTCGATCAGGTCGTGCAGGTCGGTCTTCTGCCAGTTCGAGTAGCCCTCGGGGAAGGCGGGTCCGAGCACGTGGCCCTTGAGGCCGACGGTCATCTGCTCCTCGCCGTCCCCGTCGGTCCAGGTGTAGAAGGGGACTTTGAAGGTTTTGTCGCCGGCGTTGGCGCCGTTGCTCAGCGCTTCGGCGATCTTCTGCGCGCTGTTGTTCTTCTCGGTGACGATCAGTCGCATGGGGCGGCGAGGGTAGCAGGGCCGCTCGACCGCGCAAACGGGCATACAGCCGTCCGATCTCCCGCCCGGGCCTTCTTCGCGATGCGTAGGATCACCGCCTGATGAGGTGCTTGGTCACCGGCGGCGCCGGCTTTATCGGCTCGAATCTGGTCGACGCCCTGCTCGCCCGCGGCGACGAGGTGACGGTCGTCGACGACCTCTCCACCGGCCGCCGGCAGAACCTCGACGGTGCCCTGGCGGCGGGAGCAGAGCTCGTCGAGCTGGACATCCGCGACGGCGATGCGCTGACCGGGGTGGTCGCGGCCAAGGAGCCGCGGGCGATCTTCCATCTCGCCGCGCAGATCGACGTCCGCAAGTCCCTCGACGACCCCTTCTTCGACGCCTCGGTCAACGTCGGCGGCACCGCCAACGTGCTCGACGCGGCCCGCGCGGCCGCGTGCCGGCGCGTCGTCTTCGTCTCCACCGGCGGGGCGATCTACGGCGAGGGCGAGGGCAAGGAGCTGCCGCTTGACGAGGGAGCCCCGATCGCGCCGATGTCCGCCTACGGCCAGAGCAAGTTCGCGGCCGAGGGCTACCTCGCTCTCTACGAGCGGCTTTACGGCCTGTCGGCGCTCTCGCTGCGGCTCGGCAACGTCTACGGCCCGCGCCAGGACCCGCTCGGCGAGGCCGGCGTGATCGCGATCTTCTGCGGAGCGCTCAAGGCGGGCGGCCGTCCGAAGGTCTTCGGCGACGGCACCCAGACCCGCGACTACATATACGTGGGCGACGTGGTCGCCGCGGCCCTGGCCGCCGCGGACTCGGAGGCGACCGGCGCAGTCAACATCGGCACCGGGGAGGAGACAAGCGTCCTGGAGCTGGCCAGGATCCTGGGCGAGCTGGGCAGCTCCGAGAACTTCGAGCCCGAGTTCGCGCCCCCGCGCGCCGGCGAGGTGCAGCGGATCTCGGTCGATCCGACCCGCGCCGAACGCGAGCTCGGCTGGGCCCCCGAAGTCGATCTGCGCGAAGGTCTCCGCATCACCCTCGACTCCATCTGAGCGTGGAAGAGAACCCGGGAAGGGGTCGCTGGACCCTCCGACTGGGCCTGCGAGGAGCCTGGGGTGGTCTTCGCCGGACCCTCCCCGCTGTTGTCCGGCGAGGACCACCCCCGGCTCCCCCCGGCCCCTCGATCGCCGATCACTAACCTTCCGTCTATGCCAGCCCAGGCCTACGCCGGCAAGGAGTGCGTCTGCCAGTTCCGCAAGGGGATCTGCGACCAGTCCTGCGTGCGGGACATGCTCGGGACGCCGTTCTACATCGCCTGCTTGAAACTGACCGGCCGCAGGTGCCTGGTCGTCGGCGGCGGCGACATCGGCCTCGAGAAGGTCGAGGGGCTGCTCGCCTGCGGCGGCGACGTGACCCTGATCGCCCCGGTCGCCCACCCCGAGCTCGAGCAGCTCGCGCACGAGGGCTCGATCCGCTGGGAGAAGCGGGCCTACGCGGGGGCGGGGGACCTCGAGGGCGTCTTCATGGTGATCGCCTGCACCGACGACTCGGAGGTCAACATCGGCATCTTCGACGACGCCGAGCGGCGGGCGATGCTGGTCAACATCGTCGACGTGCCGCCGCTCTGCAACTTCATCCTGCCGGCGATCGTCCGCACCGGCCCGCTGGCGATCGCGATCTCCACCGCGGGCGCCTCGCCGGCGCTGGCGAAGCGGATGAAGCGGGAGATCTCGGCGATGTTCGGCGAGGAGTACGCGCGGCTGGCGGTGATGCTGAACGACGCTCGCGGCTGGGCGAAGGGGACGCTGCCGACCTACCAGGACCGCAAGGAGTTCTTCGAGGGGATCGTCAACGGCGACCCCGACCCGATCGAGCTGATCCGCCAGGGCGAGGAGACCGCGGTGCTGGCGATCATCGAATCGGCCAAAGAGCGGGCCGCGGCCGCCCTGGCCTAGCCGGTCCCGCAGGCCGAGCCGCGGATCCGCTCCAGCGTCGCCCGCAGCTCCTCGGCCTGCCCGGTGCTGAGGTTGGCGCTGAAGGCGATCGCCAGCTCGCCCCGGACCACCGGGCGCATTTCTTCGAGCAGCTCGACACCCGCCGGGAGCAGGGTCGCGTAGCTGACGCGGCGATCGGTCTCGCAGAAGGTCCGCTCCAGCAGGCCGGCTTTGATCAACCGATCGACGAGCTTGGTCAGGCCGCCGCGGGTGATCACCAGCGCCTCGGCCAACTCCCCCATCTTCAGCCGCTGCTCCGGCGCCCGATCGAGGGTCGCCAGGACTTCGAACCAGGGCAGCGGCGGCAGCTCGGCGGCAACCAGCGCCTCCTGCAGCCGCCCCGTCACCGCCGCGTGGGCCTGGACGATCGCGATCCAGGCCTCGCGGTGGGGGTCGGGGGGCGCGGCGGCCCCGCTCGTCGTCTCCTCGGTCACGGTCTGAGCGTTCACAGCCTCATTCTCGCAGAAGAACGTTGTCAGGGCAATAGTTGACAAGCAAAGTTTCTCTGGCTAGGATGCTTTCCAAGTCAACCGTTTCAGCATCAACCGTCTGGGGGAAAGAAGAGAGCATGAGCACGGAGACGATGGTTCAGCAGATTCCGGCAGGCACCTGGGTAGTGGACCCCGTCCACTCCTCGGTCACCTTCGCCATCACCCACAACGGAGTAACGACCTTTCGCAGCGGCTTCGAGCGCTACGAGGCAAAGCTGACCGGCGGCGAGGAGGCGCGCCTCGAGGGCACGGTCGAGGTCGAGAGCATCGAGATCGACGAGGAGATGCTGAAGGGCCACCTCCTCTCACCCGAGTTCTTCGACACCCAGCGCTACCCGCGGCTGCGCTTCACCTCGACCGAGCTGAGCGTCGGCGAGGACGGCACCCTGCGCGTCGTCGGCGACCTCGAGATCCGCGGCGAGACCCGCAAGGTCGAGGCAAGCGGCCGCTTCGCCCAGCTCAGCGGCGACCTCGCCGGCAAGGCCCGTGTCGGCCTCTCGATCGTCGCGACCGTCGACCGCCGCGACTTCGGCCTCGACTGGCAAGCGCAGCTGCCGGGCGGCGGCGACGTCCTCGACTACGCCGTGACGGTCGACGTCGAGCTCGAGCTGGTCGGCGAGGAGGCCTAGCGATGCGGGTCCTGGGCATCGCCGGCAGCCTGCGCCGGGACTCCTACAACCACGCCCTGCTGCGGGAGGCCGCCGAGCGGCTCCCCGCCGGGGCGGAGCTGGTCGAGTTCGACCGGCTCGGCGAGATCCCGCCCTACGACGCCGACATAGAGGAGGCGGAGGCGCCGGAGCCGGTGGAGGCGCTGCGGCAGGCGATGCGCGACGCCGACGCCGTCCTCGTCGCCACCCCCGAGTACAACCATTCGATCCCCGGCGTGCTGAAGAACGCCCTCGACTGGGCCTCGCGGCCGGCCGGCCGGAGCGCCCTGACCGGGACGCCGGCGGCGGTGGTCGGCGCCTCGACCGGGATGTTCGGCGCCGTCTGGGCCCAGGCCGAGACGCGCAAAGTCCTCGGCGCCCTCGGCGGCCGCGTGGTCGAGCGCGAACTGCCGGTGGCGCGAGCAGCTGAGCTTTATAAGGACGGCCGCCTCGAACTTCCTCCCGAGCAATCCGAGCAGCTGGAGGAGATTCTCGCCGAGCTGGCTGTTGCGGTCGAGCAGCTCCAAGAGCCCGTCGCCGCCTGAAGGGGTCCGGAGGTGCCTCGCCGGACAACAGCGGGGAGGGTCCGGCGAGGCACCCCCGCACCCCTTCGCGCTAGCTCTTCGGCAGGGCGAAGAAGGCGACTGCGGCGTATTGCGCGATCGCGGCGGCGATGACGAAGAGGTGGAAGACCTCGTGGTAGCCGAAGACCGCCGGGTTCGGGTTCGGGCGCTGGGTCGCGTAGACGACGGCGCCGGCGGTGTAGAGGAGGCCGCCGAAGGCGACCAGGAGCGTGCCGACGACGCCGAGCGAGGTCCAGAGTTCCGGGAAGGCGGCGACGGCGACCCAGCCGAGGGCGAGGTAGATCAGGGCCGAGGCCCATTTCGGGTGGTCGATCCAGACCATCTCGACGACGGCGCCGGCGACGGCGCCGATCCAGACGACGGCGAGGATCGCCATCGCCAGGGTGCCGTGCAGGACCAGCAGGGCGAACGGCGTGTAGGTGCCGGCGATCAGGAAGAAGATCATCGAGTGATCCAGCCGCCGCATCCACTGGCGCACCCGGGGACGGGTCCAGTTGACCCGGTGGTAGAGAGCGCTGGTGCCGAAGAGGGCGGAGAGGCTGACGGCGTAGACGGCGACGGCCAGGGTCGCCTTCGGCGTCTTCGCGAGGACGATCAGCGTCGCCCCGAACCCGAGCGAGAGGAAGAAGGCCCACTCGTGGGAGACGCCGCGCAGCTTCGGCTTGACCGCGGCGATCGCCTCGGCGGTCGCCTCCCTGGCCGCGGTGGCGCGCTCGCCCATCGCGTCTTTGGCCGCCTGGGCGCGGTCGCCCATCGCCTCTTTCGCGGCGGTCGCGCGCTCGCCCATCCGTTCCGCGCCCCTGCGCAGATCGTCCATGCTGGGAGGGTACCCCGTCGCAGGCCTGCGAACACGGCGCCGGAGCGGAGAATCAAACGGCCGAGTTTGCGAAGTTGGCACAATATGTAAGGAGCCCTGGGGCTTTCGGATCGTCCTAATTGCGCCTTTCGACACTTTTTCCGACCGACCGATTGGCGATCCTGCGTAGTTACCGCCGAAAGCCCGCCCGAGAGGAGATTTTTGATGTCTAAGACCGCCGTTGCCAGTCCCAAAAACGGTCTGCAGGGCCTCTCGGTCGAACGCAGGTTTTCGACCCCCGGCGTGCATCCTTTCGACCAGATCGAGTGGGAGATCCGCGACGCGGTGATCGGCAACCCCGAGAGCCCGGCCTTCGAGCAGCGGGGGGTGGAGTTCCCGCAGAGCTGGTCGCAGAACGCAACCAACATCGTCGCCCAGAAGTACTTCCGCGGCAAGCTCGGCAGCCCCGAGCGCGAGAGCTCGGTCAAACAGATGATCGGCCGCGTCGCCGGGACGATCGCGGGCTGGGGACGGGAGCTCGGCTACTTCGCCGCCGCCGGGGACGCCGAGGCCTTCGAGATGGAGCTGACCGCGATCCTGCTGGGCCAGAAGGCGGCCTTCAACTCGCCGGTCTGGTTCAACGTCGGCTTCGAGGAGCAGCCGCAGTGCTCGGCCTGCTTCATCCTCAGCGTCGAGGACACGATCGAGTCGATCCTCGACTGGAACACCAAGGAGGGGATGATCTTCCGCGGCGGCAGCGGCTCGGGCATCAACCTCTCGAACATCCGCGGCTCGGTCGAGCACCTCTCCAAGGGCGGCCTCGCCTCCGGCCCGGTCAGCTTCATGCGCGGCGCCGACGCTTGGGCGGGCACGATCAAGTCGGGGGGCAAGACGCGGCGGGCGGCGAAGATGGTCGTCCTCGACGTCGACCACCCGGACATCGAGGACTTCGTCTGGTGCAAGGCCAAGGAGGAGGAGAAGGCGGCCGCACTGCGCGACGCCGGCTTCGACATGTCGATCGACGGCGACGGCTTCACCTCGATCCAGTACCAGAACGCCAACAACTCGGTCCGGGTCACCGAGGACTTCATGCGCGCCGTCGAGGACGACGGCGACTGGCAGACGATCGCGCGCTCGACGGGCGAGACCGTCGAGACGACCCGGGCTCGCGACCTGATGCGCGACGTGGCGCAGGCGGCGTGGGAGTGCGCCGATCCCGGGATGCAGTACGACACGACGATCAACGAGTGGCACACGTGTCCCGCGACCGGACGGATCAACGGCTCCAACCCGTGCAGCGAGTACATGCACCTCGACAACTCGGCGTGCAACCTCGCGTCGCTGAACCTGATGACGTTCCTGGACGACGAGGGGAACTTCGACGTCGCCGACTTCCGGCACGCCGTCGAGATCGTCTTCACCGCGCAGGAGATCCTGGTCGGCGAGTCCAGCTACCCGACCGAGAAGATCGGGATCAACGCGCGCGCCTACCGGCAGCTGGGTCTGGGCTACGCGAACCTCGGCGCGCTGTTGATGGCCCGGGGCCTGGCCTACGACTCCGATGCCGGCCGGGCCTGGGCGGGCGCGATCACGGCGCTCATGACGGGCCACGGGTATCGCACGTCCGCGCGCGTGGCCGAGGCGATGGGGCCGTTCGAGGGCTACGAGCCCAACGCCGACGCGATGCTCCGCGTGATGCGCAAGCACCGCGAGGCCGCCGACGAGATCGACGGCGAGCTCGTCCCCGAGGGGCTCCTGTCGGCCGCGAAGCATTCGTGGGACGAGGCCGTCTCGCTCGGCGAGCAGCACGGCTACCGGAACGCCCAGGCCACCGTCCTCGCGCCGACGGGCACGATCGGGCTGATGATGGACTGCGACACGACGGGCATCGAGCCGGAGCTCGCCCTCGTCAAGACGAAGAAGCTCGTCGGCGGCGGCACGATGCAGTTCGTGAACCGGACCGTGCCG
>DASSOC010000008.1:0-1224 GCA_035700965.1 Solirubrobacterales bacterium
TTCGGATTGCAGGCTGCAACCCGCCTGCATGAAGGAGGAATTGCTAGTAATCGCGGATCAGCATGCCGCGGTGAATCCGTTCCCGGGCCTTGTACACACCGCCCGTCACACCACGAGAGTGGGCAACACCCGAAGCCGGGGAGACCTGTCGAAGGTGGGGCCCATGATTGGGGTGAAGTCGTAACAAGGTAGCCGTATCGGAAGGTGCGGCTGGATCACCTCCTTTCTATGGAGCATAGAAAGAACGAAGAAGAGTTTCCGCGTTACGTTTGGTGATTTTTGTTTGGTTTTGAAGGGGCGAAGACCCTTTCAGGATGTTCTTTGAAAACCGGATAACGAATAAGCAATGAAGCAATGAAATCATTTCATTGGATCAGCGTCAAAGGTAAAACGAAGAAGGGCGCACGGAGGATGCCTGGGCACCGAGAGCCGACGAAGGACGGGACGAACACCGAAATGCTTCGGGGAGCTGTAAGTAAGCTTGGATCCGAAGATGTCCGAATGGGGGAACCCGGCGGCCGCAAACGGCCGTCATGCTTGCCTGAATCCATAGGGTAAGTAAGGCAGACCCGGGGAACTGAAACATCTTAGTACCCGGAGGAAGAGAAAGCAAACGCGATATCCCGAGTAGCGGCGAGCGAAACGGAGAGAGCCCAAACCGAAGACATTGTCTTCGGGGTTGTAGGACACACCATGAGGCAAGAAACGGCGTAGACGAAGGGTCTGGAAAGGCCCATCAGAGAAGGTAACAATCCTGTAGTCGAAACGCAGTGGAAGCCGGTGTGGATCCTGAGTACGGCGGGACACGAGGAAGCCCGTCGGAAGCCGGGAGGACCCACTCCCAAGGCTAAATACTCCTCGGTGACCGATAGTGAACCAGTACCGTGAGGGAAAGGTGAAAAGCACCCCGGGAGGGGAGTGAAAGAGAACCTGAAACCGTGCGCTTACAAGTAGTCGGAGCCCTAATAAGGGGTGACGGCGTGCCTTTTGTAGAATGAACCGGCGAGTTGCGCAAATGCGGCAAGGTTAAGGTGAGAAGCCGGAGCCGAAGCGAAAGCGAGTCTGAAGAGGGCGAAAGTCGCGAGGCGCAGACCCGAAACCGGGTGATCTACCCTTCTCCAGGGTGAAGTTCCGGTAACACGGAATGGAGGCCCGAACCCACGCATGTTGAAAAATGCGGGGATGAGGGGAGGGTAGGGGTGAAATGCCAATCGAACCCGGAGA
>DASSOC010000009.1:0-119439 GCA_035700965.1 Solirubrobacterales bacterium
GAGCAGGAGCCTACCGGCATCCGTCAGGGAGACCGGACGTGGGCCCCCGGGACGCTCGACGAGCCGCTCGCCCACGATGCGCTCGAGCGCAGCGATCTGCTGCGAGACCGCCGACTGCGAGTAGCCGAGGGCAACCGCGGCTCCGCCGAACGACCCCTCACGGGCGACCGCCTGGAGCGCTGCCAGGTGGCGCAACTCGACCCCGAGCCATCCATCAGGTTTCATGATCGACTTGAATCATAACTCGATTTGCTCTAATGGAACTCGTCTGCCACGGTGAGTTCATGGTCGAGCTTCTCCTCATCGCTTTCCTCGTGCTCATGGGTCCGCTCGCCTACGTCTACGGCGCCGATTCGCGCACCGGAGACAGCCGCGGCGGTTGGCCCGGCGACCCGCGACGATAGCTCTGCCGCGCGGTTAGGCTCCGCCTGTGAAGGCGGCGCTCATCCACGAGATCGGCGGCCTCCCGGAGGTCGGTGAGGCCGATGCACCGCAGCGGGACGGGGAGCGTGCGCTGGTCGAGGTCCACGCGGTCTCGCTGAACCCGATCGACATCGCGCTCGCCACCGGCAAGCACTATCTCGGCCCGCCGAAGACGCCGTACATCCCGGGATCCGAAGGAGTGGGGACCGTGCTCGAGGCGGGCTCGCTGGAAGCGGGCGTGCGGGTCTACATCTCCGACGACGGTCTTGGCGGACGCGGCCGCAACGGCACGCTGGCCGAGCAGGCCACGGTGGCCGAGGAGGAGGCTCTCCCGCTTCCCGAGGGCGTCTCCGACGAGCTTGCCGTCGCATGCGGAACGGCCGGCTTGGCGGGCTGGCTACCGGTGGTCTGGCGGGCTCAGGTCGGGCCAGATGACCGGGTGCTGGTCCTCGGGTGCACCGGCACCGTCGGGCTCGCCGCGATTCAGGCGGCCAGGATCAAGGGCGCGGAGCGCATCGTCGCGGCCGGCCGGCGCCCGGAGCGTTTCGAGACGGCGACTCGAGCCGGGGCCGATGCGGTCGTTCGGCTCGACGAGCCGGACCTCGCCACCGCATTGAAGGAGGCGGTGGGCGGAGACGGCCCGACGGTGGTCATCGATCCACTTTGGGGCGAGCCGCTCGTGGCCGCGACCGAAGCCGCGGCGCCCGGAGCGCGCATCGTTCAGATCGGCCAGTCGGCGGGAGCGGAAGCGAAGCTCGCCTCGGGAGTCGTTCGCGGGAAGCAGCTCGAGATCTACGGCTACTCGAACTTCGTCGTCCCGGCCGAAAGCCGCCGTGCGGCCTACCTCGAGCTCGTCTCGCACGCCGCGCGCGGCGAGATCGGCTTTCCGCTCGAGACGTATCCGCTCGAGCGGGTCTCCGAAGCGTGGGAGCGTCAGGCCGGCGGGCCCGGGGCGAAGCTCGTCGTGCAGCTGCAGTGAGGCCGTAACTTCCGCGCGGGGTTCCTCGTTAAAGCACCAACCGAACGAGGAGGACGAATGTACATCGGTGGCGGAGTTATCGTCCTGATTCTCATCATTCTCCTGCTGATCTGGCTCTTCTAAAACGGCAGGCGCGCGCCCGTGAAAGCGGGCGCGTGGCACATTTCAAGCAGAAGAAAGGGCGGCCCGAGAGCCGCCCTTTTCCTTGCCCGTCCGGCGTGTCCTACGGCATCGGCCGTCGGTCGTAATACGGATCGGACCCCTCGCGATAAACGGTCTCGCGGCGCCAGCCGCCGAAGCCGCCCCACGTCGTCCAGAAGATGAGCGAGAGCAGTAGACCGAGGATGCCGACGATCATCAGGATGACGCCGACCATGTTCAAGTCGATTCCGTTCGTGTCCACGCTCACGGCCCAGGCGAGGATCGCGCCGACCGCGATCAGGAAGATGCTCACACCAAGTCCCATGTAGTTAGCCTCCTTAGAGGGTCCCGATTTCAACGTTCGACCCCCTTACCGGGATACGGTTGCGTTAGGGTTCTGCCGCTTATTGATTCCGCGGCTTTTCGTGCGTAAACGCTCGATCATTCAGATGGTGTTGGTGGGTGGCGCCGTGGGGGTGGCACTCGCTCTCGTCGCCGTTCTCATCCCATGGCTCCCTCCGGCTGACTCGGCGGAAGCCCTCAAGATCGACGACGTCTACTGGTTCGTCACCATCATCTGCATCGTCATCTTCGCCCTCGTCGCGGGCGTCTCGCTCTTCGCCGTGTGGAAGTTCAGGGCCTCGCCCGACGACACCGACGACGGCTTGCCGATCCACGGTCACACGGGGCTCGAGGTCGTGTGGACGGCGGTCCCGGCCGCCCTCGTCACGGCAATCACGATCTATAGCGGCATCGTCCTGAACCAGATCGACACCGTGCCGGCCAACCACCGCGTGGTCGAGGTGACGGGCCAGCAATTCGCATGGTCGTTCCACTATCCCGACTCGAACGTGACGAGCGGCGTGCTCGCACTCCCGATCGGCCAGACGACCGAGCTGAAGCTCCAGGCGAAGGACGTGATCCATTCGTTCTGGGTGCCCGAGTGGCGCATGAAGGAGGACGCGGTTCCCGGGATCACGACCGACGTTCTCGTCACGCCGACGAAGGAGGGAACATTCACCGTCATCTGCACGGAGCTCTGCGGGCTCGGGCACGCGCTGATGCGGGCGCAGGCCATCGTGCTCTCGCAAGCGGCCTACGAGAAGTGGGTGTCGGACGAGAAGGCCAAGGCGGCGGCCTCGGGCTCCGCGGCCGGCAAGACGCTCTTCACCCAGCAGTGCGGCTCCTGCCACCGCCTGGCCGATGCGGGTACCGAGGGAGAGGTGGGCCCCGATCTCGATAAGGTGCTCGTCGGGAAGAACGCGGACTTCGTCCACGAATCGATCGTCGACCCGAACAAAGAGATAGCTCCCGGATTCCAGCCCAACGTGATGCCAGGCACCTTCGGTGAGTCGCTCACGGACGCCCAGCTCGAGAGCCTCGTCGACTACCTCGTGAAGACCGCGGGGAAGAGTTAGTGCCCCATCCAGCGACACAGGCCTGCTTCTCGCCCGCGATCACGCTACGCGCTGCGTCGTCCTCGGTCGCCCCGGTAATGGCAATTACCAGGGCTCCCTGCGTCCTAGCAGCGCTTGGTGCTCGCGGGCGAGAAGCGGGGCAGCATCACTGGAAGGGGCACTGATGGCTATCCAGACTCGAGAGCACGAGCACGCGACGATGCAGGTGCCGCCGCCGAGGGGCAAGTGGCGCCGCCGGCTGACGACGGGCGGCTGGTTCCGCGCGCTCTGGGTTACGCCGCTCTCGTTCGGGCTCGCGACGCTCCTCGTCATCGGCTGCCGCGCGGCGCTCGACTACCACCCGCTGAACGAGTTCCAGGTGCTCCTGACGGCGTGGATGATCATCACGCCGCTCGGCTTCCTCATCGGCATCGGCGGCTTCGACTACTGGCTCTACTGGGCCTCGGGCCGGCCGACGCGGCCGGAGGACCACTCCGGGCACGGCGCGCGCACGTGGAAGGACTACTTCCGGGTCAACACCGACCACAAGGTGATCGGCGTCCAGTACCTCGTGACGACGATCTTCTTCTTCGTCTCCGCGGGCCTCATGGCGATGTTCATGCGCGCGGAGCTAGCGCGGCCAGGGATGCAGTTCGTGGACAACAACACGTTCAACGGGCTCTTCTCGGTGCACGCCTCGCTCATGATCTTCCTGTTCGTGATCCCGGCCTTCGCCGGGCTCGGGAACTACGTCATCCCGCTCATGCTCGGGGCGCCGGACATGGCGTTCCCGCGCCTGAACGCGCTCTCGTTCTGGCTCCTCCCGATCGCCGGGTTCATCATGCTCGCGAGCTTCCTCGTCCCCGAGGGCGGCGCCTTCGCGGCCGGCTGGACGAACTACGTGCCGCTCTCGGTGCAGCAGCCGCCGGGCAACCTCTTCTTCCAGATGGCGGTCCAGTGGGCGGGCGCCTCGTCGATCATGACCGCGCTCAACTTCCTGGTCACCATCATCACGATGCGCGCGCCGGGCATGTCCTTCTGGCGCATGCCGCTCCTCGTCTGGGCGAACTTCGCGACGTCGACCCTCGTCGTCCTCGCGACGCCGTTCATCGCCGGATCCCAGTTCTTCATCCTCCTCGACCGCGTCTTGCACACGAATTTCTTCGAGCCGGGAGGTGACGGGTACGCGCTCGGGTACCAGCACATCTTCTGGTTCTACTCGCACCCGGCCGTCTACATCATGATGCTGCCCGGATTCGGGATCGCGTCCGAGGTGATCGCGGTCTTCGCACGGAAACCGGTCTTCGGCTACCGGCTCATGGCCCTCTCGCTGATGGCGATCCTCGTGCTCGGCTTCTCGGTCTGGGCGCACCACATGTTCGTCGCCGGCATGGCGCCGTGGCTGCGCGTGCCGATGATGGTCACCTCGATGGTGATCGCGGTGCCCACGGGGGTGAAGGTGTTCTCCTGGCTCGCGACCATGTGGGAGGGGCGGATCCGATTCACGACGCCGATGCTGTTCGCCGTCGGGTTCATCTCGATGTTCGTGATCGGCGGCCTCTCCGGGATCATGCTGGCGTCGGTGCCGCTCGACATCCACGTCTCCGACACCTACTTCATCGTCGCCCACATCCACTTCGTCCTCTTCGGCGGCTCGGTCTTCACGATCTTCGCCGGCGTCTATCACTGGTTCCCGAAGATGACGGGCAGGATGTACGACGAGAAGCTCGGCCGGGTCCACTTCTGGGGCACTCTGATCGGCACCTGGGGCACCTTCCTGCCGATGCACTGGGTCGGGATGGACGGGATGCCGCGTCGCGTCGCCGATTACGCCGCCCAGTTCGGCGACTGGAACCTGCTGATCAGCTGCTTCGCCTTCATGCTCGGCGCCGTTCAGCTCGTCTTCGTCTACAACATGATCGTCAGCTGGCGCTACGGCCCGAAGGCGGCCGCCAATCCGTGGCGCGCCAACTCGATCGAGTGGCTGGTCTCCTCACCGCCGCCGATCTTCAACTTCGACGAGATCCCGCGGGTGGTCGGCGGTCCCTACGAGTACGGGATCCCCGGCGCCAAGCACGCGATCATGGCGGGCGAAGGAGCCGAGGTTCCTGTCGGCGAGCCGAGCGTGGTGGGTACGAGCTCATGACCGTCGAGCAGGCTGAGGAGCGCAAGCCGCTGCTGGTCTTCCTCAACGAGGTGGCTGGCGGCCGCAAGCTGTTGCAGGCGGTGCGCGAGCGCCAGGAGCAGGTATCCGGCGTGGTCGTCGCCGCACCCCAGAACCAGCCGTCGGTCGGGCAGCTGATCGATACCGGCGAGATCCATGAGGCGGCGCAGGCCCGGGTCGAGGTGACGATGTCGCTGCTGGGTGAGTTCGGCATCGGCTCGGTCGGCGAGGTGCTCGACCCCGAGCCCTCGCTCGCGCTCGACGATGCGGTCAGGGCGCACCGGCCGGGTGAGGTGCTGCTGTCCTGCCTCAACGAGACCCGCTTCGGGTTCATGCGGCGCGATCTCGTCGAGTGGGCTCGCGACCGGGTCGAACCCGAGGTGAAACTGACCCACATCCCGGTCCGAATCGAAGACGACGCGATCCGCTGGGACCTCAACCACACGCTCGTCGTCGCCACCAAGACCGTTGCCTCCCCCGACTTGGTCGCGCGGATGAAGGACCGCGCCAAGGTGCGTCCGCATCGCTTCACGATCGTCTGCCCGCGGGCCGAGGACGTCAGCGAGACGCAGGTCGTGCGTGATCTGGCCTCGACCCTGGCCGAGCTTTACCGCGCCGAGATCGACGCGACCGGCCAACCGATGAGCCCCGATCCCTTCTACGCGGTGAAGAACGCGATCGAGCACTACCGGATCGACGACATCCTGATCTCGACCTTTGCCGGCGAGCGTTCGCAGTGGCTGGAGGACGACCTGATCGGGCGCGTCCGCGAGATCACCGAGAAGTCCGTCGAGCACATCGAGGTCGGCCGGTCGGCAACCGCCGTCGCGGCCGCCGTCGCCGAGGGGGAGGCAGGCTGATGGAGAGCGCCACCGTCACCGCCGGCCACGGCCACGCCGGCCACCATCACGGCCCGCCCGAGGCCAACCAGAGCTCGCGGATCGACCGCCAGACCCTCGGCATCCTCCTCTTCATCGTCTCCGAGGTGATGCTGTTCGGGGCGTTCTTCGCCTCCTACTTCTTCCTCCGCGTCGTCGTCAACCCGGCGACCTGGCCGCCGGAACCCTACGAACTGCCGGTCGCGGTGGCCGGGATGAACACGGCGATCCTGGTCTCCTCGAGCTTCACGATCCACTACGCGCTGGAGTCGATCCGCCGCGGTAACCGGGCGGGGATGAAGCTCGGCCTCGTCGCCACCTGGATGCTCGGCGCGACCTTCCTCTTCATCCAGATCAACGAGTACGTGCACCTCGGCTTCAGCGCCCGCGACCTCTCGTTCGGCTCGATCTTCTACAGCCTCACCGGCCTCCACGGGGCCCACGTCTTCGTCGGCCTGATGCTGCTCACGTTCGCGACGATCCGCGCCTTCCGCGGTCATTTCGGCCCGAAGGCGGAGGACCACCTCGGCGTCGAGGTGCCAGGGATCTACTGGCACTTCGTCGACATCATGTGGATCATCGTCTACGTGACGGTGTACATCCTCTGAGGACGGCTGCAATCTGCGCCTGGGGGCGTCCTCGGTCGGTCGTGTGCAGCGCACACTTCCCTTCCCGCGTCCTGCCCAGGCTTGACTTTCGCCGCCTCAGGAGGCGCAAATGAAAGTCAGCGAGGCAGCTGTTTTCCGGTGGGTGGTGATCGTCGGGATTGCCGCTGCGGTGGTGATCGCGGTGACGCTGCTGACGCGGCCGCTGGTGGGGGCACTGCTTGGTCTTGTGCTGGTGATCTGGGCCTGCGTCCACGCCTACCGCTGGGTGTCACGGAAACGGGACTGAGTTGCGCGCAAATTTTTGCTTCGAGGAGGGATTCACGGGGATTGCGCGCCTGGGCGGAAGCGTCGAGGGTCTTGCTTGGCTCCAGAAGACGATGCTCATCGGCTGGGTCACCGTGCTGGCTGCGATGGCTTCCGTTCTGGCCGCTCGGATCTAGCCCGGCCGGTCAGCTCCAGCGCCGCCAGGGTCAGCGCGATCGGGACCGTCGACGGCAGCTCGTCCACGGCGAAGAAAAGGAAGTCGAAGGCGAGGCAGAGGACGGCGGCGTCGAGCGCGCCGCGCAGCTGCAGGCGGCGGCCGTATGAGGCGAGGAGGGCGCCGAGGGTGGCGGCGACGAAGAGGTCGCCGAAGCCCATCACCGCCGAGCCGAAGTGGGCGAGCTGGAGGCGGGGGAGGCCGGCCCCTGGTGCGGCCGTGTTGAGGACGGCGTTCGGGGCCTGGAGGAGGTCGGTGACGACCAGATAGGCGTCGACGGCGGCCATCGCGTAGATACCGAGCTTCAGCCAGCGCGACGGGACCACACAGGTGACCAGCCAGCCGAGGCTGACGCAGGCGAGGGCCGAGAGGGCTAGCGCGGCCGCATGGCCGCTGAGCGATCCCTTGGCGGCCCAGGCGGTGGCGAAAAGGGGGATGACCAGCAGCGCCAGCGGCGGGCGGGAACCGCGGAGGAGCCAGGCGAGAGCAGCGGCGGCCAGAGGCGGCACGGCGACGAGCGCCAGGTAGGTGAGGAAGCGGGCGCTGGCCGAGCTCAGGGCCACCGCGGAGATCACGACGACGATCGAGAGCGGCAGCACCAGCCCCCACCAGCGGCTCCGCAGGCGCTCCAGCAGGGCCGGGACGGGTGGCCGCGGCGCCGCCACGAGAACGGCCTGGACGAAGCTGAGGAAGCCGATCGAGAGCCAGAAGGGGAGCAAGCCTCAGGGGGCAGCGGCCGTGGCGGCCTCGCGCATGCGCTGCTCTTCCTGCACCGCGGGCGACGGTTTCCCCCGCGGCTCGAGCCGGCCGGCGCTTGCCACCGTCCAGAGCATCGCCAGCCAGTTGCCGGTGGCGACTGCGACGTGGACCCAGACGAGCTCCCCGGGAAGTTCCAGCCACCACTGAACGCCGCCGATCGCCCCCTGCAGGGCGAGGAGGCCGAGGACGACGGTCAGCGGCTTCAGCGCCCGCCTGTCGCCTCCGCGACGGCGGAGCAGGAACCAGACCCCGATCGCCGCCAAGCCGTAGACGGTGGCTATCGCGGCATGGCGCTGCACCATCCATTCCAGGGTGCCCGCACCCTCGAAGTGGAAGCGGTGCACCAGCTGCCCCGCGTGGGCGCCGGCGTGGGGGCCTGAGGCGGTGGCGATCGTCCCGGCGAGAATCGTCAGCTGTCCGAGCGGGATCAGCGCTCGCACCGCCCAGACGCCGAGGCGGTCCTGCGAGCGCCGCCGCTCCCAGGGCTCGTAGCGCGAGCACCAGGCAAGGGCGAAGGCAGCGTCGAGCAGCATCATCGAGAGGATGAAGTGACCCATCACCAGTCCGGGGGCCAGGTGGTACCTGACGACGAGGCCGCCGAGGATCGCCTGGCCGATCACCCCGATCGGCAGCAGCCCGCCGAACAGCGCGAGGTGCCGGCGAAATGGGCGCCTGAGCCAGGCGAGGGAGGCCGCGGCGATCACGGCGAGGCCGACCATGGCCGTGATCAGCCGGTTCGTGTACTCGATCACCGCGTGGGATTCGAGCGGCGGCGTCGTGCCGCCGTAGCATCGGGGCCAATCGGGGCAACCGAGGCCGGAGCCGGTCAGCCGCACCCCGGCGCCGGTCAGCACGATCAGCGACAGCGCCCCGAGGGCGACCAGGGTCACCTGGGCGTAGCGCTCGGGCGAGATCTCGAGGCGGCTCTTCAAGCGTTCCCGCATCTACCCAGCATGATCGCAGCGGCTGCTCGGCCGCTCAGCTCAGCCTTTGCTCTTGGCGCCGGAGGAGCCCGCGCCGGTGCTTTCGCTCAAGTACTCGACCAGTTCTTCGAGTTCTTTTTCGGAAAGGAGCTGCTCGAAGTTCTGGGGCATCACGTTCGGCGGGTACCCCTTGGCGATTTCTTTGTTCGGATCGACGATCGACTCGTGGATCATCGCTTCGCTCTGGTCCGGCAGGACTTCGTCCAGGTCCGGCCCGGTGACACCGCCTGATTCGGCGGCTTTGAGCGTGTGGCAGCCGCCGCAGCCGTTGTTGGCGAAGACCTGAGCACCGAGGCCGCCCGCCACCTTCGGCGGTTCGGCACCGGGGACGCCGGCCCATTCGCCGACGTAGGCGGCGACGTCGTCGAGGTCCTGGCCGGTGACGACGTCGGCCGGCATCGAGACGCGCGGGTTGCCGTTGTTCTCGCGTGGGAACTCCACCTGCGCCTTGACCACGCCTTCGACCGTGTCGGAGTCGTTGCCTTCCGCCCGCGCCGCCGCGAAGGCGGCATCGAGGTTGGGGCCGACCTGCGCCGTCGTCCCCGCCTGGGCGAGCGTGTGGCAGACGCCGCACTTCTGGATGAACAGCGTGCGGCCGCGGGCGGTGTCGGCGGTCGTCGTGCCGCAGCCCGATGAGACCACCGCGACGGCGGCCAGCGCGACGAGCGCGAGCAGGGGGGCGAGGAACTTAGAGGGGCGGTTCGTGGGGCGCAATGCGAGCGGGAGTCTATATGTCGGCGCCCCGGGTAAGCGTCGCTGTAAGGCATCCAGGTCGGATACTCTTGAGACGATCCGCACTAACCCGAAATGACGGCGATGGGAGGTCCTAGATGCAGGTGAGGGACGGTATGTCAGAGGTCACCCTGACCGTGGGTCCTTCCCACACGTTGCGCGAAGCAGCGGCGAAGATGGTCGAGAAAGGCACCGGGGCCGCGCTGGTGATCGACGGCGAGCTGCCGACGCCCTCGATCGTCACCGAGCGCGACCTGTTGATCTCCGTGGCCCGCGGCCAGAACCCCGACAGCGAGCGCGTCGCCGACCACATGAGCGAGGGGGTGCTGAGCGCCGCTCCGGAATGGAGTCTCGAGCGGGCGGCGGCTGAGATGTCGCGCCGCAACGTCCGCCACCTGGTCGTCTTCGAGGACGGCGAGCCGGTCGGCGTCCTCTCCATGCGCGACATCGTCCGCTGCTGGACCTCGGATGGGGCAACCTCGGAAATGAGCCTCCCCGGGCAGAGCCAGGGCTGAGAGGCGCTCTCAGCCCTGGGGAGGGCTGATCGTTTCGACTGGCAACGCCGCGCTGCGGGTCTCCTGGCGGCGCGGGAGCCGGTAATAGGCGCGGACGGAGCCAGCGATAAGGGCTCGGAAGGCGCCGATGATGATGATTGCGCCGACGATCGCGTAGATGAACGGCGAGAAGATGAAGCCGGCGGCGAAGATCCCGCAGACCAGGCCGACGGCGCCGAGGGCGAAGAAGGCCGGCGCCCAGGAGGGCCCCGGCGTGTAGATCGTCTCGCCCGGCTCGGCGACGTGTCGGTGCTCGGCCATCGTCCTACTGGGCCAGGTAGAGGAAGGCTGCGACGAACGAGAGGGCGAAGATTCCGGCGGCGATGCCCCCGGCGACCAGCCCGGCGCGCAGATTCCGGCGTGCGGTCTCGCGATCCATTGCTCGGAGTTCTATCAGGCCCCGTCAGAGGTTGGCCGCTACGGCCATCGCGAGGAACAGCAGGGCGAGGTAGGCAAGCGAGTAGAGGTAGGTCTTCAGCGCCCAGCGGCGGTCGCGGCTGCGGTAGAGGCGGGTCGAGAAGTAGATGAAGCCGGCGCCGAGGAGCATCGAGGGGATGAGGTAGGAGACGCCGAGCCCGCCGGCGCAGAAGGGCAGCTGGGTGACCGCGTAGAGGAGGACCGTGTAGAGGAGGATCTGGCGGCGGGTCTCCTCCTCGCCGCGGACGACCGGGAGCATCGGAACCCCCGCCTTCGTGTACTCGTCCTTCATCAGCAGCGAGAGCGCCCAGAAGTGGGGCGGCGTCCAGAAGAAGACGATCGCGAACATGTAGAAGGCCATGCCGCTGAGGCCGCCGGTGACCGCCGCCCAGGCGACGAGGGGGGGCACCGCGCCGGCGGCGCCGCCGATGACGATGTTCTGCGGCGTCGTCCGCTTCAGCCACAGCGTGTAGACGCAGACATAGCCGAAGAGGCCGGAGAGCGAGAGCGCGGCGGCCAGCGGATTCACGGTCAGCGACAGCAGCAGGAAGGAGGCGGCGCCGAGCCCGAGGCCGAAGGCGGTGGCGGCGGCGGCCGAAACCCGGCCGGAGGCGACCGGGCGGTCGGCGGTGCGGGCCATCGTGCGGTCGATGTCGCGGTCGACGGCGTGGTTGATGGCGCCGGCCCCGCCGGCTGACAGGGCGCCGCCGAGGCAGGTGAGGAAGACGAGCTCGGCCGACGGGTGGCCGGCCACGTACATCGTCGTGATCGTGGTGAAGAGCAGCAGCGACTGCACCTTCGGCTTGGTCAGCGTCAGGTAGTCGCGGAGAAGCGTGGGGGCCGCTGGGCGCCGCGAGAGGGTCGCAGTTTGGGCACCGCTCATGCGGGACTTAGGCTACCGGCTGGGACTCGCGCGCCGCCTTCGCCTCTTCGGCGCGGTGGGTGCGATTGCCGATCGCCTCGCGGATGTCGCGCAGCGGCCGCGGGCTGCGAACGTCCGGGAGGACGTCGAAGTTGTGCGGCTCCGGCGGTGAGAGGGTGAACCACTCGAGCGTGTCGCCGCCCCAGGCGTCGTGGCCCGCAGCGGGGCCGTTGGCGCGGCTGAAGATCGCGTTGAGGATCGTCAGCACCAGGCCGACGAAGAGGATGACGACGCCGATCGTCGCGATCACGTTGTAGCCGGTCAGGCCGCTGCCGCTGAAGTACTTGTAGGCGTCGACGACCTGCCCCTTGTCAGCGCCGGTGATGAACAGTGGCACGAAGCCGAGAACGAGGCCGATGACGATCGTCCAGAAGGAGAAGCGGGCCATCACCTCGCCCATCGTCCGGCCGGTCATCTTCGGGAACCAGTAGTGGAGGGCGGCGAAGCCGCCGAGGACGGCGCCGCCGATCAGCGCGAAGTGGGTGGCCGCGGTGGCGTCGGTGGTGTTGTGGAGGTGCCAGCCGGCGGCGACGAGCGACTGCTCGAGCTCGGCCGCGAGGCCGATCGAGATCGCCGAGACGGCGCCGACCGCGAACAGAACCGGGGCCCGCATCCGCAGGGTGCCGCCGGCGATCGTCGCGATCAGGTTGAAGATGACGAGCCCGAAGGGGACGATCAGCGCCAGCGACAGGAGCATCGCGAAGTCCATCCAGCCGATGCCGATCGGGGCGGTCAGCATGTTCTGCATCCAGGCCAGCGTGCCGAGCACGGCGATCGCCGCCAGCGAGGCCATCGTCACCGGCCGATTGAAGAGCGGTTTGTGCGCAAAGGTCGCAAAGATCTCACCGATCGCGCCAAAGGCGAAGATCAGCAGCAGCATGTAGGCCCCGGTGAAGAAGATCCAGCTCAGGTGCTGCCAGAGCAGCGGCGCGCCGCCGGAGCCGTCGGCGAAGAAGATGCCTTCGTAGTTGCGGTCGATCATCAGCATCGTCAGCGCCGCCAGGAAGACCGGCCCGATCACGATCAGCAGCCAGGAGGAGACGGTCGCCGCCCAGGCGAAGAGGGGGACGCGGCGCCAGGCCATCCCGGGCGCCCGCATCATCCGCAGCGTCGAGACGAGGTTGATCGCCAGGAGGACGAAGCCGAGCGTCGCCAGGCCGGTCGCCGCCGCCCAGGCGTCGACGCCGTTGTTGGAGAGGAAGGCGGTCTCGCTCAGCGGCGCCAGCGGGTTGACGCCGGCCTCCGGCGGGGTGAAGAGGAAGGTCGCGTAGAGCACCGTCGCGCCGGCGGCCCAGAGGGCGACGCCGGTCTGGCCGAGGCGGGGCAGGGCGGTCCCGCGCGCCCCCACCTGCAGTGGAGCCGCGTAGTAGAAGACCCCGAGCGCGAGGGGAAGGGCGAAGAGGAAGATCGAGGTGGCGCCGTAGAGCGAGAGCATCCGGTTGAAGCCGACCGGCGAGAGGAAGGTGTTTTCCGGCACCAGCAGCTGCAGGCGCAGCAGGATCAGCTCGATGGCGGCGATGAAGAGGAAGCCGAGGGCGCCGCAGATCAGGATCTGACCGAGGTCCTTGTGGTCGGAGCTGGTCGCCAGCTCGACCCAGCGGGGGCGGCGGCCGGCCCGGTAGCCGTCGGCGACGAGCTCGGGATTGGCGGGCGGGCTCATGGCACTTCTCCGTTTTCGATCAAGCCGACAACCCGTTCCTGGGCAGCTTCGATTTCAGCTTGCTGGGTTTCGACGAATTCTTCGTATTTTCCCGCTGAGACGACTTCCACCGCGGTCCGCATCGGCGCGTAGGACTGGCCGGAGAGGGTGGCGGCGTCGCCCTTGTAGACGCCTTCGTCTTCGGTGCTGAAGGCGATCCGGTGGGTCTTGCCCGGCACCGCGTCCGCCTTCGGGGCGAGGTCGTTGACGTTCCAGGTGTGGACGACGTCGGTCGAGAGCAGTTCCAGCTCGACCGCGGTATCGACCGGTACGACAAGCTTGTAGTAGGAGAAGGCGCCGTTCGGGTAGTCGTAGCGCCAGAGCCATTGCTGCCCGGTCGCCTTGATCTTCAGCGGTTCGCTTTTCGCCGCGGCGAGGCCGGCTTCCCCGCTCGCAGGCGCCTCGCGGGCCTTGTCGGTGAAGACGAGGCCGAGGACGAAGAGCACCGCGGCGAAGACGGTGAGAACCGCCCCGACCCGGAACTGGAGGCCGCGGCCGCCGAGCAGCTGGCGCGGGGCGGCTCCGCGCTCGGAGCGGTAGCGCCGGACCGCGTAGAAGAGCGCGGCGTTGATCGCGACCACGAGGATCACGGCGGCGACGAAGCCGATCCACAGCAGGGTGTTCATCTGGTCAGCGCCAGGGGAGTGCGGCGTCAAAGCGGGGCCATTCTATTCACGCGAGGCGGCGCCGCGCCCTCCCGGCCACCTCGGCAGCGCCGACCTATACTCGCCGAGCTGATGCGAGGGCGCTCCCGACCGCCAAAAGCGCTTCGCCTCGCGGTGCAGGCCGGGGGGGCGGCTGCGATCGGAGCGGCGGTCGCGGTGCCGCTGCTGCGCAGGCGCCTGCGCATCCCGGCGCCGGTCACCGTCGCCGCCGTCGCCGCCGGTCCGCTGGCGCTGGCGGTGCTGCAGCCGCGGACCAAGCGCCGCGACGTCGCCCTCTTTGCGGCGCAGATGTGGGCCTTCACCGTCGCCCACGAGCTTCCCTACGACGATCCCGATCGCCTTCGGGGGCGGTTGCGGGCCCGCTATCCGATCCGGGTCGACCGCCTGATCGGCGGCGGCCGCCTCCCCAACGCGCGGCTGCAGCGGGCGCTGGCGCGGTTGCCGCGGGTGGGTGCGATCGACAAATTCCTCACCTGGACCCACTGGCTCTGGTTCGTCGAGCCCTACCTCACGCTGGCGGTGATCCTCGTCCGGCACAACGAGCGCTTCCCGCGCGCCGCCCGCCAGATGGCCGCGATCTTCGACCTCGGCTGCGCCCTCTACTTCGCGGTCCCGACGGCGCCGCCGTGGTGGGCGGCCGAGAAAGGGCTGACCGGCACCGACGAGGTGCGGCGGATCATGGTCGAGGTGGGGGAACCGACCTGGGGGCGAGCCTGGGAGCGGATGTACGAGGCGCTCGGCGGCAACCCCTGGGCGGCGATGCCCTCGCTGCATTTCGCCACCTCGCTGCAGGCGGCGCTCTCGCTCTCCGAAGCGGGCCGGGTCGAGGGCGCCCTGGGCTGGAGCTACGCCGGCACCCTCGGCTTTGCCCTCGTCTACCTGGGCGAGCACTACGTCACCGACCTGATCGCCGGCGCCTTTCTGGTTGCCGCGGTGCGGCGGGGGGAGCCGCTTGCAGAACCCGTCGTACGCGGGGTGAACGCGGCCCTGCAGCACTTGGAGAAGGTCGCCAGTGGGTAGTTTCTAAAGAGTGTCTCCGCAGGACTCGGCGCACGGCGGCAATCGCATCGCGGAACTGCCGATCTTCACCACGCGACGGATCATCCAGACCGTCGTCCTCGTTCTCGTCCTCCTCGGCGCCATCTACTTCCTCTTCCCGAAGCTGGTCGGGCTGGGGGACGCGCTCAGCCGCCTCGACGACGCCGACCCGGTTTGGATCGGCGTCGCGATCGCCGCCAGCGTCGCCGCCTATGCGACCTACGTCGCCCTCTTCAAAGCCGTGGTCGGAGGCGATGCGCTGCGCCTCAGCTGGGTCGAGACCTACGAGATCAACATGGCCGGGGTGGCCGCGACGCTGCTCTTCTCGGCGGGTGGGGCCGGCGGGGTGGCGCTGACCTACTGGGCACTGCGGAAGGCCGGGATGGGCCGCCGCGACGTCGGCCGCAGAATGGTCGCCTTCGTCTCCCTCCACTACCTGTTCTATCCGCTTGCCCTGATCCTCTTCGGGATCCTGCTGCGGACCGGGGTGATGAACGGCAAGGGCTCGGTCGAGCTGACGATCATCCCCGCCGCCGTCGCCGGCCTGCTGCTGATCCTCGGCGTCTTCATCACCCTGATCCCCGCCGATCTCGAACACCGCCTGACCCGCTTCGCCCACAGCGAGCGCTCGCATCAGATCCTCGAAAAAGTAGGCAAATTCCCGGCCACCCTGGGCGAAGGCTTTCGCTTCGCGCTCGGCCTCTTCACTCATCCCTCGCGCGGCGGCCTCGCGGTTTTGGGCGCCGCCGGCTTCTGGGCCTTCAGCATCGCCGTGCTCTGGGCCTCGTTCCACGCCTTCGGCGTCCACGTCCCCCTGGCGGTCGTCGTCCAGGGCTACTTCCTCGGCATGGTCGCCAACCTCTTCCCGCTGGCCCCGGCCGGAGTGGGGGCGGTGGACGCAGGCATGATCGGCGCCTTCGTCCTCTTCGGCATCCCCGAGGAGACGGTCTTCCCGGCGATCCTGATCTTCCGCCTCGTCTCCTTCTGGATGCCGATCCCACCCGGCATCTTCGCCTTCTTCCAGCTCCGCCACACCGTCCGTCGCTGGGAAGAGGAGGGCCTGCCGATCGAACGCGGCGGCACCGCCACCTCCGACTTCGAGCCGGCGATCGGCGGAACTGCATCGACTTCCACTCCCGGTGGGGGATAGGTTGATTCAGTTCGAGAAGGGCGTACTATAAAAAGTAAAGTATTAGACTGCGAAGGCGGCGAGAAGAGATGAGCGAGGGCAAGAAAATCGAGGACGTGATCATCGTCGGCGGCGGTCCGGCGGGCTATACGGCTGCCCTCTACACCGCCCGCGCCAACCTCGAGCCGCTCATCTTCGAGGGTTTCCAGTGGGGCGGGCAGCTGCAGAACACGACCGACGTCGAGAACTACCCGGGCTACCCCGAGGGGATCATGGGACCGGAGATGATGGCCCAGTTCCGCGCTCAGGCGGAGCGCTTCGGGACCCGCTTCGTGACCGACGACGTCGACCGGGTCGAGCTCTCCGACGGCGACGTGCAGAGGGTCTTCCTCGGCGACGAGGAGCACCGCGCCAAGACCGTGATCCTGGCGATGGGGGCGGAGCCGAAACGACTCGGCGTTCCCGGCGAGATGGAGCTCGGCGGCCGCGGCGTCTCCACCTGCGGCGTCTGCGACGGGGCTTTCTTCAAAGACCAGAAGGTGATCGTGATCGGCGGTGGCGATTCGGCGATGGAGGACTCCATCTTCATCTCCAAGTTCGCCAGCACGCTGACGGTCGTCACCCGGCGCGACCAGTTCCGCGCCTCGAAGATCATGCTCGACCGGGCGCGCGAAAGGGACAACATCGAGTTCCGCAACCCGCTGGAGCCGCTGGAGTTCGTCGCCGGCGAGAGCGGCAAGCTCGCAAGGGTCCGCTTCCGCCACGCCGAGACCGGTGCCGAGGAGGAGATCGAGACCGACGGCGCGTTCGTCGCGATCGGTCACGTCCCCCGCTCGGAGATCGTCACCGGCCAGGTCCGGACCGACGAGGACGGCTACATCGTCACCGAGGCCGGCTCGACCCGCACCAACCTCAAGGGCGTCTTCGCCGTCGGCGACGTGGTCGACCACACCTACCGCCAGGCGGTCACCGCCGCCGGCACCGGCTGCATGGGCGCGCTCGACGCCGAGCGCTACCTCCGCGACGCGGCGCCGCCGGTCGAAGCCCATTGGTTCCCGGGCGGTGAGCCGGCCGAGATCGCGACTGGCAGTGGCTGAGTGCGGCCACCTCGACGCGGTCAACTATCTCGAGCTGCCGGCCGGGATCGAGGGATGTGAGGAGTGCCTGGCCCTGGGCACGGCCTGGGTCCACCTGCGGATGTGCCAGACCTGCGGCCACATCGGCTGCTGCGACAGCTCTCCGGGCAAGCACGCGACCGCCCACCACGAGGACACGGGCCACCCGGTCGTCCGCTCGGCCGAGCCCGGCGAGGACTGGAGCTGGTGCTACGTGGACGAGGTGATGATGCGCCTCAGCAGCGGCGCCGGCTCGTAGGCGGCACCCCTCTCCGCCCGCAGCCGTTCCAGCAGGTCGGCGGCCCGGTCCGGGCCGACCAGCTTCGCGAAGCGCAGCGGCCCTGCCGGCCAGTTGAAGCCGAGCTGCATGGCCAGGTCCATGTCCTCGGGCGAGGCGATCTCCTCTTCCAGAGCGAAGGCGGCCTCGTTGGCGATCTGAGCGAAGAGGCGGGTCAGCACCTCCTCGGCCCGCTCGTCGACGCGGGCCAGCTTCTCCGGGTCGAGGGTTGGGGCCAGGATCCCCAGCTCCGGGTCGATCTCGCGTTCGTGGCCCTCGCCGTGGAGGTAGTAGCCGCGGCCGCTCTTGCGGCCGAGCCGCCCTTCGGCGACGAGCTTTTCCTGGATCGGACTCGGTCGCCAGCGCTCCGGTTCGCCGCCCTGGACGAAGAAGGAGCGGACGATTTCGAGGTTGACGTCGAGGCCGATCAGGTCGAGCAGCTCGAACGGCCCCATCCGGAAGCCGCCGCCGAGGCGGACGATGCGATCGATCGCCGCCGCCTCGGCGACCCCGTCGGCGAGCATCCGCAGCGACTCCAGCGTGAACGGGCGGGCGAGCCGGTTGGCGACGAAGCCGACGCTGTCCTTGGCGCGGATCGGGGTGCGCCCCATCCGCTCCGCGACTTCTGTCGCCGCCGCCAGCGCAGCCTCGGAGGAGCGCTCGGCGGCGACCACCTCGACCAGCTTCATCAGCGCCGGCGGGTTGAAGAAGTGCATCCCGACCACCCGCTCGGGGTGCGGCACGCCGGCGGCGATGTCGGCGACGCGCAGCGAGGAGGTGTTGGTGGCGAGCACCGCGTCCGGCTCGAGGAGGTCGGCGAGTTCGACGAAGAGATCGCGCTTCAGCTCCAGCCGCTCCGGCGCCGCCTCGATCACCAGGTCGCAGCCGGCGAGCTCGGCCAGGTCGCTGGTCAGGTAGTCGAGGCGCTCGAGGGCGGCTTCGGAGTCGGCCTCGCTCCAGCGACCGTGCGACTCGCCCTTGGCCAGGTCCTCGCCGATCCGGATCCCGCCCGACTCCAGCGCCTCGGGCGCGGGGTCGTACAGGCTCGTGGTCAGGCCGCCGAGCGCGGCGACCTGGGCGATCCCGGCTCCCATGGTTCCGGCGCCGAGGACGCCGATGCGGGAGACGCTCACCGGCCCTTGAACTGCGGCTCGCGCTTTTCGAGGAAGGCGGTCATCCCCTCGACCCGGTCCTCGCTCGCCATCGCTTCGTCGAAGAGCGAACGCTCGGCGCGCAGACCCTCGGCCAGCGGCGTCTCCCCGGCTGCGAGCACGGCCCGCTTGCCGAGCCGCACCGCCAGCGGCGGCCGCCGGGCGATCTGGCGGGCGAGCTCGATCGCCTCCTCCAGCCAGGCGCCCTCGCCGGCCACCCTGTTGACCAGCCCCCAGCGCTCCGCCGTCTGCGCGTCCCAGCGGCGGCCGGTGAGGACGTACTCCATCGCCCGCTGCTTGCCGATCGCGCGGGCGAGGCGCTGGGTGCCGCCGCCGCCGGGGATGATCCCGAGCGTGATCTCGGGCTGGCCGAAACGGGTCCTCTCGTCGCAGACGACCATGTCGCAGGCCAGCGCCAGCTCGCAGCCGCCGCCGAAGGCGTAGCCGGAGACGGCGGCGATCGTCGGGGTTCCGATGGCCGTCAGCCGGGTCCAGAACTCCATCCCCTGTGGGTCGGGCGGGGCGTCGAGCGGCCGTTCGGCCATCGCCTTGATGTCGGCGCCCGCGGCGAAGAACTCATCGCTGCCGGCGAGGACGATGCAGCGAACCTCCGGGTCTGCATCGAGCCGCTCCAGCTGCGCGACGATCTCCGCCCGCATCTGCGGCGAGAGGGCGTTGCGCGCCTCCGGCCGGTTCAGCCGCAGCAGGCCGACGCCGGGCTCGTCGACCGAGACCTCGACCAGGGCCATGCTGTTACTCCGCTTTGAGCGGCGTCATCGCGTTCTCTCCCGTGGCGGCGCGGCCGATGATCAGCTTCTGGATCTGCGAGGTGCCCTCGTAGAGGGTGGTGACGCGGGCGTCGCGCAGGTAGCGCTCGACCGGGTAATCGTCGACGTAGCCGGAGCCGCCGTGGACCTGAATCGCCAGGTTGGCGCATTCGACCGCGGCCTCGGTCGCGTACAGCTTCGCCACCGAGGTCTCGGTGGCGTTCGGCTTGCCTTCGTCCTTCAGCAGGCCGGCGCGGAGAACCAGCATCCGGCTGGCGTCGCGCTTGAGGATCATCTCGGCGATCATCTCCTGGACCAGCTGGAAGCGGGCCAGCGGCACCCCGAACTGCCTGCGCTCCTTGGCATATTCGATCGAGGACTGGACGCAGCCTTCGCAGATGCCGACGCAACCGGCGGCGACGCTGTAGCGGCCGTTTTCCAGCGCGCTCATCGCCACCTTGAAGCCGTCGCCGACCTCGCCGAGCAGGGCCTCGTCGCCGACCTCGACTGCGTCGAGCGAGATTTCCGCCGTATCGGAGGAGCGCAGGCCGAGCTTGCCGTGGATCTCCTGCGTGTTGAAGCCGTTGCTGGCGGTGGGGACGATGAAGGCGGCGAGGCCGCGGTGCTTGTGCGCCGGGTCGGTCTGCGCGAAGATCAGCGCGAACTCCGAGTAGTTGCCGAGTGAGATCCACATCTTCTGGCCGCTGATCGACCAGCCGCCGTCGGTCTTCGTCGCCCGCGTGCGCAGGTTGGCGGCGTCGGAGCCGGTGTCGGGCTCGGTCAGGCCGAAGCAGCCGAGGCCCTCCCCCGAGCACAGCCGCGGCAGCCACCTGCGCTTCTGCTCCTCGCTGCCCCACTTCTCGATCGGACCGGCGACCAGCGAGGTGCAGACGGAGACGACGGTGCGGGCGGAGGAGTCGGCGCGGCCGATCTCCTCGGCGATCAGGCCGTAGCTGACGTAGTCGAGTCCCCGGCCGCCGTACTCTTCGGCCACCGGCGCGCCGAGGAAGCCGACCTCGCCGAGCTTGCGCGCCAGCTCGCGGTCGAAGCGGCCGGCGCGGTCGTTCTCCTTGACCTTCGGCAGGATCTCCCGCTCGGCGAATTCGCGGGTGGCTTCCTGGATCAGCTTCTGCTCGTCGCTCAGCTGGAAGTCCATCGGTGTGCGTCCCCTCCTGGTCTCGGCGTCAAAGCTCGCGCAGCTCCCTGCCCAGGGTCTCGGCAAACGCCTCCTGCGCCTCGCGGGTGCGGGGTCCGGGGGCGGCGCCGAAGGCGCTGCCGTCGAGCGAGGAGACCGCCTGGATCTCGCGGGTGGTGGAGGCGAGGAAGGCCTCGCTCGCCGCTTGCAGATCGCCGAGCTGGAAGCTGCCCTCGGCGACGTTCAGCGCCTTGACCAGGCGGTCGCGGGTGATCGATTCGAGCACCCCGTCGGTCAGCGCCGGCGTCCGCAGCTCCCCCTCGGGCGAGACCCAGAAGACCGAGGAGGTCGGCGGCTCCAGCACGGTGCCGTCGGGACGGACCAGCACCGCCTCGTCTGCGCCCTTGCCTTTGGCGATCCGGGTCGCCTGCATGTTGGCCGCGTAGGAGAGCGACTTGACCCCGTTGAGGATCACCGTCGGGCAGTAGGTGACGGCGGCGAGGCTGACGGTCTCCGCGTGCGGGGGGATCGGCTCGGTGGCGGCGATGCGGCGGCCGCCGCGGGTGACGATCAGCCGCAGCTGCCCTTCGACCGGGCCGGCCTCGGCCAGGAGCGCCGCGATCTCCTCCTCGAGGGCGCCACGGTCGAAGCCGAGCTCGATCGCCCCGGTCGAGCGCTCGAGCCGGTCGAGATGGTCGACCAGGGCGAAGGGCTTGCCGCCGTAGAGGCGGATCACCTCGAAGGCGCCGTCGCCGCGGTAGAGCCCGTCGTCCTTGAGGCCGATCGTCGCCGCGGCGGTCGGCGTGATCCTGCCGTCGACGCTGGCCAGCTCTTGGAGGCCCGCGAGGGTCAACCGCGCTTCTTGTGGATCGGGCAGTGGCGGTTGTTGCGTTGCTTTTCGATGCACTTCCGCGGCGCCCATTCGATCCGGTAGTGGCTGTCCCAGGCCACCGCTTCCTGGCGGTGCAGGTAGAAGGGTGAGATCTGGGCTGCGTAGACGTTGCGCCCGAAGAGCCACTCGACCTGACAGCGGAAGGCGCCGCTGCCCGCCTTCCTGCAGCCGCCGAACACCTGGTCGGCGGCTTTGAAGCGCCGTCCCATCGAGTCGATCAGCGTGTAGACGGAGAACTCTTCGGCGCTTTCGCGGCTCAGCTGCGGCAGCGGCGTATTCGGGTCGACGGTCGGCGGCGGCGCGCCGCTTTCGGTGGCGGCGATCCATTCCGACACCCAACTGGAGATGAAGTCGACGCGGGTCAGCACGGTCGGCGTGCCCGTGCTGCATTCGGGCCCGCCGGTGCTGGTCACCCCGAGCTGGACCGGGCTGCCGTCGGGCCGCCTGCCGATCGCCGGGCCGCCGCTGTCGCCGAAGCAGCCGCCGCTGGCGCGGTCGGTGGCGAGGAGGCAGACCTGCGCCTCGGCCGAGTAGGGCCGGTAGAAGCGCTTGACCTTCTTCCTGCAGCTGTTCGAGCTCTGGACCAGCATCGTCGTCGCCTGCAGGTTCGAGGGAGCTTCCTTGGCGTTCGCCTTGGTCAGGCCCCAGCCGGTCAGCTGCGCTTCGGCGCCGCCCGCGTAGAGCGCCGCGTCGCCGGACCCGGCAAGTGACAGGGGCGGCACGCTCGTCGGCCGGTCGATCACGAGAATCGCCGCGTCGCCGTGGAGGATGCCGGGATCGAAGCCGGGGAAGACGTGGGTGGCGACGATGTGGAAGATATTGTCTGCGGTCGCCTGGCGGGGATTGGCGACGCCGGTGGAGAGGGCGTAGGCGGCGGCCGGGGTGATCGTCCCCTTTTCGATGTCCTCGACGCAATGGGCGGCGGTGAGGATGATCCGCGGCGCCACCACCGTGCCGGTGCAGGCGAAGCCGTGCTTGCCTTCGACCGCCTCGATGTAGACCAGCGAGGGGAATTCTTCGATCGTCACCGGGTGGCCGCCGACGATCGAGGCGCTGGCGCTCGGCGCGGCGGCAGCGGCGGTGGGAAGGAGGAGAGCGGCGAGCATGCAGAGGAGTGCGGCGAAAACGCCGCGGCTGCCGAGCTTCCCCCATGCTTCCACCAGCGAAAGAGTAGTGGGCTCTGAGCGGTCAGGTTCACCGCCGGACACTTAGGCGGCCTCGAAGACGGTGGCGAGGCCCTGGCCGACGCCGACGCAGAGGGTGGCGATCCCGTACCCGCCACCGCGCCGTCGCAGCTCGCGGACGAGGGTGCCGGCGAGGCGGGCGCCCGAGCAGCCGAGGGGGTGGCCGAGGGCGATCGCGCCGCCGTTGACGTTCAGCCGCTCCTCCTCGAGGCCCAGCTCGCGGGCGCAGGCGAGGACCTGGGAGGCAAAGGCCTCGTTGATCTCGACCAGGTCGATCTGCTCCAGCGAGAGGCCGGCGTTGGCGAGCGCTCTCGGGACCGCCTGCAGCGGCCCGACCCCCATGTAGGCGGGGTCGACGCCGGCGACGCCGGTGGTGAGAACGCGGGCGAGCGGCTCGGCGCCGAGCTCTTCGGCCCCCTTCTCGGAGGCGAGGAGGAGGCAGGCGGCGCCGTCGTTGAGGCTGGAGGCGTTGCCGGCGGTGACGGTGCCGCCCTCGCGGAAGGCGGGCCGCAGCTGCGCCAGCTTCTCCGCCGAGGTGTCGGGGCGGGGCCCCTCGTCGACCTCGACCGTCACCGTCTCCCGCCCGCGCGGCGCCTGCACCGCGACGATCTCCTCGGCGAGCCTGCCTTCCTCGGTGGCGGCGACCGCGCGCCGGTGGCTGCGCAGGGCGAAGGCGTCCTGGTCCTCGCGGCTGATCCCGTAGCGCTGGGCGACGTTCTCGCCGGTCTCGCCCATCGACTCGGTGGAGACGCCGAGCTCGGCCATCCGCGGGTTGACCATCCGCCAGCCGAGGGTGGTGTCGTGCATCGTCTGAGGCCCGCGGGGGAGCCCCCGCTCGGGCTTCTCGATCACCCAGGGCGCCCGGCTCATCGACTCGACGCCGCCGGCCAGGTAGAAGTCGCCCTCGCCGACCTTGATCGCCCGGGCGGCGCTGTTCACCGCCTCCAGGCCGGAGGCGCAGAGCCGGTTGACGGTGGCGCCGGGAACGCTCTGCGGCAGTCCGGCGAGCAGGGCCGCCATCCGGGCGACGTCGCGGTTGTCCTCGCCGGACTGGTTGGCGGCGCCGAAGTAGACGTCGACGATCCGCTCGGGATCGACGCCGCTGCGATCGACCGCGGCGCGGATCACCTGCGCGGCGAGGTCGTCGGGGCGCACGCCGGAGAGGGCGCCGCGGTAGGCGCCCATCGGGGTGCGGACGGTCTCGACGACGTAGGCCTCGGGCATCGGGACGAACCGTATCCTTCCGGGATGCTCTATCTACTGGGGACGATCGGAGTAGTGGCTTTCATGGTGGCTGTGCTGCTCGTCGTCGGTCACTTCTACCCGGGAAGCTCGGCGAGTCTCGTCGACTGGTTCCCGACCCGCTCCCCCGATGTCGAGGCGCAGAACGAAATCGACGACGTCCGCCAGATGATGGAGGCGCAGAACGAGATGCGCCGCCGCCGCGGGGCGCCGGAGATGACCGAGGAGGACCTGCAGCGGAAGGTCGCCGAAGACGAGCGCCTGCGCCTGCGCGGTCGCGGTCCCTTCGACCCCTCGTAGGCTGCGCGGATGGCGAGGGCGCTGATCGTCGGCTGCGGCTGCCGCGGCCGCGAGCTGGGCGGGAAGCTGCTGGCCGAGGGCTGGGCGGTGCGGGGAACGAGCCGGCGCGAGGAGGGGCTGGCGGCGATCGAGGCGGCCGGGATCGAGCCGGCGCTCGCCGATCCGGACCGGCCGGGGACGATCCTCGAGCTGGTGGGCGACGTCGCCGCGCTGGTCCTGCTGCTCGGCAACCTCAGCGGCGGCGAGGAGGAGGTCGCCGCGGTGCACGGGCCGCGGCTCGAGCGGCTGCTGGAACACCTGGTCGAAACCCCGGTGCGGGGGGTCGTCTACGAGGGAACCGAGGCGGGGGCGGAGGTCGTCGAGGCGGCCGGGCGCACCTGGCGGATCCCGGTGAGGACCATCGCACCGGGTAAGCAGCGGTCGGTGGATAGGGCGGGCCCCGGCAGGCTCGCAGAGCAGGTGAAGGCTCTCCTGGCGGGCGGGTCGGATTGGCCGGCTAACCCAAAGAGCTAAACTCGGATATGGATTTAGGTAATTAAGAGAAGCGCGAGAGGAGCGGAACAGATGGCTCTAAAAATCGGTGACGAAGCGCCGAATTTTCAGGCTGACACCACGCAGGGGCGGATCAACTTCCACGATTGGATCGACGGCTCGTGGGTGGTCCTCTTCTCCCACCCGAAAGACTTCACGCCGGTCTGCACGACCGAGCTCGGCTACATGGCCCGGATCCAGCCGGACTTCGACAGCCGCGGCGTGAAAATCATCGGCCTCTCGGTCGACTCCCTCGACAAGCACGAGGATTGGTCGAGGGACATCGAGGAGACGCAGGGCGCCAAGCCCGAGTACCCGATCATCAGCGACCCGAGCCTCCAGATCTCGAAGGCGTGGGGCATGCTGCCGGCGGAGGTCTCCGGCGATGCGGCCGACCGCACCCCGGTCGACAACCAGACGGTCCGCAACGTCTTCGT
Source organism: Solirubrobacterales bacterium (assembly GCA_035700965.1). Classification (GTDB taxonomy): domain Bacteria; phylum Actinomycetota; class Thermoleophilia; order Solirubrobacterales; family 70-9; genus VAYN01. Next base: position 24,998 of record DASSOC010000009.1, read on the forward strand.
GATCGGCCCGGACAAGCAGATCAAGCTCATCCTCGTCTACCCGATGAGCACCGGGCGCAACTTCGACGAGGTGCTGCGGGTGATCGACTCGCTGCAGCTGACCGCCAGCCACAAGGTCTCCACCCCGGCGCAGTGGAACCGCGGCGACGACGTCATCATCTCCGGATCGGTCAAAGAGGACGAGGCGAAGGAGCTGTGGCCGGAGGGCTGGGAGTCGCCGAAGCCCTACATCCGGATCGTCCCCGACCCAGTCGGCAAATAGCCGGAAGCGCCCTGCGGCGTCTCAGCTGAGGCGCTGCAGCAGGTCGCCCAGGATCCTCGCCGTGGCGCCCCAGATCAGCTGCCCCTCGACCTCGTAGGTCGGGGTGTGGATGGGGACGCCGCGGCGGACCAGGCGGCGCATCTCGTAGCCCTCGCGCAGCTTCTCGAGGGTGAAGGTGAGGACGGTCTCGACCTCGGTCGGGTTCGGTTGCAGCTCCAGGTCGGCGGGGTTGGGGACGGCGCCGACGAAGGGATGGACGCGGTAGCCGGTGACGAAGGTCGAGACTGGCGCCAGGGCGCCGGTCAGCTCGACCGCCGCCGGGTCGAGCGCGATCTCCTCCTGGGCCTCGCGCAGCGCCGTCGCCGCCAGGTCGGAGTCGCCGGGGTCCTGGCGGCCGCCGGGGAATGAGATCTCCCCCGCGTGCCGTCGCAGGTCCGCCCGCCGCTCGGTGAAGATCAGCCCCGGCTCGTCCGGCCAGCCGTACAAGGCGAGCAGCACCGCCGCCTGCGTCCCCCGCCGCCCCGCCATAGCCGCCGCCTCCTCCGGCCCCAGCAGCCGCTCCCCGAGTCCCGACGGGCCGTTCTGTCCACCTCCAGCCGCCGACGGGCCTATTTGTCTATCCATGTGCGTCTTTTCGTCCCGTCGGCCGGAGGGAGTGGTCATTTCGGCCCGTCAGATGATGACTTGGACGGTGCCGCCGTCTACGGACCAGGCGGCGCCGGCCACGTAGGAGGCGCGCTCGGAGCAGAGGAAGACGATCGTCGCGGCGATCTCCTCGGCGCGGGCGAGGCGGCCGATCGGGCGCTTCGAGCCTGCTTCGGCCAGGGCGTCGTCGCGGCTCTCGTGGCCGGAGAGCTGCATCGACTGGTCGAGCAGGCCGCCCTCCTGCATCCACATCTCCGCTTCGACCGGGCCGGGGGCGACGGCGTTGACGAGGACGCCGGTCTGCGCGTAGCGGTCGGCGAACAGGCGCGAGAGCGAGAGCTCGGCGGCCTTGGCGACCGAGTACTCGGCCATCGCCGCCGAGGGGCGCTTGCCGGCGGTCGAGCAGACGTTGACGACGCGGCCCCAGCCGCGCTCGGCCATCGGCGGGATCGCCGCGCGCATCGCCCGCAGCGGCGCCATCACGTTGAGCTCGTACTGGGCGCGCCAGTCCTCGTCGGGGACGTCGTCGAGGTCGCGCCACCTCGCCGCCCCGGCGTTGTTGACGAGGACGTCGAGGGCGCCGAAGCGCTCCTGCGCTGCCGCGAGCATCCGCGCGCCGGCGTCCCCCTCGGTGACGTCGAGGGCGAGCGACGAGGCGCCGCCGCCGGCCCGCTCGGCCACCCGCGCCGCCTCCTCGGTCACCGCCGCCAGCCGCTCCTCGCCCCGCGCCACCAGCAGCACCTTCGCTCCCTCGCCACAGAGCTGCAGCGCCGTCTCGCGGCCGATGCCGCTGCTGGCGCCGGTGACGAGGCAGGCGCGCCCGGCGAGGCCGAGGTCCATCAGGGCTCGAGGCGCTCGAAGACGTTGACGTGGGGTTCCCCCGCGAGCACCTTGTGAACGGGGCATTTGGTGGCGATGACCAGCAGCCGTCGCTTCTGATCGGGGTCGAGGTGATCGGGCAGCTTCAGCCCGACCTCGAAGCTGGTGGGGACCGGACCCTCGTAGCCGATCTCGACGTCCACCTCGACGGCGCCGACGTCCCAGCCCTTGCGCTGCGCGTACATCTCCACCGTGATCGCGATGCAGCCGGCGAGGCTGGCGCCGAGCATCGCCGTCGGTCGCGGCCCGCTGCCCTCGCCGCCTGCCTCGGGCGGCTCGTCGACGCGCAGGGTGTGCCCGTCGACCTCGATGTCGTGGGCGTAGCCGTGGACTCGGCGGGCGACGATCCGCACGTCAGCTCCGGCGCCGGCCCTGGAAGAGCGTGGGGTCGTCGACGTCGGCCCAGCGCGCCATCGCGTAGGCGAGGTCGGAGGCGCGGTTGACGAAGTGGATCACGGTCTCGCTCGCCAGCTCGCCGGCGTCGTTCAGCTCCGAGATGCGCCGCTCGGCGCGGCGGATAACCGTGCGGGCGACGTCGAGCTGGGCCGAGAGCTGGTTGCCGCCGGGGATGACGAACTGCGGCGGCAGCTCGACCTCGGCCATGTAGCGGTCGATCAGCCGCTCCAGCTCGGCGACCATCTCCTCGGTGGTGCGGCTGACCCCGTCCTCGAGCCGTACGGATGCCTCCGGCGCGGTCGCCAGCTCGGCGCCGGCGATGAAGATGTCGTCCTGGAGGCGGAGGATGTCCCGCGCCAGCTCCTCCTGCCCGGCCCCGCACAGCGCCCGGGCGAGGCCGAGCTGCGAGCAGGCCTCGTCGAGGGTGCCGTAGGCGTCGGTGCGGCCATGGTGCTTGGGGATGCGGCCGCCGTACCAGAGCGAGGTGGTCCCGTCGTCGCCCTTCTTGGTGTAGATCTTGACCACGTTCAGCGCACCGGGTTGAAGGCGAAGCCGGTCATCACCTTGGGGAAGAAGTAGGTGCTCTTCGGCGGCATGTTCTCCTCGGTTTCCGCCACCGCCTTGACCTGCTCGACCGGGACCGGCCGCTGGATGAAGGCGACGTCGTAGGTGCCCTCGTCGACCATCGCCAGCGCGGCGGGGACGCTCTTCGCGTATTCGAGGCCGTTGCGCTCGTCGATGTCGTGATCGCTCATCCCGGCGAGCCCCTTGAGGACGAGCGTCTCGAGGATCGCCGAGTCGAGGCGGCGGTAGGCCTTCGGTTTGCCCTTGAGGCGGCGGTCGAGCTCGGCGACGTCCTTGAGGCGGAGGCGAAGGGCGCGCTTGTGGAGCGAGTCGTAGAGGCCGAATATGCCGACGCCGTCCTCGCCATCGGGATCGATCTCCTCGCGCGCCACCTCCTCGACCTCGAAGAGCTCGCGCAGGCCGTTGCCGAGGCGCTCCTGCCTGTCGGGATCCGCGGCGAAGCCGGACAGCAGCCGGTGGGTGGGGAAGACGGTGAGGCCGGGGTCGTCGAGCCCGGTCAGCGACATCAGCGTGTAGTTGTGCGGTCCCTCGCCGCCGACCTCGTCGCGGAAGGCGCGGGCGGTCTCGTAGCGATGGTGGCCGTCGGCGATCAGCAGCTGCGAGCCGGCGAGGCACTCGGTGACAGCCTGGTGGACCGCCGGCTCGGTGACCTTCCAGAGTCGGTTGACGGTGCCGTCTTCGTCGCGCGCTTCGCCCCAGGGCTCCTGCGGCAGCGAGGGAGCGACCAGCGGCCAGGCGTCCTCGGTCGAGAGCGAGAAGATCGGCGAGAGGTTGTAGCCGCTTGCCCGCGTCAGCTCGAGGCGGTCGAGCAGCGGTCCCGGGTGGGTGCGCTCGTGCGGTCGCACCGTGCCGCTCTCGTAGTCCTCGACCCGCACCCGGACAAGCAGCCCGTTGCGGCTGTAGCGGTTGCCGTCGGGGGCGGTGTAGTCCTGCGTCAGCGCCCAGATCGAGGGCTCGGTGTCCTGGACCAGCGCCCCTTGCGAGCGCCACTCGCCGATCCGCGCCGCCGCCTCGGCGTAGGGATTGCGGTCGCCGCCGGGGTCGCTGTCGGGGTCGGCGGGGTCGAACGGCTTCGGCAGGTCGATCGCGACCGCGTTGTAAGGCGAGCGCTCCAGCAGCGCTTGCCGCTGCGCCGCGTCGATCACGTCGTAGGGGGGCGCGGCGACCGCGTCCAGCGAGCCGACCTTCTCGAGGTCGTAGTGCAGCGCCTTGAAAGGAAGCACATCCGCCATCGCCCTCAGAACCTACACTTGGCCCTAGTCGGGGTGTGGCGCAGCCTGGTAGCGCGCCGCCTTTGGGTGGCGGAGGTCCCCGGTTCGAATCCGGGCACCCCGATCGTCTGACCTGGGTCAGGTGAGTTGCGCCTGCGGCATGGGTAGGGGAAGCTGCGAGCGAGATTTCACCCGAGGAGAAGGAGGCTGTAGATGGAGAGTTGGGACTTGAGGACGATCGAGGTCGAAGCGCACCAGCCGCGGATCCTCGCCTCGGCTGACGACGCGCGGACGATCCTCCTGCTCCTGCCCGACGGGGAGGAGCTGCAGGAGCACGAGGTGCACGAGTGGGCGCGGGTGCTGGTCGTCGATGGCAGCGTCGACGTGGCCGAGCAGGACGGTGACTTCGCCAGCGTCGGCCCTGGTCACCTGTTCGAATTCGAGCCGGGAGAGCGGCGGACGATCGTCGCCCGCTCCCATGCCCGCCTGCTGATGGTTCTCTCGCCGTGGCCCGGCGACGGGCATCCGGGCGCGTTGAGTCTCGAGGAGAAGGCCGAAGCGCGGGAGAAAGCCGCTCAGCACTCGGCGCCGTAGGCGCGCCGGTTACCAGACGACCAGCGAGCGGGGTTGGTCGTGCCGGGCGATGGCTCGGTCTTTCGTCACCAGCCTGAGGCCGTGCTCGATCGCGGTCGCGTAGATGAGGCGGTCCGCCGGGTCTCCCGGAAACGAAGCGGGCAGACCCGCCGCCGCATCGGCGATTGCGGGGGTGATCCCGATCGTTCGCACCTGGGCGCCAAGACCCTCCAGCCAGGAGCGAACCGGGACGTTGAGGACGATCCGCTGGTGCTGCGCCAGCCACGCGAGCTCGTACCAGGTGATGGCCGCGACGACCAGGTCGTCGGCCGCTTCGAGGGCGGCTTGGGCAGCCTTGCTCACCCGCCTCGGTTCAGCCGACCACCAGTGAACGACGTGGGTGTCGAGCAGCAGCGCGGCCATCGCTCAGGAGGCGTTCCAGGTCTCGCCGGTGGAGAAAAGATCCTCGTCTGCGGCGGCGCTTACGGCCTTTCCCTCGAACGAGCCCTGCAGCGAGCGGGCGCCCGCAGGCGGCACCAGCCGCGCGACGGGCCGGCCGTGGCGGGTGATTTCGATCTCCTCGCCCGCCGCCGCCTCGTCGAGGAGGCGCAGGAAGGCGGTCTTCGCAGCGGTAGCGGTCACTTGTTTTGCCATATGGCCATAATAATGACCAGAGGATCGGATGGGTGAGAGGGCCGGTGCACGTTCGTCCAAGGTGCGAGCGGCTTCAAGTTCTCCCCCCTGCTCGCCGAAAACCTCCTAAGGAGCGATGGACGACCTACTGCAGAACCAGGACGGCGGGGCGACGGACAAGCCGTCGCGGCGACGGGTCGAGCGCGCGGTCTTCGAGACGGACCGGCAGTTGGTCGAAGGCGACCTGACGCTGCCGCCCACCGGCTACCAGAGCCGCTTCTCCGACTCACTCAACCGCGGTGAGTTCGGGTTCGTGCCGCTGACCAACGCCAAGGTCACGCATCTCGCCGACGGCAGCGTCAGGGAGCTGCCCTTCGTCGTCCTCTCCAAGCGTCACATCCGGGTCGCCTACCCGACCGGGCACTGAGGCCGCGGGCGCCCGCGTCAGCGGCGGGCGCGGTTGCGGCTGGCGTAGGAGCCGAGGTCGAGGACGAAGGCGAGGATGACGATGAACCACTCGAAGCCGTAGACGCGGTCCGAGCTCGACCACATCACCGCGTAGGCGAGCGTCGTCCAGGGCAGCAGGAAGAACCCGAGGAAGGGGACGAACCAGCTGTCGAAGGCGCGGCTCAGCAGATCCGAGAAGAGGAAGATCGCGAAGAGGGCGAGCCGCGGCGAGAGGAAGGCGAGCAGGACGACGAGGCAGCCCATGCGCGCACGCTACCCCGTGCCGCGGTCGCAAATCGCAGTTCACCGGGTTGTTAGCTCGCTGCCGTAACGTTTCTCAGGAGGCCAGAACAAGGAACAGGTTCAAATGAACAGACTCGGAAAGCTGATGACGATGATGCACGCGGAGAAGACGAAGATGGTGGTGCCCGAGGAGGCCCTGCCGGGGCGCAGCGAGCGCCGGTTCGAGGTGCCGAAGACGCATGCGGTGCTGGGCACGCCGCTGGAGCCGCCGTTCCCGCAGGGGATCGAGGTCGCCTACTTCGCGCTCGGTTGCTTCTGGGGCGCGGAGCGGCTGTTCTGGGAGCTCGGCGGCGTCTACACGACGGCGGTCGGCTACCAGAACGGGACCACGCCGAACCCGACCTACGAGGAGGTCTGCACGGCGAGGACCGGCCACGCCGAGGCGGTGCTGGTCGCCTTCGACCCGCAGAGGGTCTCCTACGCCGACCTGCTGAAGGTCTTCTTCGAGGAGCACGACCCGACCCAGGGCATGCGGCAGGGCAACGACGTCGGCACCCAGTACCGCTCGGGCATCTATTTCACCAACGACGCTCAGAAAGCGACCGCCGAACGGGCGCTTGAGGCCTACGACCGGGCGCTGCGCGCCGCCGGCAAGGAGCCGGTGACGACGCAGATCGAGCCCGCCGGTCCGTTCTACTACGCCGAGGACTACCACCAGCAGTACCTGCACAAGGTCCCGAACGGCTATTGCGGGCTGAAAGGGACCGGCGTCGCCTGCGCCATCCCGACCGCCGCGGGGTAGCCGCGGCGGTGCCCGCCGGGCGCGCCGAATAGCATCTCGCGCTTCGTGGCACCGTCTTTCGGCTCCTACATAGTCGGCTGCCTCGCGGTGATCGGGATCGTCGCGGCCCTCGGCCTCGGCGCCTACTGGCTGCGGCGCTGGATCGTGCCCGAATTCAGCGGCGCCCTGGCGCGGCTGGCGGAGGCGACGATCGGCGTCGCGATGCTGCTGGTGACGCTGGAGATCCTGGGGACGCTCTCGATCCTGCGGATCGGGTGGGTGATCGTCGGCTGCATCGCTGTCGGCCTCCTCGCCGCCTGGCTCGGGCGCTCGAAAGCGCTCGGCAGCTACCGCGAGGTGGCGGCGCCGCCGATCGAGAACCTCGCCTTGCTGATCGCGATCGCCGTCGCCTCCTTCACCGTCGCCGAGTGGACGTTCCCGGCCCAGTCGAGCCTCGACTTCGGCATGTTCGGGGGCGACACCACCTGGTACCACATGCCCTTCGCCGCGGGGATCGCCCAGGCCCACTCGACGATCCACCTCCATTTCACCGACCCCCTGCGCCTGGCCCCGTGGTTCTACCCGCAGAGCTCGGAGCTGATCCACGCCGGCGCGATCGTCCTCTTCCGCAGCGACTGGCTCTCGCCTCTGATCAACCTCTTCTGGATCGCGATCGCCCTGCTCGCCGCCTACTGCGTCGGCCGTCCCTACAAGGTCGGGGCGGCGACGCTGGTGGCGGCGGCGATCGTCCTCGACTCCGGGGTGATGATCGAAACCCAGCCGGGGGAAGGGCGCAACGACATCATGGGGCTGGCCTTCCTGCTTGCCTTCGCGGCGCTGCTGATCAACGGCCACCAGCGGCGGGCCCCGGCCGCGGGTGCGGCCGTGCAGGACGCGCCGGAGCGGGGGGCGGCGCTGCTCGACAAGGGGCCGCTGATCGTGGCCGGGATCGCGGCGGGCCTTGCGGCATCGGTGAAGACGACGTTCCTGGTCCCGGTGGCGGCGATCACGATCGGCGTCATCGTCTTCAGCGGCAGGGGGCGGCGCTGGACGACGACCTGGGTGATGGGCCTGCCGCTGCTGATCACCGGCGGCTACTGGTACCTGCGGGCCGCGGTCACGAGCGGCGGCAACCCGATCCCGATCACCAAGTTCGGCCCGCTCAACCTGCCGACGCCCGACCAGATGCCGCTCGACCCGCGACCGCGCTTCGCCGTCGCCCATTACCTGACCAACCCGACGATCTACCGGCGCTGGTTCTTCCCCGAGCTGGAGAACGCCTTCGGCCCGCTCTGGCCGCTGATCCTGATCATCGCCGTCTGCGCCGCCGTCTACATCGCCTGGCGCTCGCGCAACAAGATCCTGCGGGTGGTCGCGGTCGCCTCGCTGCTGACCGCGGTCGTCTACGTCTTCACGCCGCTGACCGCGGCCGGGCAGGAGGGCTCGCCGACGGGGTTCTTCACCAACACGCGCTACCTGGTGCCGGGACTGGTGCTGGCGATGGCGATGCTGCCGATCGCGCGGCCGCTGCGGGCGCCGGACCGGCGGGCGCAGCTGACCCTGTATTTCCTCACGGCCGTCTACGCGATCACGGTGCTGACGACGCCCCGCTGGTTCACCACCTACATCCTCGGCACGATCTTCCTCACCCTGGCGCTTGTCTGGACGCCGGCGGGGCTGTCGCTGGCCCGCAGCCGGATGCGGATGAGCCGGGTGATGGTGACCGGGATCGCCGCCGCGGTGGTGCTGCTGGCGGTCGTGCTCGGACGCGCGCAGCAGGTCCAGTACGCCGACCAGCACTACAAGAACCCGCTGCCGTTCCTCGGCGAAGGCGGACCGCGCGAAGCCTACGAATTCACCCAAAAGCTGCACGACAAAAAGATCGGGATCATCGGCTCGAGCGAGATCATCTTCGGCCAGTACGGGTTCTACGGCAACGACGCCTCCAACCAGGTCGAGTTCATCGGGGTGAAAGGTCCCCACGGGGCGAACCGGCTGCCGGCCAGCTGCCCGCAGCTGCGCCGCCTGGTCAACGCGGGTGGCTACGAATACGTGGTGATGAGCCAGTACACCGAGGACACCGGTCCGTACAACACCGGGACGCCGAACGCGTACCAGTTCCCGATCTACGCCTGGGTGAAGAACGACCCGGCGATGAAGCTGCTGATCTCCGAGCCGGGGATCGTCCCCGAGCCCGACTACGTGTTCAAGGTCAGCGGCAAGCTCGATCCCGCCGCCTGCAAGCCGGAAAAGCGGCCGGCGGTGCCGGGCGAAGAAGCGATCGAATAGAGCGGTAGGCGCTTTTCCGAACCTGTGGTTGGGAAAGGCGCCTAGGTGCGGGCGGAGGCGAGTGCGTGCGCGCGGATCAGCTCGGCCGAGATCTCGGGTTGCTCCCACCAGAACATGTGGCCGACGTCCGGCAGGGTCTCAAGGCGGGCGCCCGGGATCAGCGAGGCGACGAGCTCGCCATTGGGGCAGGGGAGGACGCCGTCGTCGCTGCCGTGGATAACCAGCGTCGGCTTGGAGATCCCGCCGAGCCGGCCGCTGGTGTCGTGGCCGAAGATCGCCTGGATCTGGAGTTGGATCGTCTCTCTCGCCGCCGGCACCGCCGTCGCCATCTCGTGGAAGGCGGCGAAGCGATCCTCGGCGGCCCGGAAGGCGGGGGAGAGGTTGACTTCGTAGCTGGCCCGGATCGCCCTCTCCCGGTCGCCGGAGGCCATCCCCTCCATCAGCTTGCGCGCGTTCTCCTCCGGCATCAGCTGCGAGCCGGGCCCGCCGCAATAGGTGCAGCCGAGCGTCAGCGTGCGGAGCCGGTCCGGATGGGCGAGCGCCAGCTCCTGGGCGATCATCCCGCCCATCGAGATGCCGACGACGTGCGCGCTCTCCAGTCCCAGCTCCCCCATCAGAGCGACCGTGTCCCCGGCCATTTCGGCAATCGTGAACGGCCCGTCGACCGGGCCGGAGAGCCCGATCCCGCGGTTGTCGAAGGTGACGACGTCGAAGCTCTCGCGCAACGGCCCCAGGAACGGCTCCCCCCAGGAGACATGCGTGCCGCTCATCCCCTGAACCAGCAGCAGCGGCTCACCGGAGCCGCCGCGCTCGTAGTGCAACTCCGCGTCCGGGGTGGAGACCGTAGGCACGAAGCCGATCCTAGCCCCGTCCCTCCGCATCCTGCAACGCTACGCTCGATACCAAGCCCCCGTAGCTCAGCTGGACAGAGCATCGGACTTCTAATCCGACGGTCGCTGGTTCGAATCCAGCCGGGGGCGCTTTACTTCACCGGGTCCGGGCTCGGGGCATCAAGGCTCACCCGTCTTGCTTATCCAACAGGCCCCGAGCCCACGCTTCTACTTTGCTTATCAGGGTGACCGCAGCGCCGCGATCGAGCGGCTCGGCATCGAGTAGGTCCTCGTATCTCAAGGGAACCGCGAACTCCGTGTACATCACGATCTCACCGGTGATGAAGGGGAAATTGATGCCACGTTCCTCTACCAGCTCGATGAGGCGACGAAGGTCGTGCGTGTACTCGAAGTCGATGCCCTTGTCGGCGAGCACCGCCTTGAGCCACTTCTCGATGGCCTGCTGTGCGTGGAAGCCCAAGATGCTGTCGGCGATGTTGGAATTGCCCTCGAATTCGCTCAGGGCTACGGCGTCCTCGGTTGCCTTCCGAGCAAGGATTGCCGCGAGCCGACCTGGCTCAAGGTCCGGCGATGACACGGCCGTCTCGGAGGGCTTCGTGCATCAGCGTGCCGGGTACTGGTCCCCATTGCTCTGCATGCTCGTCACTGACCACGATCAGATCGATCGGAACACCCATTGCGCCCAGCGCTTCACGCAGTCGCACGAACTCAGCGCGGCGGCTCTTCAACGCCGGCTCGACTACCAGCAAATCCAGATCGGACCCCGGCCTGGCGTCTCCGCGCGCATGGGAGCCAAAGAGGATGATCCGCGCATCGGGGGCCGCTTTGGAAAGACGACGACCAGCCTCGGTGATCAACTTCTCATCGGACATGGGATCAAGGTAGCCGATGGCCTCGACGGCTTGGGCCGCCGGCCTGGCTGCTCCCCAAGTGGCCCTCTGAGACGCGAAAACTTGGTCCGAAATTGGTCCCCAACTTCAGCCGACCCAGCCGAACTCTCTGCACGTGATCGGCCCTGTCAGGCCAGATCGGTGCCAGAGAAGGCAGCCGCTTCGCTGATGCTTCGGTCTCCTCCGCTTGTGGTGCGCCATAAGTTGAGCTTAGTGGTCTCTCCGCTTGGTCTGTCATGTTGTCTGGCGATGCAGGAGCCCGTGAACATCGAGGGAATTTCCTGGCAGGCAATGCTTGCCGCGGGCGAGCGCGAGGGCACCGAGGATGAGGTCGCCGTCCTGGCGGCTGAGCACGGGCCGTTCCAGCCCGCAGACGGCGAAGGGTAGTCGCTCGCAGCGATGGTGGTTGGGTCTTGGGCGGCCGATACCATCCGGGCATGGCGCACGTGACCAAGCTCTCCAAATCCGAGATCGAAAGGCGCCGCGCCGCCGCGGAGCGGATGCGAGGCCTTTTTGCTGACGTGGCGCCAGATCGCAGCTTGGTCGACGAGTTGATCGCCGACCGCCGGGCGGAAGCGGCCGCTGAGAGCGGCGAGTCGGCGGTTCGCCGGCGCCGCAGTGGCTGAGACTTCACCGGCGTCGGTCCTTGACGCCTCGGCTCTGATGGCGGTTCTCCATGCGGAGGACGGCGCTTCGGTTGTCATCGAGGCCATCGGGGAGGGGGCCGCTGTGAGCGTTGTCAACTGGGCCGAGGTTCTATCCAAGCTCGCCGAGGCTGGAAAAGACCCGGAGGTCGCCGCTGCGGAGCTGCGGCGGGCCGAAGGGTCGCGACGAGCATTGTCGATTGAGCCGCTGACGGCGGCGGATTGCGTGGCGGTCGCCCGACTTCGTCCAGTTACGAGACGACAGGGGCTTTCGCTGGCGGACCGGGCGTGCCTTGCCTTGGCGGAGCGCCTTGACGTTCCGGCGTTGACCGCCGACCGCGAATGGCTCACGGCAGACGTGGCGGCTGAGGTCCAGCTGATCCGCTGAAAACCTGGTCCCGAAATTGGTCCCCAACTTCAGCGAACTCAGCTGAACTCCCTGGACGCGATCGGTCCTATCACGCCAGACTCGCTTCTTCAGACACGGTCCGGCTGAGCTTCCTGATCCGACGGTCGCTTGGATTCGAATCCAGCCGGGGGCGCTAAAGATCGCTCTGTCGCCGGGTGAAATATCCACCGCCCGGCGGGCATTACGGTGATGGTGACCGACGACCGACCGATCCTGCAGGAGGCGCTGGCCGGCGCTCACTTCGAGGCGATCTTCCGTTCCTGTTACCCGCGCGTCCTCGCCTATGTCCTGCGACGGACCGAGGGCCGCGAGGTGGCCGAGGAAATTGTGTCGGAGACCTTCCTGATCGCCTGGCGCCGCCTCGAGGCGGTCCCGCTCGAGCCGTTGCCGTGGCTGCTGGGCACCGCCCGGAAGGTGCTGGGGCATCGTCACCGCTCCGAGCGCCGCCGTGCCGCACACCTGACCGTCTCCTCCCTGGAGGGGGTGGAGGTCGCCGACCCCGGGACCCCGGTCGCCGAGCGCCTGGCCCGGAGGGAGTCCCTCGCCGCGGCCTTCGCCGCCCTCCCCGAGCGCGATCGCGAGATCCTCACGCTGGTCGCGTGGGAGGGGCTCGCACCGCGTGAGGGGGCGCAGGTCCTCGGCTGCTCAGCGGCCACCTTCTCGCTGCGACTGCACCGCGCCCGCAGGCGACTCGCGAAGGAGCTTGCTGCCGACGGGCAGTCATCAGGCTCGGACATACGACCGAGGGCTCACGCCCGGCACGGTGCCGCGGGGGCGGAATGAACGAGAGGAGCAAAAAATGGTGATGGACGAAGTGCGGACCCTCGACCCGCTCGACGGCTCCGGGCTGCCCGACCGACTGTGGGACTCGGCCGCCGAGGACATGCTCGCCACGATCCTCGCGTCCGAGAGGCATCCCTCATCTGCGGCCCGGGCGCGGGACGACGGCGCAGGCCGCGGCCGGCGCCCCGGCGCAGCGCGTCGGCGCCGGGGCGCTCCGAGGCTCGCCCTGCGGGCGCTCGCGGCGCTGGCGATTCTCGGCGCGGCCCTCTACTCGGTGCCGGCCACCCGCGCGGCGATCGAAGGAACGGGGGAAAGCGTCGGCGGCGTCTTCTCCGGTTGGCTCGGCGGCGACTCCGCCGAGGCTCCCGGAAAGCCGCTCGAGGCCAGCGAAAAGTTGCCCGAATATATGGAATATCTCCACAACAGCAAGGAACCGCGGGTGATCGCCGAAGCCGGTCGCTACAAGCTCTATTCCTATATCGGCTCCGCCGGCGGCCTGAACTTCGAACTCGGCGGCACCGGTGTCGGCATGGGCTATCCAAGCGCGGCGGAACTCGGCGACGCCCCGTTGCATCTCCTCAATCCGGGGGCGCGGGGGCACACCGACGCCCAGGGCCATGTCCCGCTGTTCGGGCTCGCGGCCCGAGCGGTGAGCAGCGTCGAACTCACCTACGAATCGGGGCCGCCCCTCCGGGTCTCCGGAGTCGAAGGGGGCTTCGTCCTGCTCGCGGAACCGAGCCGGGAGCCTGTCGAAGTGATCGCCCTCGCCGCGGACGGCAAGGAGATCGGCGGGGAACCGATCGACTACCCACTGGTCGATGAACCGCCTGACGTGCCGCCGCCAGGGGCCGACGGGAGCGGCCATGGGTCGTCGGAGGGCCAGGAACCCTGAGCCTGCCCAGGGCACGGCGTTTGAAAGTCGCCAGCCCTCCGGATCGATCCCCGCTGGCGAGCTTCTGGCGGTGAGCTGAGCGCTACTGCGGTTGCGGCGTGGCTCCGCTCGATACCGCGTTGCCGTGGGAGTTGGCGCCATGCGAGCTTGAGACGCCGTTTCCTGAACCGGCCATTGCATTCGGTGCGGCGATCAGCAGACCAGCCACCGCCAGTGCTGCCGCGAACCTCTTCATCGGTTGCCTCCTTGGTGTTGGGCGTTGGAACCGCTTGCCTGACTGAGGTTCAACTCAGTGGGGGCCAGGGCAATTGGGTTGATCGTTGGGACCCTGGCACGGGTTGCTGTTCGGCTGGAAGTGCCCGGAGCTCCCAGCGGAATTCGGGCCGCCGAAGGCGTAGGCCGGACCGACGGCGAGCATGGTTATCGCGCCGGCGAGAGCTGCTATCCGGCGAATATGAATCTTCATTGCGCATACCTCCTTGAGCGCACGCGGCGCTCGGCAGGGGCCTCTTCCCACATCTCACGGCGAACAGCCCCTCCTCGCCGTGCACCCGATGCAACGTCAAGCGGGGGCGAATGTCAGGTTCCTCTTCCTCTCCGCCGCTCGAGCAGCCGGGACCGTGACCGCCTGCGCGCTCAGCGCAGGGCGAATCGCATCAGCACCGTGGTGCCAGACCCTTCCTGGACGATCTGCAGGTCGTCGCAGAGGCGCGCGATGATCGCCAGGCCGAGCCCGAGGCCGTCACTCGACCCTCTGCCGAAGTCCTCGCCCTTGTCGGAGATGCGGAACTCCAGCCACTCGCCCCTGGCCGCGGCGGCCAGGCCGATCCTGCCCTGACCGGCTGCCTCCGCGGCGTACTTGACCGCGTTGGTCACGGCCTCGGAGACGGCGAGGTTGATGTCGGCGACCAGTGCCGCGCCGGCGCCCTGCGCGGCGGCGAACTCCGCCGCCCGGTGCCGCAGCGAAGTGACCGAAGCCGGCTCCGACGGGCACTCCAGTTGGATCTGCGCTTGCGAGTGCTGGTTCATCGATCTTGGTGAATCGGCTCCACTGCAGGGATCTTTACGCTGGCAAGGTGCCGCACCGCGTCTACGGCTTCGGATTGGGCCCGGCGACCCCCTCGTGGTGGTCTGGAGTTCTAGCGACCGTACTGGTTGTCGCGGTGGCCACGCTGGTCGTCTACCCGCTGAAGACGGTTGCCCCGGCGGTCTCGCTCGGCGTCGTCTATATGCCGGGAGTGCTCTTCGTCTCCAGCATCTGGGGCTGGCGCATCGGTTTGCTGGCCGCGATCGCCAGCGCTCTCGCCTTCAACTGGTTCCATATCCCGCCCACCGGCCGCTTCGACGTTGCCGCCGATCGGGACGCGGTCGCACTCGTCACCTTCGTCATCGTCGCCGTCGCCGGCAGCGCCCTGGCGGAGGTGGCGCGGGCGCGTACCGCCGAGGCGGAGCGGCGGCGGGAGGAAACCGAACGCGTCCTCGCGCAGCTGCGCGAGCTCGCCGCCGAGCGCGACCGGATCGAAGCCGAGGCGATCGAGGCAGGGGCGCTGCGTCGCAGCGGCGAGCTGAAGACGGCGCTCCTGCGCTCGGTCTCGCACGACCTGCGGACGCCGCTGACCTCGATCATCGCCACCGGCACCGCCCTCGACTCGCCGAGCCTGACCGAGGCCGAGCGCCAGGAGCTGAGCGCGGCGGTGGTGCAGGAAGGCCAGCGGCTCTCGCGCCTGGTCGAGAACCTGCTCGACGTCTCCCGCCTGGAGTCCGGCAACGCCGAGCCGCGGCAGGAGCCAATCGACCTCGCCGGGCTGCTGGAGGCGGCGCGGGGGTCGGTCGGCGGCGAGGGGGTGGAGGTGCGGCTCGGGCTCGACCCGGAGGCCCCGCCGCTGGTTGCCGACTCGGTTCAGCTCGAGCGCGCCTTCGCGAACCTCTTCGAGAACGCCGTCCGCCACGGTGGCGGGCGGCCGGTGCTGGTGCGTTCGCGCGAGAGCGGCGGCCGGCTGGTGGTGCGGATCGTGGACCAGGGGCCGGGGATCCCCGAGCAGGAGCGGGAGCGGGTCTTCGAGCCGTTCTACCGGCACGAGGGCGCTCGTTCGGGCTTTGGGCTCGGGCTGGCGATCGCCCGCGGCTTCATCGAGGCGAACGGCGGCGAGGTTGCGGTCGAGTCGGTGCCGGGGCAGGGCAGCACCTTCGTCGTCTCCTTCCCCCTCAACGGCGGCGGCTCTTGAGCGGGCAGCGCCGCATTCTCGTCTGCGACGACGAGCCGCAGATCGTGCGGGCGCTGCAGGTGATCCTCCGCGACGCCGGCTTCGAGGCGGTGCCGGCGAGCAACGGGGAGGAGGCGCTGGACGCGGTCGCCGTCCGCCCGCCGCAGGCGGCGATCCTCGACCTGATGCTCCCCGACCTCGACGGCGTCGAGCTGACGCGGCGGATCCGCGAGTGGAGCGAGATGCCGATCGTCGTCCTCTCGGCGGTGGGGGAGGAGGACCGCAAGGTCGAGGCGCTGGCGGCGGGTGCCGACGACTACGTGACCAAGCCGTTTGGGCCCCGCGAGCTGGTCGCCCGGCTGGAGGCGGCGCTGAGGCGGGCGCGGCCGGAGGCGGAGGAACCGGCGATCTCCGTCGACGGGCTGGAGATCGATTTCGCCGGACGCATCGTGCGGCGCGACGGCGAGGAGGTGCACCTCACCCCGACCGAGTTCGAGCTGCTGCGGGTGCTGGTCCGCAACCGCGGCCGGCTGCTCACCCACCGCTCGCTCCTGGTCGAGGTCTGGGGGGTCGAGTACGGAGACGACCTGCAGGTGCTGCGCGCCCACGTCGCCAACCTGCGCCGCAAGATCGAGCCGCCCGGCGAGCATCACTTCATCCGCACCGACCCGGGAGTGGGGTACCGCTTCGCGGTGTGAGTTCACGAAATCTGTATACGCCGGCGGCTTACCTTCATGCGGCCTTGACGGGGGCGGGCGCATGATCGCCCTGTGTTCGTCCCCGCCCTGCGAGAACGGTTAGGCCCCGGTGCCCTGCTCGGCCGTGAAGCCGAGCGGGCAGCCCCGGCCCGTCGCGCAGGCGCCCAGGCGGCGCTGGCGCTCGGCGCCCTCGGGGTCGTCTTCGGCGACATCGGCACCAGCCCCCTCTACGCGGTCGAAGCGGTTTTCAACCCGGCCGACCCCCACCCGGTCACGGAGACCAAAGCCAGCATCTACGGCGTCGTCTCGCTGATCTTCTGGTCGCTGACGGTCGTCGTCACCCTCAAGTACGTGCTTCTGGTGATGCGGGCCGACAACCAGGGCGAGGGCGGCATCATGGCCCTGATCACCCTGATTCGCCAGCGGCAGCTGCCGGGCGGTCGGCGCACCAAGCTGGTCCTCGCCGCGCTCGGCATCTTCGGCGCCTCGCTCTTCTTCGGCGACAGCATGATCACGCCGGCGATCTCGGTCCTCTCGGCGGTCGAAGGGCTGAAGGTCGTCGCGCCCTCGCTGGGCCACCTCGTCGTGCCGATCACGGCGGCGATCGTGCTCGCCCTCTTCGCCTCCCAGCGTTACGGCACTGCCGCCGTCGGCCGCCTCTTCGGCCCGGTGATGATCGTCTGGTTCCTCGTCATCGGCGCCTGCGGCATCTCCGGCGTCGCCGTCCATCCCCAGGTCCTCGAGGCGCTCTCGCCCACCTACGCGCTCGCGTTCCTGTTCGGGCACTTCGGCACCGCCTTCTTCTCGCTCGCCGCCGTGGTGCTCGCCTTCACCGGAGCCGAGGCGCTCTACGCCGACCTCGGCCATTTCGGCCGGCTGCCGATCACGACCGCCTGGCTCGGCCTCGTCTTCCCGGCGCTGATCCTCAACTACCTGGGTCAGGGCGCCCTGCTCTTCGATCACGCCGGCGCTGGCGGCTCCTTCTTCCTGCTCGTCCCGGGATGGGGGAGGGTGCCGATGATCTTCCTCGCCACGATCGCCACCGTGATCGCCTCCCAGGCGGTCATCACCGGCGCCTATTCGGTGGCCCATCAGGCGATGCAGCTCGGCTACCTGCCGCGGCTGCGCGTCGTCTACACCTCGGCGAAGACGATGGGGCAGATCTACGTGCCCTGGGTCAACTGGCTGCTGATGGCGGCGGTGCTGGCCCTCGTCCTCACCTTCCGCACTTCGGCCGGGCTCGCCTTCGCCTACGGGACCGCGGTGACCGGGACGATCGCGATCACCACCCTGCTGTTCTTCTACATCGCCCGCCGCCAGTGGGGGAAGCCTCTCTGGCTCGTGCTGCCAGGGGCGGCCGCGTTCCTCGCCTTCGACCTCCTCTTCCTCACGGCGAACCTGACCAAGCTCACCCATGGGGCCTGGTTCCCGCTGCTGGTCGGGATCGCGGTCTTCGCGGTGCTGACGACCTGGCAGCGGGGGCGGGAGCTGGTCTCCGAGCGGCGGGAGCGCCAGGAAGGCTGCCTGCGGACCTTCGTCGAGGAGCTGCACCGCCGCCGGCCGCCGCTGCCACGCTCCCCCGGCACCGCGGTCTTCCTCAACCGCAACAAGGAGACGACGCCGCTGGCGATGCGCGCCACCGTCGAGCACAACCGGACGCTCCAGGAGCGGGTGGTGATCCTCTCGCTGGAGACGCTGCCGGTCCCGAGCGTCGCGCCGGGCGAGCGCTTCTCGCTCGACGACCTCGGCTACGGCGACGACGGCATCAGCCACCTCACCGCCCGCTTCGGCTACATGGAGCAGCCCGACGTCCCGGCCGCCTTGCGCTCCGCCGCCGCGGGGCCGCTGGGACTCGCGGTCGACGCCGACGCGGCTTCCTACTTCCTCTCGACGATCGAGCTGCGTCCGGGCGCCGCTCCGGGGATGCGGCGATGGCGCAAGCGCCTCTTCCTCGCCAGCTCGCACGTCGCCTCAGACGCCGCCGATTACTTCGGCCTGCCGCGCGAGCGCACCGTGATCATGGGTTCGCTGATCGAGGTGTAGCAGACGCCCATCCATCGCATTCGGGAGGTCTTGAGGTAGAAGAAGCACAGAATGGGCGACCTGGTCAGCTTCATCGGGCTGTCGCTGACGGCGATGCTCAACCCGACGCTGCTGGCGGCGGTGACGGTGATGATGCTGCTGCCGGAGACGAAACGGCTGATGCTCGGCTACCTGCTCGGCAGCTACCTGACCAGCATCGCCACCGGGCTGCTGGTCGCCTTCGCCTTTCACGGCAGCGGCGGCGTCGAACTCGCGCAGAGCTCGCTGAGCCCCGCCGAGAACCTCGTCTTCGGCGCGATCGCGCTGATCGTCGGCCTCGTCGTGCGCAGCGAATTCGGCGAGGAGCGGCGGCGGCGGAAGAAGGAATCCGCCGGGGAGCCGTGGGCGCAGCGGATGCTCGGGCGGGGCTCGGCCCCGGTCGCCTTCGCGATCGGCGCCCTGCTCAGCTTCCCGGGCGCCTCCTATCTGGTCGCGCTGAACCGGCTGGTCCACCTCGACCCGGGCTGGGGGGCGACCGTCTTGCTCGTCGTGCTCTTCTGCGTGATCCAGGACCTGCTGCTCGAGGTGCCGTTGGTCGGCTACGCGATCTCGCCGCAGTGGACGCAGAACGCGGTCGACCGGTTCCGGCGCTGGCTCAGCGAGAGGGGCCGGATCGTCGGCTCCCGGCTGGCGATCGGGATCGGCGTCGCGCTGGCGATCCGCGGCGTGCTGGAGCTGATCCTCGCCTAGCGAGTCGCCTCAGCGACCCCTCGGGTCCGGCATCTTGAAGCAGACCTGCGAGCTGGAGACGTTGATCCCGGGCTCGCCGCTCTCCATCAGCCGGGTGGCGCTGCGGGCCTCGATTTCCATCAGCTCGATGCGAGCCCGTTCGTGCGCTGCGAGCGTTTCCTGCAGCCCCTCGGCATCGAGGACGAGCGGCGTCCGCGTCTGGTGGAAGTCCTTGTCCTTGCCGATCAGGCCGGCACGGACGGAGGTGACGAAGTCGTCGAGCATCTTCTGCTGGACTTCGCAGATCATGTCCTCGGCCATCACCGGGTCGAGCTCTTCCCACTCCTCGGTGTCGATCAGGTGCCGCTCGGTGGCGCGGTAGAAGTGCTCGAGGGCGCCGCGCACCGGCCGGGTGCTGACCAGCTCCGCGCATTCGAACTCGACCAGCTGTTTGGTGTGGTAGCTGACGTTCGAGAGCTCTTCGTCGAGCTCGCGCGCCATTTCGGCTGGGCTCGCGGTGCGATCGGCGAGGATGCGCAGGATCGCGGCCCGCACCGGATGGCTCATCGCCTTGATGCGGTTCTCGGTGGCTTTACGGCGTTCGGCTTTGGTTGACATCGCTCGCTCTCTTATCTGGGGCTGATTACTGCCGAGGGCTTGATCGTAGTTGACCCCCTGGACACCGTGTTCAGGTTCGGCCGCTTTTGCTGACGCGATTTTCAGCGGAGCAAGGAGCGGTGGCGGCGGGTCAGAGGCCCGGCGGGTGGCGGGCGAGGAAGCCGGCGGTGCTGGTGGGTGCGAGGTGCCAGCGGGGCCCGGTGCCCTGCGCGTCGCCGACGGTATCCCAGCGCAGCCCGGCGATCTCGGCGAAGGTGTGGCCGCCGTTGGCGTAGACGGTGATCCACCTGCCGGGGCCGGGTTCTCCCCACTGCTCGAGTTCGCCGGAGGTGAGGGGGCGGGGGATCAGGCCGCCGCCGAAGAGGGCGAAGCTGACCGAGCCGGAGCAGTCGTAGCCGCGCGAGTAGAAGGAGGCGTGACCGCCGCCCCATATGTATGGGCGGCCGATGATGGTGTTGGCGGCGTTGATCGCGCCCTTGACCGCTTCCGGGGCGTCGGGCGGGGCGAGGGCGACCCCGGTGAGGAGGATCGCGTTCGAGCTGGAGTCGCCGCCGCGGCGGTGGGCGAAGATCGCGCTGCGGCTGAGGTGCGAGCTGTGGGGCACCGCGGTGCCGTTGCTGCCGGCCGAGGCGGGCGGCAGCTTCGAGGGATCGGCGGCGATTTCGGCTTCGCTCGGCGGGGCGGGGGTGGTCGCGGCCCGCTGCTTCGCCGGCCGGCGGATGCCCCGCGCGGGCTCGGCGCGGCCGGCATCCGCCACCTGGTGGCGCACGCTGACCAGGGCCAGGCCCTCGCTGACCGATTGCACCGCACGGTCGCTGCCGCTCACGCCGATGCCGACGTGACCCAGGGCGACCAGGACGGTTGCCAGTGCTGCCGCCGCTCCCATCTGGGTTGAAAGACTACGGATCGCGTGAAACTGCTTCTGGTTCCGGTGGCGATCGTCGCCTTCGTCGTCTTCCTGCTCGTGCTCGGGGCGATCGGTCTCGCCGTCGCCTTTTCCGTGCTGGCGGTGCTCGGGCGGGCCTGGCGGCTGGTCGCAGGCGGCCGCGGCGGCCGCTGATCGGCCGGTCGCGTTTGCACCCCTATAGAGCGGGAACTTTTTCCTTTGGGAAGAGCAATCGACCACCAGTCGGAGAGAGGTGCGAGGAAGGTGGCCCAGCAGACCAAAAGCAGAAGCGACCGCAAGCGCCCGAAATCGAGACAAACGCGCCAGCGCAGCGCCGGCAGCGGGCGCAACAAAAGCCCGACTCCGCAGAAGCAGAAACAGAGCGCGAAGGGGAGCTCGGGGGGCGACCGGCAGAGCCAGATCCGCAACCAGGGCTCTGACAAGACCGTGCCGGAGCGGATGTACGAGGACTACACGGTGATCGACCCGGGCGAAATCAGCGACACCGACGAGCCCGACGTCATCGTCGACATCCCGGTCGTCAAGGTCGACGAAATTCACTTCGAGCTGGACGACCTGATGGCGCGGGTCTCGCTGCACGCCGAAGTCCTCGACCTGGTCAAACTGAGCGTCGGCGTCCACGCCGAGCTGGGCAAGGTCGAACTGAACATCAAGGGCGTCGAAGCGCAGGCGCTGATGCGAGCGCGGCTCGACCACGTCACCGCGATCATCGACCGGGTTCTGACCACGCTGGACCGCAACCCGGAGGTTCTGCAGAGCATCGCCCAATCTCTCAAGCCCGTCACCGAAGGCGCCGGCAAAGCGGTCGGCGAAGTCGGCGAAGGCGCCAACAAAGCGGTCGGCCAGATCGGCGAAGGCGCGGGCAGCGCGGTCGAGGACGTCGGCGAGGGCGCCGAGGGCGCGGTCAAGGACGTCGGCAAAGGAGCCGGCGGGGCCGTGGAAGACGTTGGCGGCGGCGCCGGCAAAGCGGTCGGCGAAGTCGGCGAAGGCGCCAACAAAGCGGTCGGCGGCCTGGGTGAAGGCGCCGGCGAAGCGCTCGGCGGCCTCGGCCAGGGCGCAGGCGCGCTGGGGGCCCTCGCCGGTGGCGGCGGCAACGGCGGCAACGGGGGCGAAGGCAACGGCGGTGGCGGCCAGGGCGGCGGCCAGGGTGCCTCCGGCGGCCAGATCGCCAAAGCGGTGGCGAAGATCGTCGCCGGCGAACTCAAAGCCGCGGCCGGCGACGAGGTCAAAGAGCTCGGCCTCGCCGCCACTCACAAGGCGATGGAGCTGGGCGAGCGGCGGCGGCAGAAACGGGCGGCCAAACACCACGCGACTAGAGCGGCGCTGCGCAAGGCCGAGGAGGCCGGGGTCGACATCGACGAGGTGGAAGGCACCGGCGCCGAAGGCCGCGTCACCGTGCACGACGTCGAGAAGGCGGCGGCCCGGTGAAGGGCCGCCCGGACCTCGAATGGTTCACCTCGGTGAAGGCCAGGGAGGTGACCTTCGGCAAGCTCTCCAAGCAGCGCAAGGTCACCTATTACGGCGAACCCGACCACGAAACCGAGGCCGGCGTCGAGCGGGAGAACATCCCCGAGGAGCCGGAGGTCGGGGTCACCTACCGCGACGTCAAGGTCGACTGGAAGGTGCTGCAGCGGATCGTCCACCCGATCGAGAACGACGAGGAAGCCGCCGGGGATGGCGGCAAGGAGAAGCAATGAAGTCGAGGCTCTGACCGCGCGTCCCGGACGCGCGGTCAGAGCCGATGTCCTCAGGGCCAGCCCTGGCGCTAGCGCCTCGCGGTGAGTCCCTGTAGAACGACCTCTACCGGCGAGCGGTGCTTCCCGTCCGCCGACTCCCGAGCGCGTTGGAGCTCATTCGCGAGCTCACCGACCTGCGCGCTGAAGCTCCCCACCTCTTTGGCTGCCTTGGCCACGTCGCCGGAACTGATCTTGATCTTCGGCCGGCGCGGCGTTGACTTCCGCCCCTGTTTGGAGGCGGCGAGGGCGAGCCCTCCGGCGGCCCCGGCGAGCGCTGCCCCGCCGGCGACCAGCGGCACCTTCGCCTTGCTTGCCGCTTTGCCGACGCTCTGACCGGCGCTTTTCGCTTTGCCGCCGGCGCTGCCGACGGCGCCGCGCACTGCCTCGGCGGGACTGGTACCGCCGCGGGAGCCGTTGCCGTTGCTTGCCGCTTTTTTCGCGGCTTTCGGTTTCGACTGCGATTTCGGTTTGCTCGATTTCGATCTCGCGCGTTTCGGCGCAGATCGTTTTTTGGGTTTGGATTGGGTTTGAGCCATTTCCTCTCTCCTCGCGGATGGTCCCAATGGGTCAGATACCCAATCCATTGCCCGTAAATCAGCCGAATTGCGGCTGGTTCAGCAGGGAATGGACCGGCGCTGCGACCCCCGATCCCCGCCAGCCTCTCCGAGATCTTGGGGGCTCTGGCCCCCACGATCGCGGAGCTGTCACCGGCCGCTCGCTGACGGGACGGAGCACGCGGTCCCCTTGCGGGCATGGCCTCGCCGTAGCGAGGGTAGGTTCTCCCGCATGGACGTATGCCTGATGATCGAGGGGCAGGAGGATGTGACCTGGGAGGACTGGCTGGCGCTTGCCGGGGCTTGCGAAGCGAACGGCGTGGGGACGATGTTCCGCTCCGACCATTACCTCTCGGTCGACGACCGGCGCGAGCGCGGCTCGCTCGACGCCTGGGGAACGATCACGGCCCTCGGCGCGGTGACCGAGAAGCTGCGATTGGGGACGATGGTCTCACCGGCCACCTTCCGCCACCCGGCGGTTCTGGCCAAGGCGGCGGTCACCGCCGACCACGTCTCCGGCGGGCGGGTCGAAGTCGGGATCGGCGCCGGCTGGTGGGAGCGCGAGCACGAGCTCTACGGTTTTGGGCTGCCGCCGGTCGGGCCGCGGATGGCGGCGCTCGAAGAGCAGATGCAGGTGGTCCGCGGCCACTGGGGCGAGGGGCCGTTCGACTTCGACGGCGAGCACTACTCGGCGCGCGAGCTCGACGCGCTGCCGAAGCCGGTGCAGCGGCCGCTGCCGCTGATCCTCGGCGCCAAAGGCGGCCCGCGCTCGCTGCGGATCGGCGCTCGCTGGGCAGACGAGTACAACACGGTGATGTCAACGGCGGAGGAGGTCGCCGACCTGCGCCGGCGCCTCGACGAGGCCTGCGAAAAGGAGGGTCGCGATCCCGCGAGCCTGCCGCTCTCGATGATGACCGGCTGGCTGGTCGGCGCCGACCGCGAGGACCTGCTCGCCCGCGCCTCACGCCTCTCGAAGTGGAAAGGCGAGGGCGGCGACGGGGAGGCCTACCTGCGCGGCCTGCGCGAGAGCACGATCCTCGGCACCGTCGAGGAGGCGGTCGAGCAGCTGCAGGAGCTGGCCGAGGCGGGCCTCACCCGGATCATGGGCCAGCACCTGCTCCACCGCGACCTCGACGCCGTCGCCCTGATGGGCCGCGAGGTCGCGCCGCGGGTCTAGCGAGCTCAGCCCGGCTCGGCGGTGCCGTAGATCGCCCGCAGCCAGATCTCGACGAGGACGTCGATGACGCGGTCCTCTCCGAGCGAGGGGGACTCGCCGGTGAAGCTTGCGTACTGGACACGCTCGTTCATCTGCACGAGGGCGATCGCGAGGTCGCGGGCGGGCTGGCCGTCGGGGGCGGCGCCGCGGGCGCGCTCGGCTTCGATCACCGCGGTCACGTCGGCGACCCAGCCCTCCATCACCTGGGACCAGAGCTCGCGCGCCTCGGGGTTGCGCATCCGCAGCTCGGCCGCGGCGAGGGTGACGGCGCGGCGGGAGCGGAAGGCCGAGTAGAGGTTGTCGAGGCCCTGGCGCAGGCCGGCGCGCGGTTCGCCTTCGGCCATCGTCTTCAGCGCCTGCTCGCGGCTGCCGGCCGCGGCGGCGACCAGGCGGTCGATGATCGTCAGCACCACCGCGTCCTTGGAGGGGAAGTAGAAGTAGAAGCTGGGCCGGGAGATGCCGGCGCCCTTGGCGAGGTCGTCGACCGAGATCTCGCTCAGCGGCCGCTCCTCGAGCAGCCGCTCGGCGGTTTCGAGGATCGCCCTTTCGCGATCGTCGCCGCTGGCGCGGGCGGCGCGGCGGCCGCGTGCGGGTGGCGCGGCAGAGACTTTGGCGCTCGCCTCCATGCCGTTCACGATACAGAGCGTCGAGGAATTCGACAAGAAGTCGATCCTCTCGACACTGTGTTGATAAGCTTGGCCGGTGAGCCAGCTGCCCGAGGAGGACCCGATGCCCAGCGAGCTAGACCAGCCCACCGGCCGCGAGCACTTCGACGTCCTCATCGTCGGCGCCGGCCTCTCCGGCATCGGCGCCGGCGTCCACCTGCAGGAGGAATGCCCGGGCAAGAGCTACGCGATCCTCGAGTCGCGCGAGGCGATCGGCGGCACCTGGGACCTCTTCCGCTACCCCGGCATCCGCTCCGACTCCGACATGTACACGCTCGGCTACGCGTTCAAGCCCTGGAGCGACGAAGACTCGATCGCCGCCGGCGAGAAGATCCGCAACTACATCAAGGAGACCGCCCGCGAGTACCGGGTCGAGGACCACATCCGCTTCGGCCACAAGGTCCTCGCCGCCGAGTGGTCGAGTGAGGACGCGCGCTGGACCGTCCGCGCCGAGCGCGGTGGCGAGACGGTCGAGCTGACCTGCGACTTCTTCTACGGCTGCACCGGCTACTACCGCTACGACGAAGGCTTCTCGCCCGAGTTCCCGGGGGCCGAGCGCTTCGAGGGCCGGATCGTCCACCCCCAGCACTGGCCCGAGGACCTCGACTATCGCGGCAAGCGGGTGGTCGTGATCGGCAGCGGCGCCACCGCGGTGACGCTGATCCCGGCGATGGCGCCGGAGACCGAGCAGATCACGATGCTGCAGCGCTCGCCCGGCTACGTCGTCACCCTGCCCGCCCAGGACCCGATCGCCAAGGCGCTGCGCCGCGTGCTTCCCGAGAAGACCCGCTACGCGGTCGTCCGCTGGAAGAACGTCCTCGCCCAGATGGCCTTCTACCAGCTCTCGCGCCGGGCGCCGCGCTTCATTCGCAAGCTGATCCGGCGCGGGGTCGAGCGCCAGCTGCCGGCCGGCTACGACGTCGACCGCGACTTCGAACCGAGGTACAACCCCTGGGACGAGCGCGTCTGCCTCGTCCCCGGCGGCGACCTCTTCGCGGCGATCCGGTCCGGCGGGGCCGACGTCGTCACCGACACGATCGAGACTTTCACCGAGAAGGGGATCGAGCTCAGCTCCGGGCGCGAGCTCGAGGCCGACGTGATCGTCACCGCGACCGGGCTCAACCTGCTCGTCTTCGGCGGCATCGACCTCAGCGTCGACGGCGAGCGCCGCGGGTTCTCCGAGCTGGTCGGCTACAAGGGTGCGATGTTCGGCGGCGTCCCCAACCTCGCGGTCGCGCTCGGATACACCAACGCCTCCTTCACCCTCAAGTGCGACCTTGTCTCCCAGTACGTCTGCCGCCTGCTCAACTTCATGGACGCGCACGGCTACAAGGTCGCGACCCCGCGCGACCCGGGGGCGGCGCTGCGGCGCGAACCGTTCATCGACCTCAAATCCGGCTACGTCAAGCGCGCGGCCGGCCAGCTGCCGCAGCAGGGTCACCGGCACCCCTGGCGCCTGCACCAGAACTACGCGCGGGACATCCGCCTCTTCAAGCACGGCCGGGTCGACGAGGAGATCGAGTTCTCGCGCGGGCCGGCGGCCGCGGCGGCGTCCGGCGACGAGGCGGCGGTCGGGGTCGCCGCCTAGGGCCGCCGATGGGAGTCGCGGAGACCGAGGCGCCGGCGAGCGGCCCGCTCGACCCGGCGACGGCTGCCGCCCTGCCGGTGCCGCCGCTCGTGCGGATGGCGGGATGGACCCAGCTGCTGCGCTTCAACCAGCGCCAGATCGAGTTCGTCTTCGGCGCGCGGCGTCGGTTGGGCGACGTCTTCGCGATGCGCACGCCCGAACCGCAGCCGCTGGTGGTCACCAGCCTGCCC
The DNA here is from genome assembly GCA_035700965.1 of Solirubrobacterales bacterium. GTDB lineage: Bacteria > Actinomycetota > Thermoleophilia > Solirubrobacterales > 70-9 > VAYN01. The sequence continues at coordinate 51,578 of DASSOC010000009.1, forward strand.
GAGGACGTGCGCTCGCTCTTCACCGCCAAGCCGGAGGAGGCGCCGTCGCTGGCAGCCGAGTCGCCGCTGCGGCCGATCGTCGGGCCGGACTCGGTCCTGACCTCGCTCGGCGAGCGCCACATGCGTCAGCGCAAGCTGCTGCTGCCGCCTTTCCACGGCGAGGCGATCGAGCACTACACGGCGGCGATCGCCGCCGCCGCCGAGCGCGAGATCGACAGCTGGCCGCTGGGCGAGCCGTTCGCGCTGGCGCCGCGGATGCAGGCGATCACCCTCGACGTGATCATGGCCGGGATCTTCGGGATCGACGGCCGGCCGGCGCCGCGCAGCGCCGAGGGGCGGCTGCGGGCGACGATCAAGGGCCTCGTCAACCTCTCGACCAAGCCGATCGCCCAGGTCGCGGAGCTGATGAACGTGCGCCGCGAAGAGGCGGTCGGCTTCAACCGCCTCGGGCGGGCGCTGGTCGACCGGCGGATGGACGCGGTGATCGCGCGGCGGCGCGGCGAGGACCTGGACGAGCGCCGCGACATCCTCTCGCTGCTGCTGCAGGCGCGCGGGGAGGAGGGCGAGCCGCTGAGCGACGGCGAAATCCGCGACGAGCTGCTGACCCTGGTGCTGGCCGGTCACGAGACCACCGCCAACTCGCTGGCCTGGGCCTGGGAGCGCCTCCTCCGTACGCCGGACGCGCACGAGCGCCTGGTCGAGGCGGTCCGCAGCGGCGAGGGGGCGGAGGAGGCGATCGAGGCGACGATCACCGAGACGATGCGCTCGCGGCCGGTGGTGCCGATCGTCGGCCGGCGGGTGAAGCTGCCCTGGCGCCTCGGCGATTACGCCGTCCCCGCCGACACTCCGGTCCTGATCAGCATCCTCCTCCTGCACCACCGCGAGGACCTCTATCCCGAGCCCTTCGAGTTCCGCCCCGAGCGCTGGGACGAGCGCAAGCCCGGCACCTACGAGTGGCTGCCCTTCGGCGGCGGCATCCGCCGCTGCCTCGGCGCCGCGCTGGCGATGGCCGAGCAGCGGGTCGTGCTCGCGGCGATGGCGCAGCGGCTGGACCTGACGGTCGCCGACCCCGCCCCCGAGCGCGCCCTGCACCGCAACGTGACGATGATCCCGCGCCACGGGGCGCGGGTGGTGATCCGGGCACGGCGACCGGCCGGCGGTGAGGCGCTGGCGAGGGGCGAGCTGCACCCGCTGGAGCGGGCCGAGCCGCAGCCCTAGCGATCGACGGCGCTCGGCTGGAGGCCCGCGCCCTGGGCTCCCTCCCAGCCGCGGCGCAGCCAGCGCAGGGCGAGCAGGAGGGCGGCCGGGACCGTGATCGCCGCTCCGATCGCCAGGAACCAGAGCTGGAAGGCGTCGCTGCCGGCGCCGAAGGTGTGGGCGACCGCCAGCAGCCAGAAGGCAGCGGTGAGCCGGTGGGCGCGGCGCCAGCGGGCGGCGCCGATGCGGGCGCGGAAGTAGTAGGAGATGCCGAGGGCCGCGAGGCCGTAGCCGGCGAGGATCCCGATCCCGGTCCAGAGCGGACGGTAGGGGCCGAGGAAGGGAACCGCGATGCCGGCCAGCCCCGGGTTGAGGTAGGCGTCGCCCAGCAGGGCGGTGCCGTGGAGCGCGACCATCGCCAGCGAGCTCAGCGAGAGGCCCTCGTGGAGCGCGCGCAGGTCCCGCTTGTCGGCCCCCTTGCGCCGCGAGCTCATCATCAGCCCGAGGGCGACGCTGGCGCTGGCGAGCAGCAGGGCCGCGATGCCCGCCGCCCTGCTGGTGATCCAGAAGAGGTGCGGGGCGACGTTCACCGGGCGATCGCCTCCGGCGCCGCCAGCTCGCCCGGGACCGCCTCGACCGACCCGTCGGCGAGCACCAGCACGCCCCCGTGGGGGAGGCGGGCGGGGGCCAGTCGCGGGCCGGAGAGCAGGGCCAGCTTCGAGTGGACCTCGGCGAGGAAGGCGCTCGGGGCCAGCGCGGTCGCCTGCACGACGCCGGTGAAGGCGGGGCGGCCGGAAGCAGGATCGAGCAGGTGGTGGCAGTGGCGGCCGCTGCCGTCGATCCAGGTCCGGCGGCCGATGCCGCTGGTGGCGACGCCTCCGTCGGCGATCGCGAGCTGCCGCAGCGGCTCGCCGCCGAACGGGTCCTCGACGAGGACCGTGCGCGGCCTGCCGCTCGCGCCGCCGATCCGGATGTCGCCGCAGCAGTTGATCGCGAAGCTCGCTCGCTCCCGCAGGCCCTCGGCGAGCAGATCGGCGAGCAGGCCCTTGGCGATGCCGCCGCTGTCGATCCGCACGCCCGGCGGCCGGGTGACGGTTCCGGCCTCGCGGTCCACCTCGATCGCCCGCCAGCCGGCGACGGCCCGCGGCGCCGCGGGGCGGAGCTCGCTCGGCGCAGCCGGCGGGAGGGCGACGCGATCCTGCGGCAGCGAGTCGCGGTACCCGGCCCGCTCGATCTCGTCGACCAGGGTCGCGTCGACGAGGCCGTCGCTGAGCTCGCCGGCGCTGCGGGCGGCCGCGGCCAGCTCGACCAGCAGCGGGCTGGCGGCAACGGTCGGGCGCGGGTCGCGGTTGAGGCGGGAGAGCTCGCTCGCCGGGTCGAAGCGCGAGAGCCGCCGGTGGGCGTCGAGGAGCTCGGCCCGGGCGCGCCTCGCGAGCCGGCTCCCGGCCGCGGCGGTCTCGGCGCGGACGTGAACCGAGGCGCTGCCGCCGAAGCAGGCGAAGCGGAGGCTCGCTTCCGCGCTCACGACTGGCTCGTGACCAGCGGTTCGGGTTCGGGTTCGGGTTCGGCGAATTCCGGTTCCGGTTCGGGTTCGGGTTCGGCGACCTGCGCTTCCGTTTCCTCCGGGTCGGTCGATTCGACCGCTTCGACGGCGTCCTCGGCGGCCTCGCTTCCGGCGTCAGCCGACGGTTCGGGCTGGGACGGGCTGGTCGCCACGCGGCGGTGCCGTCCCCCGCTCGCCCCGGCGGCGGAGTGCTTGGCGCTCAGCACCGGGTCGTTTCCGGTCGCCATCTGCACGAAGACGATGCCCCAGAGGAGCGCGAAGCAGATCACCGCGGTGACGACGACCCGGCCCCGCAGCTGTCCGGCGCGCTGGCGCTGGGCGCGCTGGCGCCGCCGTGCCTCGCGCAGCTTGTCCTGTCTTTCGATCGGGTCCATCGGCAAAGCTTTTCCGGGCGGTGCCAAGCGGGGCTAAAAGGCGGCTGAGAGTTTTCTCAGAGCCATGCTTGGGCGAGGGACAGGCTGAGCAGGGCGACCGCCGCGCCGGCGAGCAGCGAGCCGCCGAGCGCCATCGTCCGCAGGCCGGCGCCGGCAAGGCGGGCCTCGGTCGGGCCGCGGCGCCGCCAGTCGGCCACGGCGAGCGCCGGGACCTCGAGCAGGTGGCCGAGGACGTGGATGGTCATCAGCGCCACCCAGGCGATGAAGCTGGCCTTGTGGGCGAAGATCAGGGTGTTGCTCGGCGGCCCCGCGAGGAGCAGGGCGACGCCGGTCCCGAACAGCGCCAGGGTGGTGAGGACGACCCCCGGGGCGAGCAGCCGCATGGCGAGCGGCGGTGGGCCGCGGTGCACGTAGGGCTCGTCGTGGGTGTAGTAGCGGGCGAAGCGGTAGCCGGTGCTGGCGAGCTTCAGCAGGACCGGCGGGATCAGCAGCATGCCGATGAAGACGTGGGGGCCGAGCAGCTGCCCGATGAACGGGACCGTCGCCCCCTCGGCGGCCAGCAGGACGAGCAGCGCCGCCGCCACGGCGGCGGTCAGGCGGGCGTTGCCGGAGACCCCGACCGAGGCTGCCGTCGACCTGTACATGGCGCCATCGTCGGGGCGCCGCTTTGGCCCTGTCTAAGCGTTTGTTGAGAGATCTCTCAGCCGCGGGAGCGGAAGCCGGGCAGCTCGAACGTCGCGCGGGCGCCGCCCAGGGGCGAGTCCTCGATCCGGATCCGGCCGCCGTGCAGCTCGACGATTGCGCGGGTGATGCCGAGCCCGAGGCCGCTGCCGCCGCTGCCGCGGTCGCGCGAGGGCTGGCTGCGGTGGAAGCGCTCGAAGACGAGCTCGCGCTCGGCCGCGGGCACGCCGGGGCCGTCGTCGTCGACGCTGACCGCGAGCCTGCCGCCGGCCGCCGCGGCGGAGAGCGCGACCTGGCGGGCGTGACGGTGCGCGTTGGCGAGCAGGTTGCGGACCACCTGGGCGAGGAGGTCGGGATCGGCGCGGAGCGTGCCCGCGGGCAGCGCGCCGACCTCGGTCGGCTCGGCGGCCGCCTCGACGAGGTCGCGCAGGAACTGCCCGATCTCGACCTCGGCGAGGGCGGGCGCCGTCTCCTCGTCGAGCCGGGCGAGGGTCAGCAGGTCTTCGACGAGCCGTTCCACCCGCCCGACCTCCGTCAGCGCCAGCTCCTCCACCCGCCGGATCTCCGCCGGGTCGGGGCTCTCGGTCCTGGCCAGCACCTCGAGCTGGCCGCGGATCGCGGTCAGCGGCGTCCGCAGCTCGTGGGAGGCGTCGGAGACGAAGCGCCGCTGGCGCGAGAAGGCGGCGTCGAGCCGGTCGAGCATGTGGTTGAAGGACTCGACCACGGTGCGCAGCTCGGCGGCCGCGGCCGGCTCGGGGCCGAGGCGGGGGGTGAGGTCGCCGGCGTCGACCGCCGCCGCGGTCGCGGCGATGCGGCGCAGCGGCGCCGCCGTCCGCGCCGCCAGCAGGTAGCCGGCGAGGAGCGCCGCGACCAGCGAGGCGCCGCCGACGAGGAGGAAGGTCCGCTCGACCTCGGCCCGGGCGTCCTCGATCGACGAGAGGGAGGAGGCGCGGTCGTGGTCGGCGGCGCCCGCCGGCGGGCTCGCGGCCTCCCGCGCCTCCTCCCCCTTGATCACGTGCGACTCGTTTGACATCTCGCCGCGGACGGCGACGAAGACGGCGGCGAAGGCGACCAGCACGATCGTTCCGATCGAGATTGCCAGCCTGCCCCGCAGGCCGAGCCTCGCCCAGGCCTGGCTCATCGCGGCTCGCGGAGCCGGTAGCCGGCGGCGCGGACGGTCTCGATCGGGGCGGGCGAGGCGGGACGGGCGAGGCGGCGGCGGAGGTAGCCGACGTAGACCTGGACGACGTTGGTGTCGGGTTCGTGGTCGTACCCCCAGACGGCGCGGAGGATCTCGTCCTGGGAGCAGACCTGGCCGGCCCGCCGCATCAGGTAGGCGAGCAGCTCCGCCTCCCGCTCCGCCAGGCGCGTGCCCACCCCCTCGCGCTCGGCCACCCGGTCGAGCAGGTCGAGGCGGATGCCGGCCGCCTCCAGGGTCGTCTCCGCCGCCCCCGCCTGGCGCAGCTGCGCCCGCACCCGCGCCAGCAGCTCCTCGAAGGCGAACGGCTTGGTCAGGTAGTCGGTGGCGCCCGCGTCGAGCCCCTCGACCCGGTCGGCCACCTCCCCCCGGGCAGTAAGCATGATCACCGGCAGGGCCGGCCGCTGCCGCCGAATCGCGGCCAGCACCTCGATCCCATCTCTCCCCGGCAGCATCCGGTCGAGGATGACCAGCTCCGCCCGCCCCTCCAGCGCCAGCCGTTCCCCAGCCTCGCCGTCGGCCGCGGTGCGCACGTCGAAGCCCTCCCCCTCGAGCCCCCGCGCAAGGAAGTCGGCGATCCCCGGCTCGTCCTCCACAACCAGGATCTCCATCCCGGCGATGCTAGCGGCAGCATGCGATCCGGCCCCAGGCTAGGGCGACCCCGATCGCCTGGATCATCGAGACCGCAAGGACCCCGATAGACGACGCCTGCTGCGGACTCGCTAGATTTGACGTCCGCGCGGTGGATGTAGCTCAGCTGGTAGAGCTCCTGGTTGTGGTCCAGGCGGTCGCCGGTTCGAATCCGGTCATCCACCCCTCGTAGGAATCCCTGCAAATCGGCATGTCGCGGTCGACCGAGTCGGTTCAAATCGGACCCAAATTTCGCTCTCCATCAGGCAGTAACTGCCTGATCGATGATGGATACGCAGGGTGCCGATTTCGGTTCGTGGCTCCGACAGTAGTTCCACTGGCGAGTTCTCCTGGTGCTTACTCGTGCATGGTTCGGTTCCAGAGCCCGACCCGGCGCTCCTTATTTTCCGAAGCCTCGATCTCGGTGTATTCAAGGCTGGCTCGCTCGAATTGGCGGAATTGGTAGATGGCGGCGTTCATTCGTGCGATGTTGAAGAGTCCCAGGTCGCTTAGGGTCTTGAAGTCTCTGATGGTGAGGCCGGTTACGCGCTCGAAGAGGGTGGGGTCGAGGGACTCGATGACGTGCTTGAGTGCCTCCTCCCGGAAGTCGGTCGCGTACATGAAAATCGGGATGCGGGCGAGAAACTTCTGCAGCTTCTTGCGGATGTCGCGGAGCTGCTTTGAGGTCTCCTGCTGCTGGCGTTTCTGACCGGGCTCGAGCTTGCCCTGCTCGCGCTTGGCCTGGTTTAGCTCCTTCGTTGAGGTGACGATGTGCTCGGCATTGGTGACGAGGGCGCGGAAGTCCTCGATCTGCCCGAGCGTCTCCAGTAGTCCCGGGTGCTCGAGGACCGCGGCCAAGGTTCGCTGATTGACGTCGACCAGGAGGGGCGAGTCCCAGCGGCGGGCGAGCGCGGCCGCGCCGATGCCGGCGGTTGCCCAGTTCAGTACCTCGGCCGCTTCCAGTCGTTCCATCGCCCCTCCCGAGAAGGCGAAGATTGGCAGGTAGTCCAGCAGCTTCCCGAGCGACTCCGAGGGGTCGGGCATGGCCTCGGTGGCGTGCTGGGCGGCGTATTCGGCAACTAGTGAGAGCGCCCGGTTGGGGTCGAACTCGAAGACGTAGCAGCAGGGCTTGCGAACGTCGAGGTTGCCCTCGCCGTCGAGGTAGGACCAGGGGGACTGCACGCGAAAGGCTGCCTGGAAGTAGGTCTCGGGTGATTTCAGTGAGCAAAGCATCAGGATCGCGCCCCACTCGGGGACGGTTACGCCGGTCATCAGCTTGCCGCAGGAGAGAGTGATGGAGCCCGAGCTATTCTTCTTCGCCGCCGCGCCGATCGCCGCTTCGACCGGCGGCTTCGCGGCGGCGCCCTGCCCCACGGCTCCGCCCGCCGCGACGACGATCTCGAAGTCGCGGAAGTAGGGATGCCCCTTGAGCAGATCCCGCATCGCGAAGCAGGAGGCGACGCCGGGCAGGTACCAGACCGAGTGTTCGATTGCTGCGGTGAAGGTCGGGTCCTCGTAGGGGAAGCGCGCCTTGGCGGTGACCTGCGTCTTCATCTGGTCGCCAAGCTTGCCGCGCAGCATCCAGAGGAACTCCGAGACGCGCCCCGGATCCTCGAAGGCGTAAACCCCCGGACCGGTGTCGCGGCCCTCTCCGACCTTGCTCGCCCGGAAGTACTCGCTCAGCGAGAAGCCGCTGAACTCACCGTTTTCGGCGAAGGCCAGTGCCTCCGAGCCGAGGCCGTAGGTGTAGAGCTCCATCCGCGGCAGGTCGAGGTAGGGGTTAGGGCAGGCGGGGTCGTCCCAGTTCTGCTTCGCCCGCTGCTCGTCGACGTAGGTCCAGTTGAAGATCGCGTCCTCGGTGAACTCACCGCCGGTGATCGCCCGGAACGGCGTCCCCGAGAGATAGAGGAGGTTGGCAGCGGTTATCCCCAACTCCTCCGTGGTCACCCATTCGTCGGGCTCCTCCTCGTCGGCCAGCTTCGCTTCGGTTGGGTCGTAGAGCTCGCGGGCGGAATCGCGCCAGGCGCCGAAGTGGTACTCGTCAATCACCACGCAGTCCCACCCAGTCTCGAGGATCGCCTTGTTGTGTGCCTTGACCTGCCCATCCGGAGCCTTGCCGAACAGATCTTGGAAGGAGGCGAAGCGGACCACGGGCGCGTCCCCCCTCATCTGCTCGGCGGCTTCGTCCGGCGGCGCCTCGCGGTCGACGAAGTGCCAGCCGTCGAAATCGACGTGGCGGAGCAGGTCGTCGCGCCAGGCGTCCAGCACCGCCGGCTTGTAGGTGAGCACCAGCACCCGCTTCCAGCCCATTCGCCTGGCCAGCTGATAGGCCGTGAACGTCTTTCCGAACCGCATCTTCGCGTTCCAGAGGAACTTCGGCGGGTGCTTCTCGCCCACGTGGGCGTGGAAGTAGGCGGCAGTGAGGTCGACCGCTTCGGCCTGCTCAGGGCGGAGCTCAAACGACTCGGTCCGCTGCGGGTCGAACGGCACCCCGAGCTTGACCCTGTTGATCGCGGCGCGGACCTCGTCAGTCGTCACCTCGAACCACTCGCCACCCCAGCAGCGGATCCCTTCCTTAACTAGGGCCGCGTGCACCTCGTGGTCGCTGAAGGTGGTCCCGTCCGCCCTCTCGGCAACCTCTTCGAGCAGGATCTCAACTCCTTCCATGTTCGGGTAAGCGGTGCGGAGTTGCTGCCTGATCCGGGTCCGTGCCCTCGCCTTCCCCGTTTCTCCGATCTTGATCAGGCCGGCTCCGACCTCCCGCCGCTTGCCGACCGTCCGCTCCCAGGGCTCGATGTCTTTGCCGGCAATCGTGTAGGCGTAGATCAGGTTGCTCATTTCGCGGCGAGTTCAGGTGCGGGCATCTCCTTGATCTGCGACTCAATGAAGGAGATCTCCCCGTCGCTCAGCCCGTAGCGCTCGTAGAGCTGCTCGTCGGTCCACTCGCGGTCCATCGCCAGGTCGGGGACGAAGGCGAACCGCCCGGCGTCATTATGCTGGGCGATCTTCCGCAGCGAGACCAGGAAGCGCACGAACCGGGTGCGGAGGAAGGCGACGACGGTTCTGGCCGTGGCCTCGTCGTCGGTGGGGTAGACGACGAGGTAGCTGCCGTTGCAGATCTCCCCAGGGGCGCCGACGAACGGGCCCTTGGCAAGGTCCCAGATCGGGGCGGGGAAGGTCTCGTTGCCGTCACTGGCCGCGACCAGGAAGACCTTCCAGCGGTCGATCAAGTCGAGGCTCTTGGTCACCTTGGCGCGTGGCACCCAGCTGACCGCGCGTGGGCTGTGCATCCGCAGTGGCTTCGTCAGCCCCCGCTTCGTGGCGGCGCCTTTAAAGTTGGTGTGTAGGTCGAATGGCTTCTGCGCGGACACGCGCTGCTCGAAGGTGGGCTCGCCGAGTGCCTTCACCTTGCGCAGGATCCGCACCCCCTCGTTTTGGCGGACAAGGAGATCGAACTCATCCAGGTAGCGGGCCTCGGGGACGCTCGGCGACCCTCCCGCCGGGACGTGGCTGACTAGGCACTTGCCGTCGTGCTCGGAGTCCCAGAGGAAGTAGGAGACGCCGCCGTTTACGTTGACTTTCGGGAAGACGTCTTTCTCGACGCGGTAGTCGACGAGGTGCGAGAGCCGCCGGTCCTTGAGCATTTCAGCGCGAAATTCTTTCAATCCGAGCCCGCCCGCGAACCAGCGGGAAGGGGTGATCATCAGCACGTAGCGGGGGTTCATCGCGATCGCCTCCTGGACGAAGCGCTGGTAGATCGGTTTGGTGCGGGTGCTTCCATTGCTGCTGATCTGGTAGGGCGGATTGCCGACAATTACGTCGAACTTCATGGCTGCCTTCTCCTTCTCCGGGTAGGCCCTGTGGATGAATGCGTAGGCGTAGTTCTCGCGGGCGGCACCCCGCTCGAGCTCTTCGGGAGCCCCGCAGAGCGTGCAGCTACCCTTCTCAAAGTCGTGCTGGGCGGCGACGAACGGCAGGTTTCCCGCCTCGTCGTCGAAGCGGACCACCGAGTAATCGCCGGACGCGTCGCGCGAGCAGTACACGGTGCGGCGGGTGATGTATCCGGTGATCTCGGTGATCGCAGCGCCGAAGACCATCTCGCGGAGGATGTACTCGCGGCGCTTCTCGAAGTCAGGCTGCCACTCGGCCAGGCCCTCGATGAGGCGCCTGACGATCTCGCGTAGGAATGCGCCTGACTTAGAGCACGGATCGAGCCAGCGCAGCTGGGGGTTTCGCCAGACCGTGGCGGGCAGGAGGTCGAGCATCTCGCTAGCCAGTCTCGGCGGCGTCGGCACCTCGTCACTGGAGAGCTGGGCGAGGCAGTCGAGGATGTCGGGGAAGTGCCGGGGGTCCTCGGCGGGCATCTAGGCCGCCTTTTTGTCGGCATCCTCGACCCTCGCCGGCACGGGGGTCTCGGCGAGTTCCGAGTAGTGAAGCGGTATCGCGTCGCGGCGGCGTACTATCGGCTGCACGTCCGGTTCGTTGCCGGCGAGGTCGAGGCGGGACCAGGTGCGGAGGAAGGTTTCCGCGGCGCACGGTTGGTACTCGACCAACTCGATCTCGACCTTGCCGTCGAGCGAATCGCCGGTCGTGACGTTGGAATGGAGGATCGCCTCGGCGGCACTCAGGAAGCCCGCCGTCGGGCCGCCCTCGCCCAGCTCCCCGTACATGTGCGCATCGATCATCGATGACATTCGTTCTCTTGCCTCCTCGACATTTTCGCGACTAATGTCGATCCCGTAGATCGAGGCGAGACAGCGAAGCACCCGATGCTCGAGGCGTTCGCCGCGCCCGTGGCGCCGCGCCGTTACCTGTCGAAGCTTGCGGTGCAGGATCTCGACGAGGAAGTTGCCATGTCCGCAGGCTGGCTCAAGGAAGGTGCGGTCGAGGTTGTCGGGTTCCTCGGAGCTCGGGAACATGTCTCCAACGAGGTCAAGCATCGCCTTGACCTCCCGCTCATGCGTGTAGACCTCGGCCAGGTCCCGGACCCGGTCCCGGGATTTGATCTGACCGCGAGCGACCCGAAACCGCTCCGCGGGTGCGAGTATCTCCCGCTCTCGCAACTCCATTTGGGAGGGTTCGGGAGCCCTCCTGCGGCTCCTCGCTCCGCACGAAACCTTGCGCTGGCCGTTACGGAGCCGTTCTACCCGGCAGTTTCTATCGGCGCATCGAATCGACCCTTCTCAAGTCGCCGTGCGAGTGGCAGCGTCAAGCATGAGCGCGACACCCCGGTGATATTCGTCTCTGCTGATCTCAGTGTGGGGGCCACGGATCACGCGGCTTGGGTTGATGTCGGCATCCTGCGGTAGGGCGGAGTTGATGTCGGCAGCCTTCGAAACAAGCAGTCGATAACCGAGCTTGTAAGGAAAGCGGGCATCGTCGTTGGGTTCCGGTCGATCTCCCGTTACCTCTACGACAGCTATGAAACCGCGTCCGCGCGCTCCGTAGATCAGAGCCCGATCGCCGCGATTTACGGACGCCGGTCGCTTCGTGGCGGGGAACCACATCTCCGAAACGTGGTGGCTCCACTCCGCGAGCCAGTCCAAGGGCGGCTCTTGATCACGTAGCCCTACGGTAAAGACCCAATACCTCATCGTCTCCTCCTTGTCTTGGCCTAGGGCATGATGAAGGCATGAAATATGAAAAAGCCATCCCGGTGAGCATCAAAGCGCACGGCGAATTGGATGAGAAGTGGCTGCAGGAGCGTTTGGCTGAGGACCCCGCTCTGCTCGGTTTGGGGGAACTGGAGCTGAAGGATGTCGAGAGGCCGCAGCCCCGCGCCGGCAGGCTTGACCTTCTGTTCACCGATCCTGAGACCCGGACGCGGTACGAGGTTGAGGTGCAGCTGGGTGCCACCGACGAGGCACACATCATCCGTACCGTCGAGTACTGGGACATCGAGAAGGCCCGCTACCCCCAGTACGAACACGTCGCGGTGATTGTTGCGGAGGACATCACCAGTCGCTTCCTCAACGTCATCTCGCTGTTTAACAAAACGATTCCGTTGGTCGCGATCCAGCTCCGAGCTCTCGAAGTGAAAAGCGTGCTCACTTTGCAGGCGACCACCGTTCTCGACCTCATGCCACTCGGCACCGAGGAGGAGGATGAGGCGGGGCAGGACACGGACCGGAAATACTGGATAAATCGTGGCTCGGAGGAGTCGGTTGCCGTCGCCGATTCGTTGCTCGGGATGCTGAACGAGATCACGGGGGAAGACCTTGCCCTCAAGTACAACAAGCACTACATCGGCTTGTCCCGGGATGGTGTCGCCGACAACTTCATGCAGTTCCGGGCGCGGAGGGACTACTTGATCGCCGAGTTCCGCATCTCCCGAAGCGACGACGTGACCGCCTTAATCGAGGATGCCGGCATTGACAGCCTGCCCTACGAGAAGCGCTGGGGCCGATATCGACTGCGCCTGAAAGCTCCGGAGGTGGAGGCCAACCGAGATCTGCTCGTCGACTTGATCCGCCGCGCCAGTAATACGCCCCCGCCGATCGAGGATTAGGCAGTCTGATCTCTCTACGGCTGCTCCCAGAGTGGCGAGTTTGGTTGGCCAACCTTTAAACCGGGGGCAGGCCCGATCAGGCAGTAAACCGCGTTACTGCCAGAACACCCCGACAATCGCCGAATATCGCCGCTCATGAGTATCCGGTTCGCTCAGGCTGCGATGTCCGCGGTGATCTCGGCGTAGGTGCTCGGCGGTTGCTCCGCCCCCAGCCCGAGCAGCGTCTGAAAGGCGGCCATCGGGGTGCGCCTGCGGTTGTGGCGAAAGACGAACTCGTCGAGGTAGACCTGGAGGTGCTTCTCGGAGGCGCTGCGGTGGGTGCCCTGCAGCCAGGTCTTGAGATTGGCGAGGGAGCGGTGGGCGCGAGGCAGGATGAGGCGGCGTTCCTCGCTGCGCCAGCGCTGGGAGATCGGCCGGTGGTCGAAGCCGAGCTCACCCAGACCGGCGTAGCCGCGCCAGCCGTCGGTGTGGACGATCGCGCCGGGCTCGACGTTCTCGGCAATGAAGCCGCCAAGGCTGCGCTTGCTCGCATCGGGGAGGACGGCCAGCCGCAGGCGTCCCGAGCCGGCGCCGCGGCACTCCACTGCGACCCCCACGAGCCGCTTTCCAATGGGATCTCGGCCGGCTTTGCGGTCGGGGTTGACGCCACCGACGAAGCCCTCGTCGACCTCGACCTCGACGCGCAGCGGGGAGCGCTCGGGGGCGACCATCGCCCTTCGCAGCTTCTGCAGGATGAGCCAGGCGGTCTCATAGCGCGAGAGGCCGAGCTGGCGCTGCAGCTGCTTGGCGGAGATTCCCCGGGTGTGGGTGGCGACCAGGTAAGCGGCCCAGAGCCAGAGACGAAGCGGAGTGCGGGTGCCGTGCATGACGGTCCCCGCGGTGACCGAGGTCTGCTGGTGGCAGCCGGAGCACTCCCAGAGGTGGCGGCGCTCCAGCACCCAGGCGCGCTCGCCGCCGCAGGCCGGGCAGCGGTAGCCCTCGGGCCAGCGGGAAGCGGCGAGGTACTCGAGGCAGGCAGCCTCGTCGGGGAAGCGTTCCTGAAACTCCACGATCGTGCGCGGGAAGTCTGGCCGGGCCATAAGACGACGTTAGGCACACCACCTGACGGAACCGGATACTCATGATCGCCGCATATCGAGATTCGGCGGCGCGGATCGGGAGGGCCGCAAAGCCGCTGGTGATGCGGAATCTAGGAAGGGCTCCGCCGGAAGCCGCTTAATTGTGGTCCAGGCGGTCGCCGGTTCGAATCCGGTCATCCACCCCTCTTGAAGTGGCTGCAATGGGCGTGTTGGGGGTCGAGCGAGTCGTTTAAACCGGAGTCAAAATTCACTCCCCATCCGCTGCCATCGATTCCTGCTGGCAGCACTTGTTGTAATACGCCGTAGGACAATGGCGGCACGCGACACTCAGACGTTCTCGGCCCGCTGGGGGACCGATGTCCTCGATCGCTTGAAGGAACGCAGCGAAGCGGCCGGCACCAACAGGTCCCGTCTGGCCGAGCGTTACGTCGACGAGGGGACTCGCATGGACGAGCACCCCGGCATCGTCTTCCGCGGCGGCCCCACTGGCCGCCGCGCGGCTTTGGCCGGCGGCCCGGACATCTGGGAGCTCATGTTCACGCTCAAGAGCGGCAAGGCGCGTGGGGAGGAGGCGATCTCGGCCACTGCCGCGCTCCTCAACCTCAGCGACTCCCAGGTACGGACCGCGGTCCGCTACTACGGCGCCTTCCCCGGCGAGATCGACCGACGCATCGCCCTCAACACCGAAGATGCCGATGAAGCCGAAGCAGCCTGGGAGCGCGAACAGGCCGCTCTGGCGTCCGGTCATCCACCCCTTTGAACCGGGAGCAGGCCGAATCTTCGGGGGGAGAGGCCGGTGCGATCGGGCTACCTTGGCCTACTTTCCTCCATCGCCTCCATCCCTTCGTCTAACGCCCGTACGCTGGTCGCCCCCGGGGGCGCTGGCACCGCCCGGAAGGTGGAGGCCGTGAGATGGAGGCGGAAGGCAAGACGGCCGCGGCTGTCGAAGGCGCTCACCAGGGGGTTGTCGCCCCAGCTCACGAGCCAGCCGCCGCCGGGCAGCTCGCGGGCCGAGCCGCAGCAGTGGCTCCGATGCACCTCGGGATCGTTGAGCTGGCCGAGATAGTGGGCCTCGCGGTTCGCCAGGTCGAGCCGGTAGAAGACGACGCGGGGGCGCCGGGGCCGGTCCTTGCCGTTGTCGAAGATGCTGAGGCTCCCGTCGGGTCCGATCCTCGCGTCGTGCTGCCCGCCGAGCGGCCGGTGCGCCGGATCGCCGACGATCCGCAGCGACTTCCCGGTTTTGGTGCCGCCGAGCTTCCAGCCGATCTCTCCGCTGCTGCGGACGATCCCGTAGACGGCGTCGGTGTGGCGGGTGGAGATCACCACTTCGTGCCCGCCGCGCGGGTCGATCGAGTTGATGTGGACGGGGTCGAAGGTCTGGCGACCGTGCAACCGCCGCCGTGGATTGCTGAGCACGCTGCGCCACCAGCGCCCGGTCTCGCCAAGGCTGATGTGCCCGCGCGAGTTCCAGTGCCAGAGCTCATGACCCTGCCGATCGAGTTCCTGGATTTCGGCACTGACGATGGCCGCCCGCTTCGGACCCCCGACCCTGCGCAGATCGGCAGCTTCGGGGACGTAGGTATCGACGAGCACGTTGCCGTTGTCGAGCTCGCGGTACTCGTGGCCGTCGATGATCGACCCCTGCGTCTGCACGAGGCGCAGGAGCTTTCCGGCCGGCGAGCGGACCTCGTGCGCCATGCGGGGGTCGAGCCCATATCCGTCGCCGAACGACCGCGCCCAGACGAGGTTGCCGTTGCCGAGGACCTGGCCCCAGAGGACCCGCGTGGGCGGGTTGAACCACCAGCGCGGCACGCCTTCGTCGTCGAAGACGATCACCCAGGGTCGGGTCCCCCGCGAAGCCGTGAAGCTGACGACGAAGAAGCCCGATGGCGCCGGCCGGCGCGACTCGAAGCGCCAGGCCGGGAAGTCAGCCGGAAGGCAGCGGACGCGGTAGGTCCGCGAGCGACCCTGCGAGCTGATCGTGAGCGGGAAGTCGCTGCCGGGCGGGGTGGCCGTCCTGATCGCGATCGAGCCTCCGCTCATCTCGCGGCCTGAGCCGACCCTGACCTTCGTCCCGGCGGGAGCCGTGATCTCGATCGGCGCGGCGCCCCGGCCGCACCGGGAGACGTAGCGGTTCTTGCCGGGGGCCAACGGGGGAAAGAGGCCCTTCGAGGTGATTGCGGCACGGTGACCGGTGGCATGACCCTGAACACCGCACCCGCTCAGAAAGAGCAAAGCGAAGAGGGCTGGGGCTGAGAGAGCTCCGCAACACTTCCTCGCTGTCTTCAGAAAGGCGATCCGAAGTGATCCTAGGCGGCCTCGATCGGGATGGACATCCGGCCCTCTTACGCGCCCGCCAGCGCCTGCGGTGCCACCCGGGAGGGAAGCAGCAGGGCTGAGAGGCAGACCATCGCGAAGGCGGCGACCTGGAGGGCGATGCCGAGGGGGCTTGGAGATAGGGGATCGCCGAAGACGAGGATCCCGCCGATGATCTGAGTCGCGTTGGCGATGATGCCCATGAGGCCGATCGTCTCGATGGCGCCGCCGCTCTGGAGCGCGGCGACGGCGGTGTACTGGGCGAGTCCGCCGCAGGCGACGGTGAGGACGGCGAGCGAGGCGACGAGGGGCCAGCTGCCGGCGCCGCCGGTGAGGGCCTTGATCGCGATGCCGGCCAGGGCGAAGAGAAGGCCCGCGAGCACCGCGAGGAGCACCTGGCGTTGCTGGGTCAGGCGCTGGGAGCGATGCCCCAGGGCGATCCCCGCCGCCAGCAGGACCAATCCGCCCTCGAAGCTGAGGATCCCCGCCAGGGAGAAGCCGGCGTGGGCGCCGTGGAACCGCGGCAGGGTGCCCGCGAGGAGGGCCAGCCCGGCGCCGCCGAGCGCAAGGGCCAGCCACTGGCGCCGCTCCACGCGCTCGCCGAAGAGGCGCTGCGAGAGCACCGCCAGCGTCACGGCGCCTCCCGCCAGGACCGCCTGGACGAGTGAGATCGGGGCCATCGAGAGGGCGGCGACGTGGACCAGCCAGCCCAGGGCCGCGAGGCCCCAGCCGGCGGCAAACCAGGGCGAGGCCGCGAGGCCGCGGAGGCTGGAGAGCGGGCGGCTGATGCAGACGGGCTGCGCGTGCCTGCAGCCCCGGTGCTTGAGCAGCGAGGCCAGGTTGGTCATCAGCGCGGCGGCGGCGGCGAGGCCGAGTCCGATCTCCACGACAAGCGCCCTTTAAGCCGCGGCCCGGCTCCGCCGGCGGCGGTTGCGGCGCGGCCGCGGTTTGGGCTGGGCGGTGGTGAGTGCGGGCGCCGGCTTGCCGAGGCCGTGGTCCAGGCCGAGGCTGGCGGCGATCTGGCGCATCTCCCCGACCTGCTCGTCGAGGACGAAGCTGATGCCGCTGCCGGTGCGCCCCGCTCGACCCGTGCGGCCGATCCGGTGCACGTATGCCTCGCGGTCCTCGGGGGCGTCGTAGTTGATCACCCGGGCGACGTCGGGGACGTCGATCCCGCGGGCGGCGACGTCGGTCGCGATCAAGGTGACGACGGCGCCGCTCTCGAAGCGCGCCAGCGCCCGCTCGCGCTGCCGCTGGCTCTTGTCGCCGTGCATCGCCACCGCCTCCACCTGCCGGCCGCGCAGGCGCTTGACCAGCCGGTCGGCGCCGCGCTTGGTGCGGACGAAGACGAGCGAGCGCCCGCCCTCCTCAGCGGCCAGGTGCTCGACCAGCCGCTCGAGCTTGGCGCCCTGGGAATCGACCGGCACGAAGCTGTGCTCGATCTTCGCCTCAGCCCGGGCTGGCTCGGAGTGGGTATGGGAGCGCGCCTCGCGCGTGTAGGAGGCCGCCACCTGCCCCGCCGCACCCTCCAGGGTTGCCGAGAAGAACAGGGTCTGGCGCTCCGCGGGGGTGCGGGCGACGATCCGGTCGACGGCGGGCCGGAACCCCATGTCGAGCATCCGGTCCGCCTCGTCGAGGACGAGGACGTCGATCCGGCCCAGCGAGACCGCCCCGCGCCCGATCAGGTCCTCGAGCCGGCCGGGCGTGGCGACGAGGATGTCGGCCCGCCGCGCCGCGGCGATCTGCGGCCCCATCCCGACACCGCCGTAGACGGCGGCGATCTCGAGGCCGCGGGCCCGAGCCAGGGTGGCGAGCTCGGCGACGATCTGGCTGGCCAGCTCGCGAGTGGGGGCCAGCACCAGCGCCTGCGGGCCCTTGCCGCGGGGGTGGACCAGATCGACCAGGGGGACGCCGAAGGCAAGGGTCTTGCCCGATCCGGTCGGGGATTGGACGAGGAGGTCGCGACCGCTGAGCGCATCGCGGATGACCATCTCCTGGACTGGGAACGGCTGGGTGATCGAGCGCGCCCGCAGGGCGTCGATCACCGGCTTGGAGGTGCCGAGATCGGCAAAGGAAGTAATTTTGTGAGCTCCTGATTTGAAACGGCTTGGGAGATCCTGCGGCCCCAAGGCGCCGAACCGGGCACGTGGAGGAAACGGAACCTCTCGGGCGGCGAATCGGCCAACCCGACCGATGCACGGTAGCAGCAGACCCCGCGCCTGCGCCGACATCGCGGCGATGGACCGCTGCTTGACGCGGTGTACGGTGGTCGTCGATGGAGACGGTCCTGGTCAGCGGTGGGTCGGGTTTCCTCGGCGGCCGGTGCGTGGTCGAGCTGCTGCGTCGCGGCCATGCGGTGCGGACGACGGTGCGGGACCTCGGCAGGGAGGCGGAAGTGCGGGCGCGCGTCTCCTCCGCGGTCGATCCCGGCGACCGGCTCTCGGTGCTCGCCGCGGACCTGCGCTCCGACGACGGCTGGGCCGAGGCGATCGCCGGCTGCGACTACGTCCTCCACGTCGCCTCGCCGTTCCCGGCCGCGCAGCCGAAGGACCCTGACGAGCTGATCGTGCCGGCGCGGGAGGGGACGCTGCGGGTGCTGCGGGCCGCTCTGGATGGCGGGGTTCGGCGGGTCGTCGTCACCTCTTCGGTCGCGGCGGTGCGCGGCAGCGCCGACTCCTCTGCGGCGCCGCTGACCGAGGCGGACTGGTCGGACCCCGACGATCCCAAGCTGACGCCGTACGCCCGCTCGAAGACGATCGCCGAGCGGGCGGCCTGGGACCTGGTGCGGGAGCGAGGCGAGGAGGAGCGGCTGGCGGTGGTCAATCCCGGCGCGATCCTCGGACCGGTCCTCGGCTCCGAGCGCTCCACCTCGCTGGCCCTGGTCGAGCGGCTGCTGAAGGGGATGCCGGGGACGCCGCGGATCGGGTTCAGCGTCGTCGACGTGCGCGACGTCGCCGACCTCCACATCCTGGCGATGACCGCCGCCGAGGCCGGTGGCGAGCGCTACCTCGCGGTCGTCCGCTTCCAGTGGATGGCCGACGTCGCCGCGGTCCTGCGCGAGCAGCTCGGGCCGGAGGCGGCGAAGGTGCCGAAACGCTCCATCCCTGACTTCCTGGTGCGGGCGATGGCCCTGTTCGACCCCGCCGCGCGCTCGGTCGTCGGCCAGCTCGGCCACCGGGTCGAGCTCTCCAACGCGAAGGCGCGGGCGCTGGGCTGGGAGCCGCGCCCGGTGCAGGAGACGATCGCCGAGACCGGCAGGAGCCTGGCCCGGTGAGGATGCGGGCCGCGGTGCTGGAGCGCTTCGGCGAGCCGCTCGCGGTGCAGGAGGTCGAGCTGGCCGAGCCGCGGGCCGGCGAGGTGCTGGTCCGCCTGCACGCCTGCGGCGTCTGCCACACCGACCTCTACACCGCCTCCGGCGCCGACCCGTCCGGCTACGCGCCGGCGGTGCTCGGGCACGAGGGCGCCGGGGTGGTCGAGGCGGTCGGGCCGGAGGTCGGCTCGCTGGCGCCGGGCGACCACGTCGTCACCCTCTTCTCCCCCCAGTGCCGCGAGTGCGTCCACTGCCGCGACGAGCGCACCAACCTCTGCCTGGCGATTCGCGAGGAGCAGAACAGGGGGCACCTGCCCGACGGGACGACGCGGATCTCCCGCGACGGCGAGGAGATCCGCCACTTCATGGGCTGCTCGACCTTCGCCGAGTACACGGTGATGCCGGAGATCGCCCTGGCGAAGGTCAGCCCGGAGGCGCCGTTCGAGCACGCCTGCCTCTTCGCCTGCGGGCTCTCGACCGGGCTCGGCGCCGCGATCAACACCGCCGCCGTGCGCGCCGGCAGCACCTGCGCCGTCTTCGGCGCCGGCATGGTCGGGCTCGGCGCGGTCGCCGGCTGCCGCCTGCAGGGGGCCGAGCGGATCGTCTGCGTCGACCTCTCGCCGCAGCGCCTGGAGCTGGCCCGCGGCCAGGGCGCCACCGATCTGCTCGAGGGCGGGGAGGGGGCGGTCGAGCGGATCCTCGAGCTGACCGGCGGCTTCGGCGCCGACTACGCCTTCGAGGCGACCGGCAACGTCGCCGTGATGCGCCAGGCGGTCGAGGCGGCGCGGATGGGCTGGGGCCTGTGCACCGTCGCCGGGGTCGCCGGCCGCGGCGAGACCCTCGATGTCGTCCCGCGCCTGCTGATCACCGGCCGCCGCCTCGCCGGCTCCTCCTTCGGCGGCGTCAAGGGCCGCGACCAGGTCCCGGTCCTCGTCGACCGCTGCCTGGCCGGCGAGATCGACGTCGAGCCTTTCGTCTCCCACCGGATCACGCTCGACGAGGTCAACCGCGGCTTCGAGCTGATGGAGGCCCAGGACGGGATCCGCAGCGTGATCGAGTTTTCCTCATAAGGGGGCGATTGGCGAGTTGACATGGCTATAGGCAAGTCAACTCGCCAATCGCATCCAAATGCACGGGCTCTTGCGTCGCCCCCCAGCCGGTTGAATTACCTGGCGGTTGTACCGACTATCGATGAATGCGCCTGGTTCGCAGAATCGGCGCATCGGCGCTGATCCTGGCCGCGCTCGCCGCGCCCGCGCCAGCCGATGCGTCCCCCGCGAAGGTCGCCGCCCTGCAGTCGGCGCTGCAGTCCCTGCAACTCTACGAAGGCTACGTCGACGGGATCGAGGGGCCGCTGACCCGGCGGGCGATCCTGGCGCTGCAGCGGCGCCGCGGGATCGCCGTCGACGGCGTCTTCGGGCCGCAGACCCGGCGGGCGCTCGGCTGGCGCGGGCGCCCCGGACTGGGCAGCCGCGCGATGCGCAACGGGGACAAGGGCTGGGACGTGGCGGCGCTGCAGTACCTGCTGCAGCGGGCCGGCCACGGCCCCGGCCGGGCCGACGGCCTTTTCGGGCCGCTGACCGAAGCGGCGGTGAGGCGGGCGCAGGGGGCGGCCGGGATCGCCGTCGACGGCATCGCCGGCCCCGAAACGCTGCGGGCCCTGCGCGGCGGCGGTGGCGAGGGCGCCGGCTCGGCGCCCTCGGGCCCGGTCCGGTTCCTGCGCCCGGTTCCGGGCCCGATCGGGGACCCGTTCGGCGCCCCCCGCAACGGCTACACCCACACCGGCGTCGACTTCCCCGAGCCGGAAGGCACCCCGATCGCCGCCGCCGGCGTCGGAACGGTCATCTACGCCGCCTACAACGGCGGCGGCTACGGCAACCTGGTCGTGATCCAGCACCGCCTCGGGTACACGAGCTGGTACGGGCACATGTCCGAGATCACCGCCCACGTCGGCGAGGACGTGGTCGGCGGGACGCGGATCGGGTACGTCGGCTCGACCGGGGACGCGACCGGGCCGCACCTGCACTTCGAGGTCCGCCACTACGACACGCCGATCAACCCGGTGCCCCTGCTGCTCTCGACCGTCGCGCGGCCGGCGACGACCGCGCGGCGCGGCCCCTCCGGCGGCTGTGACGGCGTCAACCGCGGCCGCCGCGGCGACTGGATCGCCGCCGAGCGTCTCTGCGCGGAGCCCTAGAAAATTCTGCGGTGCGCGGGCCGATCGCCTAACGTCATCGTCATGGGCCTCCATACCGACATTCCCAGCCGCCGCCAGATCGAGCGTCTCCTGCAGGCACGCGGAGACCGGCTCGTCTCCATCTACCTGCCGACCAGCCCGATCACGCCGGAGGCCGACGCGGCCCGGATCGCCTTCAAGAACCTCGCAGCGGAGGCGGTGGCCGAGCTGCGCGAGAGCGGCGCCGGCGCCGCCGAGCGCGAGGCGATCGAGCAGGCGCTCGAGGACCTCCACGACGACCCTGGTTTCTGGGCCGAGCAGGCTCACTCGCTGGCGGTCTTCGCCGATCCGCAGCGCCTGCGCAGCTTTCGCCTCCCGAACCGGCTGACGGCGGCGGTCCAGGTCGCCGACCGCTACTACGTGAAGCCGCTGCTGCGGACCGTCACCTTTCCGCAGACCGCCTTCGTGCTGGCGCTCGCGGAGGGCTCGGTGCGCCTGCTCGAGGTGACCCCCGACCTGCCGACCTTCGAGCTCGGCGTCCCCGACCTGCCGAGCGACGCGGCGGATGCCGCCGGCAAGGCCTCGATCACCGACCGCTCGCCGTCCCGGCGCCTGCAGGGCACCGAGGGCCGCAAGACGCTCGTGCGCAACTACGCGCGCGCCGTCGACCGGGCGCTGCGGGCGGTGCTGGCCGGCCGCGACGTGCCGCTGATCCTGGCGGCCTCCGAACCGGTCGACGCGATCTTCCGCTCGGTCAACTCCTATCCCCACCTGGCCGACCGCTCGCTGCCGGGAAGCCCCGAGGCGGCGACCGACGCCGAGCTCGGCGAGGCCGCCCGCAAGGTGCTGGACGAGCTCTACGCCGACCGGTTGCGCGGCCTCGCCGAGGAGTTCGAGCAGCGCTCCGCCGCCGGCCTGACCGCGGTGGAGATCAACGACCTCGGCCGCGCCGCGACCTTCGGCGCCGTCGAAACGCTCTTCGCCGACATCGACGCCGAGCTCGCCGGGACGATCGACGGGGAGTCCGGCGCGGTCTCGCTCGACGACGTCGAGCGGGCGGGTGACTACGGCGTCGTCGACGAGCTCTGCCGTCGCGTCATCCTCGCCGGCGGCACGGTGCTTGCCGTCCGCGCCGCCGACGTCCCGGGCGGAGGCCCGGCGGCGGCGATCCTGCGCTACCCCGTCTGACCCGCGCCTCAGCTCTGCCGCGCGCCCCGAGCGTGCGCTTGGCGCGGACCGAGTCGCCGGCCCGCTCTGCGCCCGCCCGACCTGCAGCACGGCTCCGGTCACCACGCCGATCTTCAACTCCGGCCTCCTCGAGCCCGAGTTCGCCCTGCCCAGCCCGAACTACCGCTGCGCGAGCGACCAGCTGCAGGTCATCACCTACGTCCCCGGGGGGCCGATCACGCTGACCGACGCAATCGACTTCACCGTCGCCCTGCCCTAGGCGAGGGCTCGCGCCCGGCGCCTTCCCAGGCCTGCGCCAGCGCGATCCGCTGCATGATCGTCGGGTGGTTTTCGTAGAGGACGTAGGCCCAGGCCGGGGGGTCGGGGTCGGCGAGGCTCTTCAGGGCAAGCCTGCGCATCACGGCCCGGTCGGTGCTGGGTTCGTGGGTCGCCTGCAGGGCGGCCCAGTCGGCGGACGCCTCGACCCGGCGGGTGACGACGTTGAGGACGGGCGCCGCCAGCAGCTGGAAGGTGACGAGGACGAGGAGGGCGACCGGCACCGCCTCGGGGCGGTGGAGGCCGCCGCGGCGGCGGGTGAAGAAGGCGACGAGGCCCCAGGCGGGGAGCAGGAAGAGGGTCAGCCAGCCGAGCAGCTTCAGCGGGTCGTCGTGGGCCAGGTGCCCGACCTCGTGGGCGAGGACGAAGCGGACTTCCCGGCGGTCGAAGTCGTCGCGCATGAGGGTGTCCCAGAGGACGATCGTGCGGCTCGGGCCGAGGCCGAGCGCCTCGGCGTTGGGCGCGTCGGTGAAGCGATGCACGTTCTGGACCCGCAGGCGGGCCTGGGGCGCGCCCTCGATCCGCTCCAGCGCCCGCGCTTCGGCCTGCAGCGTCGGGCTCTGCACCGGTTCGGTGTCGGGCAGGAGGTAGGGGCTGAGAAAGCTGAACAGCAGCGCCAGCGCCACCAGCGCCGGCACCGCGGCCAGCCACCACCAGCGCCGCAGCACCCCCGCCAGCCCCATCGCGATCCCGAAGGCGACGCAGACGAAGACGAACTCCGAGCCGAGCGAGAGGAAGCTGTCGAGCAGGTGGGTCAGGTAGGCCTGGTGAGAGACGCCGTAGCGCCGCTGCCACCACAGCGCCACCAGGTCGAAGGGGACCTCGGCCAGCCAGACGACGGCGAAGCCGAGCATCGCCAGCAGCATCCCGGTGCCGACCCGTCCCGCCGCCGACTCGCGCACGAGCCTCGCTCCGCGGCGGGCGTAGACGGCGAGCACGGCAACGACGACGATCGAGCCGAGCAGCCCCTCGATCGCGAGGAAGCGCTGGTAGGTGGAGCTGCGGTGCAGGAACGAGTCGCCGAAGTAGCGGTGCGGGTCGAGGTGGGGGAGGTCGAGCGACGGCAGCGGCGTCGAGCTCCAGAGCGCGTGCGCCGCCCACAGCCAGAGCGCGGCGCCGGCGAGCAGCGCGGCGGCAGCGGGCCACGGCGGCCACCTCACCCGGTTCATGCTTCGTGGCAGGGACCGCTGTAGGGGTAGGCGCCGCTCAGCAGCAGGAAGTAGGCGTGCGTTTGGGCGGTGTAGCGCAGGGCGAAGGCGCCGAGGTTGCGCAGGCCGAGCGGCATCCGCGCCGTGAACAGGCCGGCGAACCAGCCGAGCACGGCGACCACCAGGAGCAGCTGCGAGAAGACGCTGCCGAGCAGCAGCGCCGGGATCGCGAGGATCGCCCGGAAGAGGACCGTCGAGCGGTTCTGGGACACGCGCTCGGCGACGTGCAGTTCGACCGGGTAGCTCCCCGGCGCGCCGACGAAGCCGGGAAAGGGGTTGCCGACGAGGTAGAGGAAGGCGAGGACGTGGACCTCGTAGCGGACGAAGCGGGAGAGGAAGCGGTGCAGCCACTCGGGCGAGCGGCCGCTGACCAGGGTCGCCACCCAGTTGACGATCGCGGCGAGCGCCGCCAGCACTCCCCAGAGGGCAAGCCAAAGGAGGTGCGGGAAGGCGAGCGCGAGGCGGAAGAAGACGGTGAGGCGGCTGCGGCGCAGCGCGTCGCTCACCTCCATCCGCACCGGGTCCGAGCGCCTCGGCAGCCCGATCGCGCTCAGCGGGTCGCTCGAGGGGTAGCGGTCGGTGAGCAGCAGCAGGTAGGCCCAGGTCTGGGCGCCGTAGGAGAGCACGAAGGCGATCAGGTCGCGCAGCCCGCGCGGCATCCGGCCCCTGAACATCGCGTAGAACCAGGCGAAAACCGCGGCGAGGGCGAGCAGCGGGAAGACGTTGCGCTGGCCGCTGCCGAGGGCGAAGCTGCCGGAGCCGGCGAGGACCGTGAGCAGCGCCAGCGCCGGGATCGCGAGGACGAGGCGGAAGCCGACGCTCCAGCGGCTCTGCCGCGCCGGCGGGCCGATCTCGACGTCGATCGGGTAGCCGGGCTTGCCGTCGAAGGCGGGCAGCGGCTCGGCGGCGAGGTCGGCGTAGGCGTAGATCTGCGTCGTGTAGCGGACGAAGCGGGCGAGGAAGTCGTGCAGGGGTGCGGGCGAGCGCCCTTCGACCAGCGTCGCGATCCAGTTGACGAAGGCGACGAAGAACGCCCCGACCGCCCAGACGACGAGCCAGATCAGGAACGGCAGGGCGAAGATCGCCCGGAAGAAGACGGTGCCGCGGCTGCGTTCGAGGTCGTCGCCGACCAGGAGCCGCACCGGCTCGGCTCTCCCGGCGGGCGCTTGCGGCGTCGCGTCCACGAAGGGATGGTGAGCTATTGCCCGGTCGCTTCGAGCCGGTGCCCGCAGAAGCGGCAGACGTTCGCCTGCGGCTGGATCCACTCGGCGCATTCCGGGCACTGGATTCGCTGCTCCTGCAGGGCCGGCTGCGGCGGTGCCATCGGGGTCAGCGGCTGGATCGGGGCGGCGGGCTGCACCGGCGCGATCGGCGGCGCCGGCGGGGGCGCGATCGGCGGCGCCGGTGGGGGCGGGGGCGGGTAGCTCGCCATCGCGGGGGCGGGAGGGGTCGGGACCGCCGGGCTGACCGGGCCGGCTGCGAGCAGCTCGGCGCGGAGTGCGTCGAGGCGCTGGGTCACCTGCGAGACGACGTTGATCGCCAGGACCACCGCGCCGAGGGCAACCAGCTGGCCGAGAATGTCGATCACGGTCCCCGACTTCATCTGCGAGAGGCCGCTGCTGAGCGAGCCGAACGAGGACGTCGCGTCGTGGTACCCGGACTGGACCATCCGCTGGCCGGCGTAGACGACGAGCCCCTGGCCGAGGAAGAGCGCCCACCACCAGTGGACCAGGCCCGGCACCTCGACGTCCCGCCAGTACCACCAGGTGTCGACGCCCCGCTCGCTGCCGCGCCAGACGTCGTTGGCGATCTGCTTGGGCCGGACCCAGTTGAGGAACGGGACGAACCAGGCTCCGATCGCCCAGCCCTCGCCGTAGCGCATGTTCTGCACGCCGAGGCGGCGCAGGTTCTTGTAAGCGCGGTAGAACCAGGCGATGAAGACGCCGGCGGCGACCAGCAGGGCGATGATCGAGAACCCGGTCCAGATCGAGTAGGTGTGGTAGGCGCCGGTGATGTTCCCTTCGCCGGTGAGGGCGGAGTGGAGACGCAGCGCCATCAGCAGCCGCACCACCCCGAGGATCGCGACGATCCCGAGGGTGACGAACACTCCCCATGCCAACCCGCTGAGCTCGCGGGGAGGGTCGCTGCGATCCGCCACCTGGTGCGGGATATGGGTTACCGGTGCGCCCGGAAGGGGCGGTGGGCTGGCTTCCATCGCCCTACTATCGGCGCCGGGGCGGAGCTCCCTTTAGCCGGGGAGCTGCGGACGTGCCTCCTGGCAAATAGCCGGGTTTGTTGGCAACCGCGCCGGCGGGGCGTTATGGTCGAAAAAAGTTGCTCCAAAAGGGGCGGCGACCAAAGGGCCGGGTGAGCGTGGCAACGGTGTCCGCGGCAAGGGCGCCTGGCCGATTTCAGAGGAGAGGACCATGAAGTGGAGGCGCTTTTCGATCATCCTCGGCGTGGCGGCGGCCATCTGCGCTGTCTTCGCCAGCTCGGCCTGGGCGACCAAGTACGTCGCGTTGGGCGATTCGTACTCGTCGGGCACGGGGACGAGGACGTTCTACGAATCCGAATGCCAGCGCTCGGTGTACGCGTATCCGTACCTGCTGCACAACGCCCACCCGACCTGGACGTTCGTCAACGCCACCTGCGCGGGGGCGAAGACGGGTGACATTCTCAACACCCAGTCGGCCAGCCTGACCTCGGACACGAACTGGGTCACCTACACGATCGGCGGCAACGACGCCGGCTTCTCGGAAGTGATCACCGAATGCGCGCTGCCGGGCTGGGCGTCGGACTGCAACGGCGTCATCGACACCGCGCAGTCCTACATCAAAAACACGCTGCCGGGCCGGCTCGACCTGGTCAACAACAAGATTAAGGAAAAGTCACCGAACGCGACAGTCGTCGTGCTCGACTACCCGCGGCTGTTCAACGGCGAAGACTGCAACGCCTTCACCTGGTTCAGCCCGAGCGAGGAGACGCGGCTGAACGAAACCGCCGACATGCTGAAGAACGTGATCAGCGCCGCGGCGACGCGGGCCGGATCGAACTTCAAATTCGGCAACGTGATCTCGAATTTCATCGGCCACGCGGTCTGCGACGGCGGTGGCGGCTCCTCGACGGAGTGGATCAACGGCCTCTCGAACCCGGTGGGCGAAAGCTACCACCCGAAGGTCACAGGTCACGCCGACGGCTACTACCCCGTGGTGCACGGCATCACCGGCTAGGCGAACTCCGATTTGGCGGCGCCGGGAAGCGCTCCGGCGCCGCCTCCTTCCGGGTCCGGTCGCGCCAGCGGCGCTGCGGCTGGGCGGCGGCGGGGCAGCAGCAGCGGGGTGGTGAGGAGCAGCGCGCCCGCGGCGGCGATCGCCAGGCGGGGGCTGGTAGCAGCCGCGAGCACGCCCCACGAAGCGGTGAGGGCGGCGATCGTCGCCTTGCTGCTGACCGTCCAGGCGGCGAGGACGCGGGAGACGCGACGCTCGTCGGCCTGTTGGAGGCGGTAGGTGGCGAGGACGGGGTTGAAGACGCCGGCGCAGGTGACGAGGCCGAGCTGGACGGCGACCACCAGGGCGATACCGGCGGCGCCGGGGACGATGAAGGCGAGCGGCAGCGACCAGCAGGCGCGCAGGGCGCCGGCCGCGCGCAGCGTCCGCTCCTGGCCGAAGCGGGCGACGACGCGGGAGGAGAGCCGCGAGCCTGCGAGGCCGCCGGCGCAGGGCAGGGCGAAGGCGAGCCCGTACTGCCAGGGGGCGAAGCCGAGCCGGCCGAGCATCAGGACCGCGATCAGCGGCGCCGTGGCGAGGATCAGCCCGTTGACGAGGATCGTGTTGAGGAAGAGCGGGCGCAGGGTGGGGTGGGCGAAAATGCAGCGCCAGCCCTCGAGCAGCTCGGCGGCGCGGGGGCGCGCCGCCGCCGGCTCGGGCCGCTTCTCGGTGCCGCCGACGGCGCCGATCCCGAGCGCCGAGAGCAGGTAGCTGCAGGCGTCGGCACAGACCGTCGCGACCGGGCCGAGGACGCCGATCATCACCCCGCCGAGCGGCGGCCCGACCATCGTCGCCGTCCACTGCGTCGATTCGAAACGCCCGTTGGCGAGGAGCAGGTCCTCCGGCTCTACGAGGCCTTTGAGGAAGGCCCCGCTGGCGGCGCGGAAGGCGATGTCGGCCGCGGCGACGAGGATGGCGACGAGCAGGAGCTGGGCGAAGCTGAGCCGCCCGAGCGCGTAGGCGACGGGGATGCTCGCCATCGCCCCGAAGCGGACCAGGTCCATCGCCACCATCACCGGCCGCTTGCGCCGGAACTCGACCCAGGGCCCGAGCGGGATCGCCACCACCGCCCCGACCGCGAGCCCCGCCGCCGCCAGGGCCGAGACTTCGGCCGGCCCCGCGTGGAGGACGAGGATCGCGATCAGCGGCAGCGCGTCGAAGGCGATCCAGGTGCCGAAGGCGCTGACCGCGTAGGCCCTCCAGAGCCGGTCGAAGCGAGGGCCGAGAGGGCGATTACGCAACATCGCCGCCGGGGCGGGCCGGGCCTGCCGCCAGCAGGTCCTGGAAGGCGAAGCCCTCGCGGCTGACGACCTCGCCGAGCTCGACCTCGATCGGCGCCCGGAAGATCGGGCCGGCGTGGACGAAGGTGTGGAACTCGCCGTTCTCGCCGCAGGGGTCCACCGAGGGCGGCAGCTCGGCCAGCAGCGCCGCGTCGAAGCGCCGGCCGAGGAAGGAGGGGTCGAGCTGGGCCGGGTCGACGCAGACCAGCGTGGCCTCGAAGCCGGCGGCGAGGAACTCGCGCGCAAGGTCGCCGGTATCGCGGTCCCATAGCGGGAAGAGGGCGTTGCGGCCGATGCTCGCGAGCCGCTCCTCCCGATAGGCGCGGATGTCGGCGAGGAAGAGGTCGGCGAAGGCGATCGTGCTCGCCCGGTCGAGGGGCGGGCTCGCGAGGGCCGCCGCCATCCGCTCCTCGTAGACCTCGTTGACGCAGGCGGCCGGGATGCCGACCTCGACCAGCTCGATCCCCGTCGCCCGCGCCTGCGCCCGCAGCAGCTCGCCGCGGACGGCGTGCATGCTGACCCGGTCGTAGTCCTCGGTCAGCGTGGTCAGCAGCGCGACGGGCTCGACCCCGCGCTCCTCGCGCAGCCTCCACAGCGCCAGCGCCGAGTCCTTGCCGCCGCTCCAAGAGAGGGCGAGGGCATCACCACTTCCCGGCGCGCGCCCGCTCCCAGATGTCAACCCCGGCGTCGGCTTCGGTGTGGCGGTCGATCTCAGCAAGCTCCTCCTCGGCGAGCTCGAGGTTGTCCAGAGCCGCGACATTCTGCTCCAGCTGCTGGACGGAAGAGGCGCCGATGACGAGGCTGGTGACGCGCTCGTCGCGCAGCGCCCAGGCGAGGGCGAGCTGGGCGAGGGTCTGGCCGCGGCGCTCGGCGACCCCGTTCAGGGCGCGGAGGCGGTCGAGCATCTCGGCGTTGATCCAGTCGTTGTCGAAGGTCGCTTCGCCGCGCGCCGCGCGCGAGTCCTCCGGGACGCCGTTCAGGTAGCGGTCGGTGAGCAGGCCCTGCGCGAGCGCGGTGAAGCCGATCACGCCGACGCCGAGCTCGGCCGCCGCCTCGAGCAGGCCCTCGGTCTCGATCCAGCGGTTCAGCATCGAGTAGGAGGGCTGGTGGATCAGCAGCGGCGTGCCGAGCTCGCGCAGGATCGCCGCCGCCTGGCGGGTGCGCTCGGCGTCGTAGGAGGAGATGCCGACGTAGAGGGCCTTGCCCTGGCGCACGGCCGTGTCGAGCGCGCCCATCGTTTCCTCCAGCGGCGTCGAGGCGTCGAGGCGGTGGCTGTAGAAGACGTCGACGTAATCGAGGCCCATGCGCCGCAGTGACTGATCGAGCGAGGCGAGCAGGTACTTGCGGGAGCCGCCGCCCTGGCCGTATGGGCCGGGCCACATGTCCCAGCCCGCCTTGGTCGAGACGAGCATCTCGTCGCGGTAGGGGCGGAAGTCCTCGCGCATCAGCCGCCCGAAGTTGAGCTCGGCCGAGCCGTAGGGCGGCCCGTAGTTGTTGGCGAGGTCGTGGTGGGTGATGCCGAGGTCGAAGGCGCGCCGCGCGATCGCCCGCTGCGTCTCCAGCGGCCGGCCGTCGCCGAAGTTGTGCCAGTAGCCGAGCGAGAGCAGCGGCAGGTCGAGCCCCGAGCGCCCGCAGCGCCGGTAGCGCATCGTCCCCTGGTAGCGGTCGGCGGCGGCCTCGTAGCTCATTCGTGCTGGGCGGCCGCCGGCGAGGCGGTCCAGAAGCCCTCGACCTTCTCGCCCTTGTCGCTGTCGCTGGCGGGGGAGATGGCCCACATCTCGACCGCCTCGTCGCCCTCGTTGCGATGCGAGCGGACGGTCTTCGGCGCGACCCGCACG
Organism: Solirubrobacterales bacterium; assembly: GCA_035700965.1. Classification (GTDB taxonomy): domain Bacteria; phylum Actinomycetota; class Thermoleophilia; order Solirubrobacterales; family 70-9; genus VAYN01. The sequence continues at coordinate 81,706 of DASSOC010000009.1, forward strand.
GCGCTCCCCGGCCCCGCCTTCTCGACCTCGTTGCCGAAGCGCATCGTCAGCGTCCCCTTCGTCACCAGGTAGACCTCCTCGATCTCCTCGTGCCGGTGCCCCGATCCCTGCTCGAAGTCGGAGTGCGGCGGGATCCGGATCAGCGTCACCGCCACCTGCTTGCAGCCGAGCCCTTCGCTCAGCGAGCGGAACTCGCCAGGGACGTCGCTGTCGGCGTAGGCGTCCTTCGCTTCGTCGGCGTTGACGATCGAGTAGTCGCTCATCGCCCCTCGCCTGCCACCGAGTAGTCGGTTTTCGCCTCCCGCATCAGGTGGTCGCCCATCGCCTCTCGCATCGGGTGGTCCCCCATCGCCCCACGCTTACCCGTGCAGTGGCTGCGTACACAGGACTGGTGCCCAGGCGAGCAGGTATCGAGCCGCATGTGGCTCGATTTCGGAACGAGGAAAGTCTGCAATTTGCGATCTTTCGCCCCTGTCCATAGGGAAAACCCTATGGCGGAATCTCGCTTTGGTTATTTCTCTATAGGGCCTCTTGCAGGCCACCTCAAAGAAGCGACAGCCCGGCATGGCCGCCGTGATCCGGTTGATGCGGCTGACCAGGGAATGGAGCCAGGAAGAGCTCGGCGCGCGGGCGGGCCTGAAATCGAGCGAGGTCTCGTTGATCGAGTCCGGCCGGCGCAATCCCACGCTGTGGATGCTGCAGCGTCTGGGCGATGCCTTCGGCATGCGCTGTTCGCACATGGTCGAGCTGGCCGAGGACTTCGAAGCGAACCTGCAGCGGATGGAACAGCGCTCTACGAAAAGCTGACCGCAATCGCGTCGCTCACTGCGTCTCCGAGCTTCTGGGGGCGATAGCCCCCACGATCTCGGAGCGGGTGCGGTCGTCGGCTCGGGGGGGCATTCGCGGCGCTGCGGCGCGCCCGACCTGCACCCTTACCTGCCGTGTGAGGGTGCAGGTCGGGCGCGCAGGCGGGCAGCCGTCCTTCGGAGGACGCTCAGCACGTGCCCGGGTTCGTGCTTGACCTGCCAGTGGGAGAAGCGCAGCGGGGTGCGCCCGGCGGCGGTGTGTTCCTGGAAGCGCAGGGCGTCTCTCGTCTGCGTGGCCGGGGTGCGGTGGTAGCGCCAGCCGTCGGTCTCGACGACGAGTCCGAGCTCGGGCCAGAAGAAGTCCACCTCGAATTCGTCGACCTCGACCTTGGTCAGGGGCACCGGCAGGCCCGCTTCGGCGGCGAGGGGGCGGAAGAGCCGTTCCAGCTCGTCGTCGGAGAGGCGGAAGGTGTGCCGGTCGAGGATCCGGCGCAGAGGGCGGACGCCCGGCTCGCCGGCGTGGGCGCCGAGGGCCTTCCGCAGCGCGTCGGGGTCGATCACGTCGTGCTTGTCGGCCTCGTTGATCGCGCGCTCGAGCGCCTTGGGGCCACAGACCCTGGTCAGGTCGAGAAGCGTCTGGACGGGCTGGGTGAGGGGGATGCCCAGGCGGGTGGTGATGGCGCCGGCGGGCAGGTTGGGGCGGCGGTGGCAGCGGACTCCCGGTATGCGGGCTTCCGACGGGCGCCGGACGCTGACGTCGATGTGGTCCCGGTGCTCGGTGCCGAAGCCCCATAGCGCCGCGGCGCTGCGGTGGCTCAGCGCCGCATCCGGTCCGCAGGCGAGGACCGCGCCCATCCAGCGGCCGTGCCGGGTCAGATGTGGGCGTCCCACGGCGTAGACCCCGCGAGCCATGGGATGAAGCCGTCCCGTCCGCACGCGGTGCTTGATCGCCTTCGGGCTGAACCCGAGCCCAACCAGGTCGCCGTGCGTGAGGACCCCGTGCTGGTGACGAGCCAGAGCCCAGGCGGCCTTGCTTCGCGACTCCGAACTCAGGGCCCTCATAGGGGCCTTAAGTTCGGAGCGGCGGATTTTCGCCCCCTCTGTTTGGCTTGCTTGGGTGGGAACTTCGCTCGCTGCGGGTTCGGCTTGGATTGAATGTGGGGGTGCTGCGAGCCGTCACCTTCGACTTCTGGAACACGATCGCGCAGGTGCCGCCGGGAACGATGCCGGAGGTGCGGCGGCGGGCGGTGGCGGCCGCCTGCGAGGACGCCGGGTTCGGGGTCGAGGCGGCGCGGCTCACCGCGGGGCTCGACGAGGTGCGGCTGCGGTGGGAGAGGTCGTGGGGCGAAGGCGTCCACCTGCACCCGCACGAGGGGGCGGCGATGCTGGTGCAGGCGCTCGGTCTGGAGGAGGCGGCGGGCCGTCCCGTGGCCGAGGCGTTTCTCGGCGCCGGGCGGGACGTCGAGATGGAATTCGCGCCCGACCTCGGCCCGGCCCTGGCGGCGCTGCGGGAGCGGGGGATGCGGATCGGGATCGTCTGCGACGTCGGCTTCAGCGGCGGCGCCCTGCTGCGCGACCTGCTCGCCCGCGAGGGCCTGCTCGAGCACTTCGACGGCTGGGCCTTCTCGGACGAAACCGGCTGCTACAAGCCGGCGCCGCAGGCCTTCGAGGCAGCGCTTGCCTCACTGGGGGCGAGCGCCCGGGAGGCGATGCACGTTGGCGACCTGCGGCGGACCGACGTCGCCGGCGCCGCGGCGCTGGGGATGCGCACCGTCCGCTACCGCGGGATGCACGACGACACCGGCCCCGGCCCCGAGGCCGAGTTCGTCGTCGATTCTCACCTCGAGCTGGTCGCGCTCACCGAGTAGACCGCGACCTCCTTCGGCACGCCCTTGGCGCGGAAGCGGCGGTGCTTGCCGGAGACGGTCTGCGGGTCGAGGCGCAGCAGGGCGCGGTCGGAGACGAGCACCTCCTCCGGCTTCGCCGCCTCGCAGAGGCGGGCGGCGACGTTGACGTCGACGCCGAGGTAGTCGCCGCCGACCTTGCGGGGACGGCCGAGGTGGATGCCGGTGCGCAGCTGCGGCCGGTAGCCGTCGAGGGCAACGCCGGCGACACGCTCGTTGGCGGCGAAGGCGGCGGCGGCCGCGCCGGGCGCGTCCCAGAAGACCGCCATCAGCCCGTCGCCCAGCCGCTTCACCACCTCGCCCTGCTGCTCTGCGACTGGTGGCTCGATCGCCTCGCTCACCTCGCGCAGCAGCCGCAGCGCCGCAGCGTCGCCTGCCTCCAGCGCCCAGCTGGAGAAGCCGACGAGGTCGGTGAAGAGAATCGCCACGTCGACCTCGCCGCGGCCCCGGTCCTGGGCCTCGGCCAGCCGCTGCCAGGCCTGCAGCGCGGTCAGCCCGAGCTCACCGAGGACGCCGGGCGTTTCCCCGCGCAGCTCGGCGAGGTGGCGGACCGCGAGGTCGGAGGGGCGGTCGCGGGCGCTGGAGAGGCGGTCGACGAACTCATCGCCGCCGAGCCAGCGCTCGCGGGTGCGCTGCAGCGAGCGCAGCAGCCCTGGCCGGCGGTTGAGCCGGCGGGCGGTCGCGGTCCATCGCTTCAGCGGCTTGTCGTCGTGCTCCGCGGCTATCGGTTGAGCCTAGTCGGCGTGTCGCTCCTGTCGCCAGGAGAGGACACCGGCCTCTAGATTCCCGGCATGGCCGACCTGATCCTCTACGCGATCCCGGCGTTCGTGCTGCTGCTGGTCGTCGAGCTGCTCTCGTTCAGGTACGCGCGCGACGAGGAGCTGGTCGGCTACGAGCTGCGCGACACCCGCACCAGCCTGACGATGGGCGCCGGCAACGTCGTCATCAACGCGGTCTGGAAGCTGGCCGTGATCGCGGTCTACGCTGGCCTCTACGAGCTCAGCCCGCTGCGGATGCCGGCCGACCGGTGGTGGACCTACGTCCTCCTCTTCCTCGCCGACGACCTGGCTTACTACTGGTTCCACCGCATCCACCACGAGGTGCGGGTCTTCTGGGCGAGCCACGTCGTCCACCACTCCTCCGAGCACTACAACCTCTCGACGGCGCTGCGGCAGACCTGGACGCCGATGACCTCGCTGCCGTTCTGGGCGCCGCTGGCGCTCGTCGGCTTCGCCCCCTGGATGATCCTCACCCAGCAGGCGGTCAGCCTGATCTACCAGTTCTGGATCCACACCGAGCGGGTGGGGAGGATGCCGGCCTGGTTCGAGCTCGTCTTCAACACGCCCTCGCACCACCGCGTCCACCACGGCGCCAACGAGGTCTACCTCGATCGCAACTACGGCGGCATCCTGATCGTGTGGGACCGCCTCTTCGGCACCTACCAGGGCGAGACCGAGCGGGTTCGCTACGGCCTGACCAAAAACGTCCGCAGCTTCCGGCCGACCCGCGTCGCCTTCCACGAGTTCGGGGCGATCTGGCGCGACGTGCGGGCGGCGAGCAGCTGGCGCCACCGCCTCGGCTACCTCTTCCGCGGCCCCGGCTGGTCGCCGGACGGCAGCGGCGGCGGCACCCGCGGCTGAGCGCGCCAACCCCCACCAAGACTCAGCGCAGGGCGACAGCGAGAGCTCTTCGCGCGCGGTGCCAGGCGGCGTAGAGGCCGATCGCGACCAGCGGCGTGATGAAGTCGCTCCAGAGGAGCAGCCCGGTGTTGTCCGGATCGTGGTTGTCGTACACCGCCTCCTGGTGCAGGTGGCCGTAGGCGTCGCCGAGGTAGGCGATCGAGACCGCGATCACGGCGGCGAGCAGGAAGCCGTCGCGGAAGCGGGCGCAGAGGACGCCGAGGACGCCGATCGCGAGGTCGGCGAACCCGACCTCGGTCTGGAAGCCGCCGTCGCCGTTGGTGTAGCCGATTTCCCGCGCGGTGTGCGGGCCGTCGAAGAGGTGGAACATCGCTCCGAAGATCGCGGCGGCGCCGACGGCGACCACCATCCACCAGACGAGGAAAATTTCCAGCGTGCGGGCGGCGCCCTCGTCGCGCTCGCGACGGGCGTGGACGGCGGCGCCGATCAGCGCGATTGCGGCGAAGAAGAGGAAGGGCACGGCCGCGGAGCCTACGCGGCGGCCCGGATCAGATCGGCGGCCTTCTCGGCGAGCATGATCGTCGGCGCGTTGGTGTTGCCGGAGGGGATCACCGGCATCACCGAGGCGTCGGCGACGCGCAGCCCCTCGAGGCCGCGGACGCGGAGGTCGGGGCCGACGACGGCGTCATCGCCGCCGCCGATCCGGCAGGTGCCGACCGGGTGGTAGAGGAGCTCGGCCCGGCGGCGGATGTCGGCGGCGATCGCCGCGTCGGTATCGACCTCCGGCCCGGGGAACAACTCGCGGCCGACGACCTCGGCGAGCGGGCCGGCGGCGGCGATCTCGCGGGCCCGTTCGACCCCCGCCCGCAGTGCCTCGACGTCCTCGTCGGCGGCCAGGGAGTTGGTGAGGATGCGCGGCTTCGCGCCCGGGTCGGCCGAGCGCAGGCGGACCCAGCCGCGGCTCTTGGGTTTGACCAGGACTGGGCCGCTGGTGATCGCGTGGCCGTCGTATTCCTCGAAGCCGTTGTCGACGAAGTAGGCGGGGGCGAAGTGGAACTGCAGGTCGGGCGCGGGTAGGCCGGGGCGGCTGCGGATGAAGGCGAAGGCCTCGGCGACCGGCGAGGTCAGCGGGCCGGTTTTGCGCAGCAGGTACTCGAGCAGCGCCTTCGGCTTCTCGGCGTCGGCGAGGGAGCCGCCGCCGGGCACGTCCCAGACGCAGGTGACGTAGGGGTGGTCCTGGAGGTTCCCGCCGACTCCCGGCAGGTCGCGGTGCACCGGCAGCCCCAGCTGGCGCAGCTGGTCGGCGGGGCCGACGCCGGAGAGCAGGAGGAGCTGCGGCGAGCCGATCGCGCCGGCGCTGAGGATCACCTCGCGCCCGGCCCGCGCCACCTGCTCGCCGCCGCGGCGGCGCGAGTAGCGGACGCCGCGGGCGGCGCCGCCCTCGATCTCCAGCCCCGCGACCAGCGCCCCGGTCACCACCTCCAGGTTCGGCCGCTTCAGCGCCGGGCGCAGGTAGGCGTCGGCGGCGCTCCAGCGCCGGCCCCGGCGCTGGGTAACCTGCGCCAGCGCCGCCCCATCCTGCTCGGGGCCGTTGTAGTCGTCGATGCGGGGGATGCCCGCCGCGGCGCAGGCGGCGAGGAAGCGGCCGGTGAGGGGTCGCGGGGAGCGCTCGTCCTCGACCCGCAGCGGGCCGCCGGTGGCGTGGTAGTCGGAGGCGCCCCGCTGGTTGTCCTCGGCCTTGAGGAAGTAGGGGAGGACGTCGTCCCAGCCCCAGCCGGCGGCGCCCGCCTCGACCCAGCCTTCGTAGTCGAGCGGGTTGCCGCGCACATAGAGCATCGCGTTCATCGAGCTGGAGCCGCCGAGCCCCTTGCCGCGGGGGATGTAGAGCGAGCGGTTGTCGCAGTGCGGCTCCGGCTCGGTCGCCAGATCCCAGTCGAGCCCGGTCTTGAACTGCTTGGCGAAGGCGGCGGGGATCTTGATGTTGGGGTGGCGGTCCTTGCCGCCCGCCTCGACCAGCAGCACCCGCACCGCGGGGTCCTCGCTGAGGCGGTTTGCCAGCACGCAGCCAGCCGAACCGGCGCCGACGATCACGTAGTCGTGCATCTCGTCCTCCAACCTATATCGCGACCACGCTGGCAGCGCCGGGATTAGCCTTTGGCGATGGCGGAGAAGATCGCGGTGCGGGCGACGGTGCGGGGGAGGGTCCAGGGGGTCGGCTTCCGCGACGCCACGGTGCGTCAGGCTCGCGAGCTCGGGGCGCTCGGCTGGGTGCGAAATGCGGCAGACGGCAGCGTCCTGATCCACGCCGAGGCCGGAAGGGAAGCGGTGGATGCGCTGGTCGGTTTCCTGCGCGAGGGACCGCGTGGTGCGGGGGTGAGCGAGGTCGAGGTCGAGGCGGTCAAGGTCGAGGGGCACGAGCAGTTCGCGATCCGCGGCGTCAGCGCCGGCGCCTTCGTCGTCCAGGAGCACCAGGCCAGAGCGCACCACTTCGACCTGCGCCTCGAGGTCGGCGGGGTGATGAAGTCGTGGGCGGTGCCCAAACAGCCGTCGATGGACCCGGCGGTGAAGCGGCTGGCGATCGAGGTCGGGGACCACTCGATCTCCCACAACGATTTCGAGGGCGAGCTCGGCGGCGGCTGGGTGAAGATCTGGGACCGCGGCAGCTACGAGCAGGGAGGGCGGGTGCCGTGGCCCGAGGCGCTCGAACGCGGCCACGCCGTTTTCGTCCTTCACGGCGAGAAGCTGAAGGGCGGCTTCGCCCTGCAGCGCACCGGCCGCGGCGAGAAGCCGCAGTGGCTGCTGATCAAGCGCCGCGACGAGTTTGCAACGGGATCTTCTTCTAAAGAAACGGACGGGTCCCGTCGATGAGGCCTCTGTGGACAACCCGTCCAAGTGGCGCCGGTCGCCGCGAAAGCTCACCTTCCTGTCGCTGGGGCTCCTGGCCGGCCTTTTGGCTCTCTATGCCGTAGTCGTCCTCGGGCGGCTGGGCGGCGAACCGTTCGAAGACGCGATTGGTCGCTGGGTCTACGACGCGGTGGTGCTGGGCGCGGCACTGATCGTCCTCACGCGGGCTGCCCGGTTCGAGGCGGAGCGCGGGGCCTGGCTGGCGCTCGGCGCCGGCCTGCTCTGCTGGGCCATGGGGCAGACCTATTACTCGGTGGTCCTCTACTACGCGAGCCCGGCCCCGTTCCCCTCTCCCGCCGACCTCGGCTTCCTCGCCTTCTACCCGGCCAGCTACCTGGCGCTGGTGTTGCTGCTGCGGGCGCGGGTCCCGCGTCTGGATCCGCTCGCCTGGGTCGACGGCCTGATCGCCGCCCTGGCGGTGGCCGGGGTCGCCGCGGCGCTGATCTTCCCGCCGGTGCTGGGAGCGCTCGAAGGCGACGGCTTCGGCGTCGCGGTCAGCCTCGCCTACCCCTGCTTCGACCTGGTCCTGCTGGGCCTGCTCAGCGGCGCCTTCGCCGCTTCGAAGTGGAAGACGGAGGGAACCTGGCTGCTGATCGCCCTCGCCCTGCTGCTCTTCGGCGCCTCCGACGTCGTCTACCTCTCGGTCGGGGGCCAGTCGACCGCCGCCCTCAACGTCGCCAGCATCGGCTGGCCGCTCGCCTTCCTGCTGCTGGCCGCCGCATCCTGGCTGCCGGGAGCCGAGGCCGGCAGCACGGTGGGGCGGTCGGAGCGGCGCCGGATCGCGCTCCCGCTGGCGATGGGCGTGGTCGGGATCGGCCTGCTCGCCGCCAGCAGCTTCCTCCCGATCGGCGTCGCTGCGGTCCTCTGCGGCGCCGCCTGCGGGACCGCCGTCCTCGCCCGCCTCGCGATCACCTTCGACCAGAACACCCGCATCCTCGCTGTGACCGAGACGAAGGCGGTGACCGACGCCCTCACCGGCCTCGCCAACCGCCGCGCCCTGATGGCCGACCTCGAAGGCGCTGTTTCGGCCTCGCCGCCCGAGGCGGTGGTCCTCGCGCTCTACGACCTCGACGGCTTCAAGGCCTACAACGACGACTTCGGCCACCCGGCCGGCGACGACCTGCTGCAACGCCTCGGCGGCAAGCTCGCCGCCGCGGTCGAGCCCTACGGCCGCGCCTACCGGCTCGGCGGCGACGAGTTCTGCGTCCTCGCCGCGACCCGCAGCCTCTCGGCGGAAACGATCTGCGAGATCGCCGAGGCGGCGCTGAGCGAACGCGGCAGCGGTTTCGCGATCACCGCCTCCTGGGGGAAGGTGCTGATCCCGGTCGAGGTGACGACCTCGACCGACGCCCTGCGCGTCGCCGACCGGCGGATGTACGCGAAAAAGGGCCGCCGCGCCGACTCGGCCCGGAGCCAGACGCGCGGGGTCCTGTTGCGGATGCTGCACGAGCGCGAGCCCGATCTCGAGCGCCACCTCGACGGCGTCACCCGCCTCGCCGCCGCCTTCGGCAAGACGCTCGCCCTCGACGCCGAGCAACAGGACGTCGTCGTCCGCGCCGCCGAGCTGCACGACATCGGCAAGATCGCGATCCCCGACGAGATCCTCCACAAAGGGGAGGACCTGACCGCCGAGGAGTGGGAGCTGATGCGCAAGCACACGGTGATCGGCCAGCGCATCCTCGAAGCCGCCCCCGCCCTGGGCCCGGTCGCGAGCGTCGTCCGCTCCACCCACGAGCGCTGGGATGGCGAGGGCTATCCCGACCGCCGCGCCGCCGGGGACATCCCCCTCGGCGCCCGCATCATCTTCATCTGCGACGCCTTCAACGCGATGACCGAAGGCCGCGCCTACAAGCCGCCGCTCCCTCCCGAGCAGGCGCTCGCGGAGCTGCGCCGCGGTGCCGGCAGCCAGTTCGACCCCCAGCTGGTCAGCACCTTCGTCGAGAAGGTCTTCCCCGCGCTTGAAAAGAACTCTTTTGAAAGCTACCTTTCGATAGGTGCCGGAGCAAAAGCACAGGACGGTCCAGCTGACCGAGCCGCGGGCGCTGCGGGCGCTCGCGCACCCGATTCGGCTTGAGCTGATCTCACAGCTGCGCCGCGGCGGGCCGCTGACGGCGACGCAGGCGGGGGAGCGGATCGGGGAGAGCGCCGCCAGCTGCTCGTTCCACCTGCGCCAGCTGGCGAAGTACGGCCTGGTCGAGGAAGCGGGCGGCGGCCGCGGCCGGGAGCGGCCCTGGCGGGCGACGGCGATCACGACCGAATGGGCGGCTCGGGGCAGCGACGACGAGGCCGACACCGCCGGGGCGATGCTGACGCGCGTCGTCATCGAGCGCTACTTCCAGAGCGCCGTCGAGTGGCTGGAGCGGCGAGCCGACGAGGACCCGAAGTGGGTGGACGCGGCCGGCATGAGCGACGCCCTCGTCTACATGACTCCCAGCGAGCTGCGCGAGTTCGACCAGGGGATCCGCGCCCTGCTCGAGCCCTACCTGAAGCGGCTCGAAGAGCGCCAGCCGCCGGCGGAGGGCGCGCGGCCGGTCAACGTCATCGGCTTCGCCTTCCCGCTGCCGGAGGAGGCGCCGGAGGGGCGATGACCCGCCCCTCGCCACCTCGGCTGCTGCGTGGCAACCCCTCCTTCCGTGACTTCTGGACCGGGCAGACGATCTCGCTCTTCGGCGACCAGGTCTCGCTGCTGGCGATCCCGCTGCTCGCCGCGCTGACCCTGCACGCGGGCGCCGCCCAGATGGGGCTGCTGACGGCGGCGGCGCTGGCGCCGAACCTGTTCTTCGCGATCCACGCCGGCGCCTGGGCCGACCGGCGGCCGCGGCGGCGCCAGCTGCTCGTCGCCGCCGACCTCGGCCGGGCGGCGCTGCTGCTGACGATCCCGGCGGCCTGGGCGCTGGGCGTCCTCACGCTCACCCATCTCTACGTCGTCGCGTTCGCCGCCGGCTCGCTCGGCGTGATCTTCAGCGTCGCCTACGACGTCGTCTTCGTCGCCCTGCTCGAGCGCGACGACTACATCGAGGCCACCTCGCTGCTGCAGGCCAGCCGCGCCGCCTCGCTCGTCGCCGGCAGCGGCGTCGCCGGGATGCTGGTGCAGCTGCTGACGGCGCCGTTCGCCATCCTCCTCGACTCCTTCTCCTACCTCGGCTCCGCCTTCTTCGTCAGCCGCGCCCGGGCCGTCGAGGCGGCTCCGGCGACGAGCGGGACCGCCCGCGAGAACCTCGCCGCCGGCGGCCGCTTCATCGCCCGCACGCCGCTGGTCCGCGCCTCGCTGCTGGCCTCGGCGACGCTGAACCTCTTCAACACCGGCTTCTACGCGCTGCTGGTCCTCTACGCGACCCGCAACCTCGGCATGGGCGCCGGGGCGGTGGGGATCGCCCTCGCGATCGGCGGCGTCGGCTCCCTCTTCGGGGCGCTGCTGACCCGGCGGCTGAGCAGCCAGTTCGGCCTCGGCATGTCCCTCGTGATCGCCTTCGTGCTGATGCCGGCGCCGCTCCTGCTGGTCCCGCTCGCCGCCGGCTCACCCTCGCCGGCGCTGGTGGTGGCGGTCGCCGAGTTCTTCACCGGCGCCGGCGTGATGGTCCTCGACGTCGGCCTCGGCGCCCTCTACGCCTCGGTCGTCCCCGACCCGCTGCGGGCCCGGGTCTCGGGCGCCTTCCTGCTCGTCAACTACGGCGTGCGCCCGATCGGCGCCCTCGCCGGTGGCCTGCTGGCGGCCGCGATCGGGCTGCAGACGACGATGTGGGTGACCGCGATCGGCGGCCTGGCCGGCGTCCTCTGGCTGCTGCCCTCGCCGGTGCCGCGGCTGCGCGACCTGCCGCGGGCGGCGGTCGATTACTGATGGGCCCCGCCGGCGCCCGCAAATAGGATCTGCCCATGGGCGAGTTCCGCTACGAGGGGCACCGGATCTCCTACGACGTCCACGGTGAGGGCAAGCGGCTGATCGTGCTCGTGCACGGGCTGCTGATGAACCGCCACATGTTCGACCGCCTGGCGCCGGAGCTGGCGAGCCGCGGCAACCGGGTGGTGAGCGTGGACATGCTCGGCCACGGCCGCTCGGACCGCCCCGAGGACCTGCGCCTGTACTCGATGCCGCTCTTCGCCCGCCAGCTGGTGGCGCTGCTCGACCACCTGGGGGAGGAGCAGGCGGTTATCGGCGGCACCTCGCTTGGCGCCAACGTCGCGCTGGAGCTGGCGGTCCGCTACCCCGACCGCGCCCGCGCCCTCTTCATCGAGATGCCGGTCCTCGACCACGCCCTCGCCACCGTCGCCGGCTTCTTCGCCCCGGTCCTGCTCGGTCTCAAGTTCGGCCGGCCCGCCTTCGAGGGGCTCTCGCTGCTGACCCGGGCGGTGCCGCGGACGACCTTCCTCGCCGACCTCGCGCTCGACTTCGTCCGCCAGCGGCCGGGACCCTCCGAGGCGGTGCTCGAGGGCCTGCTGCTGGGGGAGACCGCGCCGCACCGGGAGGAGCGGGTCCGGATCGAGCACGAGACGCTGGTCGTCGGCCACCCGCGCGACCCGCTCCACCCCTTCAGCGACTCGGGGATGCTGCTGGAGGAGCTGCCGAACGCGCGCCTGGTCGAAGCGAGCTCGATTGTCGAGTGGCGCCTGCACCCGGAGCGGCTGAACGAGGAGCTGAGCGCCTTCCTCGAGGAGATCTGGGCGCCGCCGCTGCGCGCGGTCGCTGCCGGGTGACATCATCCTGCCCGTGAGCCGAGCAACGGGCGACAAGCGGGTCGAACGCGAGGCCGAGTTCTCGACGATCTCCGGCCAGGAGATCGAGCCGCTCTACGGTCCCGAGGACGTCGCCGGCGAGCTCGAGGAGCGGGTCGGCGAGCCCGGCCGCTACCCGTTCACCCGCGGGCCGTACGAGTCGATGTACCGGGGGCGGCTGTGGACGATGCGCCAGTTCGCCGGCTTCGGCACCGTCGAGGAGACGAACGAGCGCTTCCACTATCTGCTCGACCATGGCCAGACCGGCCTCTCCTGTGCCTTTGACATGCCGACCCTGATGGGCCTCGATTCCGATCACGACCGCTCGCTCGGCGAGGTCGGCGTCGAGGGCGTCGCGCTCGACACCGTCGACGACATGGAGACCCTCTTCGACGGAATCCCGCTCGACGAGGTGACCGTCTCGATGACGATCAACGCTCCGGCGGCGATCCTGCTCGCCTTCTACGTCGTCGCCGCCGAGGAGAAGGGGATCGCCCCGGCGGAGCTCGGCGGGACGATCCAGACCGACATCCTCAAGGAGTACATCGCCCAGAAGGAGTGGTGCTTCCCGATCGAGCCGGCGATGCGACTGGTCACCGACATGGTCGAGTGGTGCAGCGCCGAGATGCCGCGTTGGCATCCGATCTCGATCTCCGGCTACCACATCCGCGAGGCCGGATCGACGGCCGCGCAGGAGCTCGCCTTCACGCTCAAGGACGGCCTCACCTACGTCGAGCGGGCGGTCGAGCGCGGTCTCGACGTCGATGATTTCGCGCCGCGGCTGTCGTTCTTCTTCAACGCCCACATCGACTTCTTCGAGGAGATCGCCAAATACCGCGCCGCTCGCCGGATCTGGGCCCGCGAGCTCCGCGACACGTTCGGGGCGAAGGACCCGCGGTCGATGCTGATGCGGACTCATTGTCAGACCGCCGGCGTCAGCCTCACCGCCCAGCAGCCGCTCGTGAACATCGTCCGGACGACTATCGAGGCGCTCGCCGGCGTCCTCGGCGGCACCCAGTCGCTGCACACCAACAGCTTCGACGAGGCGCTCGCGCTGCCGACCGAGGAGGCCGTGAGGATCGCGCTGCGGACCCAGCAGGTGATCGCCCACGAGTCCGGCGTCACCAACACCGTCGATCCGCTCGGCGGCTCCTACTTCGTCGAGAAGCTCACCGACGAGATGGAGGCCGCCGCCTACGACTACTTCGCGCGGATCGACGAGCTCGGCGGGATGGTCGCCGCGATCGAGGCGAACTTCCCGCAGCGCGAGATCTCCGATGCCGCCTTCGCCCACCAGGCGGCGCTCGAGAACGAGGAGCGGATCATGGTCGGCGTCAACGCCTTCCGGGTCGACGACGACGAGCTGACCGAGATCCACCGTCCCGACCCGGCCGCCGAGCGGCGCCAGCGCGAGCGGCTCTCGAGTACCGTCGCGCGGCGGGACGGCGCCGCCGCCGACGCCTCGCTTGCGGCCCTCGAGCGGGCCGCCGCCGAGGACCGCAACCTGATGCCGGCGCTGCTCGACTGCGCCCGGGCCCGGGTCAGCGAAGGGGAGATGGTCGCCGCTCTGCAGCGGGTGTTCGGGACTTACACTGAAACGCCGGTTTATTGATCCGACCAGGAAGGGGCAGAGGGGCGGTATGAGCGACTTCGAGGTTGTCCGCAGCGACGTCGAGGGGTGGGATGTCCGCCGCACCGGTGAGGCCCAGGCGCTCTCCAACTACCCGACCCGCGAGCTCGCCGAGCAGGCAGCCCGAAAGCAGCAGGAGGCCGAGCATCACAGCGGCGGCACCGGCGACGCGGTCGACGTCCGCCAGGACGTTTTCAGCGAGGGCCCCGACGAGGAGCTCAACGTCAAGCGGACGCTCCTCACCGTCGCCGCGATCGCGATCGGGATCACGCTGCTGATCGCGATCGTCGCGATCTTCGTCGTCACGACCGGGATCACCGACTGAGAATTGCGCCGGCGGTCGACGACGCCCAGCGGGCGTCTCCTCCATCTGGGCGGGATCTTGCAGATGCGGACGATCGGCTAACGCTTCGCTAACACGATCCTTAGCCTGCCCGCCTCGATGGCAAGACCGATTCCCAGATTGCTGCTCGCTGCCGTGGCGGCATTCGCGGTCGCGGCGCTGACCGTGAGCGTCGCCGGCGCGACGACGACCGCGAAGCCGAACCACAAACGAACCTACGACGGAGTCTTCGAGCGCAAGGTCTCGAAGAAGAACAAGCGCTGGGCGAAGCGCGTCGCCCGTTGCGAGTCCGGTGGCAACCCGAACGCGGTCGGCGGCGGCGGCGCCTACCGCGGCGCCTTCCAGTTCATGCGCTCGACCTGGCGGACCGCGCCGCGCTCGCCCGGCGGCGATCCGATCGACTACAGCTACAAGACGCAGGCCTTCGTGGCCGTCCGGCTGAAGATGCGCACCGGCACCTCGCCCTGGCCGAACTGCCCCTGACTCGACACCACACGGGTGATCCCGCCCGCGCTTCGCGGTGGTGAGATGACCGGGGGTGCGCGGGGCGGATACGCTTCCGTCCATGAGCGAACGGAAGATCCGCGTCGTCGTCGCCAAGCCCGGCCTCGACGGTCACGATCGCGGCGCGAAGATCATCGCCCGCGCCCTGCGCGACGCCGGGATGGAGGTCATCTACACCGGCCTGCACCAGACGCCCGAGCAGATCGCGGCGACGGTGATTCAGGAGGACGCCGACGCGGTCGGACTCTCGATCCTCTCCGGCGCCCATATGACGCTGGTCCCGAAGATCGTGGCGATGCTTCGCGAGCAGGGGGCCGAAGACGTCCTCGTCACCGTCGGTGGGACCATCCCCGCCGACGACATCCCCGAGCTGAAGCGCCTCGGCGTCGCCGAGGTGTTCACGCCGGGGGCGCCGACCGACGACATCGTCGAGTTCCTCCGCGGCGGCGTCGGAACCCCCGCGTAGAGATAACTGCGCGACGCGCAGCCCTCTGGGCTGCTCGACTGCGCCGACCGGCCGGGTCACGCCGCGGCCTAGACCACTGCGCGACTCGCAGCCCTCCGGGCTGCTCGACTGCGCCGACCGACCGGGTCACGCCCCGGCCGGTCTCCCTCGTAGGAGTCGGTAAGCGAAGGCCGATTGACTGGTCAGTCAACGACGGCCGGTACCCGATACGATCCCCGCCGCAAGTCCCCAAGGAGGCACCCACTTTGAAGATCTGTTGCCTAGTCAAGGAGGTCCCGGACGCGGCCGTTCAGAAGCGGCTCGACCCGGCCACCAAGCGGCTCGACCGCTCGGGCGAGAAGACCCTGAACCAGTTCGACACCCATGGCATCGAGGCCGCGATGCAGATCCGCGAGGGCGGAGCTGTCGAGGTCGACGAGATCGTCGCGGTGACGATGGGCCCCGACAGCGCCCAGCGCGCGCTCCACAAGGCCGTCGCGCTCGGCGCCGACCGCTCGGTCCACCTCAGCGACGATGCGCTCGCCGGCTCCGACGTCTGTGCGACCGGCTACGCGCTCGCCAAGGTCCTCGAGTCCGAGTCGCCCGACCTCGTCCTGCTCGGACAGCAGTCCGACGACGGCGAGTGCTACACGATCGGCGCCGTCGTCGCCGACCACCTGAAGATGCCTTCGCTGACCCAGGTGATCGAGATGGACGTCGCCGGCGAGAAGCTCCGCTGCGAGCGTCAGGCCGAGTACGGCTACGACACCGTCGAGATCCAGCTTCCGGCCGTGATCAGCGTCGGCGACGCGATCAACGAGCCGCGCTACCCGTCGCTGAAGGCGATCATGGGCGCGAAGAAGAAGCCGCTCGACAGCAAGGCCACCGGCGATGTCGGCATCGAGGCCGACAGGGTCGGCGAGGCCGGCTCGCAGACGCAGGTGCTCGCGATCAACCCGCCGCCCGAGAAGGAGGCCGGCGAGGTGTTCGAGGACGAGGACACCAACGAGACGGTCGAGAAGATCGTCGCCTGGCTCGACGAAAGGAAGCTGATCTAGATGGCGGACATCCTTGTCTACGCCCTCCATGACGACGAGGGCAACTTCAACAAGAACTCGCTCGGGGCCATCTCCGAGGCCGCGAAGCTCGCCTCCGAGACCGGCGGCACCGCCTCCGCGGTCGTCGTCGGCGACGTCTCCGACGACGCTGCCGCGGCTCTCGGCAAGTACGGCGCGAGCAAGGTCTACCGGGCGAAGGCCTGCCCGGAAGGGCTCGCGCAGCCGATCGTCGACGTGATGGCGAAGGTGATCGCCGACAACGGCATCGGCTACGCACTGTTCGGCGGCGGCCTGCTCGGCTTCGAGATCGGCGCCGGCCTGACGGCCCGTCTCGGCGCCGGGGTGACGATGGAGGTCACGGCGGTCAAGGCGGCCGACGGCAAGCTCGTCGCCGAGCGCCCGGTCCTCCAGGACTCGGCGATCGTCGACGTCGGCTACGTCAGCGAGCCGGGGATCATCATCGGCCGCCTCAACGCGTTCGACGTCGACGAGTCCGGCTCCGGCACCGCCGAGGTCGAGGACGTCGAGGTCGAGCTGTCGGAGTGGTCGACGAAGGCGACGATGGTCACCCGCGGCGAGGCCCGCGGCGAGGACGTCAACATCGAGGATGCCGACATCCTCGTCGGTGGCGGCCGCGGCCTGGGCGAGAAGGACAACTTCAAGCTCGCCGAGGACCTCGCGGGGTCGCTCGGAGGCGCCGTCGCGGCGACCCGGGCGGTCGTCGACGCCGGTTGGTACCCGTACTCGACGCAGATCGGTCAGACCGGCAAGACCGTCGCCCCGAAGCTGTACCTCGCGGTCGGGATCTCCGGCGCGATCCAGCACAAGGTCGGCATGCAGAGCTCCGAGAACATCCTCGCGATCAACAAGGACCAGAACGCGCCGATCTTCGAGTTCTGCGACCTCGGCGTGGTCGGCGACCTGCACAAGATCATGCCGAAGCTGACCGAGGCCATCAAGGCCAAGAAGGGCGGCTGATCCGGCGATGGGCGTCGCTCCCGGGCAGTTCCCGCCCCCGTTCGATCCCGGCGCCCACGTCGGCTCCCCGACCGATCCCGAGGACGAGCGGCTCGAGGCGGGCATCGTCATCGTCGGCGGGGGCCCGGCCGGGCTCGCCTGCGCGAACCGGGTCATGCAGCTGCTCGAGGACGAGCCGGAGCTGACCGAGCGGCTCGGCGAGATCCCGGTCGCCGTGCTCGAGAAGGGCAAGGTCTGCGGCGCCCACAACTTGAGCGGCGCCAACATGGTCCCCTCGGCGATGGAGAAGCTGTTCCCGGATCTCGATCCCGCGGAGTGGCCGGTCTACCAGCAGGTCGACAAGGACGCCGTCTACCTGCTGACCAAATCGAGGGCGATACCGCTGAAGCCGCCGCCCCCGAACTTCCGCAACCACGGCAACTACGTCACCTCGATCGCGAAGCTGAGCCGCTTCCTGGCCGAGCGGGCGGAGGAGGCGGGCGCTTACCTGCTGACCGAGACGGTGGCCGACAAGCTGCTGGTCGAGGACCGGATCGTCCGCGGGGTCCGCTCCGGCGACAAGGGACGCGGCAAGGACGGCGAGCAGCTCGGCAACTTCGAGCCCGGGTCCGACCTGATGGCGAAGGCGACCGTGCTCGCCGAGGGCACCCTCGGGCACCTGACCGACTGCGCGGTCGACTACTACGACCTCGCCGGCGACGCGAAGCGTTGGGAGATCGGCGTCAAGGAGGTCTGGGAGGTCCCGAAGCCGCTCGACCGGGTCATCCACACGATGAACTGGCCCCTCCGCAAGTCGTCGAAGTACAACGAGTTCGGTGGTTCGTTCATCTATCCGATGGGCGAGGACAAGCTCTGCATCGGCATGGTCGCCGGCCTCGACACGACCGATGCGACCTTCTCCTGCCACGACCTCCTCCAGCAGCTCAAGACCCATCCCTTCATCCGCGACCTCCTCGACGGCGGCAAGCGCGTCGGCTGGGGCGCGAAGACGATCCCGTCCGGCGGCTACTGGTCGATGCCGCGCAAGCTCGCGGTGCCGGGCATGGTGATGTGCGGCGACAACGTGTCGATGGTCAACGTTCCCTACCTGAAGGGGATCCACCTGGCGATGCACGCCGGCATGTACGCGGCCGAGGCGATCGTCGAGAGCCTGAAGACGGATCCCGAGTCGGTCGATTTCTCCGCCTACGAGGCGAAGGTGCGCGGCTCCGAGATCGAGAAGGACCTCTACCGCTCGCGCAACGTCCGCCAATACGGCGACAAGGGGTTCGTCGCATTCGGGGCGATCGCCAACGCCTGGCTGCTGTCCCGCGGGGCGCTGCCTCCCGGCCACAAGGAGAGCGAGCCCGACGCCGAGGTCGAGGTCCATCTCGGCCCGGCCGCCGACGACTACCCCGAGCCCGACAACGAGCTCACCTTCGACAAGCTCGGCTCGGTCTTTCTGAGCGGCAACGCCACCCGCGACGACGCGCCGAATCACGTCCGGATCCAGACCCACGTGCCGCGCGAGGTGGCGCAGGCGTGGGTGTCGATGTGTCCCGCGCAGGTCTACGAGATCCCCGAGGACCAGCTCGAAGGCGACGCTGCTGAGGTCGACGTCCACGTGACCGCGTCGAACTGCGTCCAGTGCGGCGCCATCAACGCCAAGGGCGGTCGGCTGACGATGCCCGAGGGCGGCGACGGGCCGCTCTACCAAGAAGTCTGAGCGCCGGGACGCGGCGCGGAGCGATGAGCGACCGCGTTCGGATCGCGACCGCCGCCGACGGGCCCGCGATCGGACGCCTGCTCCATCGCTTCAACACCGAGTACGACGAGCCGACCCCGGCGCCGGAACGGATCGCCGCGCGGATCACGGAGCTGATCGGGTCGGGCGGCACCGCGGTGCTGCTCGCCGGGGACGGGCCGGACGGGATCATCGTGCTCAGGTTCCAGCCGTCGATCTGGTCGGACGGCAACGAGGCATACATCGCCGAGCTCTACGTCGTCGGTGAACGGCGCCGCGAGGGGCTCGGCTCGGAGCTGATGACCGCCGCGCTCGAGCTCTGCCGCGAGCGTGGCTGCGACTACGTCTTCCTCGGCACCGACGAGGGCGACACCGACGCGCACCGGCTCTACGAGCGGTTCGGGCTCACGAACCGCAGCGGCACCGAGCTGATGTACGTCTACGAGCGCGAGCTCTGAGCCTCCGCCCCCGCGCCTCGGCCGCCGCGGGCGGCCGGACCTGCGATCGTCGCGTCGATGTTCGCGGTCGTGATCACCGGGCCGCCCGGCGCTGGCAAGAGTGAGGTCGCCTCCTACCTCCACGACATCCTCGGCGATGAGGGCCTCGATGCGGCGCTGATCGAGTGCGACGCGCTCGAGCGCTCCCATCCGGCCCTGGCGAGGGAGCGCACGATCACCCACCTGCGGATGCTCACCGCTTCCTACCGCGAGGTGGGCAGCGAGCTGTTGCTGGTCACCGCGACGATCGAGGACGATGATCACCTCCGGTCGGTGCTCGGAGCCGTTGACGTCCCTGACCATCTGCTCGTGCTCCTGTATGCCGATCCGGAGACGATGCGGGAGCGGCTGCTCAGTCGTGAGCCGCCTGGCTGGTCGGGCCTGCCGGAGCTGCTCAACGCGTCCCGCCGGCTTGCGGCGACGATGCCGGACCTCGAAGGTGTCGATGTCGCGATCGCCACCGACGATCGCCGGCCGAGCGACGTGGCGGCGGAGCTGCGGGTCGAGCTCGATCGTCGCCGGGGCGCCGGAGCGGGCCGGTGAAACCGGTCCGGATCGGCTGCGCAGGTTGGGCATACAAGGACTGGCGGGGCGTCCTCTACCCGCCGGGGATGCCGCAGCGCGAATGGCTCGCCGCCTACGCCCGCGAGTTCGGCACGGTCGAGATCAACAACACCTTCTACCGGCTGCCCTCGAAGGCGGCCGTCGAGGGCTGGGTCAGGGAGACGCCGGACGGGTTCCGCTTTGCGGTCAAGGCGAGTCGTTATGTGACTCACGTCAAGCGTCTGCTGAAGCCCGAGACCTACGTCGAACGCTTCCTCGGGAGCATCGAACCGCTGCGCGCCGCGGGCAAGCTCGGGGTCGTTCTCTGGCAGCTGCCGCCGAGCTTCAAGCGTGACGACGAGCGCCTCGACGCGGCGCTGACCGCGATCACCGCCAGGGACCCCGGCCGCCACTGCTTCGAGTTCCGCGACCGCAGCTGGTTCGTACCCGACGTCTACGAGCTGCTGCGCTCCCACGGCGCGGCCCTGGTGATCTCCGACGATCCCGAGCAGGACTTTCAGACCCGCGAGCTGACCGCCGACTGGACCTACGTGCGGATGAATCGCGGCGCCCGCGGCCGCCGTGGCAACTACGCGAAGTCCGAGCTCGAGTCCTGGCGGCGCCGGATCGCCGCCTGGCGCTCTCGTACCGAGGTCTTCGTCTACTTCAACAACGACCGCGAGGCGTTCGCGGTCCGCAACGCCCGCGCGCTCGCGGCCGGACTGAGCTGAAGCCCCGTTCGCCTAGGCGCTGACGAATTCCGCGATCGCGTCGGCGAGCTCGCCGGGCCTGTCGAGCGAGACGAACGTCGATGCGTCCACGATCTCGACCATCCGCGAGTCGGGGATCGTCGCGGCGAGGCGACGGCCGTCGGCGAGCGTGAAGAACCGGTCTTCGGCGCCCCATGCGATCAGCGCCGGGATCGTCAGCGCAGGCAGCTTCGCCGCCGCCGCCCGGGTGTCGGCCGGCCGCATGCCGGCGGCGAACTCGCGACCGTCGCGAAGGACGCCGGCGTCCCGAAGCGCCGGCTCAATGAACGAGCGGAGCAGCGCGTCGTCGGGCTCGCCGGCCGTGAGCATCCCGTAGGCGAGCGGCGAGCTGCGGATGCGCCGCACTCGCAGCGCCTGGACGAGGAGGCGGAAGCCGCCCGGCGTCCGTGCGGTCAGGACCATGCCCTTGAAGGCGAGCGGCGGGAACTTGTCGAAGCAGTCGCAGTTGGTGAGGACGAGCCGGCCGATCCGCTCCGGCCTCTCGGTCACGAGCATCTGGCAGACGGCGCCGCCCGAGTCGTTGCCGACGAGCGTCACGTCGTCTAGGTCGAGCGCGGCGAGGAAATCGGCGATGGTCGCGGAGACGCCCCGGGGGGAGACGTCGGCGCCGGGATACATCGCCTCCGAATGGGATCCCATCGGCCAGTCGGGGACGATGCAGCGGTGGCCGGCGGCCAGGCGCGAGGCCGTTTCCGTCCAGAGCCGGCCGTTGGCGAGGGCGCCGTGGACGAACACGATCGCCTGGCCGTTGCCGGCCTCGCGATAGTGGATCGGCCCGGCCGTCAGCACCGCCCGCTCGTCTCGGAATCCGTCGCCGTCGCTGCTCATTCGAATCGTCCCCTCTCGGGCCGCGCCCCCGCCGACCCGGGGGCTAGGTTGCATACAATCAGGATGTATCTAACATACAGACAGTCTGTATCTCAAATCGCGGAGGAGATGACTTGACCGGACGGACTCAGGCGGAGCGGCGGGCCGCCACCCGGGCGGCGCTGGTCGCCGCCGGCCGCGACCTGTTCGGAGCGCGTGGCTATGACGCCGTGAGCAGCGAGGAGATCGTCGCCGCGGCCGGAGTCACGCGCGGGGCCCTCTATCACCACTTCGACGGCAAGGCGGGCCTGTTCGCGGCCGTCCACGAGCAGGTCGAGGGCGAGATCGTCGCCGGCTTCGATCTCTCCACGCTCGCCGACGGCGACCCGCTCGGCGCGCTGATCGCCGCCGCCGCCCAGTTCCTCGACCTCAGCCTCGATTCGAGCCTGCAGCGGATCACCCTTCTCGACGGTCCCGCGGTGCTCGGATGGGAACGCTGGCACGAGGTCGAGCAGCAGCACGGCCTCGGCCTGATCGAGGCGGCGCTGAACGCGGCCGCGGAAGCCGGCCAGCTCCGGCCGCTGCCGGTCCCCGAGGTCGCCCTGATGGTGCTCGGCGCCTTCATGGAGGCGGCGCTTCAGCTGGCCCGCGCCGACGATCAGCCGGCCGCCCGCGACCGCGCCGTGGCGGGCATGACGGCCCTCCTCGACGGGCTCCGCGCCTGAGAACCCGCCTCAGAACCCCCCACGCCCGCCTGGCGGCGCCGGAGGGTGCCGCTCGGGATCCTCGCCGACTCGCGTGGCTATGCCACGCCACGCCGGCTGCGTCACCCGATCGGCACTCCTCCGGCACTCGCCAGGCGGACGCGCGGGATTCCGAGACAGGTTCTGAGCCTGCGACGATGCGCCGATGTCGTGGCGGGTGCTTGCGATCGGGGCGACTCTGCTCGCTCTCGCGGCGCCGTCGCCCGCCGGCGCCTACGCGCCGCCGCCCCCGAATGCCGGCTTCGACTACCAGATCGGCGGAGACTATCCGCTTCCCGCCGGGGTCTCGGTCGTTTCCCGGGACTGGTTCAGCGGCCGCGCGGCGGCCGATCCCGCCTACTCGGTCTGTTACGTCAACGCATTTCAGACGCAGGCGAACGAGCCCGGGACCGACCGCCCCGACGAGCGTTCGAACTGGCCCCGCCGGCTCGTCCTGAAGCGGCTCGGCGACGATCCCCACTGGGGCGGCGAGTACCTGATCGACATCGCCACGAAGCGGAAGCGCCTCCGCGCGGCTGCCTGGGTCGAGCAGATGATCGATGGCTGTGCCGATGGCGGGTTCGAGGCGGTCGAGCTCGACAATCTCGACTCCTGGACCCGCTTCAACGGCACGCCGCTGCAGCGGAAGGTGCCCTTCGACAAGGCGGATGCGCTCGCCTACGCGAAGCTGTTGGCGCGTTACTCCCACGCGAGCGACCTCGCCGTCGCGCAGAAGAACGCCGCCGGGATCACGAGGTCCGAGGCGCGTCGCGCGGGATTCGACTTCGCGATCGCCGAGGAGTGCGGGCGCTGGCGCGAGTGCAACCGCTACCGCCGCGTCCACGGCGACGAGGTCCTCGCGATCGAGTACCGGCGCCGCGACTTCCGGCGAGCCTGCGAGTCGATCGGCGATCGGGTCTCCGTCGTCCTCCGCGACCGGCAGGTCAGCACGCCGGCCCGCGCCGGGTACCGCTACGACGCCTGTTGAGCGGCAGGGTGGTATCAGGGGGGAGGTGACCTTCGACGATGCCCTCTCGACCCTGCTCGCCCTGGTCGGGCGCCGCGTCGAGGTCCACGTCGTCTCCGCCGGCGAGAGCCCGCACCTCGTCGCGACGTTCGGAGGCGTCCTCCGCGCCGGCCACTCGATGACCGGGGGCGAGCCGAGCGAGCACGAGGCGATCTTCATCCGCCTCGACTCCGGCCGCGAGACCGGCTCGCTCAGCCTCAACCGCGAGGTCTACCGCGGCGCGATCGCGCACGAGGATGGCTCGCTGACCCTGCAGCTCGGTGGCGTCGAGATGCTGATCGCGGTCCGCGCCGACGACTGACCCTGATCGCGGCCGGCGCCCGCCCGCGACCATCTAAGCTCGCGTCTGCGGTGTCCGCTACCGGCACAACTGCCCCGGCGACCGGGTCGCGGCGCGGGATGCCCCCGCGGCCGCCACTCTCGAAGGCGATGATGAGCGTCGGCTTCATGCTCACGCCGACGCGGTTCCTCGACGCCTGCCGGGAGAGCTGCGGCGACTACTTCACGCTGCGCCCGACGCCCGATCGCGAGCTCGTCGTCACCGCGGACCCGGAGGCGGTCAAGCGGGTCTTCACCGGCGATCCGGCCCTGCTCTACGCCGGTGAGGGAAACGTAACGCTGGCGCCGTTGCTCGGCCCCGGCTCCGTCCTCCTCCTCGACGGCGAGGAGCACCTCCGCCACCGGCGCCTGCTCCTACCGCCGTTCCACGGTGAGCGGATGCGCGCCTACGGGGCGATGATGGAAGAGGTGGCCGAACGGCGAATCGCCGCATGGCCGGCAGACCGCGAGTTCCCCTCGCTCCCGAGCATGCAGGCGATCACCCTCGAGGTGATCATGCGGGCCGTCTTCGGCTTCGACGACGCCGAGCGCCGCGAGCGGATCGGCGGGCCGCTGCGGCGCCTGCTCGACATGGTCGCGAGCCGGCCGCGGGTGCTGGCGATGGCGCTGACGGCGGGCCGGAACGGGACCCTGAGCCCGTGGCGGCGCTTCGCCGCACAGCGCGAGCGCGCCGACGCCCTCCTCCACGAGGAGATCGCCGCCCGCCGACGTGACCCGGACGGCGCCGCCGGCGACGACATCTTCTCGCTGCTTCTGGCGGCCCGCGACCCCGACGGTCGGCCGCTCAGCGATTCGGAGCTTCGTGACGAGCTGATGACCCTGCTCCTCGCCGGGCACGAGACGACCGCGACGGCGCTCGCCTGGACGTTCGAGCGGCTGACGCGCGAGCCGGCGGTCCTCGACCGTCTGATCGCCGCCGAGGCGGCCGGCGACGGCGACTATCTCGACGCCGTGATCAAGGAGACCCTGCGCCTGCGCCCGGTGGTCCCCGCGGTCGTCCGCCGCCTCCAGGGGCCGATGGAGATCGGTGGCTGGGAGCTCGATGCGGGCGTCAACATCGCCCCGTCGATCTACCTGCTGCATCGCCGTCCCGACCTCTATCCGGCGCCGCTCGCCTACCGGCCCGAGCGCTTCCTCGACGATCCGCCGGGAACCTACGAGTGGATCCCGTTCGGCGGCGGCGTCCGCCGCTGCCTGGGCGCGAGCTTCGCCGTCTTCGAGATGAAGATCGTGATTCGGGCCGTCCTCGCGGCACGGCGGCTTCGTGCCCGCCCGGGAGCCCGTCCCGAAGGGGTGACGCGCCGCGCGATCACCTTCGCGCCGACGCGCGGGGGGCGGATCCGCGCCGAGCGGCCGGCGGTCGGCTGAGCGACGCCGGACCTAAGCCGTGGCCGGCGCGTCGGCGCGGCCGCGGCGGAGCCCGAGCGGGTCCATCGAAATCCCGCGCGGGACGACGAGCAGCGGCGAGCGCGACGATGAGATCAGCGCCCGCGAGGTGCTGCCGAGCAGCGTCCGCCGCAGCGGACCGTGCCCGCGCGAGCCGACGATCATCAGGTCGACTTCGCCCGAGGCCTCGGCGAGCAGGGCGCCCGGGGATCCGGTCAGCAGCCGCCCCTCGGACTTGACCGCGGGCGGGATCCGGCCGAGGGCCAGCTCCTGGGTGCGCTGCATCTCCTTGCGCTCGGCGTCCTCGAGCTCGCCCGCGGTCATCACGGTCCAGACCGTCGCGTAGCCGTACTTCGGATAGTCGGCGGCGCTCAGCACGAGGACCTCGCCGTGGGTCCGCTCGGCGAGCGCGATCGCGGTCTCGAGCGCGACCCAGGCCTCCGGCGAGCCGTCGAAGCCGACTCCGATCTTCAGCATCGACTGCTCGCCGCGGTCGGCGAAGCCGCGCGGGGCGACCATGACCGCGCAGGGGGCGCCGTGCAGCAGCGAGGCGCCGGTGCTCCCGAGGAGCGTCTCGCCTACCTTGCCGCGGTGGCAGGAGCCGACCACGAGCACGGTGGCGTGACGATCCTCGGCGAGCTTGCCGAGCGCGCTGGAGATCGACTGCTCGGCAATCGGCACGGTGTCGACGTCAAGTCCCGGGAGTAGGCCTCGAGCGGTCTCGAACGTGCCGGAGCTCTCGACCGCAAGCGCGTTCGAGAGGTCCTCGTGGGTCATCAGGCCGCGCGGCCACGGATAGACCGTTGCGACCGTCAGGGTGCCGCCACATACTTCGGCGATCAGCCGTCCCAGGGCCAATGCGTCACGGCCTTCGGGACTATCCTGATAGCCGATGAGTACCTGGCGCTCCACGTGCCCGAATCTAGGCCGGGTACGGGGGTCGAGCATCCGGGCGGACTTGCGAACCGGCTCGGTAGTCAACCCCGAGCGGCCGCTGCCCGGCCCGAGGATCGGGATCGGCCGATGAGCCCGGAGGCCAGGGAGCTCGAGCCGGCGGAGCTCGAGCGGCTCCTCGACGTCGGCCGCCGCCTCGTCTCCGAACTCGACCTCGACGCGGTCCTCTCTCAGGTCCTCGAGGCGGCCCGGGAGCTGACCGGCGCCAGCTTCGCGGCGCTCGGCGTCCTCGACGAGCAGAAGACCCGGCTGAAGCGCTTCCTCTACTCGGGGATCGACGAGGAGACGCGGCGCCGGATCGGGCCGCTGCCGCGGGGCTACGGGATCCTCGGCGAGCTGATCAGCGACCCGCGCCCGCTCCGCCTCGAGCGGATCGGCGACCACCCCCGCTCCTACGGCTTCCCGGCCGGCCATCCGGAGATGACGACGTTCGTCGGCGCGCCGATCAGCGTCCGTGGTGAGGTCTACGGAAACATCTACCTGACCGAGAAACAGGGCGGCGCGAGCTTCAGCGAGTCGGACGAGCGGCTCCTGGTCGTCCTCGCCGAGTGGAGCGCGGTCGCGATCAACAACGCCCGCACCCACGAGGAGCTTCAGCGCGGGCGCGCCGACCTCGAGCGCCTCGTCCAGGGACTCCAGGCGACGGCTTCGCTGAGCCGCGAGCTCGGTGGCGAGTCGGACCTCGAGCGCGTCCTCGAGCTCGTCACGAAACGGGCCCGGGCGCTGATGAAGGCTCGTTCCGGGTACGTCCTCCTCCAGGAGGGCCCGCAGCTCGTCGTCCGCGGGGCGGCGGGGGAGCGCGGGTCGCGGTCGATCGGCCGCGGCGTCGGCCCCGGGTCGGGGACAGCGGACTTCATCGGGATGGAAGCGAGCCAGCGGATCGGCCCGGCGGCTGCGCAGTCGCTGGAGGAGCTCGGCATCGAAGGCTCCAGCGGGCTGGCCGTGCCGCTGCGGGCGCGGGGTCAGGGCGTCGGCGTGCTCCTCATCGTCGATCACATCGGACCCGAGACGAGCTTCACGGCTGACCAGCAGCTCACCCTCGAGTCGTTCGCGACCAGTGCCGCCAATGCGATCTCGGCTGCGCATGCCATCGAGGACGAGAAGGCGAAGCTCGCGATCGCCTCCTCGGAGCGCGAGCGCGGGCGCTGGGCCCGCGAGCTCCACGACGAGACGCTGCAGGAGCTCGGCGCGCTGCGGATCATGCAGGAGCACGCGGCGCGGGCAGAGACGCTCGAGGATGCGCGCGAGTTCCTCGCGATCGCCAACGAGCAGGTCGAGCGGACCGTCAGCGGCCTCCAGGGCCTGATCGCCGAGCTCCGTCCGGCGGCGCTCGATCAGCTCGGCATCGAGGCGGCGATCGAAGCCCTGATGGACCGGCTTGCGACGCGCTCGGAGCTCCGCTTCGAGGCCGACATCGACCTCGCCTTCGAGCGCGGTGACGCGCGTCGCCGGCACACGCCCGAGCTCGAATCGACGATCTACCGGCTCGTCCAGGAGGGCCTGACCAACGCGATCAAGCATGCCGATGCAACCCGCGCCCGGGTCGCGATCGAGGAGCGCGACGGCGTCGTCGTGATCCGAGTCGAGGACGACGGCACCGGGTTCGACCTCTCGGGCGTCAGCCGCGGGTTCGGCCTGACCGGGATGCGGGAGCGGGTCGAGCTCGCCGGAGGGGAGCTCTCGATCGAGGGTCGCGACGGCGGCGGGACCCTGGTCCGGGCGACACTGCCCGCCTGGCGCGAGTCCGACTAGATTTCCCCAATCCTGCACGAATGCTCTACTAAGATCCGCATGGATGGTCTACTAAGAGCTGCACGGATGGTTAGCGCCGCATCTTCGACGACGAACTCGATGAGCTGCTGAGCCAGCTCCACCAACCGTAAGCCTCACGAAGCTTCTGAGCGGGACGGCCGGAGCCATCCAGGGCCGGACCAAGATGAGGCTGGAGGGCTACACCGACGAGATTCTGCGGTCCGGCTTCCCGGGGCTCCGCCACCTGAGTGGGCGCGCGCTGCGCACCCAGATCTCGAGCTACCTCGACCGCATCGTCGACCGTGACTTCCCCGAGCTCGGCCATCAGGTTCGCAACCCGGCGCTCCTGCGGCGGTGGATGACGGCATATGCGACCGCGACCGCGACTTCGACCTCGTTCGAGAAGGTGCGCGACGCCGCCTCTGGACGCGAGGAGAACAAGCCGGCGAAGGTCACCGCGCAGACATACCGTGACGTCCTTGAGCGGCTGTTCGTCCTCGACGACCTGCCGGCATGGCAGCCCTCGCGCAACCTCATCGCGCAGCTCGCGCTCCCGCACAAGCATCACCTCGCTGACCCGGCACTCGCAGCGCAACTCCTCGGTGCCACGAAGGAGGGGCTCCTCAAGGGTGACTCACCCGGCCCGGTCATTCCGCGCGACGGGACACTCCTCGGAGCGCTCTTCGAGTCCCTCGTCACGCTTTCGGTGCGGGTGTATGCCCAGGGGGCTGAGGCTCACGTCGGGCACCTGCGCACGCGCGGCGGCCGCCACGAAATCGATCTCATCGTCGAGCGTGCAGACGGGAAGGTGGTCGCGTTCGAGGTCAAGTTGGCGAGCACCGCCGAGAACCGGGACATGAAACACCTCAAATGGCTCGCCGGCCGGCTCGGTGACGACCTCATCGACTCGGTCGTCATCACGACCGGCACCGACGCTTACCGACGCAAGGACGGCATCGCCGTCGTACCGGCAGTCCTACTCGGCCCTTAGCCCTCGCGCGCTATCGCTGACGTGAGGCGCAGTCGCCCGGGAGGGCGGTCGAGCTTCAGCGCTCGACGAGCTCGTTGTCGATCGCGTAGGCGATCAGCTCGGCCCGGGTCGAGAGCCCGGTCTTGCGCTGGATGTTCGCCCGGTGCGTCTCCACGGTGCGGACGCTGAGGACCAGCTTCTCGGCGATCTCCGGATTGACGTAGCCGAGCGCGAGCAGTCCGAGGACCTCGACCTCGCGCGGGGTCAGCTCGTCGGGTGGTCCCTCGGGCTTGTCCGGCTCGGCGGCGAGCCGGGCGCCCAGCTCCGGGTTGATGTAGGTCCCGCCGGCGACGACCGCGTGGATCGCGGTGACGAGCTCACTGGCGGCTGAGTGCTTGATCACGTATCCCTTCGCGCCCCCCTGCAGGGACGTGCGTGCGAACGCCGGCTCGTTCTGCATCGTCAGCACGACGACCTTGGTGTCCGGCGACGCCTCGAACACCTTCGGCAGCGCTTCGAGGCTCGGCAGCCCGGGCATGCTCAGATCGAGGACCAGGACCGACGGCTTGTGGCCGAGCACATAGCGGGCCGCGGCCTCGGCATCGCCGGCTTCGGCGACGACCTCGAAGCCTGCCTCGTCTTCGAGGATCTTGCGGATCCCGGCCCGAACGAGCTCGTGGTCGTCAGCGAGGACGATCGTGATCTTCTCGTCGGTCTCAGCCGCGGGTGGCACCGGCGACAGCTTACTTCCGCCCTACTCGCCGGGCACGATCACGGCGGCGCCGACGAAGCGACCGGCGCGGAGGTCGGCAAGGGCGTCGTCGACCGCCTCGAGCGCGTAGGTGGACACCGCCGTCTCCACCGGCACCCGTGGTGCCAGCGCGAGCAGCGCCTCGCCGTCGGCGCGGGTCAGGTTGGCCACCGAGCGGACCGTGCGCTCGCCCCAGAGCAGCTCGTAGGAGAAGGACGGGATGTCGCTCATGTGGATCCCGCCGCAGACGACGGTCCCGCCCGGAGCGACCGCGGCGAGGGCGGCCGGAACGAGCGCTCCGACCGGCGCGAAGATGATCGCTGCGTCGAGCTGCTCGGGTGGCTGCTCCTCCGAGGAGCCGGCCCATACGGCTCCGAGCTCGCGCGCGAACCGCTGCGCGGCGTCGTCACCGGCGCGGGTGAACGCGAACACCTCGCGGCCGTCGGCGATCGCGACCTGGGTGAGGATGTGGGCGGCGGCGCCGAATCCGTAGAAGCCGATCCGCTGCGCGTCCCCGCACATCGTCAGGGCCCGGTAGCCGATCAGGCCGGCGCAGAGCAGCGGCGCGGCCTGCTCGTCGGGGTAGCTGGCGGGGACCGGGAAGCAGAAGCGCTCGTCGGCGACCGTGTACTCGGCGAAGCCGCCATCGATGTCACGGCCCGTGAACCGGGCCCGCGGGCAGAGGTTCTCGCGGCCCGACAGGCAGTAGACGCACTCTCCGCAGGTCCAGCCGAGCCACGGTACCCCGACGCGCCTGCCGTCGCCGACGACGGTGGCGACGATCTGGTGGCCGAGCACGCGCGGCGGCTCGGCGATCGCGACCTCACCGTCGAGCAGGTGGAGGTCGGTGCGGCAGACCCCGCAGGCCCTGACCTCGAGCAGCAGCTGGCCCGGACCGGCCTCCGGCTCCGCGATCTCGGCCGCTCGCAGCGGCTGCCCGGGCGCGTCGAAGACCATCGCTCGCATCGCCCGGGACCGTTCTAGGGGTTCCGGGGCGTGATCCGGAAGATCGAGACGACCTCGGCCTGGTGGGCCTCGGGATGGACGACGTAGGCGCTGGGCCCGCCCCCGAACCAGCCGGCGCTCTCGTTGTCGCCGACGAAGATGCCGGGGTGGCGGCGTCCGTCGCCGTCCTCGACCCAGACCTCGTCGCCCTCCTTGAACCCGTGCGCCGCCTCGTTCTCGCTCATGGACATGAGCCTAGACCGCTGCCGCCCTTCACACCATCTCTAAACTCGGTGACGATGAAGACCGAGATACATCCCGAATACGGCCTCTCGCACGTCCGCTGCGCGTGCGGCAACGAGTTCTACACCCGCTCCACCAAGCCTGAGATCCACGTAGAGATCTGCTCCGAATGCCACCCCTTCTACACGGGCAAGCAGAAGCTGGTCGACACCGGCGGCCGCGTCGAGCGCTTCCGCCGCCGCGCGGCCAAGAAGTCCTGACCCCTTCCGCGTCGCGGCGCGGCCGATCGTGAGTGACCTACACGAAGCGGCCACGCCGATGCCGGACGGCAAGCCGGTCGCCTCGCGCGACGCGCCGGTCGGCGGTCAGGCGATCCTCGAGGGGGTGATGATGCGCGGCGTCTCGACCTGGGCCGCCGCCGTCCGCACCCCCGACGGCGAGATCGAGATCACCTCCGAGCCGGTCGTCTCGTGGGCGAGGCGGCACCGGATCCTGCGGATCCCCGTGGTCCGCGGCGTCGTCGCCCTCGCCGAGTCGCTGAAGATCGGCTTCCGGGCGCTCGCGTTCTCCGCGAACGCGCAGATGGACGAGGACGAGGAGCCGATCGGTGGCTTCACCTGGGGCCTGACCGTCGCGCTCTCGCTGGCCCTCGCGGTCGGGCTCTTCTTCGTCATCCCGGTCGGGCTGACCAGCCTGATCAAGGAGCAGCTCGGTTCCGCCGTCCTCTTCTGGCTGGTCGAAGGGGTCGTCAGGACTGCGATCTTCATCGGCTACATCGCCGCGATCAGCCGCCTTCCCGACCTCCGGCGCGTCTTCGAGTACCACGGCGCCGAGCACAAGACGATCTCCTGCTTCGAAGCCGGCGACGAGCTCAGCCCGGCCCGGGCAGCCCGCTACTCGCGCCTCCATCCCCGCTGCGGCACCAGCTTCCTGCTGATCGTGATGGTCTTGGCGATCTTCGTCTTCGCACCGCTCGGGCTGCCCGAGTGGTACTGGCTGGTCCTCTCCCGGGTCCTCGGCATCCCGCTGATCGCCGGGCTCTCCTACGAGGTCATCAAGTGGGCGGGCCGAAATCGCCGCAGGGCATGGGTGCGGACGCTGATGTGGCCGGGGCTGATGCTCCAGAACCTGACGACCCGCGAGCCCGACCACGACCAGCTCGCGGTCGCGATCGCCTCCCTCGAGGAGGTCCTCGCCGTCGAGGGTTCAGACCTCGAGCGGCGGGAGAGCCCGATCGAGATAGTCGCGTAGCCTCCCCCGGGTGGCCCACCAGCACGATCACGGCCACGCCGGCCACGCTCACGACGTCTCCGCCGACGCCGATCGCGGCAAGCTGAGGATCGCGCTCGCGCTGATCGTCGGCTTCATGGCCGTCGAGGTCGTCGTCGGCATCCTCGCGAACTCGCTGGCGCTGCTCTCCGACGCGGCGCACATGCTCACCGACGCCGGCGCCCTCGCCCTCGCGCTGGTCGCGATCCGGCTCGCCCGCCGCCCGGCCGGCGGGGCGCTGACGTTCGGCTGGAAGCGGGCCGGGATCCTCAGCGCTCAGTTCAACGGGGCGACGCTGCTCGTCCTCGGCCTGCTGATCGTCTTCGAGGGAATCCGCCGCCTCATCGACCCGCCGGCGGTCGAGGGCGGCGTCGTCTTCGTGGTCGCGATGCTCGGCATCGTCGTCAACCTGCTCGCCACCTGGACGCTCTCGAAGGCGAACCGCAGCTCGCTCAATGTCGAGGGCGCCTTCCAGCACATCCTCACCGACCTCGCGGCATTCGTCTTCACGGCGATCGCCGGACTCGTCATCGTCATCACCGGGTTCGACCAGGCGGACGGGATCGCATCGCTGATCGTCGCCGCGATCATGCTCCGCGCCGCCTGGTCGCTGCTCGTCGAGTCCGGCCGGGTCTTCCTCGAGGCGGCCCCGCGGGGGGTCGATCCCGACGCGATCGGGCGCGCGATGGCGGCCGTCCCCGGTGTCGTCGAGGTCCACGATCTCCACGTCTGGGAGGTCACGTCGGGATTTCCTGCCCTGTCAGCCCACGTCCTCGTCGGAACCGAGGACGACTGTCACGCCGCCCGGCTGGCGATCGAACACGCGATCCACGAGCGCTTCGCGATCGACCACACGACGCTGCAGGTCGAGCATCGCCGCCCCGACGAGCTCCTCCAGGTCGAGGTCGCTTCAGAATCCGACGGATGACCGATCCCGAACCCCCACGCACCCGGATGATCCGCTCGGCGCTGCGCAGCTCTTCGTCCTCGTCGGCTCACGGCCTTCCAGGCCGCTTCGCCTCCTGCGTCCTCGATCTGCTTGGCCGAGCGAATCCCCGGGCACGCGCGGATTCGGAACCGGTCATCCCGTGATCGAGCAGCTCGTCAACCAGATCGAGGAGCGATTCGCCGACCTCGAGCGCGAGATGTCGGACCCCGACGTGATCGCCGACCGCGAGCGCTATGCCGACGTCGGCCGCGAGTACCGCGAGCTCGAGCCCGCCCACCGGCTGGCGGCGCGCTGGCGGACGCTCAACGACGACCTCGAGGGCGCCCGCGAGCTGCTCGCCGACGGCGACGACGACGAGCTCAGCCGGGTCGTCGCAGAGGCGCCCGCCCAGCTCGAGGAGCTCGCCGAGGAGATCCGCCTGGCGATGGTCGAGCGCGACCCCAACGACGACAAGAACGTGCTCGTCGAGATCCGCGCCGGCGCCGGCGGCGACGAGGCGGCCCTGTTCGCCGGCGACCTCCACAAGATGCTGACCCGCTATGCCGAGGAGCGCGGCTTCGCGACCGAAGGGATCTCGCAGAGCCCGGCCGAGGTCGGCGGCTTCAAGGAGGTGACGTTCGCGGTCAAGGGCGAGGGCGCCTATTCGATCTTCAAGTACGAGGGCGGCACCCACCGGGTCCAGCGCGTCCCGAAGACCGAGTCGCAGGGCCGGATCCACACCTCGACGGCGACCGTCGCGGTGTTGCCTGAGGCCGAGGACGTCGACGTCGAGATCGACTCCAACGACCTCCAGGTCGACGTCTACCGCTCCTCGGGACCGGGCGGTCAGTCGGTCAACACGACCGACTCGGCGGTCCGGATCACGCATGGGCCGAGCGGGATCGTCGTCTCGATGCAGGACGAGAAGTCGCAGCTTCAGAACCGCGAGAAGGCGATGCGCGTGCTCCGCGCCAGGCTGCTCGAGAAGGCGCTCGCCGACCAGCAGGCCGAGATCTCCGCCGAGCGGCGCTCGCAGGTCGGTACCGGCGAGCGCTCCGAGAAGGTCCGGACCTACAACTTCCCGCAGGGACGGGTCACCGACCACCGGATCAAGCTGACCAGCCACGCCCTCGACGAGATCCTCGGAGGTGACCTGCGCGAGTTCACCGACGCCCTCGCGGCGGAGGAGAAGCGCCGCAAGCTCGAGGCTCAGGCCGCGGCGGGATGAGCGCGACGGCGGCGGCGACGGTCGCCGATGCCCTCGCGGCCGCGCGCGACGCGATCGCCGCGTCGGGGTCGGAGACGCCCCGGCTCGACGCCGAGCTGCTGCTCGCGGAGGCGACCGGGCGCCGCCGCGAGCAGCTCGCCGCCGATCCCGGCGCGCCCGTCCCGGCCGCGGCTGCGCGGGAGTTCGGCAGGATGGTGCGCCGCCGGGTCGCCCACGAGCCGGTTGCCTACATCCTCGGCCGCCGCGGCTTCCGGCGGATCGAGCTGCGAACCGACCGGCGGGCGCTGATCCCGCGGCCCGAGACCGAGCTGCTCGTCGAGCTCGCGCTCGACCTCGCCCCGCGTCGCGTCCTCGACATCGGGACCGGCAGCGGCGCCGTCGCGCTCGCGGTCGCCGACGAGCTTCCCGGCGCCGAGGTCGTCGCCGTCGAGATCGACGCCGGCGCGCTGGCGCTGGCTCGCGAGAACGCCACCGCGCTCGGCCTCGCCGCCCGGGTCGAGCTCGTGCACGGTCCGGTGGCCGCGGCGGCTGGGCGATTCGACCTCGCGCTCGCGAACCTGCCCTACGTGGCCGACGGTGACCGCCCGGCCCTGCCGGCCGACGTCGCCGACTGGGAGCCGGCAGCGGCCTTGTTCGCCGGTCCCGACGGAATGGCGGTGATCCGTGAGGTGCTCGGCGCGCTGGCGCCCGGCGGCAGCGGGCCGCGCTGCGACGCCGTGGCGCTCGAGGTCGGGATCGGGCAGGCGGAGGACGTCGCCGCGCTCGTCGCGGCCGCCGGCTATCCGGACGTCGCCACCCGGGCCGATCTCGCCGGGATCGACCGGGTCGTCGTCGGGCGGCGCTGATGGCCGATCTGATCTCGATCGAGCGCGACGGCGCCGCGGCCGCCCGCTCCGCCCTGGAGCGCTGCGTGCTCGCCGGCGACGTCGCCGTCTTCCCCGCCGACGGCCTCTACGGGCTCGCCTGCGACCCTCTCCGCGCCGAGGCGATCACCCGGATCCACGCGATCAAGGGCCGCGACGACGGCAAGCCCTCGGCGGTCATGTACTTCTCGCCGCTGGCGATGCGCGAGCTCCTCGCCGGCCTCGGCGAGCGCAGCCGCGCCGCCGTCGCCGCGCTCCTGCCGGGCCCGCTCACCCTCGTCCTCGCCAACCCCGAGCACCGCTACCCGCTCGCCTGTCGTGCCGACCCGGAGCGGCTCGGCGTCCGCCTGATCGCCGGCCCGCTCGCCGGCGCCTCCTGCCCGGTCTTCCAGACCAGCGCCAACCGCAGCGGCGAGCCGGCTCCCTCGCGCTTCGCCGACCTCGATCCCGACGTCCTCGCCGGCGCCGACCTCGCGATCGACGGTGGCGAGCTGACCGGCCTCCCGTCGACGGTCGTTGACCTGTCCGCGATCGAGTCGGGGGGAGGGTGGAGGGTCCTCCGCGAGGGAGCGGTGGCTGCGTACGGGCTGGAGGAGCGGCTGCGCCAGGCGGGTCTGGTCGAAGAGAGCTGAGAGGGGAGGACGACGAAACGTCCGCCGACCATCGATCGGGATTGTGTTCCTATACGAGCCCCAATCCCGATCGCTGCCTCGGCCGGCCGGCATCGATCGTGATTCGTCCCGGATATGAGCTCAATCGCGATCACTGCGATCACGAGCCCTCACATCCGTCGGCCCATCTCCTTCATTGCCGTGGATCCGCTTCGGCCCTCCGGAGGCGCCCCTCGGCACCCCGTCCCGTCACCCCGATCGCGTAGGCTCGATCGGGTGCGCATCGCGATCGGATCCGACCACGCGGGCTGGGAGCTGAAGGAGGCCGTCGCTCCGTCGCTGGAGGCTGCGGGCCACGAGCTGATCGACGTCGGCACCGACTCGCCCGAGTCGGTCGACTACCCGGATCCGGCGGCCGCGGCGGCGCGGCTGGTCGGCGCCGGCGATGCCGAGCGAGCGGTGCTCGTCTGCGGCTCCGGGGTCGGCGTGGCGATCGTCGCCAACAAGGTCGAGGGCGTCCGCGCCGTCAACGCCCACGACCCCGAGGAGGCGGAGATGAGCCGCCGCCACAACGATGCGAACGTGCTGACCCTGGCCGGGCGCCGGCTCGACGCGGACGCTGCGTCGCCGATCCTCGCGAGCTTCCTGGCGACCGAGTTCGAGGGCGGCCGGCACGCGCGCCGGGTCGCGAAGATCGCCGCGGTCGAGACCGGCGCCACCAAGCAGGAGAGCGAAAGAGAGGATGACCGATGAGCGACCTTCCCGAGGACTTCCAGAACGCGCGGCTGAGCGCCGTCGACCCCGACATCGCCCGCGTGCTCGACCGCGAGCTCGAGCGCCAGCAGGGGACCCTGGAGATGATCGCCTCCGAGAACTTCGTCCCCCAGGCAGTCCTCGAGGCCGCCGGCTCGGTCCTGACCAACAAGTACGCGGAGGGCTACCCGGGCAAGCGCTATTACGGCGGCTGCGAGGAGGTCGACGTCGCCGAGCAGCTCGCGATCGACCGCGCCAAGGAGCTGTTCGGCGCCGAGCACGTCAACGTCCAGCCGCACGCCGGCGCCCAGGCGAACAACGCCGTCTACCAGGCGCTGCTCGAGCCCGGCGACACGTTCCTCGGCCTCGCCCTCGACCACGGCGGCCACCTCTCGCACGGGATGAAGCTGAACGTCTCCGGCAAGCTCTACGAGCCGGTCCCCTACCACGTCGATCGCGACAGCTACCTGGTCGACATGGACGAGGTCGCCCGGCTCGCCGCCGAGCACCGGCCGAAGCTGATCGTCGCCGGCTGGTCGGCCTACCCGCGGCAGCTCGACTTCGCGGCCTTCCGCGAGGTCGCCGACTCGGTCGGGGCGCTGCTGATGGTCGACATGGCCCACTTCGCCGGGCTCGTCGCCGCCGATGAGCACCCGAACCCGGTCGAGCATGCCGACGTCGTCACCACGACCGTCCACAAGACGCTCTGCGGCCCGCGCAGCGGGATGATCCTCTGCCGCGAGGAGCACGCCAAGGACATCAACCGCGCCGTCTTCCCCGGCACCCAGGGCGGCCCGCTCATGCACATCATCGCCGCCAAGGCCGTCGCGATGCGGATCGCCGCCACCGAGGAGTTCCGGGCCCGCCAGCGGCAGACGATCGCCAACGCCCGCGCCTTCGCCGACGAGCTGATCGCCGGCGGCCTGACGGTGCTGACCGGCGGCACCGACGTCCACCTCGTCCTCGTCGACGTCACCGCCGCCGGCTACGACGGCAGCTCCGCCGAGGAGCGCCTCGAGGAGATCGGGATCACCGTCAACCGCAACGCGATCCCCTTCGACGAGCGGCCGCCGATGAACCCCTCCGGGCTGCGGATCGGGACGCCGGCGCTGACGACCCGCGGCCTCGAAGAGGACGACATGCGCGAGGTCGCCCGGGTCATCTGCACGGCGCTCTCCGACGACTACGAGGGCGAGCGGGAAGCGCTGCAGGCGCGGACGCGGGCGCTCGCCGAGGCCCACCCGCTCTACCCGCAGCTGTCGGTCGCGACCGTTTGAGGATCTGGATCGACTGCACGGCCGCGGCCCATCCGGTCGTGCTGCGGCCGGTGATCGCGCTGCTCCGCGAGCGCGGTCACGAGGTCGCGATCACCGCCCGCGACTACGGCCAGACCGAAGGCCTGCTCGAGCGCTTCGGCCTCGCATACGAATCGTTCGGCAGTCACGGCGGCGCAGCGACCGGGTCGAAGGCACTCGCCCTCGCCGGCCGCAGCGCCGCCCTGGGCCGCTGGGCCCGCCCGCGGCGCTTCGACCTCGCGATCGCCCACGGCTCCGTCGACGTCGCAACCGTCGGCACGGCGCTGCGGATCCCGCAGGCGCAGATGCAGGATTACGAGTACGCGGGCCTGCAGCGCAAGCTCGCCTGGAAGGCCGCGCGGCGGGTGATCGTCCCCGATGCGATCCCGATCGACCGCCTCGAGGCCGCCGGCGC
>DASSOC010000010.1:0-1724 GCA_035700965.1 Solirubrobacterales bacterium
CACTCTGCGCATGATTTCCAACCATGCTGAGGGAACCTTCGGGCGCCTCCGTTACCTTTTAGGAGGCGACCGCCCCAGTCAAACTGCCCGCCTGACACTGTCTCCGTACCGGATCACGGTACCGGGTTAGGATGTCCGTACCGAAAGGGTCGTATCCCAACAGCGCCTCCTCCGAACCTGGCGGTCCGGATTCTCAGGCTCCGACCTATCCTGTACAATCCATACCAACATCCAATATCAGGCTGCAGTCAAGCTCCATGGGGTCTTTCCGTCCTGTCGCGGGTAACCTGCATCTTCACAGGTACTATCATTTCACCGGGTCGCTCGTTGAGACAGCATCCAAGTCGTTGCACCTTTCGTGCGGGTCGGAACTTACCCGACAAGGAATTTCGCTACCTTAGGACCGTTATAGTTACGGCCGCCGTTTACTGGGGCTTCGATTCGAACCTTCTCAGGCACTCAACTCAATACCTACCTCAGACCAAACACCATATTCTTTTCATGACACTTGCTATGGGATTCAGTCCACTGTATGGCACTCAGTTGAGTGCCTGATAAGCTCTCCTCTTAACCTTCCAGCACCGGGCAGGTGTCAGCCCCTATACGTCGCCTTCCGGCTTTGCAGAGACCTGTGTTTTTGCTAAACAGTCGCTTGGATCTTTTCACTGCGGCTCAAGTCCAACTCGAGCACCCCTTCTCCCGAAGTTACGGGGTCATTTTGCCGAGTTCCTTAACGAGCGTTCTCCCGTGCGTCTTAGGATTCTCTCCTCGCCTACCTGTGTCGGTTTCGGGTACGGGCACCTACTTCCTCGCTAGAGGCTTTTCTTGGCAGTGTAAGAGGCAGGACTTCGGTACTGTAGTTCCCTCCCCATCACGGCTCAGCTTCCACGATGCCGGGATTTCCCTCGACATCCACCTCGCCGCTTGGACGCGCTCTTTCAGCCGCGCGCTTCCCTCTCTTTCCTGCGTCCCCCCTTCACTCAATCGGAAGTTCGGTGGTACAGGAATTTCAACCTGTTGGCCATCGCCTACGCTTTTCAGCCTCGGCTTAGGTCCCGACTTACCCTGAGCGGACGAACCTTCCTCAGGAAACCTTAGGCTTTCGACGGAGGGGATTCTCACCCCTCTTTTCGTTACTCAGACCGGCATTCTCTCTTCCAAGCACTCCAGCTAACCTTCCGGTTAACCTTCGCTGTCCTTGGAACGCTCCCCTACCATACTTGCGTATCCACAGCTTCGGTGATTCGTTTAGCCCCGTTACATTTTCGGCGCAGGGTCACTCGACCAGTGAGCTATTACGCACTCTTTCAATGATGGCTGCTTCTAAGCCAACATCCTGGTTGTCTTCGCCACGCCACATCCTTTCCCACTTAACGAACACTTTGGGACCTTAGCCGGTGGTCTGGGCTGTTTCCCTCTCGACGACGGATCTTATCACTCGCCGTCTCACTCCCAGAGCCGTTTCCTTGGCATTCGGAGTTTGACTGAATTCGGTAATCCTATGGGGACCCCTCGTTCAATCAGTGCTCTACCTCCAAGGATCTTTACTCTGAGGCTCGCCCTAAAGCGATTTCGGGGAGAACCAGCTATCTCCGGGTTCGATTGGCATTTCACCCCTACCCACACCTCATCCCCGCATTTTTCAACATGCGTGGGTTCGGGCCTCCATTCGGTATTACCCGAACTTCACCCTGGACATGGGTAGATCACCCGGTTTCGGGTCT
>DASSOC010000011.1:0-1011 GCA_035700965.1 Solirubrobacterales bacterium
TTGTCCATGGCGCTGGGCTCGGCCTCGCAAGCAACCGAAAACAACGCCACGGCCGTGGGCAGCGAATCGTTCGCTACCGGCGTGGGTGCCTCGGCCATCGGCAGCACCTCGGTTGCCTCGGGCACCGCTGCCGTCACGCTCGGCTTCGGCGCACAGGCCACGCAAAGCGGTTCGGTCGCGATCGGCTGGAACTCGATTGCGAATGTCGCTAACACCGTCTCCTTCGGCAATGCGTCCACCAGCACCTATCGTGAACTGGTCAACATCGCCGATCCGAAGTCCGCGCACTCTGCCGTGACGCTGGGTTATCTGCAGTCGCATTACGGTATCCAGGCCGTGCCCGCCAACCTGGTCGCGCAGGTGACGCAATTGCAGGACCAGGTGGACGCGATGGAGGCAGCGAATCAGGTCGCCGCCCCGTCGAGCGCAGCCATGGCGCAGCAGCCATCCGGTTCGCAAAGCGCCAATGCGGCCGTCTACACCGACCAGGCTGCCGCACAAACCTTGAGCTCCGCCAGGACCTACACCGATGCGCAGACGCAGGAGGCGTTGTCATCCGCAAAAACCTACACCGATGCGCAGAGCGCGCAGACGCTCTCTTCGGCCAGGGCCTACACCGATGCCGCAGTGGCCGATGTTGCCGGAGACCTCTCCGCCTTCGAGGCCCAGACCAATGCGCGCTTCAACCAGCAGGACAAGCGCATTGACAACCTCGGCGCAATGGGAGCGGCGGCTTCGCAGATGGCGATCAACACCGCAGGGCTTGCCGGTGACAACCGGGTCGGCTTCGGTGCCGGCACCTATAACGGCCAGTCGGCCGCTTCGATCGGCTATCAGCACATGTTTTCCGATCACAAGGCGAGCGTTTCCATCGGCGCATCCTTCGGCGGAGGCGACACCTCCGGCGGCGTGGGCGCCGGCTTCAGTTGGTGATTCGGCGGCGGGGCGCCTCCGCATCGCAGGTCCGATGCGGCACCCCAGCCAAAGCCGGCGCGCAAGCGCCGGCTTTTT
>DASSOC010000012.1:0-1653 GCA_035700965.1 Solirubrobacterales bacterium
TACCTGAATCAGTGATGTAGGTATTTAACTCAGGTGTAATAGGTATTTCGAAGCTCATTGGGCAAAAAATCACCATTTCAGATTCCTTTATGGCCCATTTTTCTATTTCAAATGTAGAAAGGGGATACCCTGATGTGAATATTTGAAAATATAGACACACCAAATAGACCCCTTTGTCGGGAATTTCAAGGTGAAAGCTGTTTTTGATTGAAGTTAACTTACGAGAAAGTCAGGTATAACCTTTTGAACACCGG
Organism: Solirubrobacterales bacterium; assembly: GCA_035700965.1. Lineage (GTDB taxonomy): Bacteria > Actinomycetota > Thermoleophilia > Solirubrobacterales > 70-9 > VAYN01. Next base: position 255 of record DASSOC010000012.1, read on the forward strand.
CATCCATGGATTGTCTCCCATCCGAAGAGACCACCTTCTGGCATGATGAACCAGCTTTGCGGCCAAAGTGATCAAGGTCTGGATGGTCGTTCGAACCCGTCGGCGATGAACCTTTCGTTTTAATGGTGTGTCATCTATTTTCAAACTTTCCTGGCCTATGATTCGTAAGATATTGTAGGCCAAGATGCCTAGGCAGAGAATGAGATGGTTTGTCGCGAATTTGCCTGAGGGCAGGCGTTCCAAGTCAAGATCCGTTTTCAATTCGCTGTGGAACTGTTCACAGGTGGCATGATCATGGTAGAGATCAATGATAACATCCGCTTCATCGGTCAGATTGGTCCAATAGGTATCAGCTTCCACTTCAGGGATGAGCAGGATTTGGCCGTCGCGTTCCATCGTTTTTACGGTGACGTCAAAGACAATGTGCACAGGCTGGTCAAGACTGTCAACGCCATCTACCGCAATCATGCCGCGATAACGTTCTTTTCCCTCACGTAGCACTTCCGGCTCTGCGTGTTGTTGAGCGAAGACACGCCAACCTTCTTTCGGTTCCTGACGGAGGTTTCTTTTGACGACAAAGGACACACCACGCTCCTGACAAATGGCCAGATTGTCCCGGCTGTCATTACCGGCATCCATTCGTAACAGAAGGGAGCGATCGGTCATCGTTTGGGCTCTGTCCAAAACCGTCTCTAAAGATTCCGGTGTATGTTTTTGACAATGAACATCTCCGTTTCTTAGCTCGGCGTGAAGACCATAACCTTCACGACCGATATAAGCAAACAATGGCGCATAGCCATCACAGCCTTTGTAAGTGCGGGCAACGCCTTCTTTTTTCGTATTGTGATTGTCAAAAGGTGACACGTCAAGATCCACTGGCACATAGTCACCCGAAGAAAGTTGAATGGCACTGGGCTCCAATCCCGCCCGCTGAGGAAGTAACGCGGCTGCGTCAAGAATATCTGACGACCAAGCATTCGCCTCGCCTGCTAAATCAAGCCGCTGGCGCAATCGAGGTGCTGACGGGACTTTCTTCAAATGTAAAGCATGCCGAAAAAAGTGATCCTTACGAAACGGCTCAATATGGTCAAAATCATTTTTACCTTGCGTAAGCAAACCAAGATATGCACGTACAATGGCATCATTGGATATTGTCGGAATTCGATTCAATCCGGGAAGGGCTTTCCCATTCAACTTGTGAAACAAATCTGTTTTCTCGTAAAGCAAGCCGACTAAGCCGAGTCCACTATGAGTGGTTAGGATATCATTGGAAGATTCAATTTCAAAACGCATCAAAATCACCTGCCGGGTGAAGATTTTTGGTTCTATAAAACCTCTGTTTCTTCAATTATACCAAGGCAGGCGCTGAATGTGTGAAGAAATTCGTCACGGATTCAGG
>DASSOC010000013.1:0-1216 GCA_035700965.1 Solirubrobacterales bacterium
ATCATCAGTTAACGACAAAGGAGGCTGCGGAACTACTCGATCTTAGTACCCGTCAGATTTTCCGTCTTAAGAACAAAATTTTACAGGAAGGAGAACCCGGTGTCATTCACAAAAACCGCGGACGCAAACCTGCACATGCCATTCCTGATGAACTCAAAGTAACCATTTTAAGTCTGTTTAACAGCGAACGTTACCATAACTGCAATGATCATCATTTTGCCGAGTTATTAGCCAAACATGAAAACATTCAAGTCAGCCCCTCTACGGTTCGCAGAATTCGCTGTGAGGCTCACATCAGCCCGAAGCGGAAACGAAGGCCGCCAAAGGTTTATCGTCCGCGAGAACGAAGGTCTCAAGCCGGAATGTTGGTTCAAATGGATGCCAGCCCTCACCGGTGGCTGGAAGATCGTGCCGAATCCATGGCCTTACACGCTGCGATAGATGATGCCACAGGCAAAGTCTTATCTGCCGTCTTTCGAGAACAGGAGGATCTCAAAGGCTATTTCATCATCACCCAACAGATGATTGAACAGGAAGGGATCCCGATGAGCCTGTATTCGGATCGTCACGCAATCTTCCGTTCACGAAATGAAAAGCAAACCATTGAACAAGAATTAGCGGGTGACCCCATACCGTTATCGCAATTCGGCGAAGCGCTGCAGGAACTGGGCATTACCCATATCAAGGCCATGACGCCACAGGCTAAAGGCCGGATTGAACGGCTTTTCCAAACCTTGCAAGACCGTTGGATGGTCGAATTACGTATCCGGGACATTCACACAATCGAGGAGGCCAATAAGGTTCTTCCGGAATTAGTAAACGAGCATAACGAACAATTTGCCGTTGAACCCCGAGATGCCGAGAGGGCCTTTGTTCCTCTTCAGGCAAACCAGTCTCTGGATCAGATTCTCTGTTATCGAGAGAAACGAACGCTGGGGCCAGGCGAAACGATTTCCTTCAAGGGAAAAACCTACAAGATTCAAAGTACAGAACAAAAGCAAAGCATCCCACTGAAAACACGTGTTGACGTTCGTCAGACGCTGGATGGAGATTTATTTGTTTGGTACAAAGGTACCACTTATCCCTTACAGGAAATGACGAAACCCAAGCCGAAAATAGCACCTAAAAAAGAAAAGGCGAGCGTTGTGAAAAAGCCTCACAAGCCCGCTGGGAATCACCCTTGGAAACAATATAACATCTCAAGGGTACCACAACG
>DASSOC010000014.1:0-19332 GCA_035700965.1 Solirubrobacterales bacterium
CGGTTTTTTCTCGTCAGAACATGAGCTCCGTAATCGACAAAATCGAGCGCGACCAGCTGAGGAAGGGCCTGCCCTCCTTCGCTCCAGGCGACCGTGTCCGCGTCCACTTCCAGGTGATCGAGGGCAGCCGCAAACGGACCCAGGTGTTCGAGGGTGTCGTCCTGAAGCGGCAGGGCTCTGGCGCGCGCGAGACCTTCACCGTGCGCAAGCAGTCCTTCGGGGTCGGCGTCGAGCGGACGTTCCCCCTGCACTCGCCGAAGATCGAGAAACTCGAGATCGCCGCGCGCGGGGCCGTGCGCCGCGCCAAGCTCTACTACCTGCGCGGCCGGATCGGCAAGGCGGCGCGGGTCGCCGAGCGGCGCTGGGGCATCGATGACGAGGTCGTCGCGACGGCCGGAGCGTCAGGCGCCACCGATGCCGAGGGGGTTTCCCAGGAGGAGGCCCAGCCCGAGGTCGTCGAGCCGGAGACGCCGGAGGGCGAGGCCGCCGAGGAGACGCCCGCGGCGGGCGAGGTCGACGAGACCCCGAACCAGGCCGAAGCGAGCGAGCCCGAGGCTGCGACGGAGACTGAGACGGCGGCGGAGACGGACGCGGAGGCGCCCGAGGCGGGGGAGACCGAGGACAGCAGCGCAGCGTCAGAGGATGCCGAGGCCGAGGAGCCGGCCGAGTCCGGCGACTCCGACGAGGATTCGGCAGCCTGAAAAGCCTGATCCCGAAGCCGAAGGGCAAAGGCGGCGGGCTGGTCGAGTTGGTCGTCATCGTCGCGCTCGCCCTGGGGCTGGCGCTGGCGATCCAGGCATGGATCGTGAAGCCGTACCAGATCCCCTCCGAATCGATGGAGCCGACCCTCGACGTCGGCCAGCGCGTCCTGGTCAATCGCTTCCTCTACCACTTCAAGGACCCGAAGATCGGCGACGTCGTCGTCTTCCATCCGCCGGCCGGCGCCGAACTGGGGCAGGGCGAACAGTGCGGCGCGCCGCAGGCGCCGGGCGAACCGTGCAGCGAGCCGACCGATTCGGAGTCCGACCAGAACTTCATCAAGCGGATCGTCGCGGGGCCGGGTGACGAAGTCTCGATTCGCGCCGGGCACCCCGTCGTCAACGGCGTGATCCAGAAGGACGAGCCGTTCATCAACCCCTGTCCCTCCTGCAATTTGCCGAGGACGATCACCATCCCCGCCGATCACTGGTTCATGATGGGCGACAACCGTGGAGCGAGCGACGACAGCCGGTTCTGGGGACCCGTCCCGCGCGACTGGATCATCGGCGAGGCCTTTGCCACCTACTGGCCCCCCAACCGGATCGGCGGCCTCTAAGCCGGGCAGGTTGCACCGGCGCAGGCTGGCGCGGAGCCGCCGCCTGTTCGCCTTCGACCGCGGGCTGCAGAGCCGCTACGTCGCGGGCGCCGACGAGGCGGGGCGGGGGTGCCTCGCCGGTCCGCTGGTCGCGGCGGCGGTGCTGATCGACTACGAGCGCCTCTCGCACTCCGACCGGCGGGCGCTGAGCGGCCTGCACGACTCCAAGCAGATGACCGAGGAGCGTCGGCTCGAGATGTACCCGTGCGTGCTGCGCGCCGCCGAGCGGGTCAGCGTCGTCGTCCGCGCGGCGGCCGGGATCGACCGCCGCGGCCTGCACAACACCAACATCGAAGCGCTCTCCCAGGCCCTCGAGCGCCTCGCCCCCGACGCCGAGGCGATCTGCCTCGTCGACGGCTTCCGGCTGCCCCGCTGCGGCGTGCCGCACCGCCGGGTGATCGGCGGCGACGCCACCAGCGCCGCGATCGCCGCCGCCTCGGTGATCGCGAAGGTCACGCGCGACCGCTACATGCGCGACGTCGCCAGCCAGCACCCCGGCTGGGGCTTCGACGAGCACGTCGGCTACTCGACCCCCGAGCACCGCCAGGCGATCGAGGAGATCGGCATCTCGCCGCTGCACCGCCGCTCGTTCCAGAGCGTGGCGTATTCGCAACTGGAGCTGGGCTAGAACGCGCCTTTGATGTGTTCCACCTCGACGGCGCGGCCGGCGCGGTCGAGGGTGACGCCGACGGCGTCGAAGCGGATGTCGTCGAAGCGTGGGAGATCGCGCCGTTCGGCCATCCAGGCGGTGCCGAGCCGGCGGACCCTGCGCTGCTTGCGGAAGTCAATCGAGAGGATCGGCTTCTCCGGCCCGAACCTCGAACCGAGGCGCCCGCCCTTGACCTCGACGAAGACGAGGACCCGCTCGTCGAGGGCGACGATGTCGAGCTCGCCGTAGCGGGTGCGGGCGTTGCGCTCGACGATCTCCCAATCGTCGGCGACCAGGCGGGCGGCGACGAGGTCCTCGGCGATCTGGCCGGTGCGCCGGCGCGTGTCGGTCATGTCCCTCTAAGGCCTGGAGAGGCCCGAATTCTCCCCCCTGAGGCGCAAGTCCCAGGTTCGTGTCAAAGCCGGGGGGCAATTTTTTGTTTCTGCGCGCCATACGCGCGATTCAGCTCCGTAGCGTCGCCCCCGTGCTCGCCACCGCCCGCACCTTCACCCTCGACGGCATCTCCGCCCGCCCCGTGCGGGTCGAGGTCGACGTCCATCGCGGGCTGCCGAATTTCACGATCGTCGGCCTGCCGGATACGGCGGTGCGGGAGGCCCGCGAGCGGGTACGGGCGGCGCTGGTCAACTGCGGCTTCGAGTTCCCGCTGCGGCGGATCGTCGTCAACCTGGCGCCGGCGAGCCTGCGCAAGGCGGGGCCGGGGATGGACCTGGCAATTGCGGCGGCGCTGCTGAGCGCTTCCGGGCAGCTGGAGTGGGAGGGACTGGCGCGTGTCGCCTTGGTCGGCGAGCTGGCGCTCGACGGCTCGACCCGGCCGGTGCAGGGCGCGCTGGCGATGGCCGAAGCCGCGCGCGAGGGTGGGGCGGAGGCGATCGTCTTGCCGGCCGAGAACGGGCCGGAGGCGGCGCTGGTCCCGGGTGTCGAGGCAATACCAGTCCCCGCGCTTGGGCAGTTGCCCGCCCTGGTGGCGGGGGAGTGGGCGCCGGAGCGGCCGCAGCCGTTGCCCCTGCAGCTGGATCCTCCGCCCGGCGCGCCCGATCTCGCCGATCTGCGCGGACAGCCGCACCTGCGCCACGCGCTGGAGGTGGCGGCCGCCGGCGGCCACTCGCTGTTGATGGTCGGGCCACCCGGCGCCGGCAAGTCGCTGGCGGCGAGCCGCCTGCCCTCGATCCTGCCGCCGCTCGCGCGGGCCGAGGCGCTCGAGGTGGCGCGGATCGCCAGCGCCACCGGCAGGCTCGGCGGCGGGCTCCCGGGCGGGCGGCCGTTCCGGGCGCCGCACCACACGATCAGCGCTGCCGGCCTGATCGGGGGCGGTGCGGTGCCGCAGCCCGGCGAGGTGACTCTCTGCCACCGCGGTGTCCTCTTCCTCGACGAGCTCTGCGAGTTCCGGCGCGATGCCCTGGAGGCGCTGCGAGCGCCGCTCGAGACCGGTGAGGTCTCGATCTCCCGCGCCGGCGGGCAGCGCAGGCTGCCCTGCCGGTTCATGCTGGTCGCTGCCGCCAACCCGTGCCCGTGCGGGAGGGGGGAGACCGACCCCGACTGCGCCTGCCCGCCTTTCGCCGTCCAGCGCTACCAGGGAAAGCTGAGCGGCGCCCTCGCCGACCGGATCGACATCCTTGCGGCGGTGCGCCAGCCGAGCGCCGAGGAGATCGGGGGTCCACCGGGAGAGTCCTCGGCGAGCGTTCGCGACCGGGTCTGGCGGGCGCGGGAGCGGCAGGAGCGGCGGCTCGGCGCCGGTCGCTGCAACGCCGAGATGACCCCGGTGGAGGCGCGCGAGTGCGCTCTCGGTGCCGATGCCGCCGCTCTGCTCGCCGACCTCTACGCGCGCCAGCGCCTCAGCGGCCGCGCCCACGACCGGGCGCTGCGGCTGGCGCAGACGATCGCCGACCTGGCCGGAGCCGACGAGATCGGCGGGGAGCAGATGGCGCAGGCGCTGCAGATGCGGAGGCGCGACCATGGCTGAGCCGACGGCATGTGTCGATTGCCTGCGCCGCTCCTGGCTGCTCGCCTCCCTCGGTCCCTACGTGGAGAAGATCGCAACCGGCGAGGTGGGAAGGCGCTCGCCGGAACTGCTGCGGCTCCCGAACGAGGACCTCGTCAAGGTCGCGGCGCCGAAGGCCGCGGGGCAGCTGCTGGCGCGGGTCGAGGCATTGAGCGAGGAGCGGCTGGTCGAAGAGCTGCTACTCGCCGAATGCTGGGCTTGCTGTCGCCACGGCGACTTCTACCCGGACCCCTTGCGCGACGCCGCGGACGGGCCGTGGGCGCTGATCGGCCGCGGAGACCCGCGCCTGCTCGACGGGCTCGAGACCCATGAAGCGGTGACCGTTGTCGGCGCTCGCCGCGCCACCTCTTACGGGCGGGAGATCGCGCGCGAGCTGGGGCGAGAGCTGGCGGCGGCGGGGATGACGGTGATCAGCGGCCTCGCCTTCGGCATCGACGGCTGCGTCCACCGCGGCGCCCTCGACGCCGGCCGCACCATCGCCGTCCTCGGTTGCGGACCCGACGTCGCCTACCCGGCCAGCCACCGCTCGCTCTGGCGGCAGGTGTGCGAAGGAGGCCTGGTGATCTCGGAGCTGCCGCCCGGAGCGACCCCCTGGCGCTGGACCTTCCCCGCCCGCAACCGGATCATGGCGGCGCTGGCCGGGATGACCGTTGTGGTCGAGGCCGCCGCCCGCTCCGGCTCGCTGATCACGATGGATCTCGCCGCCGACCTCGGCCGCGACCTCGGAGCCGTCCCCGGCCCGGTCAACTCCGGCGCCTCCGCCGGTCCGAACGCCCTCCTCGCCGGCGGCGCCTGCGTCATCCGCGACGCCCAGGACGTCCTCGACGCCATGCTCGGTCCCGGCGCCCGGCGGATCGAGCACCAGGCACCGCAACTCGACCGCGCCCTCCAGGTTGTCCTCGACGCGGTCGAGTCCGGCCACTCCAGCTGCGATGCGGTGGCCATCGCCAGCGGCCTCCCCGGGCCCGCTGCCGCCTCGGCCCTGGCCCGCCTGGAGCTCCTCGGCTACCTCACCTGCTCCAGCCTCGGCACCTACTCGAGGACGCTGATGCCGTCGAGCGCGGGCGCCTCCATCTAGGCTGCGAGCGTATGGCTGCCGATCGCGTTCCAACGGTTCTTTCCATCGCCGGCTCCGACTCCGGCGGCGGTGCCGGGGTCCAGGCCGATCTGAAGGCGTTCGCGCGCTGCGGGGTCCACGGGATGACGGCGATCACGGCGATCACGGCGCAGAACACGGTCGGGGTGGAGGCGGTGGAAGCAATCTCGCCGCGGCTCATCGTCGCCCAGGTGCGGGCAGTGGCGCAGGACATCGGGGTCGATGCGGTGAAGATCGGGATGCTGGGGACGGTGGAGACGGTGGAGGCGGTGATCGAGGCACTGTCCTGCGTCGGTATGGCGCCGGTGGTGATCGATCCGGTGATGATCGCCGAGAGCGGAGCAGTCCTCCTCGACGAGGACGCGCGGTCGGCGCTGGCGGAGGAGCTGCTGCCGCTGGCGGCGGTGGTGACTCCCAACATCCCCGAGGCGCGGGCGCTGACGGGGCTTGGGGAGGAGGCGGCCCAGGCTGAGCTGGCGCGGGCGCTGGTCGGGATGGGCGCCGCGGCAGCTGTGGTGACCGGAGGTCACAGCGAGGCGCTGGTCGACGTCTTCTTCGACGGGGCCGAAGTGGTCGAAATCCCCGGCGAGCGGCACCCCGACGGCGCCGCCCACGGGTCCGGCTGCACCCACTCCTCGTCGCTTGCCGCCTACCTCGCGCATGGGCGCAAGCCGCTTGCCGCTGCCGAAGGCGCCCGTGCGATCACGTCCGAAGCCGTGCGCGACGGCCTGCGCGACATCGGCGGGGGCCCGGGCCCCGTCGATGTCTTCGGGCTGGCGAATGCTGAGTTGACCCGGTAATAGGCGGGTTAACTCAGCGAACGTCGGCTGTGCGCGCTCAGTAGATTTCGATGTCATGAGCACGAACGGCGACACCGCGACCAAGCTTCCCCGTCCTCGCTCCTCCGTCGTCTTCGACGGACCCGACCGCGCCCACGCGCGCGCCTACATGAAGGGGATCGGGTTCGACGACGAGGCGCTGAGCAGGCCGACGGTGGGGATCGCCAACACCTGGACCGAGGCGATGCCCTGCAACTTCCACCTGCGAGCGCTGGCCGAGCACGTCAAAGAGGGCGTGCGGGCCGCGGGGGGGACGCCGATGGAGTTCAACACGATCGCCGTCTCCGACGGGGTGACGATGGGCACCCAGGGGATGAAGGCCTCGCTGATCAGCCGCGAGGTGATCGCCGACTCGATCGAGCTGATGGCCCGCGGCTACCAGTTCGACGCGATCGTCGCCCTCTGCGCCTGCGACAAGACGATCCCCGGCTGCGCGATGGCGCTGGCTCGCCTCGACGTGCCCTCGGTGCTGCTCTACGGCGGCTCGATCGCACCAGGCCACTGGCACGGCCGCGACGTCACCATCCTCGACATCTTCGAGGCGATCGGAGCCCACAACGCCGGCGACATGTCGGACGAGGAACTGAACGAGATGGAGGGCGTGGTCAGCCCCGGCGCCGGCGCCTGCGGCGGCCAGTTCACCGCCAACACGATGGCCTGCGCCTTCGAGGCGCTCGGGATCAGCGCCGGCGGCTCGGCGATGGTCCCGGCCGAAGACGACGACAAGCAGACGGTGGCGGAGAAAATCGGCGAGCTGGTGATCAACGTCCTCGCCGAGGACATCCGGCCGAGCAAGGTCATCACCAAGGAGGCGCTGGAAAACGCGATCGCCTGCGTCTGCGCCTCGGGCGGCTCGACCAACGGGGTCCTGCACCTGACCGCGCTGGCGCACGAGCTCGGGATCGAGCTGACGATGGACGACTTCGAGCGGATCTCGAGGGCAACGCCGCTCTACGCCGATCTCAAACCGGGCGGCCGCTTCGTCGCCACCGACCTCTACGCCGCCGGCGGCGTGCCGGTGATCCTCAAGCGCCTGGCCAAAGCCGGCATCCTCCACGGCGACGCGATCACGGTCACCGGGCGGACGATCGGCGAGGAGGCCGCGGCGGCGACCGAGGCGCCGGCGCAGGAAGTGGTCCGGTCGGTGGAGGATCCGCTGAAGAGCGAAGGCGGCCTGGCGATCCTGCGCGGCAACCTGGCGCCCGAAGGCGCGGTGGTCAAGGTCGCCGGGACCGAGCGCCGGCAGCAGACCGGCCCCGCCCGCGTCTTCGAGTCCGAAGAGGAATGCTTCCGCGCCGTCAAGGACCAGCGGATCGAGCCGGGCGACATCGTCGTCATCCGCAACGAGGGACCGGTCGGCGGCCCGGGGATGCGGGAGATGCTGCAGGTGACCGCCGCGATCGTCGGCGAGGGGCTCGGTGAGAGCGTGGCGATGGTCACCGACGGCCGCTTCTCCGGCGCCACCCGCGGGCTGATGATCGGTCACGTCGCTCCCGAGGCCGCCAGGGGGGGGCCGATCGCGGCGATCCGCGAGGGCGACGAGATCACCGTCGACATCGACAACCGCACCCTCGCGGTCGCCCTCACCGACGAGGAGATCGCCGAGCGGGTCGCCGACTACCAGCAGCCCGAGACGCCCTTCGCCCGCGGCGTCATGGCCAAGTACATGGCCACGGTGTCCTCGGCCTCCGAAGGTGCGGTAACCAGCTAACCGACGGCCGTGTCGTCGTGCGCCGCCGACTCGAGCGGACGCGAGGACTCGATGAATTCCTCGAGCAGCGGGTTGAAGCGGCTCGGCCGCTCCAGCATCGGCAGGTGGCCGGTGCGCTCGAAGATCTCCAGCCGCGAGCGCGGGATCAGGCGGTGGTACCCGAGGGAAGCTTCGACCGGCACGATCCTGTCGTTGAGGCCCCAGACCACCAGGGTCGGGATCTCTATCTCCGGCAGCCGCTCGCGGGTGTCGTAGCCGGCGATCGAGACCATCGCATCGCGGAAGCCGGGGGCGCTCAGGCCCGGCCGCGTCTGCTCCTGCAGCAGCTCGGGTCGCAGCCTCGCGGGAGCGCGCATCACCCGGCCGAAAGCGAGCTGCCGGCCGGACGGCCGGCTGAGCCAGATCCGCCGATCGCCGGCGAGGAACGGAGAGGCCGCCTCGATCATCCGCGCGATCGCCCCGGTCCGCCTCCCCTGCAGCTCGGCGAAGCTGATCCCCGCGGCCGAGATCAGCACCAGCCGCTCGAACCGCTCCGGACGCTGGATCACCGCCTCGGTGGAGACGAATCCGCCCATCGAGCTGCCGACCAGCGCGGCGACGCGGTCGATCCCGAGCCGCTCGCAGAAGTCGTGGATCAGCCGGCCGTAGTTCGGCATCGAGATCTCCCACGAGGGCATCGGGCTGTCGCCGAAGCCGGGCAGGTCGAGCGCGATCGCACGGTAGCCACGGCCGAAGTAAGGGACGTTCTCGAGCCAGTTGCGCCAGCAGCCCGCGAGGCCGTGGACGAAGAGGACCGGCTCGCCGCTGCCGAGTTCGGCGTAGTTGACCGTCGCCCCCGGCAGCTCCAGGCGCTGCAGGTGCTCGCGCCAGTCGATCCGCATCCATTCCGGCGTCGGTTCCGGGTTGCCGTAGTCGGCGCCGGGGAAGGCGATCTCAGGCATAGCCCATCCTTTCCAGAACCGGGATCTCGCGGATCTGCGGCGGCTGCAGGTGGTCCCAGAGGATGCCGCGCGGCCGCTGGTACTGGCGCTCGATCTCGATCACCGCCCGCGGCGTCGCGATCAGGTCGCAGGGAAGGTCGTGGTCGGTGACCATCAGGTGCTGGCGCAGGATCTGGATCGGGTGCACGGTGGTGGCAACTGTCGTGTGGTCGTCGATCTTGCCGGCGGCGCTGAGGATCCCGTACTCGAGGTCGTGGTAGCCGCCGCCTTTGCCGATCCGGGCGCCGCTGAGGTTGACCGCGACCGAGCCGCAGAGGACGAAGTCGATTTCCGGCAGCTCGTCGAGGGCGACGACGCGGCCGTGCTTGAGCGCACCCTTGATCGTCGCCGCCTCTTTCATCGCCGCCTTCGAGAGCCGTTTCGGGTCCAGCACCCGGAAGGGGTGGGGATCGCGCAGACGCGGCACCGCCATGATCATCGTCTTGCCCTCTTCGAGGGCGATCCGCCGCGCGTGCGTCTGCGGCGAGTCGGGGTTGGCCTTGATCGTCCGCGCCCGCTTCCAGAGCCGGTGCCCGGCGAGCTTCTCGGCCGCGAGTTTGGCCCCGGCGAAGTTCGGGATCCGGCCTTCGGCGCCGGGAAAGCGGGAAACGCCCTCGCGCTCCATCGCCTTCCACACTTCTTTGCGGACCTCGTCCTTCGTGCGCATGGGGGCGAAAGATATCCGCCGCCGCTGCCGATAGAACCCGCGCACATGCCAAATTGCAGGGGCGACCAACCGCTTGAGGGAATTCTTCGCATGCCTAGACTTCAGGGAACCCGGTAAACGCCGTAGGGGAGAGCGGACAGTCGAGTGGGCAAGAGAACTTCGATAGCACTGCTGATCGCCGTCGTGGCGCTGGTGGTCGTGGTGGCCGCGGCCTACGCCTACGACAGCTCGCAGAAGGACAAGATCGCCGACGGCGTCACCGTCGCCGGTGTCGACGTCGGCGGCCTGAGCGAAGAAGAAGCGGTCGCCGCCGTGCGCCACAGGCTGCTGGCGCCGCTGCGCCACTCGCTCGTCGTCGCCTTCGACGGGCAGCGGTGGAAGCTCGCCGGGGAGAAGCTGAAGATCCGCGCCGACGTCGACTCGGCGGTAGAAGAAGCGCTCGCCGAGAGTCAGTCGGGCGGCTTCCCGGGGCGGCTCGTCCGCTACGTCAGCGGCGGCGAGGTCGACAAGCAGATCACCCCACAGGTTGCCTACTCGCAGCCGGCGATCAACCGCTTCGTCCGCCACGTGGCCGCAGAAATCGACCGCGAACCGCAGAACGCCGACGTCGAAGCGAGCCCCGACGGGCTCGAGGTCGTCGCCGGCAAGGACGGCCGCAAGCTGCGCGACAACCTGCTGGAGAAGCAGCTCGAAGACGCGGTCCTGGACGCCGGCGCCCCGCACAAGATCGTCGCCGAGGTCCACGCGACCAAGCCCGAAATCACCAAGAGCGAGGTCGCCGCCGAGTACCCGTCGTACCTGACCCTCGACCGCGGCACCTTCACCCTGCGGCTCTGGAAGCACCTGAAGCTGGCCAAGGAATACACCGTCGCCGTCGGCATGGAAGGGCTGGAAACGCCGGAAGGCCTCTACGAAATCCAGGAAAAGGAAGTCAACCCGCCCTGGCACGTTCCCGACTCCGCCTGGGCCGGCGACCTCGCCGGGAAGACGATCCCCCCGGGTCCGGAAGACCCGATCAAGGCGCGCTGGATGGGGATCTACGAAGGGGCCGGCATCCACGGCACCGAAGAGACCGAATCGCTCGGCACCGCCGGCTCTCACGGTTGCGTCCGGATGGCCATTCCCGACGTGATCGAACTGTATCCCCTGGTCGAAGTCGGAACGCCCATATACATCGGCGACTGACCTCCTCTCAGGAGCGCGATAAGCGGCGCATTCCGGCGGCGTCGTTCGGTCACGTGCAGAGCACGCTCCCTCTCTCCTCTTGGTCTGCCTGCTTCTCCCGCCCCTGAGAGGAGGTCGGGGCGTATGCGAGAACAAGCTTCTGTGAACTGGGACGAGGCGCTCTCTCTGTACGACCGTGATCTGCGGGCGCGCGGATCGGCGGAGCGGACGCGGCGCGCCTATGGGGTCGACCTCGGCGGCTTCGCAGAGTGGGCGGGGGGGCAGGAGCTCGATCCCGGCGACGTGCGCCACCGTGACGTGCGCCGCTTCGGCGCCGGCCTCTCCAATGCCGGGGCGGCGCCGGCGACGGTGGCCCGCAAGCTGGCGGCCGTCCGCGGCCTCTACGGGTTCCTCGTGCGCACCGGCCGCGCCGGCTCCAACCCGGCCGAGCTCGTCTCCAGCCCGAAACGCTCGGAGAAGCTCCCCCGCGTCCTCACCACCGAGCAGATGCGCTCGCTGCTGGAGCGGATTCCGGCGCGGACGCCGCTGGAGCTGCGCGACCGGGCGATGCTCGAGCTCGCCTACTCCTGCGGGTTGCGCTGCGAGGAGATCGTCAATCTCGACCTCGGTGCCCTCGACTTCGAGACCGAGCAGCTGCGGGTGCTGGGCAAGGGCTCGAAGGAGCGCCTGCTGCCGGTCGGCGAGCCGGCCCAGCGCGCCCTGCGCCGCTACCTCGAGAAAGCCCGCCGCGCCCTCGCCGCCGACCCGCGCGAGCAGGCGCTCTTCCTCTCCAAGAGCGGCCGCCGCCTCTCCAACTCCGACGTGACCCGCCGTCTCGGCCTCTGGACCCGCGAGGCGGCGCTGGCGGCCGGCGTCTCCCCCCACGCACTCAGGCATTCCTTTGCAACGCATCTCTTGGAGGGAGGCGCCGATCTGCGTACGATTCAGGAGCTACTCGGTCACGCTTCGATCTCGACCACTCAGGTCTACACCCGGGTGGATGCAGCGAGATTGCGCGACACCTACGCAGCCAGCCACCCCCGCGCATGAGACGAATCCCCGCAAACGACCGTAGAATCGGCTGATGGACACGGGCGTGAAAGAGGTGGAGCTCCGCGACCTGTGGCGCCGCTACAAGGACCAGGGGGACAGCACCGCCCGCGAGCGACTCGTGGTCGCCTACTCGCCGATGGTCAAGTTCGTCGCCGGCCGGCTCGGCGCCGGGCTGCCGTCTCACGTCGAAGACGCCGACCTGATCTCCTACGGCCTGGTCGGCCTGATCGGCGCGATCGAGCGTTTCGAGCCGGAGCGGGGGATCAAATTCGAGACCTTCGCGATGACCCGCATCCGCGGCGCGATCATCGACGAACTGCGCTCCCTTGACTGGGTGCCGCGGTCGGTCCGCTCGCGCGCCCGCGAAATCGAGGCTGCGCAGGCGAAGCTCGAGCACGAGCTGCAGCGGGCGCCGAGCGAGGCCGAGCTGGCCGACAAACTGAACATGACCGAGGCGGAACTGCAGGGGGCGCTGCTGGAGATCGCCAACTCCTCGGTTTACGCGCTCGACGAGCTCTGGACCGTCTCCGACTCCTCCGGCGACCAGGTCTCGCTGCTGGACACGATCGCCGACGACGGCGCAGCCGACCCGCAGGAAGCGCTGGCGACGACCGAGGTCAAGGACCGGCTGACCGAGGCGATCGGCTCGCTGCCCGAGCGCGAGCAGCTGGTCGTCGCCCTCTACTACTACGAGAACCTCACCCTGCGCGAGATCGGCGAGGTTCTCGGCGTCACCGAGTCGCGCGTCTCGCAGCTGCACACCAAGGCGGTCATGCGGCTGAAATCGCATCTGCAGCAGGGCTGAACGCGAAGAGAGCGGCGACTGCGCGCTGGTACCTTGGCGACAGCATGAGCGCCGAAGCCACCTGCGCGATCTGCGGCCGGACGATTCTGGCCGGCGAGCGCGTCCACGGCTTCCTCGAGAGCGGGGAGGAGCGCTCCGTCTGCGACCTCTGCGTCGCCCGCGCCGAGCGGCTCGGCTGGCGGGCGGCCGGGGAGGCCGAGCCCGAGCGCTCCGAGCACCGACACGAGGCCAGGTGGCGTCTGCCCGGGCTGCTCGGACGACGCGGCAGAAGGCCGGGGGCGCCGGCGCCGATGGGCCAGCCGCAGATCGAGGAGCCCGCTCGAGGGGAAGAGGAGCCATCGCCAGCGCCTGTGCAGCCGACGCGGCGTCCGCGTCCCCCGGCTCCTGCGGACATCGACGCGCCGACACCCTTCGAGCGTGCCGTCGCCCGCTTCAACACGAGCGAAGCCGGCCGCACCGTCGTCGGGCTGACCCGGACCCTCGGCCAGCCCTTCGCCTCGGTCGGCGCCGCCGCGGGCGCCCCCGACGAGGTTCGGGTCACGGTCGCCTGGGAGCTCTCCTGGTACCAGTGGGGAGTCGACATCGGCGATGAGCTGCGGGCCGTCTTCGAGATCGACAAGGGGCGCGAAATCGACCAGCTCGATGCCGCGGCCCGCCAGTGGAACGCGGCTGTCGACGAGAGCGGCAGGCTCGGCCTCGCCGGCGAGGCGGCTTCGAGGTCGTGAGCCGGGTCACGGTCAACGTCGACGGCGGCGCCCGCGGCAACCCCGGCCCGGCGGCGATCGGCGTCGTCCTCCGCGATGGCGAGGGGCGGGTGCTGGAGGAAGTGGGGGAGACGATCGGCACGGCGACCAACAACGTCGCCGAGTACCGGGCGCTGCTGCGCGGGATCGAGCTGGCGAAGGCCCGGGGGGCGAGCGACCTCGAGCTGATCGGCGACTCGGAGCTGGTGGTGCGGCAGGTGGAAGGCCGCTACAAGGTCAAAAACGCCGGCATGAAAGAGCTCCACGCAGAGGCGGTGCGGGCGCTGCGCGGCTTGGATTCCTGGTCGATACGCCACGTGCGCCGGGCCGAGAACGCCGAAGCCGACCGCCTGGTCAACGACGCGCTCGACGGAGTCCTCGATGGCTGAGCCGGAGAACGCGCGCGGGGGGGACCCGATCGACCCCGGCGTCGACATCGGCCACGTCCACCTCAAGGTCGCCGACGTCGAGCGCGCGCTCGACTTCTACTGCGGCATTCTCGGCTTCGAGCTGATGCAGCGCTGGGGCGCCGACGCCGCCTTCATCTCCGCCGGCGGCTACCACCACCACATCGGCCTCAACTCCTGGTCCTCGAAAGGCGGCTCGCCACCGCCACCCGGCGCCACCGGCCTCTTCCACACGGCGATCCGCTACCCGACCCGCCGCGCCCTCGCCGACGCGCTGCGGCGGCTGAGCGAGGCCGGCTGGCCCCTCGAAGGCGCCTCCGACCACGGGGTCAGCGAGGCGCTCTACCTGGCCGATCCCGACCGCAACGGCGTCGAGCTCTACTGGGATCGCCCGCGCGAGCAGTGGCCGATGGCGCCGGACGGGCACGGCGTGCAGATGGGCACTCTCCCGCTCGACCTCGACGATCTGATCTCCGAGCTGCGCGGCTGAGGAGAAGAGACGCGGCGCCGAGGAGGAGCGTCAGGGCAACCGTGGCCAGGGAAAACGACGGTGCCGAAACGGGGAAAGGGCTCTTCCTCTGCGCCGCGCCGGGGATGGATCATGTGGGAACAACGAGCCTACTACCCAAATTTAAGTAGGGCAACCTGCCAAAGCGAAAAAGGTTTCTCGACCGGACGTTGCGGATGGGTTCTTCAAGGCTGGCTGATCGAAGCCCTCGGCGGCTGCCCTCCGACTGCCGGCGCACCTATTGTTGCCCGCCCTTGTACGACGCCTCTCAGCACCTGATCGGCGGGACACCCGCCCGAACGCTTCCGGATTGGCCCGACGCCCGCCCTCTCCGCTCCTGGCAGGAGGAGGCGACCGAGGCCGTGCGGGCGCACGCGGGCACCAGCTTCCTGGCCTCGGCCACGCCGGCGGCCGGCAAGACCACCTTCGGCCTGCATATCGCCCACCGGATGCTGTGCGCCGGGTTCGTCGCGCGCGTCGTCGTCGTCGGCCCGACCACTCATATCTGCCGCCAGTGGGCTGCCGACGCGGGCCGCTACGGCATCGACCTCGAGCCGAACCGGCCGAACTCGGACGGGGCGGAGTCGGCCGACTTCCACGGCGTCGCCGTCACCTACCAGACGATCGCCGCCGGCCCGGATACCCACCGCCTCGCCGCCGAGCGCCGGCCGACCCTGCTGATCGCCGACGAGCCGCACCACATGGGCGATCAGGCTGCCTGGGGGCTGCAGGCCCGCAGGGCCTTCGACGGTGCCCGCTTCCGGTTGCTCCTCTCGGGCACGCCGTTCCGCTCCGACAATTCCGCGATCCCCTGGGTCACCTACGACGAGGACGGCCTCAGCCGGGCCGACTACGCCTACGGCTACCCGCAGGCACTGGTCGACCGGGTCTGTCGCCCGATCACCTTCCTGCCCTATGACGGCGAGATGGAGTGGATCTCGGACGGTCGGCTGCGCAGCGCCGACTTCGACCTCGTGCTGCCGGCGGCGGAGGCGGCCCGGCGCCTGCGGACCGCGCTCAGCCCGCAGGGCGAGTGGATGGGGGAGGTGCTGCGCGACGGCGACGCCAGGCTGAGCGAGGTGCGCGCCGCGGGCCATCCCGAGGCCGGCGGCCTGGTCATCGCCTCCGACCAGGAGCACGCGCGGGCAATCGCGACGCGCCTCGCCGCGATCTCGGGGGAGCAGCCCGAGCTGGTGATGAGCGACGAGCCCGGCGCCAGTCGCCGCATCGCCGATTTCGCCTCCTCCGAGCGGCGCTGGCTGGTCTCGGTCCTGATGGTCTCGGAGGGCGTCGACATCCCCCGCCTGCGGGTCGGCGTCTATGCAACCGCGGCCCGGACCGAGCTCTTCTTCCGCCAGGTGGTCGGTCGCTTCATCCGCGCCACGCCGCGGCCGCGCCGCCAGATGAGCTACCTCCTGATGCCGGCCGACCCGCGGCTGAAGGCGCTCGCCCACGAGATCGAGCTGGAGCGCCGCCACGCCCTCGACCTCTCGCCGGCCGCCGAGGAGGAAGAGGGCGAGGAGATGGACGACGGCCCCGAGCGGCGCGACCCGGGCGAAGGCTTTGCCGCCCTCAGCTCGGGCGACGCCGAGCTGGACGAAGCGATCATGAGCGAGACCACGCTTCAGCTCTTCCCGACCGACGATCCCAAGCCGGCGGCAAGTCCGTCCGCTCGCAGGGGGTCAGGTCCCCCGTCGGAGGATCCCGAGCCCAAGCGTGAGTCGGCCTACGCGGCCCGAGAGCGCCTGCGCACCGAGCGCAGCCGCCTGGTCGCCAAGGTCGCCCGCCGGACCAACAAGTCCCACCGTGAGATCCAGGCCCGGGTCAATCGCGCCACCCGCGCCCGCTCGGTCGCCAGCGCGACGATCGACCAGCTCGAGCGCGGCAACGCGATCCTGCGCCGCGAGCTGTGGCGGTGAGGTAGGCCCCCGCGGGGTGCAGGGCCGGGCGGGGTTCGGGGCTTCAGCCGACCCGTGTGCCACCGGACACTGATCCGATGCTCGGCCAGCCGTCTTCCCCGCAGCAGGCGGGCTTCTCCTTGCGCCCCTGCCCCACGGCGCCGATCGCGAACGTTTGCGAAAGCTCGGCATAGAAGGCGCGGCTATCGTGACGGCCAACTGCGACAACGATGGCGACGCCGGGTTCGAAGGTGGTGATCACGCGCCAGTCATCAACCAGTCGCTTGCAACAGAACTCGGAGTAGCCACCGTCCTCAGCACCCAGTAGCCGGTAGCCGGCGACCACGCAGCCCTGCGTTCGCAGTTCGGCCTCAAACGCCGCGTAGCTCTTGCGTGCCCTGCCTCGGAGACGATCGATCGCGCCCGCAGCCGCTGGCGTCGCCCGCAGCGTGAAGTCCCTGCCCGCCATCGCGGCGGACCATATTCAGCGCTCGATCAGCTCGCCTCGCCGCAACTGCTCAACGCCCTCGCGAGCCCATCCCTGCTCCAGCAGGTCGCGGTCGTGAAGGAAGGCGGCAAGCGCCTCGCTCCAGCGCCTCGCCGGGTAGGTCTCGCGAACCGTGCCCAGCACCCGCTCGACCTCGATCACGCTGCGCTGGGTGATCTCCACCGGCTTGTGGCCCTCGACCCGCTCCAGCAAGCCCTCCGCAAGCCACTTGCGAATCGTCGGCTCGCTTACCTCCAGCCGCTCAGCCGCTTGGGCAACCGACAGGCCGCCCGACAGATCAAGCGCCTTCTGGACCCGTGCGCTCAGCGCCTCCACCCGCTCGAGCGCGCGCTCGAGCTCCGGCTTCGAGAGCGAGGCCGTGCGCAGCTCGGAGACCGCGTCGGCAAGCTCTTCGGCCTCCAGCCGAGCGAGCGCGGCACGTCGTCGCAACTGGGTGGGAGCGGCACCGGAAGACATGAACGTAGGCTACCAGGCCGTTTCGGAAAGATCCATTTTTCCGAAACGACACCACGAGCTCGCTATGGGTCAGTGCGCACCTGAGAGCCTCTGCGCCGCTACTTTCACGCGAAAGCGAAAGTCAAAAGGCCATTGGCTCAGACCTGTGTGGACCGCTGCGCTCAGCGACCAGGAAGCGCTCTGGTTGCGAGTGCGTCCGCTTCGGCATTCCATTTTCGCGGAATCCACGAGAGCCTGATGTTGGGAAACTCCTGGAGCAGGGAGCAAGCTTCCGCGTGCAGGGGCCTGATGTGCTCCTTGCCCACCTTCGCCTGGCCGTTCACCTGGTCGACCACCAGCTCCGAGTCAAGGAACACCCGGATGCGTTGGATTCCGTGACTGCGGGCGAGCTTGAGTCCTTCGATGAGGGCCCAATACTCCGCAACGGTGTTGATGGCGGGTCCGATCGGCTTGGAGATCTCATCAACGAGGTGACCATCGGGGTCCCTGAGGACGACTCCGATCGCACCTTGAGCCGGATTGTCGGTGGTCCCGGTGCCGGAACCGTCCGTCTTCAGTAGATAGTTGCGCTTCGACGGCTCCGGATGGTCGTCTTCGTGCGTTTCGTGCGCCAGCATGAAGCCAAGCTATCTCACACCAGACGCGCACAGAACGGATGCATCACTAACGCTTCGCGCGAAACGCGACAGCCGTGCTGTCCCGGCGAGAAGTTCGCGTCGAGGAACAGCTTCACGCTGCCGGCGCTACAACTGCCAGCTCGCGCTCCTGCGCAGCGGCTGCAGCGTATTCGAGCGCGGCGAGGACGTCCTCGCGTTCCAGGTAGGGGTAGTCGGCCAGCAGCTCGTCAACGCTGGCCCCAGCGGCAAGCTGGCCAAGCAGGGCGCTGACGGTCACGCGGGTGTCGCGGATGCTGGGCAAGCCTCGCATCCGGTTTGGATCGACGGTGATTCGCCCCTGGGCCATAGGCGAGGGTACTCGCCGCCCGCCTACTACCCCGTCCGTAGGGTCAATGCAAGGCGGAATCGGTCCGAATCGCTGCTAATCCCTGCGCATTCACGTCATTTTGGGAACTAGTGCCCAAAATGGAGGCGATAGGAGGGGATGGTTCCATTTCCCCTTTGCGCCCCCAGAAACAACGAAATCCCGCCCTGGAGCGAGATCTCGTTCGAAGCGGCTGAAGGGATTCGAACCCTCGACCTTCTGCATGGCAATTAGCCAGGTCTTCGACGCCGATTTCCCTTCAATCTAGCCGATTTGCAGGAGTTTTAGAATCGGCTGGTCCGTGCGTTTCCGATGTAAATATGCGCGGATATGCACCGGTATGCGGCGTTTCGGGCACTTCCGGCCAGAAGTGCCCGAAACCGCCAGGGCCGGTTCGATACGGCAATTCGGCGCGTCTTAGGAAGGCGCTGGCGGCGACGAGTCGACTAGGAATCCGCTGGCAGCAACTCGAATGACCCACCCTGGCGCGGCGTAACGGTCCGGAAATGCCGCTCGTCGAAACTGAGCAGGCGTCGGGTTTCGTAGCGCTCCGCAAGCACCACGATCGAGCAATCGGCAAGACCGAGGCCGAGATCGGAGTAGCGGACGTCCAGCTCGGAGACCGCACGGTAATCATCGGCCTCCAGGCAGGCAACGTC
This sequence comes from Solirubrobacterales bacterium, assembly GCA_035700965.1. Taxonomy (GTDB): domain Bacteria; phylum Actinomycetota; class Thermoleophilia; order Solirubrobacterales; family 70-9; genus VAYN01. The sequence goes on from DASSOC010000014.1 coordinate 18,499, forward strand.
ATAGCGCTGGGCGGCCAGATCACTGAGGAAGGCGCGCCTAGCCGCTTCGCCAAAGCGAACGCCGAGCAGGTAGTCGACCTCGGCCGCGACCGGCGCCGGCAGGACCAACGAGCCTTCCTCCTCATCGCGGATTCTCAGCAACGCCTCGAGCTGAGGCTCCCTGGCGTCCGCCAACGCCACCAGCGGCGCGGCGTCGAGGACGAGCGTCACTCGCCGAAGCCGCGCATCAACTCACCCTCGGGGATCTCCGAAATCGGACGAGCGTCGGTATCGATGCGCTCGAAGTTGCCAGCGAGAGCGAAGTTCCGATCCCGCTTGGGCACGGGCCGGTAGCAGGAGATCGCATCGCGGACGATCTCCGCCTGGGGTCGGCCCTCCGCGCGGGCCAAACGGGCGAGGCGATCCGCCTGTTCGTCATCTAGGTAGATGCTGGTCTTGCGCATGAAAAACAGTATAGGGCACTACGTAGGGCATCGATCCGATCGCGCCGACCGCGAGGCTCAAAGGCCAAGCAGGCGCCTGATCGACGCCTCATCATCGATCAGCTCACCCTCGGGCGATTCGGCAATCCGGTGGGCGCGCGCCCCGAGATCGCTCAGCTCTGAAAAAGCCAGCTCGTGCTCTTGGGCGGCGGGAGCTGCGTATTCGAGTGCGGCGAGGATGTCCTCGCGTTCCAGGTAGGGGTAATCGGCCAGCAGCTTGTCGATACTGGCGCCAGCGACCAGCCGGCCGAGCACCGCATTGACGGTGAGGCGGGTATCACGAATGCAGGGCAGACCTCGCATCCGATTCGGGTCGACGGCGATTCGCTTCTGGGCCATGGCAAGGGTACCT
>DASSOC010000015.1:0-11980 GCA_035700965.1 Solirubrobacterales bacterium
CGCTCGAGCACCTCGCGCTCCTCCTCGCTGAGAACGACCTCGGCACGTACCGGCATAACCGCCTCCAATCGTCGCGTGCGATGGCGACGACTTCGACAGGCATGAGGCTATGCCTGCGGACTAACGACTCAGGTCACTAGGAGTTCTCCGTCACGAGCTGGACCGAGATAGAGGCGCAGCCGGTCATCTTCCTCCTGCACTCTCAGCGCATGTCGAAGAGCATGCTTGATATCGGCAACGGCAATCCCGTGCTTCAGCGCCGCTGGGTGGACGTCGCGCATCCTCTTGATCCGGAAGTTCACGCCACCAGCCGCACTTCGAAGCTGGGCATGGCGATTGCCCCCGCGCCGCCGATCAGGGCAAGGATGCGGGTGACGTAGGCCTGCGTCTCGGGGTAGGGCGGGATGCAGCGGCAGGCTTCGACCGGGGCGGGGCCGGCGTTGTAAGCCGCGAGGGCGAGCTCGGGGGTGCCGAGCTGCTGGAGGAGGTCGTGCATCAGGTGCGCCTCGGCGTCGATCGCGGCGATCGGGTCGTACGGGTTGGCGAGGCCGTAGGCGGCGGCGGTGCCGGGCATGAACTGGGCGATGCCCTGGGCGCCGGCGGGCGAGCCGGCGGTCGGATCGAAACCGGACTCGGCCATCAACTGCCCGGCCATCAGCGCGGGCGGCACGCCCCAGCGCGCGGCCGAGTGGAGGATCGCCTCCCGGTATCGGCGGGGGACGAAGGAGGGCAGTGCCGTCGAGATCGTCGTCGCCCCACCCTCGCCCGCGCCGACCTCCTCGCCCTCGGGCGAGCACGGGGCCGGGCCGGAATCGAAGCCGAAGTGCCAGGCCTCCCAGCTGTAGCGCTGCACGAACCCGAATCGTCCGGCGTTGGCGGCGAGCCACGCGTAGGCGGAGGACGGACCGAGATCCAGCTCGGTCGCGCAGCGGTGCAGTGAGCGGCCCGGGGGCGCCACCCAGGTGGGGTCGGGATGGGCGGCGAACAGCTCCGCCTGTTCGGCATCCGAGCGGAAACCGGAGACGACGAGGAGGACGATCCCGTCGGCCCGCGCCGCCGCCGCCATCTGGTCGTAGGCGGCGGCGACGTCCGGCCTCATCCCCTCTCCGTTCCGGTAGACGAGCGGGCCGCCGTAGCCGCCACCGCTGGCCATGCCGGTGGCGCCGCCGCCAACGGCAACGTACGGCGCGGCGGCTTCGGCCATGGCGGAGGCTTCCACCCGCTGCCCTTCGCCTTCTCGCAGGCCGGCGACGATCGTCGCCTTCGCCCGCACCGGCGCGAAGGAGCCGGCATCCGGGAAGCGGAGCACGACCCGCCGGGGCTCGACCTCGTTTGCCTGTGCGACTTCCAGCGCAGCGCTTCGTGCGCGCTCCAGGTAGGTGCTCTTGTCGATGTGATCCGGGTTCGGGCTGCCGTCTCCGAGCCGCGGCGGCGAGAGCAGGCGCTCGAGGTCGTCGCGCATCGAGCGGACCGCCGAGATCGCGACCAGGTCGGCTGCGCGCTGGGCGCGCCCCTTTCCCGTCACCGCACCGGCGATCGCGACCAGAGCGAGAGCGGCGGCGATCAGCCCCAGCGCCCCGCCCAGCGCCAGGATCAAGGCCTGCCCCGACTCCTCCCTTGCCCGCATCGGCCCAACCTGCCGCGTCCCGACGCACGCATGGCGCGCAGAAAGCAAATCTTCAGCGGCGGCTTTCGAACTTTTCCGTGACTTCGCCCGTAGATCGGGCTACCCGGAGACCAAGGAGACGATCGATGTCGCTGCCCGCCGTTCCCCGCCCGCGCCCATACCCGATCCGCATCGTGCTGCTGTCCCTGTTCGCGCTGGCCTTGGTGGTCGTCGCTGAAGCAGCCGCGGGCCAGCCGGCCAAGCGGGTGGCCAAGGAGGCGGAAAGCACCACCCTCGGCCACACGATCCTGACCACGACCAGGGGCAGGACGCTCTACAGCCTCAGCGTCGAGAAGCACGGGAAGTTCACCTGCACCGGTGGCTGCCTGTCCACCTGGAGGCCACTGACCGTCCCCGCCGGAACGAAGCCCACCGGACCGGTGAGGCTCAGGACGATCAAAAGACCCGAAGGCAGGACCCAGGTCACTTACAAGGGGCTGCCCCTCTACAGCTTCATGGGCGATCGCCGACCCGGGGAAACGAACGGCGAGGGGCTGAAAGACGTCGGCACCTGGCACGCGGCCAAGGTCGGGACCGTCAAACCGCAGCCGGCACCGGAAACCGAATCTCCGTATCCCTACTGAGGCCGAGGCGCCGGACCAATCGGTCCGACAGCCCACCTGCCGCGCCGGCCGGCAGGGCGCCGAACAGAGCGCGCCGCTCCGCCACCCAGCCGAGCCGGTGCTTGAGGACACCGACAGCAAGACCCTCGCCGAGCAAGCCGCGAACGGCCAGGGCCACGAGGGGACGATCCGCGGCCAGGTCGGCGCGAAGCAGGGCCCCTGAGGGGCGCAGCCCGCCGGCGCCTGCGACTGCCGATCCCAGCAGCTCCGGCGGAAGGTGCAGGACCACCATCGCCCCCCGGGCGACGGTCGCCGCTGCCGCCGCGGACGCAAGCCCATCCACATCCGCGGGCACTGACAGGTGGCAGACCTGACCTCGCGCTGCGACTTTGACTGCGGGCAGATGCGCCCCCACCCGCTCCTCCAGCTTCTGGGCAGCGGCCGATGCAAGCAACGCCGGCCGCGGCTGCCTGCCGCCGACATCGACGAAGAGGGGCGACGCATCGATTGCCGCCACGGCGCAGCTCAGGGCCGCCGCCGCAGCGCGCGCCCCCTCGGCCTGACCGACCGCGGCGACCAGCACAAGCGACCCGGCAGTGAGGGGATTGACAAAGCTCATCTCGCCGCCCTCGCCGCAGCGCTGCTGCTGATCGTCAAGCCCTCGCCGATCGCGGGGATCGGCGAGGGCGGCCGCAGCCGCACCGAAACCGTGCCGCCGTCAACCGCGACCGAGATCTCGTCTTTGGCCCAACCGGGCAGCGCTTCGCGGGCCGCATCGGCAGCCGACCCGCCGGAAGCGAGCGCCAGCGCCCCCGCCTCGGCGGCGCCGTCGGCGAGCGTCATCGCATAGCCGACAGCCAGCAGTTGCAGGGCGACGGCCGCGGCGAGCAGCAGGGCCGGCAGCGCCGCGACCAGCTCCACCGTTGCCTGCCCGCGCTCAGCCATGCGATTGCCCCAGAGCGCTCGTCGCACCGACCCGCAGCGACGGCAGCGAAGGGATCAGTCGCGGCACCTCCACCCGCACCGTGACGCCCTCATCGTCGTCGACCTCCGCGCTCGACCGCATCGAGGGTGGGAGAGCGGAGCGCGCGGCCGCCGCCGCGTCGCTTCCGACCGCGGCCGCCCGCGCTCCCGCCCGCGCCGCCACGCTCGCCGACCAGAGGGCCTGCCCGGCGAGCGCGATCTGCGCCGCCGCCATCAGCGCCAGCAGCAGGAGGGGGACCACCGCGACCAGCTCGACCGAAGCGGTCCCCTCCTCCCCCTGCGCTGCCTTTTCGGCCCGTGGCGACATGCCCCGATCCTGCCGGGCAAAAGCGCACGCGTGGCGCGCACAACGTAAAAATTCAGAGGCCGTTCACGCGCGGAAGCGTGACTTCCTCAGTGGTAGGTACTGGCCTCCATCCAGACTTTCCAGATCGCCGCGATCGATGCGGCCAGCAGGAGGATCCAGAGCAGGGTGCCGCCGCCGGTGGCGAACAGCTTGTCGCTGCCGGCGACCAGCAGGGCCAGCATCCCGATCGCGCCGTAGAGGATCGCGCGGCGGCCGTCGCTCAGAGTCGCCAGCGTCAGCTGGTTCTCACGGCTGAGGGTGTAGACCATCCAAGCGATCCCGGCGAGCAGGGCCATTATCAGCGCCGTCAGCACGGCCGCGGCCACGTTGCCGCCGCCCGGGAGAAAGGCAATGCCCAGGGCCAGCAGCATCACGATCGCTACGTTGCGCGCGGTTCGCACCCCCCGAAGTGTAGGGCGGTCTCGAGCCGTCTTTACTTCTGGGTCATCACGATGATCCCGACGACCACCGCGGCAGCCACGCAGAGGAATGCGAGGCTCGCGACCACCCCCGCGGCCGTCGCCGCCACCGGGCGCTCGCTGCGGCTCAGCTCGATGAACTGGCCCGAACCCCAGATGCCGACCGAGAAGGCGAAGATTATGCCGACGCCGGCGACGAGCGAGGCGACCACGGTCTGCCAGAGCTCCTTCCACTGAACGATCGTTGCGATCACGCGCCAACCGCCTCGACCGGCGCGCCGCGCCGCGCCCGCCGCGCAAACGCCGCGGTAATCAGCGAGAGCGCCATCAGGGTCACCAGCGCCGGCCCCAGCGCGCCGGTGCCGAAGATGCGGGTGAAGCCGTAGGTGAGCGCCCCGATCAGCGCCGCCGCCGGCAGGGTCAGGATCCAGGCGACGACGATATTCCCGGCAACGCCCCAACGCACCGCCGAGAGCCGCTTGGCCGCTCCCGAGCCCATCACGCCGCCGTTGATCACATGGGTGGTCGAGAGCGGGAAACCGAAGTGGGTGGAGGCGAGGATCACCGCCGCGCCCGCCCCCTGGGCGGAAAAGCCCTGCGCCGCGTCCATCTTGATGATCCGGGTGCCGGTCGTCTTGATGATCCGCCAGCCGCCGCTGTAGGTGCCGAGAGCGATCGCGGTCGCGGAGGCGACGATGACCCAGGTCGGCGGATCGGCTCCGGCCCCGAGGGTGCCGTTGGCGATCAGCGCCAGGGTGATCACCCCCATCGTCTTCTGGGCGTCGTTGGTCCCGTGCGCCAGAGCCAGCAGGCCGCCGGAGACGATCTGCCCGTAGCGGTAGCCGCGGGTGACGATGCCCGGCCGCTGCCCGCCCACCACCCGGTAAGAGAGCCCGATCGCCAGGCCGGCGGCGAGGAAGGCGACGATCGGCGCGACGAGCGCCGGTATCAGCACCTTCCCCACCAGCCCTTCGGCGAGGATCGCGTCGAAGCCGGCCGCCGCCACGGTCGAGCCGACGACGCCGCCGATCAGCGCGTGCGAGGAGCTCGACGGCAGCCCGAAATACCAGGTGACCAGGTTCCAGGCGATCGCGCCGATCAGGCCCGCGAAGACGATCGTCGGCGTGATCACGTCGGCGTCGACGACGTCCTTGGCGACGGTCGCGGCGACGCTGATCGAGATGAAGGCGCCGGCGAAGTTGAGCAGCGAAGCAAAGCCGATCGCCACCTGCGGCCGCGCCGCCCCGGTCGAGATCGAGGTCGCGACGACGTTGGCGGTGTCGTGGAAGCCGTTGGTGAAGTCGAAGGCCAGCGCGGTGGCGACGACGATGACCAGGATGACGTCAGAGGACATCGGGAGCCATCACGAGTTTTTGATGACTATTCCCTCGATGATCTGCGCCGCGGTCTCGGTTGCGTCGATCGCCTCCTCGAGCACCGCAAACATGTCCTTCCAGCGGATCACGACCATCGGGTCGATCCCGTTGGAGAAAAGCGAGGCGACGGCATCGCGGGAGATCCGGTCGCCGTCGTTCTCGAGCCGGTGGACCTCGATCCAGTACTTGTCGAGGTCCTTGAACGAGGGCAGGTTCTCCAGCCCCATCGCCAGCTGTTCGCAGGAGGCGACGAGGACTTTGGTCAGCGCCTGCGCCTGCTCCATCGGCGCCTCGATCTTGTAGAGGCCGAGGAAGTCGGCAGCCTCCTCGGTGAAGTCGACGATGTCGTCCATCTGCGTCGCCAGCCCGTAAATGTCCTCGCGGTCGATCGGAGTCACGAACGTCGTGTTGAGGCGTTTGACGATGTCGTGGGTGATCCGGTCGCCCTCCTGCTCGGCGGCGACGATCTCGCGCGACAGCGTCTCGCCCTCCGGCCATTTGTGCATCATTTCGTCGAGCAGCTTGGCGGCCCGGACGGCGTTCTGACCGGCCTCGATGAAGAGGTCGAAGAAAGTCCGGTCGCGAGGGAGGAGCGAGAAGCGCGCCACTGCGGACGCATCCTAGAGATGTGACAGGGCGCCGTGCGGGTCAGGCCGCCGAGGCGGCGAGGTGCTCTGCGGCACGTGCGGAATGGCGCGCCATCAGCTCCTCCTGAGCGCTGCGCAGCTCGCCGTCTGGCTGGCGCCGCGTCCACCGGCCGTCGGCCCCGAGCTCCCAGGCGCTGGCGTTGTCGGCGAGGCAGCGCTCCAGCACGTCGAGCAGCTCGGCCTTGATCGCCGCGTCTTCGACCACCGCCACCAGCTCGACCCGGCTGTCGAGGTTGCGCGGCATCAGGTCGGCCGAGCCCATCAGCACCCGGGTCTCCTCGCCGCGGCGGAAGACGTAGATCCGCGAATGCTCGAGGAAGCGGCCGACGATCGAGGTGACGTGGATGTTCTCGGAGACCCCCTCCACCCCGGGCCGCAGGCAACAGATCCCGCGCACGTTGAGGTCGACCCTCACCCCCGCCTGCGAGGCCGCGTAGAGGGCCTGGATGCAGCGGGCGTCGACCAGCGAGTTCATCTTCAGGGCGATCCGCGCCTCGTCTCCCGCCCCGTGGGCCGCGACGGTCTGCTCGATCTCCGCGAGGATCTGGTTGCGCATCGTCGTCGGCGAGACCAGCACCTTGCGGAAGCCGGCGGGCCGGCCGTAACCGGTGAGGAAGTTGAACATCTCGGCGACGTCGGCGCCGATGTCGGGGTCGGCGGTGAAGATGCCGAGGTCGGTGTAGAGGCGGGCGGTTTTCGGGTTGTAGTTGCCGGTGCCGACGTGGACGTACTCGCGCACCCGCTCGCCCTCGCGGCGGGCGACGAGGATCGCCTTCACGTGCGTCTTCAGGCCGGGGATGCCGTAGACGACGTGAACCCCCGCCTCCTCCAGCGACTTCGCCCAGTGGATGTTCGCCTCCTCGTCGAAGCGCGCCTTCAGCTCGACCATGCAGACCGCCTGCTTGCCACGTTCGGAGGCGCGGATCAGCGCCGGCACCAACGACGAGTCGTCGCTGGTCCGGTACACGGTCTGCTTGATCGCCAGCACGTCGGGGTCGGCGACCGCCTGGGCGACGAAGCGCTCGACCGAGCTGCCAAACGACTCGTAGGGGTGGTGGACGAGGAGGTCGCGCTGGCGGATCTCGGAGAACATGTCGACGGGCTCGTCGTCCTCACCCTGCAGGCGCGGCTGCGTAACCGGGGTCCAGGGGGTGTAGCGAAGCTCGGCGTGACCGGGGACGTCGGCGATCGCGGTCAGGTCGGCGAGGTCGAGCAGGCCCTCGATGTCGTAGACCTCGCGGTCTTCGAGGCGCAGGGCCTCGACCAGCTGAGCGCGCAGCTTCGGGTTCATCCCGGACTCGACCTCGAGCCGCACCACCTCGCCGAAGCGGCGGCGGCGGAGCTCGTCCTCGACCGCCTGCAGGAGGTCGTCGGCCTCGTCGGAGACGTTGAAGTCGGCGTCGCGGGTCACGCGGAAGTAGCCGTGGTCGATCACGTCGATCCCCGGGAAGAGAGCATCGAGGTTGGCGCCGATCACCTCCTCGAGGGGGACGAAGGTCTGGCCGCCATCGCCGAGCGGCAGGAAGCGGCCGAGCAGCTCCTTCGGGACCTTGACCCGGGCGATGATCTCGTTGCCGCTCTCGGCGTCGCGCAGCAGCACCCCGAGGCTGAGCGAGAGGTTGGAGATGTATGGAAAGGGCCGGCCGAGCCCGACCACCAACGGGGTCAGGGCCGGAAAGACCTGCTGCTCGAAGCGGGTGTCGATCTCGCGCCGCTCCTCCTCCGCAGCGGTATCGAGGGTGACGATGCGGATGCCGTGCTCCTCCAGCGCCGGCCGCAGCTCGGCGCCGAAGCAGCGGCAGAGCCGGTCGTCGAGCTCGAGCGTGCGCCGCTGAATCGCGTCGATCTGCTCCTTCGGGGTCAGCCCGTCGGGGCCGCGCGGCTCGATCCCGGCGTCGAGCTGGTCGAAGAGGCCGGCGACCCTGACCATGAAGAACTCGTCGAGGTTGGAGGCGTAGATCCCGCAGAAGCGGACCCGCTCCAGCAGCGGCACCCCGGGGTCTTCGGCGAGTTCGAGAACCCGCTGGTTGAAGTCCAGCCAGGAGAGCTCGCGGTTGAAGTAGAGAGCCGGATCGTCGATGGCTCCATCGTACTGCCGCCCCCGCGGCCGAACCGGGGTGTCACGGCCGTGGATGGCGTGCTTTCAGGCGGCACGCGCGGTGGCTTGCCCCCGGCCGCAACGACGGCTTTGAAGACGCGACGGTAGCCGGCGGCGAGCTGCCCCATGAGCGCTCCCAGGAACGCCGCCGGGCGGCGCGGGCGTAGGGCGCGCCGGTGATCCGGCTCATCAGCGCGCCGCGATCCCGGCCGGTCCGGGGGAGGTGACGTGGAAGTGGCAGTGCATTCACCACGGGAAGCCATCGGTGTCTCCGTATCTCGCGGTTCCTTTGTCATGCACAGTGTTCGACACCGCCCGCTTGGAGATGTTAAGGCGGAAAAAGCGGCTTCATCTGCTGCCGCCCAGGGGAGAACTTCAAGCACGACGAGCTTGTACAGACATCATCGAACGGCTCTTCATTCGGATCGGTGTCGCAGTTGCCCTCTGTGCTGCGCTTCTGACCTGCGCTCTGGCGCCCATTCCCACAGAGTTACCTTCACCTGCGCTCGAGCAGGCGAACCTCTACCGGCTGGAGATCGCGCTGATGTCCTTCTATGGGGCCCTGATGCTTGCTACCCCTATCTTCGCGGGCTTGGTCCGCGGTCGACTGCCGATCGAGATCTCGACTCGAGGCGCCAGGTTCGCAGCACAGGCCGACGAGGACACTGCGGAAAACGAAGCAGCACTCAAGGCACTGGAAGGAAGCAGCCGGCAATTAGCCCAACGGTTGGAAGAGGTTCAAATCGAGATTGCCGTGTTGCAGGACGCCTTCGAAAGTGACAGTAGGCAACCGGAGGTAGGTTCCAAATATGACTGAGCAAGAAGAAAGAGACTTGGCAGGTCGGCTTGCCGAAGGTTCCGATGTCTTCGACTTCGAGCGTGCTCTCGACATCGTGCGGCACAGGCCCACCGGCGCGGAAGCGCTGGTCCGCATGGACGAAGAGATGAAAAGACGGCAGGAAGACCGGGTCCGGCGCCGCGAGCGGAGGCGGCGGGCCCTGATCGAGGACTTCTTCTAAGCCGCGACGCGCTCCGGGGAGCTGCCGTTGGCGCTGCCGTTGAGGAGGTCGAGGATGATGCCCTCGCGGAGGCCGCCCTTGCCGATCTGCAGGGGCTGGCCGAGGAGGTCGGAGACCTTCTCGAGCAGGAGGACGCCGGTGGGCAGGATGCGGACCCGGGTCGGGTCGAGCTCGAATCGGCGGGCGACGTCAGCGGCGGGGTCGCCGCAGAGGACGCGGATGCCGCGCTCGAGCGTCTCGTACTCGAGCACGGCGCCGACCAGGCGCCGCAATGAGGTGGCCGAGCCGCCGACGGCGACCGCCTGCGCGGGCTGGTCGACCTCGATGCTCTCGAAGATGTCGTCGATGCGGTCGCGGGCGCGGCGGATCTCCGCTGCCGAGGGGGGATCGGAGGAGATCAGCTCGTCGGCGAGGTTGCCGGAACCGACCGGCCAGGAGCGCACGCTCTGAACGCCCTCGGCGACCGTGCCGAGGATCACCTCGGTCGAGCCGCCGCCGACGTCGACGACTCCGACCAGGCCCTCGGCCGGGTGGCCGAGCGTCTTCGTCGCCCCGAGGAAGGAGAGGCGGCCCTCTTCCTCCTCCGGCAGGACCTCGATCGGGATCCCGGCGGCATTGCCGATCGCCTCGGCCACCGCGCCGCCGTTGCTCGCCTCGCGGATCGCGGCGGTGGCGACGGCGCGGATCTCTTCCGCGCCCAGCTCCCGGGCCAGCCGCACCTGGGTGCCGACGACGTCACCGACCTCGTCGATCTTCTCCGGCTTGATCGCCCGCTCACCGTCGATCGCCTTGCCGATCCGCGTGTAGGCCCGCTGCTCCATCACCTTCTTCAGCCGCCCGTCCACAGGCTCCGCCACGAGCAACCGCGTCGTGTTCGACCCAATATCTATAGCCGCACAAAGCGTCATGGGTATCCCCCACATGTTCCCAGCCCCGTCGGATTCCACACGCTCGGAGAGACCGGGTCAGGGGGTCTGAACGGCTTGTACTTTTTTGCCACAGCCGATCTCGGACGGCCGGCAGCGATCCACAAAAAAGTTGAGAGAAGGCCCCCTGACCCGGTCTCTCCTACCCCATGGGGCGCGAGGCGTCCTCGAACTCGCGGAACAGCCCCGTGACCACGAAGGCGACCTGCTCGCCGATGTCGACCGCGTTGTCCGCGGTCCGCTCAATTGCCCGCGCCGCCAGCAGCATCGTCATCGCCCACTCGCGCTTGTCGGCGTCGTCGCCGAGCTCCAGCGCCAGCCGGAAGCAGTCGCGGTTGAGTCTGTCGACGACGTCGTCGCGGCGGACCAGGTCCAGCGCCATCTCGACGTCTCGCTCTTCGAAAGCCCGCTTCGCCTGCCCGATCAGCGCCTTCGCCTGCCGCCCCATCGTCAGGATCAGCCGCACCATCCCCTCGTCGGCGGGCGGCTCGTTGCCGGAGATCGGGATCACCTTGCAGACGTTCACGCACTGGTCGCCCATCCGCTCGATGTTCTTCAGCACGTGCAGCAATGAGGAGATCAGGCGGAGATCGGTGGCGACTGGCGATTGCGTCGCCAGCAGCGTGATCAGCGCCTGGTGCACCTCGAGGTAGCGGCCGTCGATGCGGTCGTCGTCGGCGACGACCAGCTGCGCCAGCTCGACGTCCTGGCGCTCGACCGCTTCCAGGGTCCGCCCCAGGGCGCTGTTGACGAGGTCGAGCCCGCCGAGCGCGCTCGCCTCCAGGTTGGCCAGTTCCTCCAGGTATTCGGCGCGCGCCACTTCGGGCATGGTCTCTTCCCGTCCCGGCCTAGCCGAAGCGACCGCTGACGTAGTCCTCGGTCTCTTGCTTGTTGGGGTTGGTGAAGATCTCCTCGGTCGCGCCGATCTCGACCAGGTGACCGGGTTTGCCGGTGGCGTCGAGGTTGAAGAAGGCGGTGACGTCGCTCGCCCGCGCCGCCTGCTGCATGTTGTGAGTGACGATGACGATCGTGTAGCGGCTCTTCAGCTCACCGATCAGGTCCTCGACCGCCAGCGTCGCCACCGGGTCGAGCGCCGAGCAGGGCTCGTCCATCAGCAGGACCTCCGGCTCGACCGCGATCGCGCGAGCGATGCAGAGCCGCTGCTGCTGGCCGCCGGAGAGGCTGCCGCCGGGCTTGCCGAGCCGGTCGGAGACCTCGTCCCAGAGGTGGGCGCCGCGCAGGCTGCGCTCGACCACGCCGTCCTTCTGCGCCTTGGAGATCCGCTTCGCGTTCAGGGTCAGTCCGGCGGCGACGTTGTCGTAGATCGACATCGTCGGGAACGGGTTCGGCTTCTGGAAGACCATCCCGATCGCACGCCGCACGGCCACCACGTCGACGTTCGGCTTGTTGATGTCGAGGTCGTCGAGCAGGATCTCGCCGTCGGCGTGCGCGCCGGGGATCTCCTCGTGCATGCGGTTGATGCAGCGCACCATCGTCGACTTGCCGCACCCCGAGGGGCCGATGATCGCCGTCACCTCGCCCGCCTCGAAGGTCATGTTCACGTCCTTGACCGCCTGGTGGTCGCCGTAGAAGGCGCTCAGACCCTCGAGCCGGATCGAGTGCAGCGACCCGGCCGGGGCGGCCTTGGCCGCGAGCGGCTCGGCCGGTCGCGGCGAGGACCCGACGGCGGGGTCGTTGAGGTCGGTCATCGGGGGCGCCTCTCCATTCGGATGCATTATCGGGCCTCCGTCGCTCGGCTTCGTCGCTGGATCAGCTTGGCGACCAGGGTGACGATCAGGATCATCGCGACGAGGGTGATCGCCGCCCCCCACGCCCTCTGCACCAGTTCGTCGTTGGGCTGCTTGAGGTCCTGGAAGATCTGCGCGGGAAGCGAGTTCATCGGCTGGTTCAGGTCGAACGTCGTCGCCTTGACGAT
>DASSOC010000016.1:0-65672 GCA_035700965.1 Solirubrobacterales bacterium
CAAGGCGGCCGAGGTCATCGCCGGTTCGGCGACCCCGATCCCGCAGGGGCAGGCTGCGGCTCGCGAGACGCTTTGGACGCCCGAGAAGGAGAGGGCGGAGGGCGGCGAATCCGGCCTCTGGACTCCGGGCGAGGACCGCTAGCCGCTTTTATAGACTGCTCGCCCGATGAGCCCCTTGGTCCCCATGGTCGTCGAGCAGACCTCGCGCGGCGAGCGCGCCTTCGACATCTACTCGCGCCTGCTCGGCGAGCGGATCGTCTTCCTGGGGACGCCGGTGGACGACCAGATCGCCAACCTGATCGTGGCCCAGCTCCTGCACCTGGAGTCCGAGGACCCCGACAAGGACATCTCGCTGTACATCAACTCGCCGGGCGGGTCCGTGTACGCCGGCCTGGCGATCTACGACACGATGCAGTTCATCAAGCCCGACGTGCAGACCATCTGCGTCGGGATCGCCATGTCGATGGGGGCGCTGCTGCTGGCGGGCGGCGCGGAGGGCAAGCGCATGGCGCTGCCCAACGCCAAGATCCTCATCCACCAGGTGAGCTCAGGCTTCCAGGGCCAGGCGACGGACATCGAGATCCACGCCAAAGAGATCATCGACGTGCGCCGCCGCCTCGACGAGATCATCGCCAAGCACACCGGGCAGCCGTTCGAGAAGGTCACCAAAGACACCGAGCGGGACTACTTCATGAGCGCGGAGGAGGCGAAGGAGTACAGCATCGTCGACCGCGTCATCGAGCACCACTGAAGCGCGCCGTCCTCCTCGCCCTCGTCCTCCTTGCGGCGCTCGCCGCACCCGCCGCAGCCCAGATCGCCAGCCGCTCGGGCGGCGTTCCCTACTACGGACACGTCTTCCCGGTGCAGGGCCCGCATGGCGTGCGGGGCGCGGTCGGGGCCTACCATGCGCCGCGCAGCGGCGGGCGGATCCACGAAGGCTTCGACATCACCGCCGCCTGCGGCACCGAGCTCGTCGCGGTCCGCAACGGCGGGGTCCTCCGCTCCGGCTACGACCCGGTCCTCTACGGCTGGTACCTGCTGATCCACGGCGAAGGCGAGCGCCGCAGCTACTTCTACGCGCACATGCCACGGCCCGCCCGCGTCCGGCGCGGCGAGCGGGTTTGGGAGGGCGAGCGGGTCGGCTCGGTCGGCGAAACCGGGAACGCGGTCGGCACCGGCTGCCACCTCCACTTCGAGATCCACGTCCACGGCGTCGCGGTCGACCCCGAAGCGGCGCTGCGGCGCTGGGACCGCTGGAGCTGAGGGACGGCTCAGGCGTCCTGGCCCAGGGTTCGCTCGAACCAGAGGTCCGCTTTGGGGTTCTCGTTGTAGGCGGGGACCTCGACGTAGCCGGCGGAGCGGTAGAGGCCGACCGCCGGCGTCAGGTAGTCGGAGGTGTCGAGGCGGACCGCACGGCAGCCGTGCTCGGCGGCGATCTCGTCCAAGCGGGCGAGGATGCGACGACCCAGGCCGGCGCCGCGGAACTCCGGCGAGACGTACATGCTCTTGACCTCGGCGATCTCGGTGTCGAGGTAACGGACCCCGCCGATCCCCGCCGGCCGGCCGCCGACCCGGGTCATCAGGAAGACGCCGTTCGGCGGCACGAGGTCGCCCGGCGGCCCGGCGGCGATCTCCGCCTCGAGATCGACGCCGGCGCCCTCGCGGTCGTAGACCAGCGGTCCGTCGGCCTCGCGGATGAAGACGGCGTACAGCGCCAAGACGTCGGGGTGGTCCCGGGGGATCGGCTCGATGGCGATTTGGTCGATCGAGATCTGCATTTGCCCCGTATACCGTGGCAAAGACGGAACTCGTGCTTAAACCGGCAGCTCGTAGGAGATCCACTCGGAGCGCTCGGCGCCGGTGGAGTCGTAGAGGCGCTGGGCCGTGACGTTGTCCGGGGCGGTCGACCACTCGACGTAGGCGGCACCGCGCTCCCGGGCGACTTCGGCCGTCGCCTCGATCAGCGCGCGCCCGATGCCATGGCCCCGGGACTCCTCGACCACGTACAGGTCGTTGAGCAGGACCGACTCGCACGCCGCCACCGATCCGAAATGCCAGTAGAGACAGGCGTAGCCGACGAGCCGCCCCTCACTCCGCGCGCCGAGCAGCAGGCCGACCTGGCTGGGCGCCAGGAAGCGCCGGAAGAAGGCTCGATTCCGCTCGGGGTCGGGGTCCTCCACCCCGTAGAAGCGCTGGTAGGCGGCGATCAGCGGCAGCAGCTCCCCGTACTCCGCTGCGGCGATCGGCGCGATCCGAGTCGAGTCGCTCACCGGTCCAAGTTAGCGGTGCCCCTCGCTGCCCGCGCAAGCCGTCGGTCACGGGGAGGGACAACCGTCCAGGCGCCGTATCACCACCTCACGAACCGACACGGGGGTCCCTCTAAGATTTCGGGTCCCCACCGCAGGCAAGATCGTCCCGTTAGGAGGGGATTCCGCTGGCACGTCCCACAGACTCGAACGAGCAGCTCCTCTGCAGCTTCTGCGGCAAGTCCCAGCGGCAGGTCAAGAAGCTGATTGCCGGCCCGGGCGTCTACATCTGCGACGAGTGCATCGACCTCTGCAACGAGATCATCGACGAGGAGCTGACCGCGCCGCCCAGCTTCGAGCTCGAGAACCTGCCGAAGCCGCGCGAGATCCACGACGTGCTCGAGGAGTACGTGGTCGGGCAGGAGGCCGCCAAGCGCGCCCTCTCGGTCGCCGTCTACAACCACTACAAGCGCGTCCAGATCGCCCAGTCCGAAGAGGGCGACGTCGAGCTGCAGAAGTCGAACATCATGATGCTCGGCCCGACCGGCTGCGGCAAGACGCTGCTGGCGCAGACGCTGGCGCGCATCCTCAACGTCCCGTTCGCGATCGCCGACGCGACCGCGCTGACCGAGGCCGGCTATGTCGGCGAGGACGTCGAGAACATCCTCCTGAAGCTGATCCAGGCCGCCGACTTCGACGTCAAGAAGGCCGAAACGGGGATCATCTACATCGACGAGATCGACAAGATCGCGCGCAAAGCCGACAACCCGTCGATCACCCGCGACGTCTCGGGCGAAGGCGTCCAGCAGGCGCTGCTGAAGATCCTCGAGGGAACGACAGCTTCGGTGCCCCCGCAGGGAGGCCGCAAGCACCCCCACCAGGAGTTCCTGACGATCGACACGACCAACATCCTCTTCGTCTGCGGCGGCTCCTTCGCCGAACTCGACAAGATCATCGAGCGCCGCCTCGGCGACCGCGGGGTCGGCTTCGGCGCCGCGATCTCCTCGCGGGTGCAGAAGGACGCCGGCGAATGGTTCGAGCAGGTCCTGCCCGAGGACCTGATCGAGTACGGGCTGATCCCCGAGTTCATCGGCCGCCTGCCGGTGATCACCGCGATCCACCAGCTCAGCCGCGACGATCTCTGCACGATCCTGACCGAGCCCCGCCACGCGCTGACCCGCCAGTTCCAGCGCTTCTTCGAGTTCGACGACATCGAGCTCGTCTTCGCCGAGGACAGCCTCGAGGCGATCGCCGACAAGGCCCTCGAGCGCGAGACCGGGGCCCGCGGCCTGCGCTCGATCCTCGAGGAGACCCTGCTCGACGTCCAGTTCGAGCTGCCCTCGCGCCGCGACGTCACCAAGTGCGTCGTCACCAAGGAGACGATCTCCGAGGGGCGTCGACCGACCCTGGTCACCGAGGCCGTGCAGCAGGACATCGGCCCGGCCGAGCCCGGCCTCAGCGAGGAATCAGCCTGATCGTCTAGGAGGGCTTGGCGAACCCCCCGCGCGCGCCTGGCGGCGGCGACCAGCGCGATGCGATGTCCTCAGTCGGCCGAAAGCGCTGCTCATGAGCACCCGGTTCGCCCATGTGCCCCATCTCCTGTTCTTTATCGCTGCAGCACGGCCATAAAGAACAGGAGAACGGAGGCGCGGCGAATTGCCTGTTCCTTATGCCTGCACAGCAGGCATAAGGAACAGGAGAGGGAGCTCCTGGCGGCTCCCCGGCTCCCCGGCTCCCCGGCTCCCCGGCTCCCCGGCTCCCCGGCTCCCCGGCTCCCCGGCTCCCCGGCTCCCCGGCTCCCCGGCTCCTCGGCGAGCCTTGCCGGCCTGAGCGAGTCGGATGCTCAGGGCGCTGCATTCGGCCTCCCCGTGTCCTTGCCTCGCTTGGTCCGGTGCTCGCCAGATCGCATGCGCGGCTTTCGCCGATCCCTCCTCGTCTCTAGGACGAGAGGCGGGAGCGCAGCATCTAGGTGGCATGGGAAGGGTCGGCTGGCCGGCGCAGGTCGGCGGCCGACCGGCCTGGCATCAGGATCAGGGCAGCGCTCCCGCCGAGGAGCAAGGCCGCCCCGCTTGCAGCCAGCGAGGTGGAGACCGAGCCGAAGCCACCGATCAGCGCGACGCCGATCGCGCCTCCGACCTGCCGGCTGGTGTTGTTGACGGCGGCGGCGATCCCCGCCCGGTCGGCGCCCAAGGCCTCGGTCGCGCCGGTCACGAGACCGGGAACGGCAACCGCCATGCCGGCGCCGGCAACCGCCAGCAGTCCCCATCCCGCGGGCGCCGTGAGCTCGGGCGCCAGGGTCGAGGCGCCGAGATAGCCGCAGCCACAGGCGAGCAGTCCGAGGGCGGCTGGCCAGCGGGCGCCGGCGAGGGCGACGAGGCGGCCGGTGAACGGCGTCAGCACCGCCAGCGGCGCCGCCAGCGGCAGCAGGTTGAGCCCCGTCCGCAGCGGCGAGAGCCCGTGCGCCTGCTGCAGGTAGAGGCTGATCGCGAAGAGGGCGCCCAGGGTGCCGAGGTTCATCAGGCCGGAGCCGGCGTTGGCGCCGGCGAACTCCGGGCGCCGGAACCAGCGGAGATCGAGCATCGGCCGCGGCGTGCGCCGCTCGACGAGGAGAAAAGCCGCGAGGAGGATGGCGGTGAGGGCCGTGCCGGCCAGCGTGGCGAAGGATCCGAATCCACCGCGACCACCCTCGATCAGGGCAAAGACGGCGGCGATCAAGGTCGCCGTGCCGAGCAGTTGACCGGGCAGGTCGACCGGCTCGTCCTTGCCGCCGGAGCCGGGTGGGATGAAGGCGATGGCAAGGGCCAGCGAGGCGAGCACGAGCGGGACGTTGAGCCAGAAGATCGACCGCCAGCCGAGCGGGCCCACGAGCAGCCCGCCGAGCACGGGTCCGAAGACCAGCGCCGAGCCGCCGATCCCGGCCCAGACGCCGATCGCCCGCGGCCGCTCGTGGGCATCGGGGAACAGCTGGTTGACGACCGCCAGAGAGGTGGGGAGGATCGCCGCCGCGCCGAAGCCCTGCACGACCCGGCCGCCGACCAGGAAGCCGACGCCCGGCGCGGCCGCGCAAGCGGTTGAGCCGAGTCCGAAGAGCCCGAGCCCGGCGAGGAAGAGGCGGCGCGAGCCGAGGCGGTCGACCAGGTCCCCGGCGCTGAGCATGAAGGCGGCGAGGACGAGTGCGTAGCCATCGACCACCCACTGCAGCTCGCTGCGGGAAGCGCCGAGGCCGCTGCCGATCCGCGCCAGGGCGACGTTGACGATGGTGACGTCGAGGAGGACGAAGAAGTAGCCGGCGCTGGCGACCCACAGCGCCGGCCGGCGCGTATTCGAGCTCCTCGCGCGAGCGCCCGGCATCCTCCACCGGCTACCCGGGCAGGCGGCTGAACTATCTAGACTCGCTGCGTGGACGCGGCGCAGCGGCAGAGGCTCGAGGAGACGACCAGGTACGACCCCTCCGAGGTCGAGGCGCGGATCTTCGCCGAGTGGACCGCGGGCGGGTACTTCCATCCGGCCGCCGAGGGGACGCCGGCGGAGAACTTCTCGGTTGCGATTCCGCCGCCGAACGTGACCGGCGCCCTGCACATGGGGCACGCGCTGAACGGCTCGATGCAGGACGCGCTGGTGCGGATGAACCGGATGCGGGGCAGGAACGCGCTCTGGATCCTCGGCACCGACCACGCCGGCATCGCCACCCAGGCGGTGGTGGAGAAAGAGCTGCGCAAAGAAGGCAAGACGCGCCACGACCTCGGCCGCGAGGCCTTCGTCGAGCGGGTATGGGAGTGGAAAGGGGAGTACGGCTCGCGGATCGTCGAGCAGTACAAGCGGCTCGGCGCCTCCTGCGACTACGAGCGCGAGCGCTTCACCCTCGACGAGGGCTACGTCAAAGCCGTCTACCGGGTCTTCAAGCAGCTCTTCGACAAGGGCTACATCTACCGCGACAACTACATGGTCAACTGGGACCCGGGGTCGCACTCGGCGATCTCCGACCTCGAGGTCGAGAACCGCGAGGTCGAGGACGTCCTCTACTCGATCGACTACCCCGTCGAGGGATCGGACCGGGTGCTGACGGTCGCCACCGTGCGCCCGGAGACGATGCTCGCCGACACCGCCGTCGCCGTGAACCCCGGCGACGAGCGCTACCGCGACCTCGTCGGCCAGTTCGTCGTGCTGCCGCTGGTCGGGCGCCGGCTGCCGATCATCGCCGACGAGCACGTCGACGTCGAGTTCGGGACCGGGGCGCTGAAGATCACCCCCGGCCACGACCCCAACGACTTCGAGATCGGCCGCAGGCACAAGCTCGAGGAGATCGGCGTGATCGGCCCGGACGGGCGGATGACCTCCGACGCCGGGAAGTTCGCCGGCCTGACCGCCGCCGAGGCGCAGGGGGCCGTGGTCGAGGCCCTGCGCGAGGAGGGCCGCCTCCGCGGCGAAGAGCCCTACGCCCACTCGGTCCCCTTCTCGCACCGCTCCGGCGAACGGATCGAGCCGCTGATCTCGCTGCAGTGGTTCTGCCGCATGGACGAGCTGGCGCGGCCGGCGATCGAAGTCGTCGAACGCGACGAGGTGCGGATCGCGCCGCCGCAGTGGAAGCGCGTCTACCTCGACTGGATGCGGGAGATCCGCCCCTGGTGCGTCTCTCGCCAGCTCTGGTGGGGGCACCGGCTGCCGGTCTGGTACTGCGAGGAGTGCGGGGAGACGATCGTCGCCGAGGCCGAGCCGGAGCGCTGCGGCGCCTGCGGCGGCGGGCTGCGGCAGGAGGAGGACGTCCTCGACACCTGGTTCAGCTCGGCGCTCTGGCCCTTCGCCACCCTCGGCTGGCCCGACGAGACCCCCGAGCTGCGCGCCTTCTACCCGACCAGCTTCCTCACCACCGCGCGGGAGATCCTCTTCCTCTGGGTGGCGCGGATGGTGATGATGGGCCTCGAGTTCCCCGGCGCGATCCCGTTCCGCGACGTCTACGTCCACTCGGTGATCCAGGCCCGCGACGGGCGGCGGATGTCGAAGAGCCTCGGGACCGGGATCGATCCGCTGGTGGAAATCGACGTCCACGGCGCCGACGCTCTGCGCTTCGGCCTGCTGGCGATGTCCTCGACCCAGGACGTGCGCTTCTCTGACGCCAAGGTGCAGCAGGGCCGCGACCTCGCCAACAAGCTCTGGAACGCGAGCCGGCTGATCCTCCTGAACGCCGCCGAGGTCGAGCCGGCGCCGCGGCCGACCTGCAGCGAGGACCGCTGGCTGCTCTCGCGGCTGGAGCGGACGATCGCCTCGGTGACCGAGAAGCTCGAGACCTTCGACTTCGCCCACGCGGTCCAGGAGGCCTACTCGTTCTTCTGGCGCGACCTCTGCGACTGGTACCTGGAGATCGTCAAGCCGCGCCTCTACGACGGCGAGGCGGAGGTCTCGGCGACGCTGCTCTACGCGCTGGAGCGGGTGCTGGCGCTGCTGCACCCGACGATGCCGTTCGTCACCGAGGAGATCTGGAGCTACCACCCGGCGCGGCAGAGCCACCTGGTTGCGCACCCGTTCCCGACGGCGGACGGGTCGCTCGTCGACGAGGCCGCCGAGGCCGACGTCGAGAGCGGCATCCGCCTCACCCAGCGGCTGCGCGCCTGGCGCGACCTCGCCGGCGTCCCGGTTGGCGCGACGCTGCCGGCGGCGATCGACGGCGTCGAGCCCCCCGATTTCGTCGCCCGCCTCTCGCGTTTCGAGTTCGACGGGGCGGGCTCGGACCCGGTCGCCTCGGTCGGGCCGGTGCGCGTCCTCGACTCCGACGAGCTCGACGCCGAGGCGGTCGGGGCGCGCCTGGAGAAGCGCCGCGAGGAACTGCGCGCCGAGGTCGAGCGCGGCGAGCGCAAGCTCGGCAACGAGGGCTTCGTCGCCAAGGCGCCCGCCGAGGTGGTCGAGGAGGAGCGGGGAAAGCTCAAGCGCTACCGCACGGAATTAGCCGAGCTTGAGTAGCCGGATAGACGGAGCGGAGCACCGTCGAGTGATCTTGGACCCCGACGCTTACCTCGATTCGCTGGAACCGGTCGGCTGGCGGCTCGGCCTCGAACGGATGCGCAAGCTGACGACGGCGCTCGGCCTGCCCCAGCACCGCTTCGCCTCGATCCACGTCGTCGGCACCAACGGCAAGTCATCGGTGACGCGGATGACCGCGGCGCTGCTGCAGGCGCACGGCGTCAGCGCCGGCGCCAGCGTCTCGCCCCACGCCGAGCGCTGGTCGGAGCGCACGCTCGTCCACGGCGAGGAGGTGCCGCCCGAGGCCTGGGCGAAGGCGGTCGAGCAGGTGGCGCGGGCGGCCGAGGGGGTCAACCGGACGCTCGAGGAGGGCGAGAGCGTCACCCAGTTCGAGGCGGCGACGGCGGCGAGCTTCGTCGCCTTGGCAAACGCAAGGGTGGGGGCGGCGGTGATCGAGGCCGGCCTCGGCGGGCGGCTTGACGCGACCAACACGCTGCCGTCCAAGCTCACCGTCCTCACCTCGATCGGCCTCGACCACACCGAGTGGCTGGGGGAGACCGAAGCCGAGATCGCAGCCGAGAAGCTGGCGGTCCTGCGCGACCAGACGACCCTCGTCCTCGGCGAGGTCTCGCCGCAGGTGGAGGCGCTGGCGGAGGCGAGCGCGCGCGAACACGCCGCAACCCTCGTCAAGGCCCCGCCCGATCCCGGCGCCGGCGTCCAGGTCCGCGCCCCCGGCGAGTTCCAGCGCCGCAACTTCGCGCTCGGCTGCGCCGCCGCCGAGGCCTTCCTCGGCCGCCTCGACCGCGGGATCGCCGCCGAGGTCGCCGCTGCGGTCACGGTTCCCGGTCGGCTCGAGCAGATCGCCGGGCCGCCGCCGGTCTTCGTCGACGCAGCGCACAACCCGGCCGGGGCGGCGGCCCTGGCCGAGTCGCTGCCCGCGGTCGTCACGGGTCGCCGCGTGGTCGGCTGTCTGGCGATCCTCGCCGACAAGGACGCGGAGGCGATGATCGCCGAGCTGGCGCCGGTCCTGGAGCGCGCCGTCTGCACCGAGCTGCCGGCCGCCGCGCTCGAAGGCCACGGCCGCCCCGGCGCCCATTCGCGTCCGGCGGCGGAGCTGGCAGCGCTCTGCGAAGCAGCGGGCCTGGCCGCCGAGGCCGAGCCCGGCTTCGAACCGGCGCTCCGCCGCGCCGTCTCCCTCGCCGCCGAGCCCCCCGAGGGCGCCGTCCTTCTCGCCGGCTCCCACTACGCCATCGCCCCCGCCCGCTCGGTTGTGAAACGTTGACTGTGCGAGGATTTGAGCATGGATCGCCAGCGCAGCGCCGGTTCCGAACTGCTCGCGATGATGGGGCTGGTCGCCGCCGTCGTCGCGATCGTGATCCTCTTCTTCTTCGGCGTCGGCTACCTGTTCGGGAGGCTGTTCCTCTAAGGAACAGGGTTACCGTCGGCGGCGGCGAAGTAGACTGCCGCTCCCTCCGCGGCGCCCCCTGAACCCATGTCTCTAGCGATCTTCGGCATCACCAACAGCGGCCTCAACTTGGTCGCGACCCTCTTCCTGCTGATGCTGGTGGTCCTCTGGCTGGCGCTGATCGTCTGGACCTACCTCGACGCGCGCCGGCGGATCTCCGACCCGTTTCTGGTCGCCTGCGCCACCGTCGCCTCCTTCTTCCCGTTCATCGGCACCGCCGTCTACGCGATCGTGCGGCCGCCGGAGTTCCTCGAGGACGCGCACGAGCGCGAGCTGGAGATCGAAGCCGCCGAGCTGCGGGTGCGCCAGCTGCGCGAGCAGAGCTGCCCCAACTGCGAGTACCCGATCGAGAAGAACTTCCTGCGCTGCCCGAACTGCCAGCGCCGCCTCAAGGACCCCTGCCCGACCTGCGGGAAGCCGGTCGACCCGCGCTGGGGTCTGTGCCCCTACTGCGAGTCGAACCTGAAGGGGAGCGGCGAGGAGCGGCCGCGCCGCAAACGTCGTGACCCCGAAGAGCGCCAGGCGCCGCCCAAACGAGCGGCCGCGCCGCGCCGCAAGAAAGCTGCGCCGGAGGCGAGTGAAGGGGCAGAGCCAACCAAAGAGCAAAGGAGCCCCCGCCGTGAGCCGGACCCTGATCCTCGTCAAGCCTGATGCCTTTGAGCGCGCCCTCACGGGAGAGGTGATCGCCCGCTTCGAGCGCAAGGGGCTGCGGATCGCCGCCCTGAAGTCGATGCGCGCGAGCGAGGAGATCGCCAACGAGCACTACGCCGAGCACACCGACAAGCCCTTCTTCGGCGAGCTGGTCTCCTTCATCACCGGCGGCACCCTGGTGGCGATCGTCCTCGAGGGAACCGAAGCGGTGAAGGCCGCCCGCCAGCTGATCGGCGCGACCAATCCGGTCGAGGCCGCCCCCGGTTCGATCCGCGGCGACTTCGCGCTCGAGGTGACCTTCAACATGGTCCACGGCTCCGACTCGGACGAGTCGGCCGAGCGCGAGATCGGGATCTGGTTCCCCGAGCTGGGCTAGCGGTGGGGGCGGGTCGGGTAGGCCTCCACAAAGTACAAGACGTTCCGGCCCTACCCGACCAGCCCTCATGAGGGTCACTCTGGCATCCGGATCGCCTCAGAGGGAGGAGATTCTTCGAAAGCTGGGGGTGGCGTTCGAGGTGATGGTTCCTGGCGTCGAGGAGCTGACCGCGGGGGATCCGGAGTATCTGGTGGTCGAGAACGCGCGGCGCAAGGCCGCGGCGGCTCAGGCGGAGGGGCTGGTGATCGCCTGCGATACCGATGTGGTGCTCGACGGCGAGGTGCTGGGGAAGCCCGGCGACGCCGATGAGGCGCGAGCCTACCTGGACCGGATGAGCGGTCGTGCGCACGAGGTGATGAGCGGGCTCGTCGTCGTGGCCGACGGCGAGCAGCGGAGCGGCCTGGAGAAAACCACGGTCGTCTTCAAGGATCTCAGCGATGCCGAAAAAGAGCGCTACGTCCGCTTCGGCGAGTGGCAGGGCCGCTCGGGCGGCTACGCGATCCAGACCCTCGGCTCGACCCTCGTCGCCCGGCTCGAGGGCAGCGTCTCCAACGTCGTCGGCCTACCGGTCGGCCTCCTCACCGAGCTGGCGCCAGGGCTCTTCGACCGGCAGTAGGTAAGATGCGATCTTACATCTATGAGAACGACGATATCTACTAAGGGTCAAATCGTGTTACCCGCCGAGTTTCGTCAGAAGGACGGCATCGCGCCCGGGCAGGAGTTTGAGGTTGAGCGGATCGACGCCGACGAGTATCGCCTGCGGCGAGTGACGCCGGCACCCAATGAAGGCTTGGTGGACTGGCTCCTCGACTGTCCGCAGAAGGGCTATTTCGTTGCGATCGACTCGGAGTCGACCGACACGCTGTGAGGCATCTGGTTGATGCCAACGTTCTCTCCGAGGCGACCAAGCCCGCTCCCGATCCGCACGTGGTCGAGTGGCTGCGGCGAAATGAGCGCTCGCTCGTTGTCGATCCGGTCGTCTTAGGCGAGGTGCGGTTCGGGATCCTGCTTCTCGAGCGCGGCGCTCGCCGCGCCAAGCTCGAGCGGTGGTACGAGGAGGGGGTCGCTCGAATCCAGTGCCTTCCCTGGGATTCGGCCGTCGGGCTCCGTTGGGCGCAGCTCCTGGCCGATCTTCGCCGCAACGGCAGGCCGATGTCGATCAAAGACAGTCTCATCGCCGCAACTGCCCTCACCCATGATTTGGTTCTCGCCACGCTGAACCGACAGGACTTCAAACCGGCGAAGGTGAAGCTGGTCGATCCGGCGATCTGAGAGAAACCCTGCCGTTTACACGTTTTTTAGGCACTCGATTTATCGCTTTGCGATCATCAGTCCCCTGGAAATCGTGAGGATTCGACATTGGGCTTTTTGAGCCGTGTGTTCAGGCTCGGCGGTCGCGACATGGCCGTCGACCTGGGAACCGCAAACACGCTCGTCTACGTCCGCGGACGCGGCATCGTCCTCTCGGAGCCCTCGGTCGTCGCGATCGACTCGGTGACCGGCCAGGTCCACGCGGTCGGGGTCGAAGCGAAGCGGATGCTGGGCCGCACGCCGGGGACGATCACCGCGATCCGGCCGCTCAAGGACGGGGTGATCGCCGACTTCGACGTCACCGAGCAGATGCTGCGGCACTTCATCGCCTCGGTCCACTCCAGCCGCTTCGCCCACCCGCGCGTGGTCGTCTGCGTTCCCTCCGGCGTCACCGGCGTCGAGAAGCGGGCGGTCGAGGAGGCGTGCCTCTCGGCCGGCGCCCGCCAGGCCTACCTGATCGAGGAGCCGATGGCGGCGGCGATCGGCGCCGGTCTCCCGGTCGGCGAGCCGACCGGCTCGATGATCGTCGACATCGGCGGCGGCACCACCGAGGTGGCGGTGATCAGCCTCGGCGGCATCGTCGTCTCGCAGTCGATCCGGGTCGGCGGCGACGAGCTCGACGACGCGATCGTCGTCCACTGCAAAGCCAGGTACAAACTGGCGATCGGCACCCAGACCGCCGAGGAGGTCAAGCTCGAGGCGGGCTCCGCCTCGCCGCTGCCGGAAGAGGTGCGGACCGAGATCCGCGGCCGCGACCTCGTCTCGGGTTTGCCGAAAACGGTCGAACTGACCTCCGAGGAGGTGCGCGGGGCGCTCGAGGAGCCGGTCAGCCACATCGTCGCCGCGGTCAAGGAGACGCTTGACCGCACGCCTCCCGAGCTGGCGGGTGACATCATGGATCGCGGCATCACCCTCGCCGGCGGCGGCGCTCTCCTGCAAGGACTTGAGCAGCGCCTGCGCGACGAGTGCCAGATGCCCTGTCAACTGGCAGAGTCGCCGTTGACGTGCGTCGCGGTCGGATCGGGCATCTCCCTCGAGGAGGTGGAGACGATCCACCGCGCCGGTAAGAACAACGGAGCGCGGCCCAGGCTGTAGATGATGGTGTTAGCCGCCGCTCATGCAACCCCCCGAACCTAGAGCCCCAACGTGTACCGAAAGCAAGTACGCCGCCGCCGCGCGGTGCTGGCGCTACTGATCGTCGGCTCCTTCGCCCTGCTCACGATCACCTATGGACAGGGGTCCAACGGCATCCAGCGCGGCGTCAGCACGATCTTCTCGCCACTCCAGTCGGTCGCCGACCGGGCGCTGAAGCCCGCTCGCGACCTGGTCAACTGGTTCGACGAGACCTTCGAAGCCAAGGGCGAAAACTCGCGCCTGCACAGCCAGCTCGAAAAGGCGCGCAGGCAGGCGGTCGGGGCGCAGGCCGCGGTCGCCGAAAACGCCCAGCTGCGGAAGCTTGTCGGCCTCGACGAAAGCGGGGTGATCCCGTCCGGCTACACGCGGGTCACCGGGCGGGTGATCGCCCGCTCGCCGACCGTCTGGTTCGCCGAGGTGACGATCGACGTCGGCTCCGGCGACGGGGTCCGCGTCGGCGATCCGGTGGTCAACGGCGACGGCCTGGTCGGCAGTGTCGCCGCGGTCACCGGCGGCTCGGCCCGGGTGACGCTGATCGCCGACCACGAAAGCGCGGTCTCGGCCAAAATCGTCCCGGGCGGCGTGCAGGGGGTGCTGAAGCCGTCGGTGGGCGATCCCGGCGACCTCATCCTCGACTTCCTCAACAGCGAAAACCTGGTCGGCAAGGGTCAGTCGGTGGTCACCTCCGGCTGGAGGGTGCAGGGCTTCGCGTCCGGATACCCGCCGAACCTGCCGATCGGCGAAGTCACCGAAGCCTCGCTGGTCCAGCAGGAGGCCCAGCAGCAGGTGCACGTCAAGCCCTTTGCCGACCTGCGCTCGCTGGACCTGGTCCAGGTCCTCACGGGGGGCTCGCGCGGGTGATCCTCACCGCGAACATCCTCGCCCGCCTGGTGGCGATCGTGATCGCCGGCGTCATCCTCCAGCTCTCCTTCTTCTCGCAGGTGGAGATCTTCCACGTCAGCCCCGACGTGCTGCCGGCGCTGGTCGTCGTCCTCGGCCTCTTCGGCGGCACCCTGACCGGCGCCGTCTGCGGCTTCTCGGTCGGCTTCCTGCTCGACTGCCTGCTGATCGTCCCGCTCGGCGGCGGCTCGCTGGTGCTGCTGGCGACGGGCTACCTCGCCGGCCTCTTCCGCGAGCGCTTCGAGATCCACAGCCCGCTGGTGCCGCCGCTGCTCTGCATGGGGCTGACCCTCTTCGCCGAGCTCGGCTTCGGCGCCGTCGAGCTGACGCTCGGGATCGACGCCCCGATCAGCCCGCTGGTGATCCGCGACATGCTGCTGAAGAGCATCTTCGCGTTCTTCCTCGGCTGGGCGATCTACGCGCTGCTGCGGCGGGCGCTGCGGCCCGCCCTGGTCGAGGAGCCGGCGGTCAGGCGCGGCAGGCGACCGCGGATGATGGGAGCCTAGGGACGTGTACCTGCGCAACGACGACCGGCCACAGGGCAGCCGCCTGGCGCTGCGGGTCGCCGTGCTCGGCGCCGCCGCCGTCGTCCTCTTCGCGATCCTCTTCTTCCGGCTCTGGAACCTGCAGGTGCTGGACGGCGACAAGTACCTGGCCGAGGCGAAGAACAACCGCACCCGCTCCTTCAAGGTGATCGCTCCGCGCGGCGACATCCTCGACCGCGAAGGCGACGTCATCGTCGACAACCGAACCAGCCTCGCCCTGCAGCTGAACACGCAGAAACTGCCGGAAGACCCCGCCGCGGAAAGGACGATCCTCACCCACCTCGGCACGCTCACGCACATGTCGCTGCCGCGGATGCGACAGACGATCCGCGAAAGCGAAGAAGTCGCCGCCGGCGCGCCGGTGACGCTGCGCCAGGACGTCGGCTTCTACCTGGTCGCCTATATCGAAGAACACCAGGGGGAATTCCCCGGCGTCAGCGTCCAGCGCGTCTTCGTGCGCCACTACCCAGACGGCACCCTCGCCGCCCACCTGCTCGGCAGCGTCAGCGAGATCGACGAAGAAGAACTGAAGGAAACCCGCTACAAGAACCTCGAACCCGGCGACGAAGTCGGCAAGGCCGGGGTCGAGTACAGCTACGACAAGTACCTGCGCGGCCGGCCCGGTTTGCAGAAAATCCAGGTCAACGCGTTCGGCGAGCCTACCCCCGGCGGCCAGCTCGTCTCCAAACCGCCGACCCCGGGGGAGACCCTGAAGCTGACGATCGACGGCGAAGTGCAGGCGGCGGGCGAAAGCGCGCTTGCCTCGCAGGGGCTGCCGGGCGCCTTCATCACGATGAACGTCGACAACGGTCAGATCCTGGGGCTGGGCTCGTTCCCCACCTACGACCCTTCCGAACTGATCCATCCGAGCCAGGCCCAGGTCAACGCCCTGTACCGCAGCGAATCGGCGCCGCTGCTGGACCGGGCGACGGAAGGCGAATACCCGACGGGCTCGACCTTCAAGATCATCACCGCCCTGGCGGCGCTGGAAAACAGCGTGATCACTCCGAACACGGTGATCAACGATCCTGGCCGGCTCTGCCTCGGCGAAGAATGCTTCCGCAACGCCGAAGGCGCCGCCTACGGCCCCCTCACCCTGGTCCCCGCCCTCGAAGTCTCCGACGACGTCTTCTTCTACACCCTCGGGCTCGACATGTGGGAAACGAACGACCTGCAGGAATGGGCGCACAAGCTCGGGATCGGCCGCCCGTCCGGGTTCGACATCCCGGTCAACACCGACGGCCTGCTGCCGAGCAAGCGCTGGCGCGACCAGCTCTTCAAGGAAGGGGAAACCGAACGGCCGTGGTCGGCGGGCGACAACATCCAGCTCGCCACCGGGCAGGGGGACCTGCAGACCAACCCGCTGCAGATGGCGATCGCCTATGCCGCCCTCGGCAACGGCGGCACGATCGTCACCCCGCACGTCGGCCTCGAAATCGAGGACGCGGCCGGACGGGTGCTGAAGGAATTCGCTTCCAAGCCGCAGCGCAAGATCCACATCGACCCAGGAGTCCGGAGCGTGATCCTCGAAGGCCTGCACGACGCCGCGCAGGGCCCCGGCGGGACCTCCGAGCCGGTCTTCGGCAGCTTCCCGATCCCCGTCGCCGGCAAGACCGGGACCGCGGAACGCGGGCCGGACCACGCCGACCAGTCCTGGTACTGCATCCTCGCCCCCTATCCCGACCCCCGTATCGTCACTTGTGTGACGATTGAGGAAGGCGGCTTCGGAGCGCAGGCCGCCGCCCCCGCCGCCCACCAGATCCTCGAAGCCTATTTCCACAACCGGATCGCGGCCGAAAACCGCGCCGGCAGCGAAGAAGAAGAAACCGGAACCGGATGATGTACGCGACCAGAACCAGACAGGCCCGACCAGAGCCCTTTGCGGTTCACGTCGGGATCGCCGAGCGGCTCGGCCTCGCCCGGATGGACTGGCCGCTGGCGGTCGCCGCCGCCGGCCTCGCCGCCTTCAGCGTCTTCACGCTCGGGCAGGCGACGCGCCACGACGTGCCCGGCAGCCCCGACTACTACGTCGAGCGGCAGGCGATCTACGCCGTGCTGGGGATCGTCGGGATGGTGGTGCTGACGCGGATCGACTACTCGCGCTTCCGCGAGCTGCGGGTCGGCCTCTACACCTTCCTCTGCACCAGCGTCGCCCTCGTCTTCGTCTTCGGCTTCGCCGCGCGCGGGTCGCGCCGGGCCTTCGAACTTCCCTTCTTCAGCTTCCAGCCGTCGGAGCTCGGCAAGCTCCTGCTCGTGCTTGCGCTTGCCGGGTTCGTGATCGACGGCGCCAGACGGGGCTCGGCGGTGCAGCGCACCGTCCGCTGTCTCTGCCTCGGCCTGGCCCCGGCTGCCCTCGTCTTCCTGCAGCCCGACCTCGGCACCTCGATGGTGCTGGTGGTCGCCACCCTTGGCGTCATGTACTTCGGAGGCGTCCCCTGGACGCACTTCGCGGTCATCGGCGCCGCCCTCGCCGCGCTGATCGCGCTCGTCCTCGTCGTCGCTCCGGCGGTGGGGACGCCGATCCTCAAGGGCTACCAGGCGGAACGGCTGACGTCGTTCCTCCATCCCCATGAGCACGAAGCGGGCGCGGGCTACCAACAGAACCAATCAGTGGTCGCCATCGGTGCCGGGCAGCTGTCCGGCCGTGGCGACAAAGCCACCCAGACGCGGCTCGACTTCGTCCCCGAGCGCAGTACCGACTTCATCTTCGCGGTGATCGGTGAGCGCTACGGGTTCGCAGGCGCTGCGTTAGTCCTATCCCTTTACGCCCTGCTCTTCTGGCGGGCGCTGCGGATAACGACGCTCTCGAAGAACTCGTACGGAACGCTGGTGGCGGGCGGTATCGCCGTCATGCTGCTGTTCCAGACCTTCATCAACGTGGGGATGAACCTCGGGATCATGCCGATCACCGGGATCCCCCTGCCACTGGTGAGCTACGGAGGGTCCTCCGTGCTCGCTACCTTCCTGGCGGTCGGGGTCCTTCAGAGCATCAACGTCCAAGCGCGTCTCGGCCAGAGGGGGAGGTTTGCCTGGTGATGCCTCGTTGAGAGGACCGGCATGCGTATCTACCCGAACTGAGCTGAACAACCAATGAAGAAAACGATTCTGGTCTCCGCCGAGCGTGGCGAGACCCGTGTGGCCGTCCTCGAGGCAAAGCAGAAGGGCGGCAAGACCGACGTGGCCGAGCTCTACATCGAGCGCCGCGGCCGCCGTTCGATAGTCGGCAACATCTACAAGGGCAAGGTCGACAACGTCCTGCCCGGCATGGAGGCCGCCTTCGTCGACATCGGCCTCGAGCGCAACGGCTTCCTCCACGTCGACGAGATCGTCCTGCCGAACGGCGAACAGGCGCCCAAGCGCGGCCGCGGCCACGGGCGGCGCATCAACGAGCTGATCAAGCCCGGGCAGGAGATTCTGGTCCAGGTGGTCAAGGACCCGCTGAAGACCAAGGGCGCGCGGCTGTCGATGAACGTCTCGATCGCCGGTCGCTACCTGGTCTACGCGCCGCAGGGCAGCGGCGTCGGGGTCAGCCGGCGGCTGACCGACAAAGAGCGCGACCGGCTGCGGAAGATGGTCGACCGCACCTACAAGGGTCCGGGCGGGCTGATCGTCCGCACCGCCGCCCATGGGGCGAAGAAATCCGACTTCGTGCGGGAGATCAAGTACCTGGAGAAACTGAACGAGGTGCTGCAGCGGCGGTCGAAGGGCTCGAAGGCGCCGGCGCTGGTCTTCCAGGAGGCCGACCTCTCGATCCGCGTCCTGCGCGACGTCTTCCTCAGCGAGTTCGAAAGGGCCGTGATCGACTCGCCCAAGCAGTTCGAGCGGGTGACCAACTTCTTCCAGCGCACCGCGCCGGAGCTGGTCGACGGGGTCGAGCTCTACCAGGGCAAGAAGCCGCTGTTCGAGAAATGGAAGATCAACCAGGAGATCGAGTCGACGCTGAGCCGACGGGTCGACCTGCCCTCCGGCGGCTACCTGGTGATCGACTACGCCGAGGCGCTGACCGTCATCGACGTCAACAGCGGCTCCTTCACCGGCCGCGGCAAAGGCGGCCTCGAGGAGACGATCACCAAAGTCAACACCGAGGCCGCCGAGGAGGCGGTGCGGCAGCTGCGGCTGCGCGACATCGGCGGCATCATCGTCATCGACTTCATCGACATGGCGCGGGCCAGCAACCGCGACAAGGTCCTGAAGACGATGCGCAAAGCGCTCGACGCTGACAAGTCGAAGAGCTACGTGGTCGAGGTCTCGCCGCTGGGCCTGGTCGAGATGACCCGCCAGAACGTGACCGACGGGGTGCGCGAGATCCTCACCGTGCCCTGCCCGACCTGCGAGGGGGAGGGCGTCGTCCTCTCGGCCGAGACGGTGGCCCTCGAGGGCCTGCGCAAGATGCGCGACATCGCCGCCGAAAACGGTCAGGCCGAGGCCTTCCTGATCCGCGTCAACCCGAAAGTGGCGCACGAGCTGACCGATCCCGACAGCGATCTGGCCGAGGTCGAGGAGGAGACCGGCAAGCGCTTCCACTTCGAGGGCGGCGAGGCGCTGCCGATCGAGACCTTCACCCTGGTCGAGCAGGGCAGCCGCGAAGAGATCGAGGAGCGGGCGCTGCCGTTCAAGGTCGGCGAGGAGGTGCTGGTCCAGATCGACGAGCCGCACATGTACAACGCCGACGACGCCGTCGCCCGGATCGACTCCTACATCGTCAGCGTCACCGGCGGCGGCCGCTACGTCGGCGAGCGCAAGATGGTGCGGATCGAGGAGGTCGAGCGCTCGGCGGCGATCGCCTCGCTGCTGGGCGGCGAGTCCCCCAACGGAGCAGGAAAGGACGAGGAAAACGGCTCCCAGCTAGACTCCGACGCTCCTTCGCGCAAACGCAGGGGCCGCCGGGGCGGTCGCGGGCGTTCGCGCGCCAAGCAAGGCAGTGAGGAAGACTGATGAGCACCTACGCCGTAATCGAATCCGGAGGCAAGCAGTACAAAGTCGAGGAGGGCACGTCCCTGCTCGTCGACCGGCTCGATGCCAAGGAGGGCGACAAAGTCGCGCTGCGGCCGGTGCTCTTCCGCGGCGACGACGTGATCGCCGGCGCCAAAGACCTGGAGAAGGTCAAGGTCGAGGCGAAGGTCGCCGAGCACCTGCGCGGGCCGAAGGTCAAAGTCTTCAAATACAAGGCGAAGAAGGGCTACCGCCGCCGTGCCGGCCACCGCTCCGAGCTGACTCGGCTCGAGGTGACGACTCTCAAAGGCTCCAAAGCCAAAGCCGCGAAAAAAGCCGAGAAAGAGGAGGCCTAGGGATGGCCCACAAGAAAGGCCTCGGCTCCAGCCGCAACGGCCGCGAATCGAACCCGAAGATGCTCGGCGTCAAGGTCTTCGCCGGACAGCGCGTCAGCGGCGGCGAGATCATCGTCCGCCAGCGCGGCACCCGCTTCTGGCCCGGCGAGGGCACCGGCATCGGCCGCGACCACACGATCTTCGCCACCCGCCCGGGCACGGTCGACTTCAAGCCGGCCCGCAAGGGCCGCACCATCAGCGTCCTCGCTGAGGACTAGACAACACAAGGAGAGTTCATGCAATCAGTCTCTGCGCCCAGAGACCGGCGGTTCGTTGCCGTGGTCTTTGCGTCGATTGCCCTTGCCTGCGCGGCGGTATTCGCATTCGCCGCCCGCGCGCAAGCGGCCGAAACGATCTACTGGGATAACTACGACAACAACACGCTTGCTCACGCCAACCTCGACGGCAGCGGCGGCGGCCTCCTCAACCTCGGGGAAAACGAAATCGCCGATCCGGAAGGTATGGCCTACGACGCGCTGACCAACCGGCTGTTCGTCGCCGAAGAATCGGGGGAAAACGGCCGGATCCTCGCCGTCAACCTCGATGGCAGCGGTAGCACTCCGTTCACTGCGCCCGGAGCGGCGATCGACCCGAAGGCGTGGCTGTAGACCCCGCGTCACGGAAAATCTATTGGGCGAACACCGAAGGCAACGGTGAAGCCGGGGGATCGATTTCCTGGGCAGATCTCGACGGCAGCGCCGGCGGGACCCTGAACACCAGCGGGGCCACCTTGGACGAACCTTGCTGCCGGATCGCGGTCGATCCAGTGGGAGGCAGGGTTTACTGGGTCAACGGGGGTTCCTCCGGCGGCATCTCGTATGCGAACCTCGACAACAGCGGGGGCGGCGATCTGAACCTTTCCGGCTCCACCGTCGAACCGGGTGGCGAGGGTATCCTCGTCGACAGCGCTGCAGGGCGGGTCTACTTTCTCAATGGCAGCAACGAAATCGGCTACGCGAACGTGGACGGCAGCGGCGGCGGTGACCTCTCGACCGCCGGAGCCGCCGTCAACGGTCCCTACGGAATCGCGCTGGATCCCTCACTCGGTCGCCTCTACCTGGGCAACTACAGCAACTCCGAAGAAGCGACGGGTGCCATCGGCTTCGTCAATCTCGGCGGCGGCGGCGGAGGGATTACGCCCGCCACCGGGCTTGTGGACGGCCCGCAGGACCCGGTGATTCTCAAGTCACCGATCGCGGCCGGGGCCCCCGCCGTCAGCGGCTCGACCACCACCCCCGCGAGCCTCAGCTGCTCGACCGGCGCCTGGGCGAGCTACCCGGGCTCGTTCGTCTATGCCGAACCGCAGAGCTACGCGTACCAGTGGACGAAGGACGGCGCTGCGATCGCAGGTGCGACCTCGAACAGCCTGCGGGCAACGGGCGCGGGCTCCTATGCCTGCACGGTCACCGGCACCAACCAGCAGGGCTCGGCCGCTCAGAGCAGCGGCGGATTCTCGGTGACGGCTCCGTCTCCGTCTCCGTCTCCGGCACCGGTGGTGACGCCGAAGAAAGCGCGCTTCAAGCTCGTCGTCAAGACGAAGAAGGTGCGCGTCAAGGCCGGCAAGGTCGCGAGGATCAAGGTCAAGGTGCTCAACCAGGGTGAACTTGGCGCCAAGATCCGCGTCTGCGCCAAGGTGCCGAAGAAGGCGCGCCGCGTCCTGAAGCCGAAGTGCGCCAAGCTCGGCTCGGTCAAGGGCCTGGCCAAGAAGGTCGCCAACGTGAAGGTGAAGACCAAGCCGAAGGCCAAGGGCACCTACACGCTGAAGATCCTCGTCAAGGGCGCCCCGGGCAAGCCCGCGAAGGCGAAGCTCCAGATCATCGGCTGAGCCCGCGTCTCCGTCACGCAGGGAATCGGGAGGGGCCGAGTGCCCCTCCCGAACTGCATCTGCTCCCACACCCGGTGGAAGTAGGAGTTGATGAAGTTTCGCCTGGTTACGCTCTAGCGCGTGTACGACAAGGCGAAGATCTGGGTCGAGGGCGGGGCCGGTGGCAACGGCTCGATCAGCTTTCGGCGCGAGGCGCACGTGCCGCGCGGGGGCCCCGATGGGGGAGACGGGGGTCATGGCGGTGACGTGGTGCTGGTCTGCGATGCCTCGAAGCGAGATCTGGGGGCGCTGAAGGGCAGCAAGCACTTCCGCGCGCAGCGGGGGCGGCACGGGGAAGGCTCCAAGCGGCAGGGCGGGAGGGGGGACGACAGGGTGATTCCGGTCCCGCCGGGTACTCAGGCGACCGCGGTCGACGGCAGCAGGATCGATCTCCTCGCGCCGGGGCAGCGGGCGGTCGTCGCCCGCGGCGGCCGCGGCGGGCACGGGAACAGGCGCTACACGACCTCGACGCGGCAGACGCCGCGCTTCGCCGAGAAGGGGAGCGCGGGGGAAGCCGACTGGATCGAGCTGCGGCTGAAGCTGCTGGCCGACGTCGGGCTGGTCGGGCTGCCGAACGCCGGCAAGTCCTCGCTGCTTGGCCGGCTGACCCGGGCGGCGCCGAAGGTTGCCGATTATCCGTTCACGACGATCTCCCCCGTTCTCGGCACGATCGAGGGCGACGACCGGCAGGCGGTCGTCGCCGACATCCCCGGGCTTATCGAAGGGGCGGCCGAGGGAGCCGGCCTCGGCCACGAGTTCCTCGCCCATGTCGAGCGCTGCGCGATGCTGGTCCACGTCGTCGACGTCGCTCCGCAGGAGGGCGGGTCGGTCGTCGATTACGAGACGGTGCGACGCGAGCTCGCCGCGCACGAAGCCGGCCTGGAGCGGCTGCCGGAGCTGGTCGTGCTGAGCAAGCGGGACCTGCTGCCCGCCGACCAGGTCGAGGCGGTCGTGCGCGAATGGCAGGGGCGCCTCGGCGACGACGTGCTCGGGGTCCTCGCCGTCTCCTCGGCAACCGGCGAGGGGCTGGACGAGCTGCGGCTGCGGATCCTCACCCAGCTCCCCGACCTCGCCGCGCCCACCCCCGTCCCGACCGAGCCCGGCGGGGAGTTCGAGGCAGAGCACCGCGTCTACCGGCCCGCCGGCGAGGGCGGCTACTGGGTCGAACGCGAGGAGGACGGCGGCTTTCGGGTGCTGGGCCGCGGCGTCGAGCTCCTCTTCGAGCGCCACGACGTCGGCAACGAGGAAGCGCTCGCCTACCTCGAGCAGCGGCTGAAGGAGATGGGCGTCCTCGCCGCCCTCGACCGCGCGGGCTTCGAGTCAGGCAGCGACGTCCGGATCGGCGAGCACGAGTTCGAGCTGCACGTGTAGCTGGAGGAACGATAGACATAAATATGTCTATCGAATATGCTTTGACATATGAGGACCACGGTGCGGCTCGATGACGAGCTCCTGCGGGAAGCCAAGATGCGGGCTGCGGAGCAGGGGATAACCCTGACGCAGCTGATCGACGAGTCGCTGCGGGAGCGCCTGTCCACGCGGTCACGGCCGCAAGGGCCCCGGCCCTTCCGGCTGCGCAGCTACGGCGGAGGCGGGATCCGCCCGGGAGTGAACTTGGACGACAATCGCGCGGTCAGGGATCTGATCGACGAAGACGATGCGCCGATCCAAGGCCCATCCTCACCGCGACGAAAGTGATCCTCGCTGACGTAAACGTCCTCGTCTACGCCCACCGCGAGGACCTTCCTCAGCATGCCGGGTATTCGACCTGGCTCGGCGCCCAGGTCGAATCGGGAAATAGCTTCGGGCTCTGCGACGCCAGCCTCGCCGGCTTCCTCCGCATCGTCACCAACGGGCGTATCTTCGCCGACCCCACTCCTCTCGGCGAGGCGGTGCGGTCCCTGGAAGAGCTGCGGGAGCAGCCGGGTGCGGTCCACGTCGGTCCCGGTGCCCGTCACTGGGGGATCTTCACCGACCTCTGCTCCGCCGTGGGAGCCCGCGGCAACGACGTTCCCGACGCCTACCTCGCAGCCCTCGCGATCGAGTCGGGGAGCGAACTCGTGACCGCCGATCGTGGCTTCGGCCGGTTTCCGCGTCTGCGATGGTCTTGCCCCGTATGACCCTGGTCGTCAAGCTCGGTTCCTCGATCGTCGCCGCCGACGACGGCGAGCTGCGCTCCGACGTGCTCGATTCCGTCTGCGAGCAGGTGGGCGAGCTGTCGCAGCGGGGCGAGCGGGTGGTGATGGTCACCTCGGGGGCGATCGCCCGCGGGATGCGGCTGATGGGCATGACGGCGCGGCCGAAGGCGATGGACGAGCTGCAGGCGACCTCGGCGATCGGGCAGGGCGACCTGTTCAAGGCCTACGAGAGCCGGCTTGGCGAGCACGGCGTGCGGGCGGCCCAGGTGCTGCTGACCCTCTCCGACGTCTCCGAACGCACGCACTACCTGAATGCGAGGCAGACGCTGGAGAGGCTCCTCGCCTGGGGCATAGTGCCGGTGATCAACGAGAACGACACGACCTCGACCGATGAGATCACCTTCGGCGACAACGATTTCCTCGCCGCGCTGGTGTCCGTGCTGCTGCGGGCCCGCCTTCTCGTCCTCCTGACCGACACCGGCGGTGTCTACACCGCCGACCCGCGCGTCGATCCCGGGGCGCAGATGCTGACCGAGGTCGAGGACACCCGCGAGTTCGACCGGGTCGAGGTCGGCGCCGTCTCCCAATTCGGGCGTGGGGGGATGGGGAGGAAGATCGCCGCCGCGCGGATCGCCGGCGAGTCCGGAGTTCCCGTCGTGATCTGCAGTGGTCTCGAGCCGGGCACTCTCGGGAAGGCTGCCGCGGAGGAGAGGGTCGGAACCCGTGTCGCCGCTCACCGTGAAGGGACGCTGTCTCCCTACAAGCTCTGGCTCAAATACGCAAAGCAGCCGACCGGGACGCTCCACGTCGACCGGGGTGCGGCCTCGGTGCTGCGCGGCCGGGGCTCCAGCCTGCTGCCGGTCGGGATCGTCGACATCGCCGGCGCCTTCAAAGCAGGCGACGCGGTGGCGGTGCTCGACGACGAGAACGCGATGGTGGGCAAGGGGATCACCGAGTTCGGCAGCTTCGAGGTGAGCCGGATCATGGGGCGCAACAGCGATTACCTGCAGGAGCACTTCCCCGACGCGCCCAACGAGGTGATCCACCGCGACCGCTTCGTCCTGCTCTGAGCCGTTGCTGAGTTGGCCCGGCCATAGGCGGGTCAACTCAGCGAGCGCGGTCGGCCCTCGAACGGCTACGGGTACCCTTTGCCGATGGCCGTGACCGAGACTTCCGTCGCCGCGCACTGCGCCGCCGCCAAGCGCGCCGCGCGCGCCCTCGGGACCGCTGCGACCGAGACCAGGAACGCGGCGCTGGAGGCGACCTCCCGCCTGCTCGAGGAACGCACCGAGGCGATCCTCGAAGCCAACGCCGGCGACCTCGCCGACGAGCGCGCCGCCGGCCTGACCGGCGCCCTGCGCGACCGCCTCGAGCTGACGCCCGAGCGGGTGTCGGCGATGGCCGCGGGCGTGGGCGCGGTCCGCGAGCTCGACGACCCGATGGGCGAGGTGCTGGAGCGGAAAACGCTCGCCAGCGGCATCGACCTGCGCAAGGTGCGGGTGCCGCTGGGAGTCGTCGCCGTCGTCTACGAGGCGCGCCCGAACGTGACGATCGACTGCGCGGCGCTGACGATCAAGAGCGGCAACGCGATCGTCCTCCGCGGCTCCAGCTACGCCGAGCGCTCCAACGCGACGCTGGCGGCGATCGCGCGCGAGGCGCTCGCCGAGGCGGGCCTGCCGGAGGACTGCGTCGTCTCCCTCGGGGGCGGCGGCCACGAGGAGCTGGCCGAGCTGGCGAGGCAGGAGGGCCTGGTCGACCTGCTGATCCCGCGTGGCGGCGAAGGCCTGAAGAACGCGATCAAGGCGGTGGCGACGCTGCCGGTGATGTACGCGGCGGCGGGCAACTGCCACGTCTACGTCGACGCCGGGGCCGATCCCGAGATGGCGCGGCGGATCGCCTACAACGCCAAGGTCCAGCGGCCGGGCGTCTGCAACGCGGCGGAGACGCTGCTGATCGACGCGGCGATCGCCGATCGCGTCGCGCCCGCAATCCTCGCCGACCTCGCTGCGGCGGGCGTCGAGCTGGTCGGCGACGAGCGGGCCCGCGCCGCCGCCGCCGGCGTCGAGGTGGGCCCGGCGGCCGCTGAGGACTGGGACCGCGAGTACCTCGGCCTGAAGATGGCGGTTGCCGTCGTCGACGGGGTCGCCGAGGCGATCGAGCACGTCAACGAGCACGGCACCGGCCATTCCGAGGCGATCGTCACCGACGACACGGCAGCCGCCGAGGAATTCGTCGCCGGCGTCGACGCGGCCGCCGTCTACGTCAACGCCTCGACCCGGTTCACCGACGGCTTCGAGTACGGGATGGGGGCGGAGATCGGCAACTCGACGCAGAAGCTCCACGCCCGCGGACCGATCGGGATGCGCGAGCTGACGACCTTCAAGTACGTCGCGCAGGGCAGCGGCCAGGTGCGTGGTTGAGCCCATCTGGCGCTGCGGGCGCGATCGGCGTGCTGGGATCCGCCTTCAACCCTCCGCACCTCGGCCACCTCGCCCTCGCTCAGGAGGCGCAGTGGCAGCTCGGGCTCGAGGAGGTCGTCCTCGTCCCCACCGGCCAGGCCCCGCACAAGCGGATCGCCGACGACCCGGGCCGGGAGGTGCGGATGGAGATGACGCGGCTCGCGGCTGCCGGCGACGAGCGCTTCTCGGTCTCGGCGCTGGAGGTCGAACGCGAGGGGCCGTCCTATACGTATGAGACCTTGGAGGCGCTTGCAGAGGATCGAGGCGACAGGGACCTGGTGTTCGTGATGGGGGCGGACGCTGCCGTGGGCCTCGAGAGCTGGCGCGAGCCGCAGCGCGTGGTCGAGCTGGCGAGCCTGGCGGTGGCGCGGCGCGCCGGCGTCTCCGACGCCGACGTTGCCGAGACGGTGCGCAGCCTCGGCTGCGAGGGCCGGGCGACGATGCTGGAGATGCCGCAGTTCGGCGTCTCCTCCTCGGCGGTGCGCGAGCGCGCCAGGCAGGGGCGACCGTTGCGCTACCTGGTGCCCGACGCCGTGGCCCGGTTGATCGAGGAGGAGGGGATCTACAAGTGAACGAGGCTCAGTCCGAGCAGCTGGCGCGGCAGCTGGCGACGATCGCCGACGCGAAAAAAGCCGAGGAGGTCGTCGTCCTCGACATGCGCGGGCTCGTCGCCTACACGGACTTCCTGGCGATCTGCACCGCCCGCAGCGAGCGACAGGCGAAGGCGATCGTCGACGAGGTGCGGCTGCGGGTCAAGCGCGAAGCCGGGTTGCTGCCCGGCGGCGTCGACGGGGGAGGGGACGCCGGCTGGACGATCCTCGACTACCTCGACTGCATCCTCCACGTCTTCACGCCGCAGGCGCGGCAGCGTTACGGGCTCGAGGACCTCTGGCACGAGGCGCCGCGGCTCGAGCTCGATTTCGAGGCGCCGGAAGCGCCCGAGGCCGCCAGCGCCTGATTACGTCCGAGCGCCGGATTACGGTGCCGGTCCATGAGTGGGTTCAGGAGGGCGCTGTTCGGCTACCGCCGCGCCGATGTCGAGGCCGCAATGTCGCTCGGCGAAGTGCAGATTCTCGACCTCGAGCGCAAGTGCGGCATCCAGCACGCCACGATCTCGGAGCTCGAGGCCGAAAGCGCCTCGATGGCGGAAATGGTGCTGCAGCGGGAGCGCGAGATCCGCGTCCTCGGCGAGCGCCTGAGCGAGATCAACGAGTGCCATGACCGCAGCATCGCTTCCCTCGACGCGATCACGGCTCGCCTGGAGGGGGTCGAAGCCCAGGCACGCGGCCAGGCGACCCGGATCCGCATGAAAGCCCTGCGCGAGGCGGTCGAGGTGAGCAAGAGGGTGAAGGCGCTTACCGAGATGGAGCCGGCGCTGCAGGCCGAAGCCGAGCAGGCGGAGGCCGAGGCCGCGGGCGAGGGCCTGTTCGAGGGCGACGTCAAGCTCGAGATCGGCCCGCTCGGCGACTTCTCCCAGCTGGTTGGCTTCGAGGACGCAGTCGGGCGGCTCGGTGCCTCCGAGATCAAGGTCGACCGCTTCTCCGAGGGCCGGGCGACCTTCTCGATGCGCCTCGACCAGCCGGTCGACCTCCTGCACGAACTGGAAGCGCTCTGCGAGCTCGACTTCAAGGTCCGCCACACCGCCGCCGACAACCTGATCCTCGACGTCGACGAGGATCAGGGCCCCGAGCAGCGCGCGGCGTAGCCGGCGCTAAAATGCCCGGCGTCACCTGGGGCTGTAGCTCAGCTGGAAGAGCGCTTCGCTGGCAGCGAAGAGGTCAGGGGTTCGAGCCCCCTCAGCTCCATCGCGTTTGTCGCATGGCAAGGGAAACCCTTCCGGTAGGCTTTTTTCATGCCGACGTACCCGTTGCCGCTTGACCGCCGCCGTCCACCAGTCACGGGTGGCGGAGTCGTGTCCTCGGTCCGTTCGGCCCTTCTCTAGCCGCCCCTCTCGGCGCTTCTATCCACCCTCCGGCCTGCCGGTCTGGGGCCTGTGTTCGCCTCCAAGCGTCCGTATTTCGCCATACCGAAATACGCATAGTCGGAGTTTCGCAGTGGCACCTGAGTTCACCTCTATGGACCTCGGGCGCCCGGCCCATTTCCCTGCGCTGAGATGCCGCGTCGCAACGATCCTCAGCTGGGTCTCGGGAGGGCCATCCGCACGCTCCGGGACGACTCGAACCTGAGCCAGGAAACCCTCGGCGAACGGGCCGAAATACACCCGACCTGGATCTCCCACATCGAGTCGGGGCGGATCAACCCCACCTGGGGCAACGTCAGGCGGATCGCCTACGGGCTGAAAGTGCCGCTCTCGCGGCTCGCTGAGCTGGCTGAGAAATACGAGCGCGAGCTCGGCAACGCCTAAACAGCCGCCGCTGCGCTGCCGATGCTGTTGGCGTGAGCACGGCCAACCAGCATGTCTTCAGCCATGGCATGCGCGACACCAGGGAGACGCTGGACCTCTGGAGCCGGCGCCCCTGGCGGGTGCTGCGCGGCTGGGTCGCCCTCAGCCTGGCGATCGCCCTCACCCTGCTGACGGCGGTCTGGTTCGTCGCCGGCCTGCTGACGCCGGACCTGACGCCGATCCACCTGCCGGGCTTCACCGAACCGTCGCAGCCAGGAGATCTGCTGCCGATCCTCTACCGCAACTCGCTGGTCCTGGCGCTGCACGCGACCGCCTGCGTCGCCGGTTTCATCGCCGGCGCCTCGATGCCGATCGCCGCCGCCGAGCGCAGCGGCTTCTCGCGCTGGATCCACGTCAAGGCGGGCGAGCTGGCGATCCTCTTCGTCTGCGCGGTAACCCTGTTCTCGCTTTCGACCCAGGCGCTCTACCTCGGCTTCCAGGGCTCGACCATCGCCTCGCAGCTGAAGATCTCGCGCCTGGAACTGGTCCTCAGCGTGCTCCCCCACGCGCTTCCGGAGCTGACCGCGCTCTTCCTGCCGCTTGCCGCCTGGCTGATCGCCAGCCGCCGCGGCGAGTGGAACCAGCTCCTCGCCGCCACCTTCATCACCGTCGCGCTGGCGATCCCGACCCTGGTCCTCGCGGCGACGATCGAGGTCTACGTCTGGCCCCACATCCTCGAGTCGCTGGCGCCGGTGAGCCAGCCGGTCACTCTTTAGGCCGGCGGCGAGGCCCCGGCGCGGCCACGTAAGATCGCCGCTCCAATGGCCGGTTACGACCCGAAGGCGATCGAGCGCAAGTGGCAGCAGGTCTGGGCCGAGGAGAAGACCTGGGAGGTCGCCAACCCCGGCCAGCCGGGATATGAGCCCTCGAAGCCGAAGTCCTACGTGCTGGAGATGCTCCCGTACCCCTCCGGCGAGCCGCACGTCGGCCACCTCAAGTGCTACGCGGTCGGCGACGCGATCGCCCACTTCCGGCGCCGGCACGGCTTCGAGGTGATCCATCCGATGGGCTACGACTCCTTCGGGCTGCCGGCGGAGAACAACGCGATCAAAACCGGCGAGCCGCCGCGGGTCGCGACCGAGCGCTCGATCGACTCCTTCCGTCGCCAGTTCCGCGAGTGGGGCATCTCGATCGACTGGAGCCGCGAACTGGCCACCCACACCCCGGAGTACTACCGCTGGACGCAGTGGATCTTCCTGCAGCTGTTCGAGCGGGGCCTCGCCTACCGCACCGAGGCGCCGGTCCAGTGGTGCCCCAAAGACGCGACGGTTCTGGCCAACGAGCAGGTCGTCGACGGCCGCTGCGAGCGCTGCGGGACCGAGGTGATCCAGAAAAGCCTCGAGCAATGGTTCTTCCGCATCACCGACTACGCCGACCGCCTGCTCGCCGACTTCGAGGCGCTCGAATCCTGGCCCGAGCACGTGATCACGATGCAGCGCAACTGGATCGGCCGCTCCGAGGGCGCCGAGGTGGTCTTCCGCTGCGAGGAAGCCGGGCTCGACTTCCCCGTCTTCACGACCCGGCCCGACACGCTCTTCGGCGCCACCTTCTTCGTGCTGGCCCCCGAGCACCCCGAGCTGGAGCGGCTGGTCGCCGGGACCGCGGCCGCGGAGGAGGTGCGCGAGTACGTCAACCGGGTCGGACGCGAGTCCGCTTCCGAACGCGGCGCCGAGGACCGGGAGAAGACCGGCGTGCCGCTGGGCCGCTCGGTCGTCAACCCGGTCAACGGCGAGTCGATCCCGATGTACGTCGCCGACTACGTGCTGATGGAGTACGGGACCGGGGCGATCATGGCAGTGCCGGGGCACGACAGCCGCGACTACGAATTCGCCCACAAGTTCCGGCTGCCCGTGCAGCGGGTGATCGAGGGGGAGGATCCGGAGGCGGCCCGCGACGAGCGGGGACTGCCCTACCCGGGCGACGGCCGGATGACCGGCTCCGGCCGCTTCGACGGCAAGCACAACCGCGAGGCCTACGACGAGATCGTCGCCTGGCTCGCCGCGGAGGGTCGCGGCAAGCCCGCCGTCAACTACCGCCTGCGCGACTGGCTGGTCTCGCGCCAGCGCTACTGGGGGGCGCCGATCCCGGTCGTCTACTGCGAGGAGTGCGGGATCGTGCCGGTGCCGGCCGAGCAGCTGCCGGTCGAGCTGCCGGAGATCGAGGACTACGCGCCGCAGGGCAAGAGCCCGCTGGCCGCGGCCGAGGAGTGGGTGGCGACGGAGTGCCCGCGCTGCGGCGCCGCCGCCCGGCGCGAGACCGACACGATGGACACCTTCGTCGACTCCTCCTGGTACTTCCTCCGCTACCTCGACGCCGGCAACGCCGGGGCGGCCTGGGACCGCGGGGCGGCCGACCACTGGATGCCGGTGGACCAGTACATCGGCGGCGTCGAGCACGCGATCCTGCACCTGATGTACGCGCGCTTCCTCACCAAGGCGCTGGCCGACCTCGGCCACGTCGGCGTCCAGGAGCCGTTCGCCAACCTCTTCACCCAGGGGATGATCACCCGCGACGGGGCGAAGATGTCGAAGTCGAAGGGCAACACGGTCAGCCCGGGCGAATACGTCGAGCGCTACGGCGCCGACACCGCCCGCACCTATGTCTGCTTCATGGGCCCGCCCGAGCGCGGCGGCGACTGGACCGACGAGGGGGTCGAGGGCGTCAACCGCTTCCTCTCGCGGCTCTGGCGGCTCTGCGAGGAGGTCGAGGCCCGGACCGGGGCGGAGGATGCTCCGGCGCCGGCCGCCGGCGAGGCGCGCGAGCTGCTCGGCAAAGCGCACTGGGCGGTTGACAAGGCGACCCGCGACTTCAACCGCGGCTTCCAGTTCAACACCGTGATCTCGGCGGTGATGGAGCTGGTCAACGAGGCCTACCGGGTCAAGGACGGTCTCTACGGCTCGTCCGAGGGCGAGGCGTCGCTGCGCTTTGCCACCGCAACCGCCGCCTCGCTGATCTTCCCCTTCGCGCCGCACCTCGGCAGCGAGGTCTACGAGCGGCTGCGGGGCGGGCGGGTCTGGGAGCAGCCCTGGCCGCAGGCCGACCCGGAGCTGCTGGTCAGCGACACGGTGACCCTGGTGGTGCAGGTGAACGGGAAGCTGCGCGACCGGATCGAGGCGCCGGCGGACGCCTCGAAGGAGGAGCTGCTGCAGCTGGCGCGGGAGAGCGAGAAGGTCGCTCGCCATCTCGATGGCC
The DNA here is from genome assembly GCA_035700965.1 of Solirubrobacterales bacterium. GTDB lineage: Bacteria > Actinomycetota > Thermoleophilia > Solirubrobacterales > 70-9 > VAYN01. The sequence continues at coordinate 31,968 of DASSOC010000016.1, forward strand.
AGGAAGTGGTCAAGGAGGTCGTGGTTCCCGGCAAGCTGGTCAACCTGGTGGTCGGGTAGCGCCCTTCGCCGGGTGCCGCGGGTCTGCTAGAAAGCCGCCGAATGCTGGTCAGGAGACTTGAAGAGGCAGCGGTCGAGGATTGGCACCGGCTGCGCGCCCACGTCCTCATGGACGCGGGTGAACTCGGCGCCCGCAACCTCTCGGTCACCTGGGTGACGGTGCCCGGGGGCGCGATGCAGACGCTGAACTCCTCGGACGAGGCCGAGCAGGCCTACGTGGTCGTGCGCGGACGCGGCACGATGTCGGTCGCCGGCGACACCCAGGAGGTCGGCGAAGGCGACCTGATCCTCGTCCCGCCCGCCACCGAGCACTCAATCGGCAACGAGGGCGCCGACGAGCTGGCCTGCGTCTCGATCCAGTCGCCGCCGGTCGCCGCCGCCGAGCTCTACAGCGACCAGCTGGCCGAGGTCGCCGGCTACGACGACGAGCACGACTACTGAGGTGGGGGGTGGGTCCGGGGAGGACCCTCCATCGCAAATCCTGGGAGTCTCCTCCGGGTCCTCTTCGGACCCAGCACCGGACCGCTCGGATTTCACCCTTCGGTCGCCCTCCTGTTTGAGATTTTTTTGATTTTGCGCGCCACGTGTGCGCTTTTGCCGGGCATCGTCCCTGGCGATGCCGGAGGTGAGCCGCAGCCAGCTTGTCGTCTACGCCGCGATCGCGGTGGCGCTGCTGCTGGTCGGCGCGCGGGCGATTCGCGGTGAGGGCGGGACCGATTCCTCCTTCGCCTCCGGTGGCGGCGGCGAGTCCGCCGGCAGGAGCTTCTCGGTAAGCGGCCAGGCCGGCGACCTCGTCGTCGACGTGACCGGGGCGGTGCGGCATCCTGGCGTCTACCGGATGCCGGCGGGGAGCCGGGTGAACGACGCGGTCACCCGCGCCGGCGGAGCGAGCGGTCGGGCTGAGCTGGAAGCGGTGAACCTGGCGGCTCGGCTCGCCGACGGGCAACAGGTGGTCGTGCCCGAACGTGCGGCGACCGCGGCGACCGCGGCGGCCGGTGTGGCGGCGGCCGGCGAAGAGGGGCCGATCAGCCTCGGGACCGCAACCGTCGACCAGCTGGAAGAAATCGACGGAATCGGACCGGTCACGGCCGGCGACATCGTCAAGTTCCGCGACGAACACGGGGGGCTTTCGTCGGTCGCGCAACTGGACCAGGTGCCGGGGATCGGACCGGCGACGATGGCGGCGCTGCGCGAACGGCTGCAGCCGTAGATGGGCCGCTCGCCGCGGCCGCCGTTGACGGTTCTCGCGGGACTCGTGCTCGTCGTCGGTTTGGCGCTTGCACACGGCGACCAGATCCGCGAGAGGGCCGCGGAGGGCCTGGGCCGCGGGATGCCGGCGCGCGAGGCCGAGCTGGCGCGCGGCTTCGTCCTCGGCGAGGACGATGGCATCGACGCGGCGACGAAGGAAGACTTCACCCGCGCCGGCCTCGCTCACCTGCTGGCGGTCTCGGGGGAGAACGTGACCCTGCTGGCGTTGCTGGCGATGCCGCTGTTGGGAGCGCTGGGCCTCCCTCTGCGCGAGCGGCTGCTCTGGGTGCTGGCGCTGATCGTCATCTACGTGCCGGTGGCCGGAGCCGGGCCGTCGATTCAGCGGGCCGGGGTGATGGGGGCGGCGGGCGTCCTGGCGACGTTGGGCGGCCGGCGCTCCTCGCGCCTCTACGCGCTGGCGCTGGCGGCGCTGGTGACGCTGGCGATCGATCCCGGGGTCGCCGCCGACGTCGGTTGGCAGCTGAGCTTTGCCGCGGTGCTGGGGATCCTGCTGCTCGAGGGTCCACTGCGCCGGGCCCTGCTGCGCCGGTTCGGCACCGGCCCGTGGCACCGTGCGCTGGCCGATGGCCTGGCGGTGACGCTCGCCGCCACGCTCGCCACCGCGCCGCTGATCGCATACCACTTCGAAACGCTCTCGACGACCACCCTGGTGGCGAACGTGCTGGCGATGCCGGCGGTGGCGCCGGCGATGTGGCTCGGCATGTGCAGCGCCGGGCTGGCGCAGCTGCCGGGAATGCCGCTGGAGCCGCTGAACCTGCTCAACGCCCTGCTGCTCGCCTACGTCGCGCAGGTCGCGTCCTGGTGCGCGGCGCCGAGCTGGGCGGAGGTGCACGTCCGTCTCGGCGGCGCGGGGTTGCTCCTCTCCTACCTCTGCCTCGGCGGCTGCTGCCTCCTCGCCCTCGTCGCGAGGCGCTTGCGGAGGCGCCTGCCGAGCGCGAGGGCGCCGTTTCGCATGCGGCCTGTGCTCGGTGCGGGGGCGGTCGCCGTCGCGGCGGTCGCCGTCCCCGGCCTGGTCGGCGGCAGCGAGGCATCGCCTCCGCCGCTCCGCGGCCTCCGCGTCGAGGTCCTCGACGTCGGCCAGGGCGACGCGATCCTGCTCGAGCCGGCCGGTGCCGCCGCCGTCCTCGTCGACGGTGGGCCGCCGGGAGACGGGCTCGCCCGCAAGCTCGCGGACGCCGGCGTCGGCGAGCTCGGGGCGGCGGTGATCACCCACGACCAGTCCGACCACGCGGCCGGAATCGAGGAACTGCTCGGCCGCCTGCCGATCGGCCGGCTCGTCTTCGCGAAGCTCGACCGCCGGGTGCTCGCCGCGGCGCGGGCCGCCGGGGTCGAGCCCGAGCAGGTCGCCGCCGGGCAGGAGCTGCGCTCAGGCAGGCTGCGCCTCCAGGTCCTCTGGCCGCCGCCGGAGCTCCTTCCCGGCCCGGCCGCAGACCCCAACCAGCTGGCATTGGTGATCGAGGCCCGCTGGCGGCGGTTCACGATGCTGCTGACCGCGGACGCCGAGGCGGAGTCGGTCCCGCTCGACCCGGGCCCGGTCGACGTTCTCAAGGTCGCCCACCACGGCAGCGACGACGCCGGCCTGGGACAGCTGCTGGGGGAGGCGCGGCCGCGGCTGGCGGTGATCTCGGTCGGTGCCGACAACCCCTACGGCCATCCCACCCAGGCAACGCTGGCGACGCTCGCGGCGCACGACGTGCCGGTGCTGCGGACTGACGAGGACGGGAACGTCGTCATCGACGTGGAAGCCGGCCGCTTCCGGCTGGACGGTTGATCGAATCGATAGTTGAGGAAACCGATCCAATCGCTTATCGGACAGCCGTGGGCGCCGATGCACGAACTGGTGGATTCCATCGGTTGGAGAAGGCTCGTTTCAGGACTGCGTCTGAGTGTCAGCGGCAGTGGCCTGCCGGAACGGCTGCGAAGCACGATCTTCGCCCTGCTCGGCTTGACCGCCGCCGCGGGGCTTGCGCTGGTCGCGATCTTCGCCCAGCCCGGGTTCCCGTTGCTGGAACCGGTGCCGCTGCCAGGCGGGCCCGCGGCCAAGGAGTCGATCGCCGACGCCGAGAAGCTTCCGCCCGTCCAAGGCCGGGCGCCGTCGGCTGCCAAGGGGAAGACCGCGGTGCCGAGCGCGCCTTCGGAGGGAACGGGCGGCGATCGTGCCTCGGGAGGCTCCGCGCCGGGCGGCGTCGGGGCCGACGGCGGGTCGAGCGCCGGCGTGCCGGCGCCGGCCGACCCCGCGCCCGCAGGCGCCGGGAGCGGTGGCAACGGCTCTGGCGGCGCTCGCCATCCGGACCACACCGCAACCCCGCATCCGGCCCCGACTCCCGAGCCGTCTTCCCCGCCTGCCCCCGCCTCAGCGCCGAAGCCGGTCGCACCGGCTCCGCAAGCAACGGCTTCCTCGCCCAGCCCCGAAGCCGCGCAGGGCCCCGGCAACTCCTCCTCGCCGGCCGCCGCCGAACACGCCAGCGAGCGCGGGATCGAAGCCTCGAGTGGGGGCGCCTCCCCGAGCTCGCCGGAAGCAGGCGCCCAGACCGCCGCCGTGACCCCGATCTCGACCCCGGCGCCCGGGCCTGAAGGGCAGGGCAACGGCTACGCCAAAGGCCAGAGCAAGTAGCCCGCCGCCGAGCCGGGGCGGGATCTAGACTCAGCGGGTGCCCGAGATGCAGCCGCTGTACCTGATCGCCGGCAGCGACGAAGCGAAGATCGACGCCACCCGCGGCCGCCTGCGGGCTCGCGCCGAAGGCGAGGGGGGCTCGGCCGCGCTCGAGGTCTTCGAGCCGGGCGAGGGGCGGGGCATGCCCGACCACGAGGCGCTGCTGGCGGCGATCCCGGCGATGTCGCTGATGGGGACCCGGCGCTACCTGCTCGCCGACGGAGTCGAGCGCTGGCGCGCGCGGCAGCTGGAGCCGGTCCTCGCGGCGCTCGCCGACCTGCCGCCGGACCTGACCCTGGTTCTGATCTGCCGCGACAAGGCGCCGGCGAAGCTGGCGAGGGCGGTCGCGGCGGCGGCCGGCGAGGTGCACGAATTCGCGGCGCCGAGCGCGCGCGAGATGCCGCGGGTGCTGGTCGGCGAAGCGCAGCGGCTGGGCTTCCGGCTGGAGCCCGGTGCCGCGCGCCTGCTGGTCGAGCGGATCGGCGCGAACCCGCTGCGCCTGCGCAACGAGCTCCAGCGCCTGGCGCTGTGGGCCGGGGAGGAGGGAGGGGTCACCGCCGCGGATCTGGAAGCGATGATCGCCGACACCTCCGAAATGGCGGTCTGGTCGCTTTCCGACGCCCTGATCGAAGGCGACGCAGCCGCCGCCCTGCGGATCGGCGAGCGCCTGATCGGCCAGGGCGAAAACGTCACCGGGCTGATCTACGGCCTCGCCTCGCGTCTGCGCAGTGCCTGCGCAGCTGCCGCCCAGCTCGAGGAGGGGATCCCGCCCAAGCAGGTCGAATCCTCGCTGAAGATGCACCCCTACGCGGCCAAGCAGCTGGTCAGGCGCCTGCAGGGCACCGACCTGGGGAGGCTGCGGTCGGCGACTGAGGCCCTGGCCGACCTCGAGCTCTGGTGCCGCGGCGCCGCCGATTACGGCGACGAGCTGGCGCTCACGATCGCCCTGCGACGCGCTGCTGCAGGAGCCGCTTAGGCGGCTTTGGCGCCGGAAGCGATGCGGGCGGCTTTGGCCTTCTTGCGGGCGCCCGTATTGCGGTGGAGGGCGCCCTTCTGCACGGCCTTGTCAACCTTGGAGACGAGCGCGCGCTGCTCGGTTGCGATCGCCGCGGCGTCGCCGCCCTCGACCGCGGTTTCGAGCCGGCGGAAGTGGGTCTTGACCGTGCTGGTCAGCAGCCGGTTCTCGGTGCGCTCGCGCTCGCTGCGCAGTATCCGCTTCTTCTGTGAGGCTATGTTGGCCATGTCAAGTACCCGAGCAGGCGCCTTGCCGGCTCCGGGCGGCCGCCGACTATAGCGACTGAAGCCGTTTCAGTCGCCCCCGAACCGGAATCGACATCCAGCTTGGAGACGCCCAGGGCACCCCAACCCCCCGAACCCGACGAGCGGGCGATCAACGCCGACCTCGCCGTATGGGAGGCGGAGGCGTTCGAACCGGGGGAGGAATTCACCCGCGAGCCGCGGCCCGGGGGCCAGGGCGGGCGGATCGCCCGCTCGACCGCGTTCTTCTCGATCGCCACCGGGGCCTCGCGCATCGCCGGCCTCGCCCGCGAAGTCGTCGCCGCCAGCTACTTCGGCGTCAAGGGGCCGATGTCGGCCTTCACGATCGCCTTCCAGGTCCCCAACCTGATCCGCGCCCTCTTCGCTGACGCGGCTCTGCAGCCCGCCTTCGTCCCGGTCTTCACCGAACTGCTCGGGGAGAAGCGCTACAAGGAGGCCTTCCGGCTCGCCTCGACGCTGCTGCTGCTGGCGACGATGGCGCTGGGGTCGCTGACGGCGCTCTTCATCCTGCTGGCGCCGGTGATCATGCCGGTCTTCATCCCGTCGTTCGAAAGCCAGGCCGTGATCGACCTGACGGTCACGCTTTCGCAGGTGCTGTTCCCGATCCTGATCCTGCTCGGGATCAGCGGCGTCGTGGTCGGCGTCCTCAACAGCTACGACCGCTTCGGCGCCTTCGCGATCTCGCCGCTGTTCTGGAACCTGACGATCATCCTCGTCCTCGTCGTGCTGGAGCCGCTCTTCCAGGGCAAGGACCGGATCTACGCCTACGCGATCGGCATCCTGGTTGGGACCCTCGTGCAGCTGCTGATCCCGACCTGGGATCTGCGCCACACGCCGTACCGCTTCAGCTTCAGCCTCGACTGGCGGCACCCAGGCGTGCGCCGGGTGCTGCTGCTGATGCTGCCGGTGACGATCAGCCTCGGCCTGATCAACTTCAACGCGCTTCTCAACAGCTTCTTCGGCGGCCTGATCTCAGAAGAAGCGCCGGCGGCGATCGACAAGGCGTTCCGCCTCTACCAGCTGCCGCAGGGGATCTTCTCGGTCGCCGTCGCGACCGTTCTCTTCCCGGCCCTCGCCCGCTTCGCCAACGCGGGTCAGATCGACGATCTGCGGCGGACGCTGGCGAATGGCATGCGCCAGATCCTCTTCGTCCTGGTGCCGGCCGCGGCGGCGATCCTCGTCCTCTCCGAACCGATGATCCGGCTCGTCTACCAGCGCGGGGAATTCGGCCCGGCGGAAACGACCCTGGTCGGGACGGCGCTCTTCTGGTTCGCCTTCTCGCTGCCCACCAACGGCCTCTACCTGCTGCAGACCCGAACCTTCTTCAGCTTGCAGCGGCCGTGGCGGGCGACGGCGCTGGCGGTGATCGACCTCGTCGTCTCGGCGCTGGCGGCGCTGGCCCTCTACGCCCCGTTCGGCGTCGGCGGCGTCGTCGCCGGGACGGGGATCGGGACGACCGCGGCGGTCGTCGCCCAGGCGGTGATGCTGCGCCGGGAACTGAGCGGCCTGGAGCTGGGGCGGCTGCTCTCGACCAGCGTTCGCATCGCCCTCGCAGCGGCGGCGCTGGCGGCCGTCGGCTGGCTGGTCTGGGACGTGCTCGACGAAGCCCTCGGCCGCGGCCTCGCCGGCCAGATCGTCTCGCTGGGTGCGGGGCTGGCCGCGGGCGGCCTGGTCTACGTCGTCGTCGCGAAGCTGCTGCGGATCGAGGAGCTGGAGCAGATGACCCGCCTGCTGCGGCGGCGCAGCTCCTGATGCTCGGGCCGGGCCGGTACCTGCTCGGCGTCGTCGAGATCCTCCTGCTCGGCGGCTTCGCCTGGCTCGGGGGCTCGGCTTTGCGGAGGTGGCTGCTGCCGCGGTTCCAGGGGGCTCCGGCCGGGCTGGCCAGCGCGGTGATCGCGCTCGCGCTGCTGATCTGGTGCGCGGAGCTGCTGGGAAGCTTCGGCGCCTTCGAGCCGCTGCCTTACTTGCTCCTGGTTGCTTTGACGGGGCTCGCGTGTTGGCGGTTGGCGCCGCGTCCGCCTGAGAGAGGGGAGCCGCACCTCTACCTGCCGAGTGAGGTGCGGCTCCCCTCTCTCAGGCACGGACAGCGGCGGAATTTCGTCCTGACGCTGATCGCGCTGGCGATTGCCGCACTGGCGGTGATTCACTTCGCCGCCGGCGTCAAGACGCGGCTCTCGACCGGGATGACCGGGTTCGACAGCACCTGGTACCACGGCCCCTTCGCAGCGGGCTTCTTCCAGAGCGGGGATACGTGGGACCTGCACTTCATCGCCCCGCAGTTCCTCGCCTGGTTCTACCCCGCGAACAGCGAACTCTTCCACGCGGTCGGAATGCTGGCCTTCGGGAGGGACGTCCTCTCGCCGCTGCTGAACCTGGGGTGGTTCGTAGGCTGCCTCGTCGCCTGCTGGTGCATCGGCCGGCCGTACCGGGTGGGGCCTTGGTCGCTGGCGCTGGGGGCGCTGGCGCTGAGCGTGCCCGCGCTCGCCGACCAGGCCGGCGAGGCGAGGAACGACGTCGTCGGGATTTTCTTCCTGCTGGCGGCGGTGGCGATCGCCCTGAACGCTGCGAGCAGGGAAAGGCAGGACGAGGCCCCTCCCGCGGGTGGCACGGTAGGGGGAGCGATCGCCGAGGAAGCTCCAGCTGCCGGAAGGCATGGTGAACCCCTTGCCGCGACAGGAGCCGCCGGCCGAGCGGCCACCCTCGGTCCGGCCCTCGTCGTCGGCCTGGCTGCGGGCCTGGCAGCCGGGACGAAGCTGAACTTCCTGCCGCCGGCCGCGGTTCTGGTTGTCGGCCTCGCCCTGATCGCTCCCCGCGGGGAGCGAAGCGGGGCGTTTGTCGCCTCGGCCCTGGCCGCCCTTGCCGGCGGCGGCTACTGGTACCTCCGCAACCTCGTCCACACCGGCAACCCGCTGCCGTGGGTCCACCACCTAGGCCCGGTCGACCTGCCGGCACCGCAGCAGGCCCTGGGCGGCCGCGAAGCGCACAGCGTGCTCAGCTACCTCACCGACGGCAGCGTCTGGTCCCACTGGTTCCTCCCCGGCCTCCACAGAGGCCTCTGGCCGCTCTGGCCGCTGCTTCTTGCCGCCGCCGGCGCGGGTCTCTTCCTCGCCCTGGCGAGCCCCCTCCGCCGACGGGCCGAAAAGTCCAATCCCGTCTGCCGACGGGCCGATTTGTCCACTGACGGTGGACAAATCGGCCCGTCGGCGGGTGTGGGTGGACTTTTCGGCCCGTCGGCCCGGGTATTGGCTGTGGCGGGGGCGGTGGGGTTGGCGGCGGCGCTGGCCTGGCTCGTCTCCCCGACGTCCGCCTCGGGCCCGGACGGAATGCCGCGAGGCTTCGAATCAGGCCTCCGCTACCTCGCCCCGGCCCTCATCCTCGGCCTCGCCTTGCTGCCGGCAGCCCCCCGCATCAGGGTGTGGTTGAGCTTTGACTCGGATAGCGCCACAAAGCTCAACCACACCCTGTGGGAGGCGGCTCGCCGGCGCGCGGCTCCGGGGGTTTTCGTCGGGGCTGGAACCCTTGCGGCGCTGACCCTGATCGTTGTCGGCTATCCGGTCCAGCGGCACTACTTGCAGAGCCGCTACGAGGACCCGAGCTTCACCAGCCCCGGCCTCAACGCCGCCTTCGCCTGGGCACGCGACGTCGACGACGCGAGGATCGCCACCACCAGCACCCGCCAGTACCCGCTCTACGGCACCGACCTCTCCAACAAAGTCAAGTACCTGGGCATCCACCGCCCCCACGGCGGCTTCGAAGCCCCCATCTCCTGCCAGCAGTACCTCCGGCTCCTGGACGAAGGCGAATACGACTACGTCGTGGCCACCCGCGACCGCATCGAAGCCGGCAAGCCCCCATACCCACCCTTGGTCAGGTGGCTGCAAAGCGCCGGAGCCCACCCGATCCTGCGAAAGCCCCCTACGGTCGTGTTCAAGCTGCCACCGACCCTGGATCCCTCGGCGTGCAGCTGACGGCGCTCCTCCGGCGGGTGGCGCGGTAGGGGGGACCATCCCCTGGTAGTTCAGGGGATGGTGGGTCCCCTGCCGTGACAGGACCCGCCCGGCCAGAGCGCTTCGTCCTGCCGCCCGAAGACCCCCGTCCCTCATACTCCCCATCCGCCGATGGACCACATTCGCAACTTCTCGATCATCGCCCACATAGACCACGGCAAGTCGACCCTGGCCGACCGCATCCTCGAGCTCACCGGCTCCGTCGACCCGAAGAAAATGCAAGCGCAGCTGCTCGATTCGATGGACCTCGAGCGCGAGCGCGGGATCACGATCAAGGCGCAGGCCGTGCGGGTCGAGTACGCCGCCGCAGACGGCGAGAGTTACCACCTGCACCTGATCGACACCCCGGGCCACGTCGACTTCTCCTACGAGGTCTCGCGCAGCCTCGCCGCCTGCGAGGGCGCCCTGCTGGTCGTCGACGCCGCCCAGGGGGTGGAGGCGCAGACCGTCGCCAACGTCTACCTGGCGATCGAGAACGGCCTCGAGCTGATCCCGGTGATCAACAAGGTCGACCTCCCGGGCGCCGAGCCCGAGCGCGTCGCCGGCGAGATCGCCGACCTGCTGGGGGGCGAGCCCTCCGAAGCGCTCTGGATCTCCGCCAAGACGGGCCAGGGGGTCCCGGAGGTGCTGGAGGCGATCGTCGAGCGGATCCCGCCGCCGGGCGGGGAGGCGGAGGCGCCCGCCCGCGCCCTGATCTTCGATTCCGAGTTCGACCCCTACCGCGGCGTAATCGCCTACGTGCGGATGGTCGACGGCTCCTTTCGCAAGAACCAGCGGATCCTGGCGATGCAGAACGGCACCGAGGCCGACATCGACGACCTCGGCTTCTTCCGGCCGGCGATGACCGCCGTCGAGCGGATGGACGCGGGCGACGTCGGCTACCTGATCACCGGGATCAAGGACGTGACCAAGCTGCGCGTCGGCGACACCCTCACCGCCCAGGCCGGCCCCGCCGCCGAGCCGCTCGAGGGCTACCGCGAGGTCCGCCCGATGGTCTTCTGCGGCCTCTTCCCGATCGACACCGACCGCTACGAAGACCTCCGCGACGCGCTCGAGAAGCTCTCGCTGAACGACGCCGCGCTCTCCTGGGAGCCGGAGACCTCCGAGGCGCTCGGCTTCGGCTTCCGCTGCGGCTTCCTCGGCCTCCTCCACATGGAGATCGTGCGCGAGCGCCTCGAGCGCGAGTACGACCTCGACCTGCTGGCGACCACGCCGAACGTGCGCTACCTGGTCAACCTCACCAACGGCGAGCTCAAGGAGGTCCACAGCCCGACCGACCTGCCCGACCCCGGCACGATCGAGTCGATCGAAGAGCCCTACATCCGCGCCACGATCATCTGCCCGAAGGAGCAGGTGGGGGCGGTGATGGAGCTCTGCCAGCAACGCCGCGGCACCCACGTCGACATGCACTTCCTCAGCCCGCAGCGGGTGCAGATCCGCTACGACCTGCCGCTGGCCGAAATCGTCCTCGACTTCTTCGACCAGCTGAAGTCCTCGACCCGCGGCTACGCCTCGCTCGACTACGAGCCGATCGGCAACCGCGTCTCCGACCTGGTCAAGGTCGACATCCTGCTCGCCGGCGAGAAGGTCGACGCGCTCTCGATCATCGTCTTCAGGGACTTCTCCTACGACCAGGGCAAGCGCCTGGTCGGCCGCCTGCGCAAGACGATCCCGCGCCAGCTCTTCGACGTCCCCGTGCAGGCCGCGGTCGGCTCCAACATCCTCGCGCGCGAGACGGTCAAGGCGCTGCGCAAGGACGTCACCGCGAAGCTCTACGGCGGCGACGTCACCCGCAAGAACAAGCTGCTGAAGAAGCAGAAAGCGGGGAAGAAGCGGATGAAGGCCGTCGGCCGGGTCGAAGTGCCGCAGGAGGCGTTCCTCGCGGTGCTGGAGATCGACGAGTAGGACGGGGCGCTCGGCGGGCGAGTCAAATCGGCGCCACCCGCCCGATGGGTCGCATCGCCCGACCGGCTGGCCATGTGGCCAGTTAGAGTGCCCGGCCATGTCTTTGAAGACCGATGCAGTTGGGAAAGAGTGGCCGGCCAGCACCTACCAGGTGGGGCGGGAGAAGATCAGGGAGTACGCGAACGCGCTGGGGATCGAAAACCCGGTCCACTTCGACGTCGAGGCGGCCCGCGCGGCGGGCTTCCGCGACGTGGTGGCGCCGCCGATGTTCGCGGTCGTCTACAGCAGCCCGGCGGTGGCGCCGGCGATGTTCGACCCCGACGTGGCGATGAACTTCGCGGCGATGGTCCACGGCGGCCAGCAGTTCGAGTGGGACGAGCCGGCCTGCTCGGGCGACGAGATCACCACCACCGCGAAGTGCGTCTCGATCGAGGAGAGGGACGGCAAAGGCTTCTACGTGTTCGAGACCAACTCGGTCAACCAGGACGGGGCGCAGGTCGTGCGCGGGACCTGGACGCTGATCGTGAGAGGAGTCTGAGATGGGCGATCTGAACGTCGGCGACCAGATCCCGGAGCTGCGGGTGACGCCGGACAAGTACCTGCCGCACCGCTACGCCGGCGCCTCGGGCGACTTCAACCCGATCCACATCGACGACGAGTTCGCGAAAGCGGTCGGGCTGCCGCGGTCGATCCTCCACGGCCTCTACGGAATGGGCCTTGCCGCCAAAGCCAACGCGGCGCTGGCGGACGGCGATCCCCGGGCGCTGAAGCGGCTCAACGTCCAGTTCCGCGGCATGGGCTTTCCCGAGCAGGAGATCGTCGTCTCCGGCACCCTCAAGTCGGTCGAGGGCGGCCGCGTCGTGGTCGACACCGTTGCCAGGCAGGGCGAGACCGAGCTGATCAAGAACGCTGAGGCTGAACTCGAGCTGTAGCGGGGGCCGGGGCCGGGGCCGGGGGGTGGGGCACCCTCGTTCTGACAAGTCGCGGTGCTAATTAGCACCACGACTTTGAGTATCCGCCAGCCCGAGGGTGCCCCACCCCCCGGCTACGGGCGGCGTTGTGGTGGTTTCTAAGATGTCTCCATGCTTTCTCAACGGCAAGAGCTGATTCTTCGGTTGGTGGTGGACGCCTACCTGGCCGACGGCCGGCCCGTGCCCTCCAAGGAGGTTGCCGAGCGGCCGGAGATGGAGTGGGGGTCCTCGACGGTGCGGGCGGAGCTGGCGGCGCTGGAGGCGGCCGGCTACCTGACCCACCCCCACACCTCCGCCGGCCGGGTGCCGACCGACAGCGGCTACCGCCGCTACGTGGACTCGATGCTCGAATCGGGCACGGCACCGGCCGCCCCCGGAGTCGAGCTCGAGCTCTCCCGGCTGCGCCGCGAGGTCGACACGGCGATGCGGGAGACGACCACCGCCCTGGCCGAAGTCACCGATCTGGTGGCGATGGCGACGGCGCCGGAGCCGAGCCTGGCGGCGACGATCCACCGGGTCGAGGTCCTGCAGCTGCAGCCGAACAAGGTGGTGGTGATCGGAATCGCCTCCAGCGGCGATGTGATCCGTCGCGTCTTCGAGTTCGGCCGGCCGGTCGACAGCGGCCTGGTCCAGTGGGCCTCCAGCTACCTGAACGAGTCGCTGACCGGGCTCGGGGTGGGAGCGCGGATGATCGAGAGCCGCCTCAACGACCCGGATCTGAGCGGGATCGAGGCCGACTTCATCGCCACCCTCGGCACCACCTTCACCGACTTCGTCAGCGAGGGCGACCTCTACCTCGAGGGGACCTCGCGCTTGCTCTCCGAGGCCCACCTCCCCGACCTGCCGCGCGCCGACGAGCTGATGACGGCGCTGGAGCGCCGCGCCGAGGTGCTGGCGATGCTGCGCTCCTCGCTCGATAGCCGCTCGGTCTTCTTCTGGATCGGCGGCGAGAACCCGCAGCCGGCGCTGCGCTCGGCCAGCGTGATCGGCGCCAACTACGGCCTGCCGCACCGCAACCTCGGCGCCGTCGGCGTCGTCGGGCCGCTGCGGATGGACTACGGGACCGCGATCGCCTCGGTCCGCTACGCCGCCCGCGAGCTCTCCCGCTACTTCGAGACCGTGTACGGCAACTAGGCGATGCCGCGCGACTACTACGACGTCCTCGGGGTCTCCCGGGAGGCGAGCGAGACCGAAATCAAGAAAGCGTTTCGGCGCCTGGCGCGGGAGCTGCACCCCGACGTCAACCGGGAGCCCGACGCCGAGGAGCGCTTCAAAGAGGCCGCCGAGGCTTACGAGGTGCTCTCCGACGCCGAGCGGCGCCGCACCTACGACACCTACGGACGCGACGGGCTGCGCTCGGGCGGGTACGACCCGGGGGCGGGCTTCGGCTCGATCGACGACATCCTCCAGGCCTTCTTCGGCAGCGGCTTCCGCGGCGGCGGCGGGCGGGCGGCTGCCGGCGGCGACGTCGCGGCCGAAGTCGAGGTCGAGCTGGCCGAGGTGGCGACGGGGGTGCGGCGCGAGGTCAGCTACGACGTCGTCGGCGCCTGCGAGCACTGCCACGGCAACGGCGCCGAGCCGGGGACGCCGATCTCGACCTGCGAGCGCTGCGGCGGCGCCGGCGAGCTGCGCGCGGTGACGCGGACCCCGTTCGGCCAGATGGTCCGCAGCACCGTCTGCGACCGCTGCGGCGGCAGCGGCAAGGTCCCCGAGACCCCGTGCGAGACCTGCGGCGGCAGCGGCCGCACACGCCAGAGCCGCACCAGCGCGGTCGAAGTTCCGCCCGGGATCGAAGACGGCCAGCGGATGCGGATCACGGGCGCCGGTCATGCCGGCGAGCCGGGGGCGCCGGCCGGCGACCTCTACGTCGAGGTCCGCGTCGCCGCCGACGAGCGCTTCGAGCGCGACGGCACCGAGCTGATCAGCACCGTCTCGATTGCCGCCACCGAGGCGATGCTGGGGACGACAGTGACGGTGGAGACGCTCGAGGGCGAGGAGGAGATCGAGGTGGAGCCGGGGACGCAGCCGGGCCACCGATACGTGCTCAAGGGCATGGGCCTGCCGCGTCTCGGCAGCCACCGCCGCGGCAACCAGCGGGTGGTCCTCGAGGTCTTCGTCCCGACCAACCTCGGCGACGAGCAGCGGCAGCTGGCGAGGCGCCTCGACGAGACCCTCGACGAGGACAACCTGGCCCCCCAACACGGCGAGGGCCTCTTCGACCGTGTGCGCCGGGCCTTCGGTTGAGGCCCTCCGCTTGATTCGCCTGGCGGTTCGCTGCGCTCCCGAGCAGGCGGATCTGGTCCTGGCCGAGTTGACGGTCCTGGCGCCGAACGGCGTCGAGGAGGAGCGCGGTCCCGACTACGTCGAGTACGCGATCTACGGGGGCGAGGGAGAGCTGCCGGAGCTGGGCGACCTCGACGCCGCCGTGGCGGGCGGCCGGATCGAGGTCAGCTCGACCGAGGTCCCCGACGACTGGGCGGACCGCTGGCGCGACTTCCACAAGCCGCTGCTGGTCGCCGAGCGCCTCTGGCTGCGGCCCTCGTGGGAGCCGCCGCGCGAGGGGACGGTCGACATCGTCGTCGATCCCGGCCAGGCCTTCGGAACCGGCGCCCATCCGACCACCAGGCTCTGCCTGGGGTTCCTCTGCGAGCTGGATCCCGGCGGGGAGCTGGTGGACCTGGGCACGGGCTCGGGTGTCCTGGCGATCGCGGCGGCGAAGCTGGGCTGGAGCCCGGTCCGGGCCTATGACCACGAGCCGGCAGCGCTCGCGGCCGCCGCGGCGAACGCCGCGAGCAACGGGGTCGAGCTGCACCTCGAGCGGATGAACCTCCGCGAACGGCTCCCCGACCTGGCGCCGGCGGTCGTGGCCAACATGACCGCGCCGATTCTCAAGGCGGTGGCTTCGCAGATCGAGGCCGCTCCCCATGCGGTCGTCTGCTCGGGGCTCCTGCCGGGGGAGGTGGACGAGGTCGCTGCGGCGTTCGGAGCTAGCGGCCTGGTGGAGGCGGAGCGTCGGCAGGAGGGCGACTGGGCGGCGCTGCTGCTTCGTCGGGGGTGAGATTCGTCAGGGGTGACAGATAGAGTGCCCGCGATGGTCGTCGCGAGCATCACCGGCTACAGCGTCGGGCTGTTCATCCACATCCTGGCGGTGGTCCTGGCCTTTGGGCCCACCTTCGCCTACGGGATCGTCTTTTCCGTGATGCCGGATCATCCGCGCTCGGCGCCGGCGCTGTTCGAGGCGATTCGCAAGGTCGATCGTTACCTGGTCGATCCGGGGATGATCGTGGTCCTGCTGGCCGGCATCTACCTGATGGCGGAAGGCAACTGGGACGGCAGCGAAGCCTTCATCACGATCGGCTTCATCGCGATCATCGCGCTGTTCGGACTCCAGCACGGCTTCTTCCGGCCGCAGGGGCGCAAGGCGCAGGCGCTGGCCGAACGCGACCTGAAGGAGGGCGACGGCTTCAGCCAGGAGTTCGAAGAGGTGTCCCGCCGCCTCGGCATGGTGGGTCCGATCGCAGGCCTGATCGTCGTGGTGACGATCTTCTTCATGAGCGTCAAGCCCTAGCTCCTGAACGAGACGCAAAACCAGCTCAGTTCCGCCCAGCCGGTGGGGATGTTCGATTCGGGGGTCGGTGGCCTCACCGTCCTCCACGAGTGCCTTGTCTCGCTGCCGCAGGAGGACTTCCTCTATCTCGGCGACACGGCGATGTTCCCGTACGGGGACAAGGACCCGGCGCAGCTGCGCACGCGGATCGGCGGGATAGCCGAGCTGCTGATCGACCGCGGCGCCAAGCTGCTGGTGATCGCCTGCAACACGGCCACCTCGATCGGCGAGGACGTGGCGCGGGAGGTGGCGGCGAGGCACGGGGTGGACGTGGTGCCCGTGGTCGAGCCGCAGGCCGAGATCGCCGCTGCGATCACGGCCAACGCTCGGGTCGGCGTGCTGGCGACCCCGAACACGGTCGAGAGCGGCGCCTACCGGCGGGGGCTGGAAGCGGTCGGCCGGGGGCTCGACGTGATCGAGGTGGCGGCGCCGGACCTGGCGCCGTTCATCCAGAACGGCTCGCCCTTCGACGAGGAGACGATGGCGATGGCCCGCTCCTACTGCGCTCCGCTGAAGGCGGCCGGCATCGACACCCTGATCCTCGGCTGCACCCACTACCCGCTGGTGGCGCCGATGCTGCAGCGGATCCTCGGGCGCGACGTTCGCCTCGTCAGCGGCGGCCACGCGGTTGCCGCCGCGGTGCAGCGGACGCTGGAGGGGGCGACCCTGGCGCGGGAGCCGAGGGGGGAGGGCAGCTACGACTTCCTCTGCACCGGCGACCCCGTCTCCTTCCACCAGATCGGCACCCGTTTCCTGCAGATGCCGCTGGGAGAGGTCGAGCAGGTCGAGATCGCCCCGAATTGACGCTTCTGCCAAGGAGTCGCTCCTGAATCCTTTGAATCTGCGCGCCACGCGTGCGTCCCGAGGCGGGACGCTGCTGCCATGCCGGTGGCGGAAACAGTAGGCAATACCGTATATCCTCGGTCAATGGCGAAGGTGATGATCTCGCTTCCGGACGAGCTGCTGAAGCGAATCGACAACTACGTTCGCGAGCGAGGTGAAACCCGCAGCGGCTTCCTTCGTCGCCTGGCCGAACGTGAGGTCGAGAACAGCGAGACAGAGCGGCGCAGGCATATCGAAGATCTGATGGAGAAGATCGGCACGGTCGATCTGGGCGGCGAAGCGGCCAGGCTCATTCGCGAAGACCGGGAATCGCACTGAGTGCTCCTCCTCGATGCCAGTGTGTGGGCGGCGGTCGTCGACCCGAAGGACCGGTTTCATTCTTCGGCCAAGTCGATCGTGGGGAAGCTCGACCACGACCTCGGGGCACTTGACCTGACGCTCTACGAGATCGCCAACGTCGTCGGCGTCAAGATGGGCCTGCCGGAGCAAGCGCGCGATATGGCTCAGTTGGTCGTGGACCGTTGTCAAGACCGTTTGCTTGCACTCAACGTCGCCCTTCTGCATGCCGCCTGCGTCTCTGCCGGTGTCAACGACCTCACCGCCTATGACGCCGCCTATGTGGCGGCTGCCGACCGAACCGGCTGGACGCTGGTCAGCGCCGACATCGCCGACCTCGTCTCCAAGGGCCTCGCCGTCACCCCGGACGCTGCCGTCTACCCTTAAGCCGATGAGCGTGCTCGAACGGGTCCAGGACGATGTGAAGACGGCGATGAAAGCGCGCGACCGCGAGCGCGCGTCGGCGCTGCGGCTGATCGTCGACGTCCTCCAGCAGGACGCGAAGCTGGGCAAGGGCGACGAGATCGCGGTGCTGCAGCGGGAGCGCAAGAAACGGGTCGAGGCGGCGGAGGCCTACGAGGGCGCCGGACGTTCCGAGCAGGCCGCCGCCGAGCGCTTCGAGGCGGAGCTGATCGAGGGCTACCTGCCCCAGCAGCTCTCCGACGAGGAGCTGGATGCGCTGGTGGCGGAGGCGGTCGAGGAGACGGGCGCGACCGAGCAGCGGCAGATGGGCCAGGTGATGTCGGCGCTGATGCCGAAGCTCGGCGGCCGGGCGGATGGCAAGCGGGTGAGCGCCGCGGTGCGTCAGAAGCTGGGTTGACGTGGTCGGTGAGGATTTGACTTGGCGCGCAGGCAGCTGACCCTGGACAACGCCGTCGCCGCCGAGCTGGCCGGCTCCGAGGACACCGTGCTGCGGGCGCTGCGCGGTCGGCTCGACGCCGACCTGCACCTGCGCGGCAACGTGCTGACGCTGGAGGGGGAGCCCGACGACGTCGCCGCCGCGGCGACGGTCGTCGACGAGATGGTCGAGCTGATCGAGCAGGGCCACGATGTCGCGCCGGGGACGATCGAAGCCGTCACCGGCGCCCTCGATGCCGACGAGAGCCCGGCGGAGATCCTCGACGACGTCGTCTGGCGCCATCGCAACACGAAAGTCGCCCCGAAGACCCTGAACCAGAAGCGCTACGTCGACTCGATCCGCCGCCACACGATCACCTTCGGGATCGGCCCGGCCGGCACCGGCAAGACCTTCCTCGCGGTGGCGATGGCCGCGGCGGCGCTGACCGAACGCAAGGTGCAGCGGATCATCCTCACCCGGCCCGCGGTCGAGGCCGGCGAGCGGCTCGGCTTCCTGCCCGGCGACATCCAGGCCAAGGTCGACCCCTACCTGCGGCCGCTCTTCGACGCCCTCTTCGACATGCTCGACCCCGACCGGGTCAACGGCTACCTCGAACGCAACGTGATCGAGGTCGCGCCGCTGGCCTTCATGCGGGGCCGCTCGCTGAACGACTCCTTCGTGATCCTCGACGAGGCGCAGAACACGAGCCCGGAGCAGATGAAGATGTTCCTCACCCGGCTCGGGTTCAACTCGCGGATGGTGGTGACCGGCGACGTCACCCAGGTCGACCTGCCGCGGGACCAGCGCTCGGGGCTGATCGCGGTCAGCGAGATCCTCAGCGACGTCCAGGACATCTCCTTCGTCCGCTTCGGCGGCGAGGACGTCGTCCGCCACAAACTGGTCCAGCGGATCGTCGCCGCCTACGACGCCCACGGAGCCCGTGAGCGCGAGGCACGCGCCGAACACGGGCCGACGCCCCGTTCGTGACGGTCGACCTCAGCGACGTTCCCGCTGACCTGCGGGCCGCCGTCGCGGCCGCGCTCGCGGCCGCCGGGGTCGATCGGGGCCACCTGGCGGTCGAGATCGTCGCCGAGGGGCGGATCCGCGAGCTCAACCGCGACCACCGCGGCAACGACGCGCCGACCGACGTGCTCGCCTTCCCGATCGACGAACTCGACCCGGTGGCGGGACCGCGCGAGCTGGGCGACGTCGCGATCTGCCCGCAGCACTGCAGCGACGTGACCGAGGCCGCCGTGCACGGCGTCCTCCACCTCTGCGGCCACGACCACGAGACCGACCGCGGCGAGATGCTGGCTCTGCAGGCCAGGGTGCTCGCGGGGCTGCGGTGAGCCGGTCGGGCTTCGTCGGTCTCGCCGGCCGGCCCAACGTCGGCAAGTCGACGCTGGTCAACGCGATCGTCGGCTCCCACGTCGCGATCGTCTCCAGCCGCCCGCAGACGACGCGCCGCGCGATCCGCGGCGTCGCCACCGACCTCGACACGGAGCGCCAGCTCGTCCTCGTCGACCTGCCGGGGGTGCAGCGCCCGCGCGACGTCCTCACCGAGCGGATGCAGGGACGGGTGGAGCGCGAGCTCGCCGATTCCGACGTCGTCCTCTTCGTCGTCAACGGCGAGGAGGGAATCGGCCCCGGGGACCGCTTCATCGTCCGGGCTCTGCTCGGCGCCGGCGCGAAGCTGCCGGTGATCTGCGCGGTCAACAAGGCCGACAAGCTGGGGCCGAACGAGCTGGTCCCGGTGCTTGCCGCCGCTGCCGAGCTGGAGGGGATCGACGCAGTCTTCCCGCTCAGCGCCCGCACCGGCGAGGGGCTCGGACCCCTGCTGGAGCGGCTCGGCGAGCTGGTTCCCGAGGGGCCCTACATGTACCCGCCGGAGGACCGCAGCGACCAGTCGAGCGAGCTGCTGCTGGCCGAGCTGATCCGCGAGCAGGTGCTGAACCGGACCCGGCAGGAGATCCCGCACTCGGTCGAGGTCTCGGTCCTCGAGGTCGAGCCGCGCGAGGACGGCCTGATCGCGGTCAGAGCCGAGATCTGGGCCGAGACCGAGTCGCAGAAGGGCATCCTGGTGGGCAAGGGCGGCGCCAAGATCGGCGAGATCGGCAGCGCCGCGCGCCGCTCTCTCGAAGCCGAGCTCGAGGCCCGCGTCTTCCTCGACCTCCAGGTCCGGGTCCGCAAGCACTGGCGCCGCGACGAGGACCTGCTCGACCGTCTCGGCATCGAGTAGACCGGCAACCGGGCAAGCGACGTTTACGATTCGCCTGATGTTCCCTGAAATCGAATTCGACCAGCGCGGCCTCGTGCCCTGCATCGTCCAGGACTTCGCCTCCGGCGAGGTGCTGATGCTCGCGTACATGACGCCGCAGTCCCTGGAGATGACGCTCGAGAGCGGCGACCTCCATTTTCACAGCCGCTCGCGGGACGAAATCTGGAAGAAGGGGGAAACGTCGGGGAACTTCATGCACCTGCGCCAGCTGCGCTACGACTGCGACGGCGACGCTCTGGTCGCCCTGGTCGACCCGGCCGGCCCGGCCTGTCACACCGGCGAGCGCAGCTGCTTCTACCGCGAGGTGCTCGGCTCCGCCTCACCCCGCAAGGACGCGCCGCCGGCGCCGGCCGAGCCGCACCCGGTCACCCACGAAGCGCTGCCGGCGCTGGAGCGCACGATCCGCGACCGCTCCCTGCGGCGCCCCGAGGGCAGCTACACGGTGAAGCTGCTCGACGACCGCGAGCTGATCGGCGAGAAGGTCGAAGAGGAGGCCGAGGAGGTCGTTCGCGCCGCCCGCGAGGAGAGCGACGAGCGGGTCGCCGAAGAGGCTGCCGACGTCCTCTACCACCTCAGCGTCCTGCTGGCCTCGCGCGGCGTCGCGCAGGCGAGGGTGATGGAGGTGCTGAATGCCCGTAGCGGCTGACTCCGAGATCCGCCTCGAGCCGAGCCTGGAGGAGGCGCGCGAGCTGGCCCGCGAGGGCAACGTGGTCCCGGTTCGCGCCCGCCTCGTCGACGACTGCGAGACGCCGGTCTCCGCCTTCCTCAAATTGCGGGCGGGGGAGCCGGAGGGCGCCCCCTGCTTCCTGCTGGAGTCGGCCGAGCAGGGCCAGGTCGGCCGCTACTCGTTCGTCGGCCTGCGGCCGCGGGCGCTGCTTCGCTGGAGCGACGGCACGCTTTCCGAGTGGAGCGGCGCGGCGGCCGGCGCCGGCGATCCGCCGCTGCGCAGCGAACCGGCGCCCGATCCCTACGCGGCGGTGGCGGCGCGGCTGGGCGAGCACCGGCCGGCGCCGGTCGCGGACCTGCCGCCGTTCGCCGGCGGTGCCGTCGGCTTCTTCGCCTATGACCTGGTCCGCACGGTGGAGCCGCTGGGCGCGCCGAACCTCGACCCGCTCGGCCTGCCCGACCTGGCGCTGATGGTGACCGACGCGATGCTGGTCTTCGACCACCTGCGCCACGAGCTGACGATCCTCGCCTGCGCCTTCGTCGAGGACGATGGCGTCGACGTCGCCTACGAGCAGGCGGCGGCGACGATCGTCGAGATGCGCGAGCGCCTGCGGGGGGCGGTGCCGGTGCCCGAGCAGGCGACGACGAGCGAGCCGCCGCGGTTCGAGTCGAACATGGAGCGGGAGCGCTTCGAGGCCGCGGTGGCGCGGATCGTCGAGTACGTCCACGCCGGCGACGCCTTCCAGGTGGTGCCCTCGCAGCGCTTCTCGGCCCCGGCCCCGGTCGAAGCCTTCTCCGTCTACCGCGGCCTGCGCGCGGTCAACCCCTCCCCGTACATGTACTTCCTCGAGTTCGGCGACTTCCAGCTCGCCGGCGCCTCGCCGGAGCCACTGGTCAAGGTGATCGGCGACCGGGTCGAGACGCGGCCGATCGCCGGCACCTATCCGCGCGGAGCCAGCGAGGACGAGGACCGCCGACTCGCCGAGCGCCTCGTCAACGACCCGAAGGAGCGGGCCGAGCACGTGATGCTGGTCGACCTCGGCCGCAACGACCTCGGCCGCGTCTGCGAGTACGGCAGCGTCGGGGTCGACGAGCTGATGGTCGTCGAGACCTACTCGCACGTCCTCCACATCGTCAGCCAGGTCTCCGGCAAGCTGAAAGCGGGAATCAGCGCGATGGACGTGCTGCGCTCGGCGCTGCCCGCCGGCACCCTCTCCGGGGCGCCGAAGGTGCGGGCGATGCAGATCATCGACGAGCTCGAGCCGGTCAAGCGGGGCGGCTACGGCGGCGCCGTCGGCTACCTCTCCTGGAACGGCGACCTCGACACCGCGATCCACATCCGCACCGTCGTCGTCAAGGACGGGCAGCTGCACGTGCAGGCCGGCGGCGGGACCGTCGCCGACGCCAAGCCGGAGTACGAGTGGAACGAGTCGGTGAACAAGGCAAGGGCGGTCTTCCGCGCCGTCGAGGTCGCCTGCGAACAGCCGGATTGGGCGTGAGGCGATGCGCGTCCTGGTGATCGACAACTACGACTCCTTCACCTACAACCTCGTCCAGTACCTGGGCGAGCTGGGGGCCGAGGTGGAAGTGGTGCGCAACGACAAGGCAACGGTCGCGGAGCTGCTGGCGCGTCAGCCGGACCGGCTGGTCGTCTCGCCCGGCCCCTGCACGCCGGCCGAGGCCGGGATCTCCGGCGAGGCGATCCGCGCCTTCGGCGAAGCCGGCACGCCGGTGCTCGGCGTCTGCCTCGGCCACCAGGCGATGGTCGAGGCCTTCGGCGGCCGGGTCGTCCAGGGCGAGCCGGTCCACGGCAAGGAGGGCGAAGTCGAGCACGACGGCAGGTCGATCTACGCCGGGCTGCCGAGCCCGATGGTCGCCGGCCGCTACCACTCGCTCGTCGCCGATCCCGACCTGCCCCCGGAGCTGGAGCTGAGCGCGAAGCTGGGCGACGTGGTGATGGGCGCCCGCCACCGCGAGCTGCCGGTCGAGGGCGTCCAGTTCCACCCCGAGTCGGTGCTGACGCCGCAGGGCAAGCACCTGCTCGTCAACTTCATCGGCGAGGCCGCGGATGCCTAACGACATCGTCAGCCGCGCGATCGACGCGGCCTGCGCGGGCGATCACCTCACCGCCGACCACGCCTCCGCGGTGCTCAGCGAGATCATGGAGGGGCGGGCCGACCCGATCCAGACCGGCGCCTTCCTGATCGCCCTGCGGGCGAAGGGGGAGACGGTGCCCGAGCTGGTCGGTCTGGCGCGGACGATGCGGGGGCTGGCGGCGCCGGTTCCGACCGGCCGCGAGGACCTCGTCGACACCTGCGGCACCGGCGGCGGCCCCTCGACCTTCAACGTCTCGACCACCGCCGCCCTGGTCGCCGCCGGCGCCGGCTGCGCGATCGCCAAGCACGGCAACCGCTCCAACACCAGCAAGTGCGGCTCCGCCGACCTGCTGGAGGCGCTCGGGGTGAACGTCGAGCTCGAGCCCGAGCAGGTCGGGCGCTGCATCGACGAAGTCGGCTTTGGCTTCATGTTCGCCCCCAAGCACCACGCGGCGATGGCGCACGTGATCCCGGCGCGCAGGGCGCTCGGGGTGCGGACGATCTTCAACTTCCTCGGCCCGCTGACCAACCCGGCCGGGGCGAACCGGCAGCTGCTCGGCGTCGCCGACCGCCACTACCAGGAGACGATCGCCGAGGCGCTGGTCGGCCTCGGCAGCGTGCGGGCGCTGGTCGTCGCCGCCGAGGACGGCCTCGACGAGCTCTCGCTCTCGGCCCGCACCCGGGTGATCGAGGTCGTCGACGGCGGCACCAGCGAGTGGTTCGTCGAGCCCGGCCGGTTCGGGTTGGCGCCCGCGGAGATGGAGAGCGTCGCCGGCGGCACGCCGGAGGAGAACGCGACCGTGAGCCGGCGGGTGCTGGCGGGGGAGCCGGGGCCCCACCGCGACCTGGTCCTGCTCAACGCCGGCGCCGCGACCTACGTCGGCGGCCTCGCCGCGGACCTCGAAGAGGGAGTCGCGAAGGCCGAAGAGGCGATCGACTCCGGCGCGGCAGCGAACGTGCTCGAACGCCTGATCGCGGCAACCGCCCCGCCCGCCCTTTAGGCTCTAGTCCTTCACCGTGGGAATGATGGACCAGCTGATCGCGGGGGCCCGGGAGGGGGTGGAGGCGCGCTGCGCCGAGCTTCCCCAGGGTGACCTGGAAGCGCAGTTATCCGGCCGCCGGGAAGACCGGCCCTTCAACGAGGCGCTGACCCGTCCCGGCCTCTCCCTGATCGCCGAGTTCAAGCGCCGCTCCCCCAGCGCCGGCGCGCTGGCTCCCGAGGGTCTCGACATCGCCGCCCAGGTCTCCGCCTACGAGCGCGGCGGCGCCGCGGCCCTGTCCGTCCTCACCGACGAGCTCCACTTCGGTGGCTCGCTGGCCGACCTGCGCGCCGCCCGCGCCGCCTGCGGGATGCCGATCATCCGCAAGGACTTCATCGTCGACCCCTACCAGCTCTACGAGGCGGCGGTGAACGGCGCCGACGCGGTCCTGCTGATCGCCGCCGCCCTCTCCGACGAGCAGCTGCGGGCGCTTTACCAGGAGGCCCGCTCGATCGACCTCGACTGCCTGGTCGAGGTCCACGACGGCGAGGAGCTCGAGCGGGCGCTGGAGGCCGGGGCCGAGGTGGTCGGGATCAACAACCGCAACCTCGACGACATGAGCGTCGACATCGCCACCACCTTCGAGCTGATGCCGGACGTGCCGGCGGGGAAGACCGTCGTCGCCGAGAGCGGCATCTCCGGCCGGGAGGAGCTGGAGGAGCTCGATCGCGTCGGCGTCGACGCCGTCCTCATCGGCGGCGCGCTGATGGCCGCGGCCGACCCCGAGGGGAAGGTGCGGGAGCTGACCGGCAACGACGAAGCCACCCGCGAACACCTCGTCTGAGCGAGCGCTCAGCAGGCGCTGACAAATTTAGACAAAATTTGAAGATCGTTTAGGGGCCGGACAAGGCTCTGCGCGATCCTCCACTCATGCCCGAACAGAGCTCAAGACTTCGCAGCCCGTTCTTCTCGGCCCTCCTTGGCGGCCTCGTCGTCGCCGTCGCCGGACTGATCGCGATCGCCGCAGGCGTCGTCCAGTCCGGCGGCGGTGCGACGACGACCGTCGCCTCGCCGCTGACCACGCCGATCGACGCCAAGGAAGAAAACAAGAACCCCAACGTCGTCAACCAGATCTACAAGGCCGACGGCAACGGGGTTGCCTTCATCGAATCGCAGCTGGCACCGAAAGAAAGCGAATTCTTCAGCCCCTTCGGCGAACCCGAACAGGAATCCGGCGGCACCGCCACCGGCTCGGGCTTCGTGATCGACACCGAAGGCCACATCCTCACCAACAACCACGTGATCGAAGGCGCCGAAAAGGTCGAGGTCAAACTCGGCGAATCGGAAAAGGAGTACGAAGCCGAAGTGGTGGGCACCGATCCGGGCACCGACATCGCCCTGCTCGACGTCGAAGCGCCGGCCAGGGAGCTGCACCCGCTGACGCTCGGCCACTCCGCGGAAGTGGAAGTCGGCGATCCCGTGGTCGCGATCGGCAACCCGTTCGGGCTCGACCGCACGGTGACCAGCGGCATCGTCTCGGCCCTGCAGCGCCAGATCCAGGCTCCCAACGGCTTCTCGATCAACCACGTGATCCAGACCGACGCCGCGATCAATCCCGGCAACTCGGGCGGCCCGCTGATCGACGTCGAAGGCAACGTGATCGGGATCAACTCGCAGATCGCCACCGGCGGCGGCGGCGACGGCAACGTCGGGATCGGCTTCGCGATCCCGATCGACACCGTCCGCGCCGAGATCAAGCAGCTGGAGACCAAGGGCGAAGTCGCCCACGCCTTCCTCGGGATCAGCGGCGGCACGATCACTCCGGAACTGGCGAAGGCGCTGAACCTGCCGGTGACCGAAGGAGTGATCGTGCAGACGGTGGTCAAGGGCAGCCCGGCTGACAAGGCGGGGCTGGAAGCCGGCAACACCGCGGCGACGATCAACGGCCAGGAAGTCCGCCTCGGCGGCGACATCATCACCGAAGCCGACGGCAAGAAGATCAAGACGATGGAAGCGCTGGTGGAAGCGATCCAGGATTCGCAGCCGGGTGACGAACTCGAACTGAAGATTCTCCGTGACGGTCACGAAAAGACCGCTACGGCGACCCTGGGCACGCAGCCGAAGAAGGCCGAATAGGCCGGGTACAAGCCGTTCGCAGGGGGTCAGACCCGCCCTTCGCGTACGCTGCGGTTATGCGCGTTAAGTTCTGCGGAATCACCAATTTGGACGACGCTGCCGAGGCGGTTCAGCTTGGGGCCTGGGCGATCGGCCTGATCCATTTCGACGGCAGTCAGAGGAACATCGAGCCGGGGGTTGCGGCTGAAGTCGCCGCGGCCTTCCGGCGCAAGTGCGAGGTCGTCGGAGTCTTCGTCAATCCCACCCTGGACGAGGTGGCGCGGGCGGTCGAGGACGAGGGGCTGACGATGGTGCAGCTGAACGGGGCCGAGGGAGCCTCGTTCTGCGCCGAGGTGGCGCGGCGGACGGGGCTCAAGGTGGCGAAGGCGGTTCACGTGGCCTCGGCGGCGGACATCCACGCGGCCGAGGCGTTTCGCACCGACTTCCACCTCTTCGACCGGCGCGGCAAGGGGACGTGGGGCGGCACCGGCGAGAGCTTCGACTGGGAGCTGCTGCGCGCCCACCGCTCCGAAGTGCCGGCGATCCTCGCCGGCGGCCTGCGGCCGGAGAACGTCGCCGCGGCGGTGTCGGTCGTCCATCCCTATGCGGTCGACGTCGCCAGCGGGGTCGAGCTCGAGCCCGGGCGCAAGGACCATGCCGCGATGGCCGCCTTCTTCGAGGCCGCGAACTCGGTCGGCGCCGAGGCATGAGCACGATCGAGCGGCGTTTCGGCCCCTACGGGGGGCGCTACGTGCCGGAGACGCTGATTCCGGCGCTCGACGAGCTCACCGCCGCCTGGGCGGGGGCGCGCGAGGACGCGGAGTTCATGGCGCGGCTGGAGCGGCTGCGGCGCGACTTCATCGGCCGCCCGACGCCGCTCTATCCGGCCGAGCGCCTCTCCGAGCGGGTCGGTTCGCGGGTCTATCTGAAGCGCGAGGACCTCGCCCACACCGGCTCCCACAAGATCAACAACGCGCTCGGGCAGACGCTGCTGGCGGCGCGGATGGGCAAGCCGCGGGTGATCGCCGAGACCGGCGCCGGCCAGCACGGCGTGGCGACCGCGACCGCCTGCGCCCTGCTCGGGCTCGAATGCGTCGTCTACATGGGAACCGAGGACATCCGCCGCCAGGCGCCCAACGTCGAGCGGATGCGGCTGCTGGGGGCCGAGGTGGCGCCGGTCGAGGCCGGGGCGCGAACGCTGAAGGAGGCGGTCAGCGCCGCGATCCGCGACTGGGTCGCCAACGTCGCCACCACCCACTACGTGATCGGCTCGGCGGTCGGCCCGGCGCCGTATCCGGCGCTGGTCCGCGATCTGCAGCGGGTGATCGGCGAAGAGGCTCGCGAGCAGGCGCTGGCGGCCGAGGGCGCTCTGCCGGGCCGGGTGATCGCCTGCGTCGGCGGCGGCTCCAACTCGATCGGCATCTTCACGCCCTTCCTCGGCGACACCGAGGTGGCGCTGGTCGGGGTCGAGGCGGCGGGGGAGGGGCTCGAGAGCCACCGTCACGGCGCCTCGCTGCAGGCGGGGACGACCGGCGTCCTGCACGGCTCGCTCTCCTCGATCATCGCCGACGAGGAGGGCCAGATCCTCGAGGCCCACTCGATCTCCGCCGGTCTCGACTACCCCGGTGTCGGCCCCGAGCACGCCTACCTGCGCGACAGCGGCCGGGCCACCTACGTCGGCGTGACCGACGAGCAGGCGCTGAGCGCCTTCGCCGAGCTGTCGCGCCTCGAGGGGATCATCCCGGCGCTGGAGTCATCGCACGCGGTGGCCTGGCTGCTGGAGAACCCGGCAGGGGAGGGCTTCGACGTCCTCTGCCTCTCCGGGCGCGGCGACAAGGACATGGCCGAGGCCACGGCTCGTTTGAAGCCGCCTGGCGAGGTGCTGCCATGAGGGCCCCGCCGGGGGGAGTCGGGGGTGACTCGGCGGAGCAACAGCGGGGAGGCTCCGGCGAGTCACCCCCGACTCCCAACGTCACCGCTAGTGGCGAGGAGCGGATCGAGGCGGCTTTTGCTCTTGCGCGAGATGAAGGGCGTGCTGCGCTGATGCCTTACATGATGGCCGGCTATCCCGATCGGGAGACCGGGCTGGCGGTGGCTGAGGCCTATGTCGATTCCGGGGCGGATTTGATCGAGCTGGGGGTGCCCTTCTCCGACCCGCTGGCCGACGGGCCCGCCATCCACGCCGCCGCCACCAAGGCGCTGGAAGCGGGGGCGACGCTGGCCGGCGCTTTGGAGGTCTGCCAGGCGATCGGCGATCGCGTGCCGGTGGTCTTCATGGCCTACGCCAACATGGTGCTCGCCCACGGCGGCGCCGCTGAGTTCGCGCGGCTGGCGCGAGCCGCCGGGGCGGCCGGGGTGATCGTCCCCGACCTGCCGCTCGACGAGGCGGGCGAGGTGCGGGAGGCCTTCGCCGCCGCCGGGCTGGCGCTGGTGCCGTTGCTGGCGCCGACGACGCCGGCCGAGCGGCGGCGGCAGATCTGCGCAGCCGCCAGGGGGTTCGTCTACGTGGTCTCGACCGTCGGCACGACCGGCGAGCGCGACCAGATCCCGCCCGCCCTGGCCGAGCTGGTCGAGTCGACCCAGGCCGATGCGGCGACGCCGGTCGCGGTCGGCTTCGGGATCGGCACTCCGCAACAGGCCGCCCAGGTCGGCCAGGCGGCCGACGGGGTGATCATCGGCAGCCGCCTCGTCCGTGCCGCCGGCGAGGCGGGCTCACCGCAGGCTGCCGCCGACGCGGTCGCCTCCTTCCTCAGCGAGACGCGCGTCGCCCTCGCCGCCGGATGACGGAACCCCCGGCCGACCTTTCAATTAGGATGCGCCGCGACATGGGCATGGTCGTAACCCTCTTTCTCGCGCTCGGCGCGATGGTCACCGTCTACGGCTGGCTTGGCCAGGGCGGCGGCGTCTCGGGCCTGATCTTCTTCGGCGTGCTCCTGCTCGGCGCGATCATGAAGATCGTCCAGCCGAAGAAGTCCTAGACGCGGGTCGCGACGGTCAGCAGGTATTCCGGCTCGACCACCAGCGCCCGCTCGCCGGCGGTGTTCTGCTCCGCCAGCATCGCCCGCAGGTCCTCGGCCAGCGCCTCCTCGCCGTCGGGCCCGACGCGCTCGAAGGCGGTCTTGATCGGCCCGAAGTAGGAGCGGAAGAACTCGATGTAGTGGTCGGCGGTGAAGAACCCATGGCGCGACTTTCGCCGTTCTGAGCGCAGGCTGCCGATCCCCTCGCCGAACAGATTCCGCAGGTGCTCCTCGGTGCCCCAGAGAACCGGCGGCGCCAACCCGGGAGGCGGCCCCCCGGTGTGTTTGGCGACCGCCATGAACAGCTTCTCCAGGCCGCCGTCCGGGCACCAGCTCACAAGCCCGATCCGCCCGCCCGGCTTGGTCACCCGCAGCAGCTCCGCCGCCGCCTTCTCCTGGTCGGGGGCGAACATCACCCCGAAGATCGACATCGTCACGTCGAAGCCGGCGTCCTCGAAGGGCAGCTGCTGGGCGTCGGCCTCGACGAACTCGATCTCCAGCCGCTCGGCCGCGGCCCTCTCCCGCGCCCGCTCCAGCAGCGCCGGGACGAAGTCGGCGCCGGTCGTGTTGCCCCAGGCGCGGCGGGCCGCCGCAATCGCCCCGTTGCCGCTGCCGCAGGCGACGTCGAGCACCCGCTCGCCGGGGAGGATCTCCAGCGCTTCGGCCAGCGTTTCGGCGTCGTGGTTGACGAGGTTGGCGACGATCGAGAAGTCTCCCTCGGCCCAGGTCGCCTGCAGGTTCTTGGTGACGGTTGCGAAGTCAGGTGAGTCGTTCATGGGCTCCACCCTCTCACGTGTAGAAGCGTTTGGCGATCTCCAGCATCCCCAGGTCGACCGGCTTGACCCTGACCGCCTCCTCGAGCGGCACCGAGGTCATCTCGGTGCCGTGCATCGCCGCCATGCGGCCGAATTCGCCCGCCTTCGCCATCTCGTAGGCGTGGGCGCCGTAGAGGGTGGCGAGGACGCGGTCGGTCGAGGTCGGGGTGCCGCCGCGCTGGACGTGGCCGAGGACGGTCACCCGGGCTTCGTAGCCGGTGCGCTCCTCCAGCTCCAGCGCCAGCGCGGCGCCGATCCCGCCGAGTCGCGGATAGCCGTATTCGTCGCGCTCCTTGACCGGCTGGATCAGGCGCTCCTCGCCGCTCTCGAAGGCGAGCTTGGCGCCCTCGGCGACGACGATGATCGAGAAGTCTTTGCCGCGGTCGTGCCGGCGGGTGACGTCGCGGCAGACCTCCTCGACGGTCGTCGTCTGTTCGGGGATGACGATGCAGTCGGCGCCGCCGGCGATCCCCGCGTAGGCGGCGATCCAGCCCGTGTTGCGGCCCATCACCTCGACGACCATGATCCGGTCGTGCGACTGGGCGGTCGTGTGGAGGCGGTCGATCGCGTCGGTGACGATCTGCACGGCGGTGTCGAAGCCGAAGGTGAAGTCGGTGCCGCCGACGTCGTTGTCGATCGTCTTCGGGACGCCGATCAGGGGCAGGCCGTGCTCGACATGCAGCTGTCGGGTGATCTCCATCGTGTGCTCGCCGCCGATCGCGACCACGGCGTCGAGGCGCTGATCGCTGAACGCAGCGGCCACCTTCCCCTCCGCCTTTTCCCGGATCGGCTCGAAGCTGGAGGTGCTGAGGATCGTCCCGCCCTGGAAGAGGATTCCGGAGACGGCGCCGCGGTCGAGGGGCATGTAGTCGTCCTCGGCCAAGCCGCGGTAGCCGCGGCGGATCCCGATCGCCTCGTCGCCCCGCTGCAGCGCCGAGCGGGCGACGGCGCGGATCGCCGCGTTCAGCCCCGGGCAGTCCCCGCCTGCGGTCAAGACACCGATTCGCATCCGCCGAAGTTTAGGATCGCCTGCGTGCGGCGCCTCCAAGCCCTTTCGATCGCGCTTCTGGTTGCCGTCGCGGCAGCGGGTTGCGGGGAAGGCGGCACGGAGAGCGGCGCCACCGTCTCCGTCTACGTCGCGGCGCCGCTCTGCAGGGAAGCGCGGCAGCAGCTGCGGGCGGCGGGCGGTAAGGCGGGGGACCTGACGCTGCGAGCCGTCTGCCTGCCGCCGGTCGAGAAGAAGGGGCGTGCCGACCTCGCCACCGCCGGCCGCAACGCGCGCCGCGCCACCGAGGACGCGACCGCCGTCGCCTACCTCGAAGCCCCCGGCGCTGGCGCCGAGTTCAGCCGCTCGATTGTCGAATCCGCCGAAATCACCTGGCTCGAAACCAGCTCCGGAGCCAGGGAGATGGACCACGTCGTCGCAGCCCTGGAAAAGCGAGGCTCGTCTTCCCCAAGGTCCGCGGTGCGCGAATCCCTCGAAAGCGGCTGAGAGGGACGAGGGTCACCCTCGTCCCCACCACCTACAACAGATCCCGCAGCGCCTCGTCCAAATCCGGGTGCTTGAAGACGTAGCCGAGCTCCCGCGTCCGCTTTGGGATCACCCGCTGGCCGCCGCGCAGGACCCGGCCGAACTCGCGGCCGAATTTGAGGTCGAGGACGAAGCCCGGCACGGGGGCGATCGCGGGCCGGTTGACCGCTCGTCCCAGCGCCTTGGAGAAGTCCTTGTTCGTCACCGGATTGGGGGAGGAGGCGTTGACGACGCCGTCCACGTGCTCGTCATCGAGGGCCCAGAGCAGGATCCCCACCTCGTCCTCGAGGTGGATCCAGGAGACGTACTGCCCGCCGCCGGCGAGTGGGCCGCCGACGCCGAGCCGGAAGGGGGTGAGGAGCTCCTTCAGCATGCCGCCGTCCGGGGACAGGACCTGGCCGGTGCGGACGATCACCAGGCGCACGTCGGTTGCGCCGAGCTCGTGCGCCGCCGCCTCCCAGGCCTGCGTCACCTCTGAGTCGAAGGCGGCCTTGCGCGGCGCGTCCTCCTCGCTCACCTCCTCGGTGCCGCTGTCGCCGTAATAGCCGACAGCCGACTGGCTGACCAGGACCTTCGGCCGCTGCTCGAGCGCCTCGATCGCCTGCACCAGGTTGTGGGTGGCGATGCGGCGGGTCTCCATGATCTTCTGCTTGACCTCGTCGTTCCAGCGCTGGTCGATCCGCTCGCCGACCAGGTTGACGACGCCCTCGACGCCCTCGAAGGCGGCCGGGTCGGGCCGTTCCAGCGTCGGCTCCCACTTGTGCCAGGTGACGCGTGGATTGCTGCGGCGGGCGCGGGCGGGGTCGCGGCTGAGGCCGACGGTGTCGTCGCCGCGGGCAAAGAGGGCGTCACAGAGAGCCGCGCCGATC
Source organism: Solirubrobacterales bacterium (assembly GCA_035700965.1). GTDB lineage: Bacteria > Actinomycetota > Thermoleophilia > Solirubrobacterales > 70-9 > VAYN01. The sequence continues at coordinate 64,101 of DASSOC010000016.1, forward strand.
AGGCCGCTTGCTCCGGTGACGAGGACTCGCACCCGGCGCCCCGCTAGCTCTCCACCGCGGTGAAGGTTCCGGTCTCCTCGTTCAGCCGGGCGATGCCGTCGCGTTTGGCCTCCTCGACCACTGCCTCGGCGACCTTCGGCGCGACGTCGCGGTTGAAGACGCTGGGGATGATGTAGTCCTCGGCCAGATCGACCTCGGAGACCGCCATCGCGATCCCTTTGGCGGCGGCGAGCTTCATCTCCTCGGTGATGCTGGGGGCGCCGGCGTCGAGAGCGCCGCGGAAGATCCCCGGGAAGGCGAGCACGTTGTTGATCTGGTTCGGGTAGTCGGAGCGGCCGGTGGCCATGATCCGGACGTAGGGGGCGGCGTCCTCGGGCATCACCTCGGGGGTGGGGTTGGCCATCGCGAAGACGATCGCGTCGTCGTTCATCTTGGCCAGCGAGGAGGCCTGGATGATTCCCGGCCCGGAGAGGCCGATGAAGAGGTCCATGCCCTCGATCGCGTCGTCGGGCGTGCCGCTGACCTTGTCCGGGTTGAAGCTCTCCGCGAACCAGCGCTTGGTCGCGTTCATCTCGCCCGCCTGGTAGTCCTCGCGCTCGGTCGAGAGGGCGCCCTGGCGGTCGCACCCGACGATGTGGCTGACGCCGGCTTCCTGCATCATCTTCGTCACCGCTACCCCCGCCGCGCCGAGGCCAACCACGAGCACCCGCAGCTGCTCGATCGGCTTGCCGGTGATCTTCAGGGCGTTGAAGAGCGCCGCCATGGTGACGATCGCGGTGCCGTGCTGGTCGTCGTGGAAGACCGGGATGTCGAGGCTCTCCTTCAGCCGCTCCTCGATCTCGAAGCAGCGCGGGGCGGAGATGTCCTCGAGGTTGATGCCGCCGAAGGTCGGAGCCATCAGCTCGACCGCGCGGACGATCTCGTCGGCGTCCTGGGTGTCGAGGCAGATCGGAAAGGCGTCGACGCCGGCGAACTCCTTGAACAGCATCGCCTTGCCCTCCATCACGGGCATCGCCGCCTCCGGGCCGATGTTGCCGAGCCCGAGCACGGCGCTGCCGTCGGAGACGACGGCGACCGTGTTCTTCTTGATCGTGTACTCGAAGGCCTTGGCGCGGTCGGCGGCGATGTCCTCGCAGACCCTGGCGACGCCCGGCGTGTATGCCATCGAGAGGTCGTCGCGGGTCTTCAGCGGATACTTGTTCTCCATCTCGATCTTGCCGCCGCGGTGCATCTGCATGGTGCGGTCGACGTAGTCGAGGACCTTCGCGCCCCGGGTGGACCCGATCCCCCGCAGGATCTGCTCCCAGTGGTGCCGGTCGCGGGCGTCGATCGTGAACTCGCGCACGCGCTTGCCCTCGCCGCCGGCGCCGGGGACGAGGTCGACGCTCTGCAGCGCGCCGCCCGATTCGGCGATCGCGCCGGTGATCTTGCCCAGGGGCTCGTTGCGCGCGTCGAGCTCGACGCGGACGGTGACGGAGAACTGGGCGCTGACGTGGGCGGCGGCCATCGTGCGCGGAGATTCTACGAGTGGAACACTTGCCGCCGATGAACCCGCTGCTGAGGAGGCTGCAG
>DASSOC010000017.1:0-14417 GCA_035700965.1 Solirubrobacterales bacterium
ATCCACCTCTTCGGCGGCAGGCGCGGCCTGATCGAAAACAGCGTCAGCCTCTGCCGCCGGGCCCACCGGGCGAAGATCGCCCTCAGGGCCCAGAACGGCCGCCGGCGCACCACCAACGCGCCGATCCGCGTCCGCTGCGGCAGGCATCGCTGATCAGCAGTGCTTGACTAATAGCTTCCCCGAACCGCTGCGGGTGGTGGACAGGCGCCCATGCACTGCGGCTGCTATCAGACTGCCGGGCGGGAAAAGAGCTGTGGCGAGGGGATTCCGATCACCTCGCCACAGAAACGCTTCTGGCTCCCGTAGACCAGCCAGGTGGTGTCGATTTCGCCGATGTCGAGATCGATGCGCAGCTCGTCTTCGTGCTCCTCGAAGTGCTCCATGTGCGTCAGGCCCGAGTCGTAGCGACCGGCGAGGAGCTCCTCGCCGACGACGGGCTTGGAGACGACGTCGATCACCTCCTCCCACCGAGAGACGTCGACATAGCCCTTCGTTGCCGGGACGATGCCGATCGAGCGGGGATGCTCGACCTCGCGCCGGCTCAGCACGACCAGGTGCTTGGTCGGGTAGATGAAGGTGTCGACGACGAAGATCTCGCTCCAGTAGCGCTCGGTCACCTCATGGACCTTCGGGTGGGCGCTGCACTGGACCAGGAACGCGTTCTGCTGCCCTCGAATTCGCTCGAGACCCTCGAGGAAGTCCCCGATGAACTCGATCTCGTAGTTGGACACCCCCTGGAAATCCAGGTAGCGGCGTACCGCCCGCTCATGACAGGTCCCCTCGGGCCCGAGGGTTACGATTTTCACGGCAGTTTCCTGAGCCATTGCTACAAGATAATCAGAGCGCCGGAGAACCGCAACTCATAACCACCAATCGGGTTCCTTGACATGGTGCGGCGCGTACTTTAGTTTGAGCAAAGGCGCGCCAGGGACGCGCCGGACCTTCAATGGGACCGGAGGGGAACTGAGCTACTTCCGGCGCGCTCTGCGCGTTGTCGTCCCGCGGCCAGACGGCCGGGCGCCAAGCATCGAAATCGATTCAGGAGGAATAACGAATGTTCTCTCGGGTGCATCAAAAGCTCGGCACGGCCGGTCTGGTCGTGGCGATCGTGGCGCTGGTCGCCGCCATGACCGGTGGCGCTTTCGCCGCCGGCGGGGGCCACCTCACGGGCAAGGAGAAGAAGGAAGTCAAGAAGATCGCCAAGAAGTTCGCCGGTAAGAGGGGCAAGGCCGGCGCCCCAGGCGCCACTGGGCCGCAGGGTCCGAAGGGCGATACCGGTGCAGCGGGCGCCAAGGGCGACACCGGTGCGAAGGGTGATAAGGGCGACCGAGGGGATCGCGGGCCGGAAGGGCCGGAAGGATCGCCTTGGACCGCGGGCGGCGTGCTGCCTTCCGGGAAAACCGAGACGGGTACCTACGCGATGGGCTTGAATACGGCACCGGTTACGTATGGAGCGATTTCGTTCCCGATTCCGCTGGCGGAAATTCCTTCCGGCGAAGTCATCCCTATGCCACCAGCAGGAGAACCCACCGCAAGCACCGAAAACTGCCCGGGCACTGCGAGCGATCCCAGCGCCGAACCCGGCTTCCTCTGTGTCTATGTAGTGGAAGGCGAAGTCCCACCGGGAATCGAACTGTTCAGCGCTACCGGGGCGACTCTGTTTCACATCGGTGCTGGATTCGTCAGTCGCGGCTCCTTCGCCGTCACCGCCGAATAGTCCTCTGATTTGAAGCATGCGTAGAACCGGAGCCGATCCCAATGGGAGCGGCTCCGGTTCTCTCATGCCACCACCTACGGTCCGATACAGTATTATCCTCTCGTATACTCAAGACGCTTTGCCACGAGGGAGATATTGATGAGTAAGTCGATAGGAGTAGCCGGAGCGCTCGCGCTTTTCGCGTTACTGATTACCGGCTGCGGAGGCAGCGGCAGCAAGGAACTGAGCAAAGCCGAATTCGTCAAGCAGGGAAACGCGATCTGCGAGGAAGCCACGAAAGCCCGGGAAAAGGCTCTCGTCGAATTCTCCGAAACGACCAATCCCAAGGCGAATCAAGAGGTCGTGAGGGAAAAGCTGCTCGCCAAGATCCTGCCTCTCTATGAAGGCGCCGCAGAGCAGCTCGGCGAACTTGGAGCTCCCGCGGGAGACAAGGCGAAGGTGGAAGGCATCGTCGAGGCGATGGAAGAAGCGGCGGCGAGGGTCGAAGCCGATCCGCAGACCGCCGCGGTCGGCAGCTTGCCGTTCAAGAAGGCGAACGAAGCGGCTGAAAGCTACGGCCTCAAGGCCTGCGCCATCTGAGCGCCGCCTCTACCCTTCCAGTTCGCGCAGCCACTCGTCGAAGCCGCCCGTCTGCCATTCGATCAGTCGGGCGGCGATCTCGACTTCCCAGAACTTGGTGCCGGCGATCCAGGCTTCGCCGAGGTAGTTCCAGGCTGCGATCGTCCCGCTGACCGTGAGGTTGAGACCCTCGGCGCAGCGTTCCATCACGTCCTGGAACTCGTCCTGCATCGAGAGGATCACCGGCATCGGGTCGGATTCGCCCAATTTCGTCTCGACCGTCACCTTGTGGCCGGTCTTGATCCCGAAGAACCAGGCGTCGTGCAGGCCGTCTTCCATCGCGGAGATCTGCCGCAGGTCGAGATCGAGCGCCTCGATGCTCGCTTCGAGCAGGGGCTTCAGGTCCCGTTCCTTTGCGGTCAGGACTACGGTCGGCAAGCTGTCTTCGCCAAAGGTCATCTCGGCCAGTTTAGATAACTCCGTTTAATCGGGGTGGACCTATATCTACTAGGCGGGCGCGCAAAGCGCAAGGGGGGCGGCTACAACCCGGCCGGATGCCTGCTGACGAACTTGCCGGGATCGACCCAGGCGCGGTGCCAGCGGGGGCCGGAGGTGCCCGGCCGGTCGCCGCGCGTGTCGAAGCGCAGGCCGGCGACGAACATGTAGACGTGCTCGGCGTTGGCGTAGACGGTGATCCACTTGCCGGGGCCGGGCTGCCCCCAGCTCTCGAGCTGGCCGGAGACCATCGTCACGTCCAGGAGCCCCGCTTCGTGCAGGGCATAGCCGACCGCGCCGGAGCAGTCGTAGCCGCGGCTGCGCCAGCTGAGGTGGCCGCCGCCCCAAACGTAGGGGCGGTGGCGGATCTGGTTCGCCGCGGCGATCACCCGCTTCACGACCGCCGGAGCCCCGGCAGGCGCGATCGCTTCTCCTTCGACCAGGCTCGCGCCGCAGTTTGCCGCGGTCCTGGTCGCTCCTTCCGGGACGGGGGCACAGCCCGCTCCCCACGGCACCGATTCCGCCCTTACGGCGGGGGCGGCGCCGAGCAGTGCCGAGGCAAAGAGAAGGGCGGCCAGAGGGCCGCCCTTCCCGAACTTCGGTCGTCTCAAGGAGAGTCTTCCTAGGACCGTGCGCTCACTTGCCGGTGCAGGTCCGGATGATGCCGGCCGAGACCTTTTCGCCGTTGGCGAACTTGGCGGTGGCGTGCGCCTGGAGTTTGCCGTCCGGGCATTTGGCGTAGATGACCTTTTTCTTGTTGTCCACCTTGAGGTTGAACGAGGTCACCGAGCCGCTGCCGCCGGCGATCTTCGGGATCGTGGCGATCGTTTTGAGCCCGTAGCGACCGTGGCGGTGCTTCTTGATCTTCAGCGTGGTCACGATCGCGGCAGGCGTCGGGACCGTGATGTAGGCGTGGATGAACAGCGTCGTCGTGCCGCCCGCGGTGCCGCCGTTGATGACGAGCAGTTTCGAGGTCACCGGGATCGCGGGCTGTTCGGGGAACTTGATCTCGACGTTGGTCTTACCGGTGCCGATGATGGCCTTCCCGCAGACTTTTTCAGCCGACTTGGTGTCGCGCGACTGCAGCTTGCCCGAGGTGCACTTCGGCACGCCCTTGACGTTGATCGAGCCGTTCTTGTCGGTTTCGACTTCGACTTCCTTCAGCGCCGGCGGATGGGTGCCGTCTTTGGTCGCGATCTTTCCGCTTGCCGAGAGCAGGATCGGAACCATCTTCTTCTTCGGCAGCTTGCTTGGGGTGAACTGGCCGTCGAAGGTGAATTTGAGGTTCCCCGCTTCGGCGGTGACCGGCCCTCCGCCCGCGGCGCTGGCAACGCCCGCGACACTGACGGCGATCAGGCCCACCAAGGCCATCGTCAACATCAGGTACTTACGCATATCCCTATATCTCTCCTTTGCGGCCTGCCCGTCCCTGGGTCGATGCCGTTGGAAACTTGGTCTTGAACTTCGTTCCAGCGGGTCAAACTACCACTCGACCCTTGTTCATAAACCCGCCGATCCGCCAAAAGGAGCGGCGCCTTGCAGGCGATCGGAGGCAATCTCGCTCAGCTCTCGTGGACGGCGCTGATTGATCGAGGTAATCGTTGTAAACTGGCGGCATGGGAGGAACCATCAGGCTTTGCCTGGGGATGCTCAGCGCGGCAGTCCTCGCCGCCGCCGTTGCCGGCTGCGGCAGCGGCAGCTCGACCAGCGCCGCCGACACCGTCACCCGGCCCTACCCCTGGGTGAAGGGACCGGCGCGCGAGTTCCTCGTCCCCGGCGGGGACAACGCCATACCGACCTTCGGCGAAGAGGGCACCTCGCGGGAACGGGCCGAAGCGACGACTGTGGTCACCGCCTGGCTGCGGGCCAGAGCGGCGAAGAACTGGAAGAGGGAGTGCGCGTATTTGTCCGCCGCCAGCGCGAAGGGCCTGACGAAGGATGCGCATGGCGTCACCAAAGGCAGGGTCGACAGCTGCGCCGGAGCGCTCGACTACTTCAAGTTCGAAGCTCACGGCAACTTCGAAAGCACCCTCGGAGGCCCGATCGACAGCCTGCGGGTCGGTGAACGTCCGGGGGCTGGAAGCCACCCGATCTCCCTCGGCTGGGCCATGTACCACGGCACCGACGGCAAGGACTGGATCGTTCCGCTGGTGCGGGAAGGCGGCGAATGGAAGGTCTCCGGGATGGGGCCGCTCCAGTCCCAGCACTGACCGCCGGGCTCAGTCCTCGAGCCAGATCACCTGCTCGCGATCCGGCCCCACCCCGACCAGCCTCACCGGCACGCCGACGAACTCGGCGACGAAGCCGAGGTAGTCGCGGGCCTCCCGCGGCAGGTCGGCGGCGCTGCGGCAGCTCTCGAGGTCGAGGTCGAAGCCCGGCAGCTCCTCGTACTCGGGCTCGGCCGAGTGGAGGATCGACTGGTGGTAGGGGAAGGTGTCGAGGACGGCGCCCTCCTTGGAGCGGTAGCGGACGGCGACGCGCAGCGGGCCGAGGCCGCTGAGGACGTCGAGCTTGGTGATCGCCAGCGCGTCCATCCGGTTGAGGCGGACCGCGTAGCGGAGCGCGACCAGGTCCATCCAGCCGCAGCGCCGGCGCCGGCCGGTGGTGGTGCCGAACTCGTGGCCGCGCTGCAGCATCTGCTCGCCGACGTCGTCGAAGAGCTCGGTCGGGAAGGGCCCGGCGCCGACGCGGGTCGCATACGCCTTGGCGATCCCCCAGACCTCGTCGATGTCCTTTGGGCCGATCCCGGCGCCGACACAGGCCTCGCCGGCGATCGGGTTGGAGGAGGTGACGAAGGGATAGGTGCCGTGGTCGAGGTCGAGCAGGGTCGCCTGGGCCCCCTCGAAGATCACCGTCTCGCCGCCGTCGAGCGCCTGCCAGCACAGCCGCGCGGTGTCAGCGATGTGCGGCTCGAGCCGGTGGCCGTAGTTGATGTGTTCCTCGACCATCGTGTGCAGGTCGAGCCGCGGGTCCGGATCCTGCATCCCCTCGCTCGACTTGGGGTCCTCGCCCGCCTCCCGCAGCCGTTTGCGGCGCAGCACCGAGAGCTCGCGCAGCGCCTGCTGCTTGGGCTCCAGCGCGGCGCGGATCTTCGTCCGCAGGATCTTCTCGTCGAGCAGGTCCTGGACGCGGATTCCGAGTCGTAGCGCCTTGTCTGCGTAGCAGGGGCCGATCCCGCGTCGGGTGGTGCCGATCGAGTTCTTCCCCAGCTTCGTCTCGCCGGCCGAATCGAGCAGCACGTGGTAGGGCATGATCAGGTGCGCGTTGGCCGAGAGGCGCAGGTTGCCGACCCCGATCCCGGCCCGTTTCAGGTTGTCGATCTCGCTCAGCAGGACCCGCGGGTCGACGACGACGCCGTTGCCGATCACGGAGGTCTTCTCTTCGTGCAGGATGCCCGAGGGGATCAGGTGGAACTTGAACTCCTCGCCGTCGCGGACGATCGTGTGGCCGGCGTTGTTGCCGCCCTGGAAGCGGACGATCGTGGTGGCCCGCTCGGCGAGCAGGTCGACGACCTTGCCCTTGCCCTCGTCGCCCCACTGGGCTCCGACTATGACCACGCCAGGCATGCGGCGAGGGATTGTGACGATCCGCTCCGGCGGAGGCGGTGCTCCTACCCGGCGGCGCGCGCCCGGTAGCGGTGATCGGAACCGAACAGCGGCAGCGGGTCGCCGCAGATCTCGATCAGCCGCGAGACGGTGCGCCGCCCGATCTGGTCCTCGAGCTGCCGCTGGCCGCGGTCGACGTCGCCGCCGGCGTTGCTCGTCACCAGCATCGGCCGCCGGTTCTCATAGCGCTCGTTGACGACCGCGTAGAGCTGCTCGACCACCCAATCGGTATGGCGCTCGGAGCCGAGGTCGTCGATGTAGAGGAGGTCGACCGAGGTGACCCGTTCGAAGAACTTGCCGTAGGCGTTCTCGCTCTCGGCTTCCTGGTAGGTCTGGCGGATCCTGGTCAGGAGTTTCGGGGTGAAGTAGACGCCGACGGTCTTGCCCGCCTTCAGCGCCTCGCTGGCGATCAGCATCCCCAGCGTCGTCTTGCCGGTGCCGGTGTCGCCCATGAACCAGAGGCCGCGCCCCTGGGCGAGGTTCTCGTCGAGGTTCTCGACGTAGTCGCGGGAGGCCTGGACGACGTGGCGGGTGGTCATGTCCCGCGCCATGTCCGACACCGGCGGGCGGTCGAAGGAGACGCCGCGGTAGCGGGCCGGGATCGCCGAGGCGACGCCGCGGCTGCGGCCGCGGTTCATCCGCTCGGCCCGGCACCCGCAGGGCCGCGCCACGTCTTCGGGGCCGAGGATCCAGCCCGACCCGTCGCAGACGCCGAGCGGGCAGGCCTGTTGGCGGAACGGCTCCGAGCGGGCGATCGCCGCCATCAGAACTCGGGCCCTGCGGCGGCGTCGGCGAAGGGAGGCTCTTCTCCCGCCGGCTGCTCGATCGGCGCGTCGGTGTGGGCGTGGTCGGCGAATTTCGGGAAGCGGTCGAGGAAGACCAGTTTCCTGGTCCCGATCGGGCCGTTCCTGTGCTTGGCGACGATCAGGTCGGCCAGCCCGTCGGGCTCCTCGTCGGGGTCGCGGTAGTAGTCCTCGCGGTAGAGGAAGGCGACGACGTCGGCGTCCTGCTCGATCTGCCCCGACTCACGCAGGTCGGAGAGCTGCGGCTTCGGCGGCGTCCGCTGCTCGGGCGCGCGCGAGAGCTGCGAGATCGCCACCACCGGCACCTCGAGCTCGCGGGCGAGGATCTTCAGCCCGCGGCTGATCTGACCGACCTGCTCGACCCGGTTGGCTCGGTGGTCGTCGGAGCGCATCAGCTGCATGTAGTCGAGGATGATCAGGCCGAGGCCGCCGCGCTCCTGTTCCTGGGCATGCAGCCGCCGCGCCTTCGCCCGCAGGTCGAGGATGCCGAGGTCGGAGGAGTCGTCGAACCAGAGCGGCGCCTCCTCGAGCTCGTTGCAGGCGCGCACCACTTTCGGCCAGTCGCGCTGGTTGACCTGGCCCTTGCGCAGCTTGTCGCCGGAGATCCGCGCCCGGCAGGCGATGAAGCGCTGGGCCAGCTCGACCTCGGACATCTCGAGCGAGAAGAAGGCGACCGGCATCTTCTTCTTGACCGCGACGTTTTCGGCGATGTTGGCGACGAGGGCGCTGTTGTGGACGACGATGTCGTCGGCGATGAAGTTGCGCAGCCCCGGCACGTCGAGGTCATAGGTCTCTTCTTCACCGGCGGTCTCGACCGACACCACTTCGTCCCACCAGACGTCCGCCTCGCAGAGCTCCTCCAGCGCGGGCGAGTCGGTCGCCGCCGCGAGCTCGGCAACCAGACCCGGGGATGGGGCACGTTTGCCGACGTGCCAATTGTGGTTCCTTGGCCGACCGGTATCCGAGCTGACCGACGCCCAGCTGCGGTTGCCCTTGGCGAGGAGAACGTCCTCCCAGATCTCCGTCGGAAGGGTGTCGACGTTGGTCGACCGTGGCGCTAGCGCGAGCCTCGCCAGCACCCGCGCCTGGGCCTCTTCCTTCCCCGGGACCGGCACCAGCTCGCAGAACCTCCGCAGGCTTTCCTGGCCGGTGATCCGAATTTCGCGGGCGACCTTGCCGGTGCCGTCGTAGACCGGCCGCTTCAAGGTTCTGATCGCGGCCACGATCCCCAGCCGCAGCAGCAGGTGCTGCACGTCGTGAGCGAGCCGCTCGCTGATCGTCGTGTATCCGACCTGAGCCAGCCGCTCGCTGCAGTAGACGTGTCCGTCGCAGGCGTACATCAACCCGAGGAAACGAGCAATCTGCTCGTCCCCGAGTGCGAAGATCGCGTCGGGCACGAACTTCTCCTCCGAGCGCAGGCCCATCAGGCCATGACGTCGCAGCATGTCGGTGACCGGGTTGGATCGGGCCCCTCGCCCGGCGCTGATCAGGGCGTTCCCGTGTTCGGCTCCGGAGGTGACATGCATACGGAGGCCATACGCATTGACAGCCTCTTCGACGATGGGAAGCACCTGGGAGCCGGCTCCGAAGCAGAAGCGGGGCGTACGTTGGGTGATAGCGCCATCAGCGATCAACGCTCCGAGCAGAACAATCTCGTGATCGGGTAGACGGTCGTTCCTCGTAGGCGCCGGCAAGCTTCGCGGAACCGCAATTCGCGCCCCAGGCTCGATCGCGGAGAGCTCTTCCCAGCCGGAGCTGGTCAGCACCGGATGGTTGGCGGTTGCTTTTATGCGGCGTCCGAGTCGGGTCCTCAGTTCCAGAACCGGCCTCTTGCCATTTTTCGCAACCGCCGCGACTTTGGCATTAACCATTTTCAGGTTCGCCGCCAACGAGGCAACCCAGACATCGTGCCCTTCTTCGAAGGCCCGATATAGCTCCTCCGCTCGATTGCGTGAGCCGGTGGTCGGATCGTAAACAAGACTGTGTGCGGATATGCACTTCCCCATGGCCGGGCGTGCGGCGACGATGATCAGGTTGCCGGGCTGGAAGCCGCCGGTGATGGCGTCGACGTCGCGGAAGCCGGACGGGGTGCCGGTCATCTCGGTCTCGCCGGTGGAGAGCTTCTCCAGCCGGTCGACCTCGTCGTGGAGGATCTCCGAGAGCAGGCGGAAGTCGCTCGCCTGCTCCTTGTGGGCGACGTCGAAGAGCAGCTTCTCGGCCCGCTCGGAGAGCTCTTTCGGCTCGCCGGCCCGCTCGTTGACCCAGCCCTGGATCTCCTGACCGGCGCCGAGCAGCCGCCGCAGCAGCGAGTTCTGCTGGACGATCTCGGCGTAGTGCTTGGCGTTGGCGGCGGCCGGGACCTTGGCCGCCAGCTCGGAGACGTAGTGGCGCCCGCCCGCCTCCTCGATCTTGTTGCGCTGGGTCAGCGCCTCGCTGACGCTGAGCTCGTCGACCGGCTTGGAGGCGGCGTAGAGGTCGTGGACGACCTCGAAGATCTGGCGGTGCTTGTCGAGGTAGAAGTCGGCCGGGTTCAGCTTCACCTCGTCGATCACCCGGGTCAGCGTCGGCTCGGCGACCAGCATCGCCCCTAGAACCGATTCCTCGGCCTCGATGTTCTGCGGCGGGACGTGGCTGCTGGGGGGCTGCGGCATCGGTCTAGGTATAGGCGGCGGGACGGCGGAAGCGGGGTCGCCGGAGCGCGCCTGTCAAGCAAACCAGAGGCAAGTCACAGAGGCGCGAGGCTTCTGTGCAAATCCCGGCGAAAGGAGTTCACACTCCCGTGACGTTTCTGCGGCAGTTCCGGAGGAGCGCTAGCCGCTCGTCCCGAAGGAGAGCTGGTGCGGGTGCCAGGGTGGGATCAACCCCTCCTGCTCCTGGCGCCGCTCGCCGCGCCGCAGCATCCGCAAGGTGAGGATGGCGATGCTGAGGATCGCGGTGGCGCCGAGGCTGAGCTGGACGCTGAGCAGGCCTTCGCGCGACCAGTAGACGTCGCGCAGGTCGAGCAGCAGCGCCGCCTCGTCGAAGGTGAGCCCGATGCCAGCCCCCATCGGGATCGCCAGTCGCTGCTCGAGCTCGTCGTCGTCGGTCAGCAGGGCGGCGGTGCCCGAGGAAAAGGCGAGGACGATTCCGGGAACGAAGTGGTGGATGTGGCGGCCGCCGATGTGGACGTTGCGGAAGGGCCCGCGGCCGTCGCGGATCGCCCAGGTCGAGAGGCGGACGCTGGCGAAGGAGCCGAGGAAGCCTGCCAGCAGGTTGAAGAGGACGAGTTCGCTGCGCGGAGCCTCGACATAGCCGCGGAGGGCGACGCCGACCGTGTCGGCCGCCGCCGCCGGCGCCGATTCGAGCAGTGCTTCGGAATCGCGCGATGCGCGCGCGCGGCGGGCGAGCATACGGCTGAACTGGCCGGCGAGGACGGTGCCGGCAGCGCCGAGGGCCACTGCAGCCAGGCCGACCGTCGCTCGCTCCGAGCGCACCCACCGGGACCTGCGACGAGCGAAGGGGACTACTTCTCCTCGCTGATGATCGTCTTCACCTCGGCGGTGGTGCCGTCCGAGAGCTTGATCCCGACCATGAACGTGCCGAGCTCGCGCAGCGGCTGCTCGAGCTGGACCTGTTTTTTCTCGATCCGCAGATCGCGCGCCTCGCGCAGGGCGTCGACGATCTCCTTCGGGCCGACCGAGCCGAACAGCTTGCCGTCCTCGCCCGCCCGCTGGTGGATCGTGAGGACCGTTTTGCCGAGCAGGCCGGCGGCCTGCGCTTCGCGCTCGCGCCGCGCTTCGGCGGCGCGCTCGGCCGCCTCCATCCGCCGCTTCGCTTCCTCCAGCGCTCCCGCGGTCGCCGGCTGGGCCAGCTTGCGCGGAACCAGGTAGTTGCGCAGGTAGCCGGGGGCGACGTCGACGACGTGGCCGCGCGGGCCGAGCGAATCGACGTCCTGCAGCAGGATCGCCTGCGCCATCAGCGCTCTCCGACGTAGGGAAGCAGGGCGATTTCGCGCGCCCGCTTCACCGCCACCGAGAGCTGTCGCTGGTGGCGGCGGGAAAGTCCGGTGACCCGGCGCCCGCGCGTCTTCCCCTTGTCGGAGAGGAAGCGGCGCAGCAGGTTGAGGTCCTTGTAGTCGACGACCTCGGAGTTGACCCGGGTGTATTTGCGCGGCCGCGAGCGGTCGGCGCCGCGCCTGCCGCGCCGTGCGCCCGCTCTAGGTGAAGAATCAGTTCGTGCCATGCGGCGGCTGATGGTACAGACCTGACGGTCCCAGCGGCTCTCAGGCGACGTCCTCAGTCGCTTGGGCGCGGAGCACGCCACGCTCCCCGCGCCCTTGTCCGAGAGCCGCTGGACCTCGTCAGAAAGGTATGTCGTCCTCTTGGCTGGCGCCGCCGCCGGCCGGAGCGGAGGCGAAATCGCTTTCGTCCGCCGGCACGTCGCTGCGGGGGGGCGAGAAGCCGCCACCGCCGTTGCCGCCGCCGCCCGACCCGTCGCGCGAGCCGAGGAACTGGACGGTGTTGGCAACGATCTGCACCGCCTGCCGTTTGCCGCTTCCGTCTTTGGCCTCCCACTCGCGCCAGTCAAGACGGCCTTCGATGGCCACCGGGCGCCCCTTGGACAGGTACTGGGCGCAGTTCTCGCCCTGCGCGCCCCATACGACGACGTTGAAGTAGTTCGGCTTGTCGACCCAGTCGTTTCCTTCCTTGCGACGGGTGTTGACAGCGATTCGCATCTCGCAGACCGCCGTGCCGCTGCCGAGATGCCGAAGTTCAGGATCCTGCGTCAGGTTCCCCGTAAGGACCACGACATTGATGTTTGACGCTGCCAAAGCACTCACTCCTCTGGAATCGAATATCTGGTTCCAGTCTAAGGAGGCGGGCGGCGCGACTCTCCCCCCTCGCCGGGGGGTTTTCCCGCAAACAGCGGCGCCGGCGGGGCGCTCTACTCCTCGGACTCGTCCGAGGAGTCGCCGCGATCGTCGCGGCCGGCTCCCTGGGCGCTGCGCTCGCGCGGGCCGGGTGCGGCCGCGACGGCGGGCGGGACGATCACCGGCACGCCGGGATCGACCTTGAAGATGCGGAAGCGGAGGACGCCGTCGGCGATCTTCAGGTTGTGGTCGAGCGAATCGAGCAGCTCGCTCGGGGCCTCGAACCGCATCCAGCGGTAGTCGGCCTCGGTGCGGTGGTTGATCTCGTAAGCCATCTTGCGCAGGCCCCAGGCGTTCTCGTGCTTGAGGCTGCCGGAGCCCTCGATCTGCCCACGGGCCTCGGCCGCCAGGGCGTCGCGCGCGCCGGCGTCCAGTTGGGGGTCCAGCATCAGGACCAGCTCGTATTCGCGTGGTGCTGCCAAAACGGCGAAGGACTATAGCGGCGAGGTGGAGCCGGGGGAGCCCGGCTCCGTGCTCTATTCGACCATCTAGTCTCTGAGGCGTGGACTCCTCGCCGCTGATCATCGTCTCCAACCGCGGCCCGCTCCAGTTCGATCGCGACGAGCACGGCGAGCGCACGGTGCGCCGCGGCGGCGGCGGCCTGGTGACCGCCCTGTCGGGGCTGGTCTCCCACCGCGACGCGCTCTGGATCGCCTCGGCGATGAGCGAGGAGGACATCGCCGTCTCCAGCGAGGAGGGCGGGCCGATCGAGCAGGAGCTCGACGGCGTCGACTATCGCGTCTGCCTGGTTGGCAGCGACCCCGTCGCCTACGACCGCTTCTACAACGTGATCGCCAACCCGATCCTCTGGTTCATCCAGCACTACCTCTGGGACATCTCCAACGCGCCGGACATCCGCCAGCAGGAGCTCGACGCCTGGGACTACGGCTACCAGACCGTCAACCGTGACATCGCCGACTCGGTCCTGGCTCAGATCGAGGGCGAGGAGCAGCCGCTGGTGATGCTCCACGACTACCACCTCTACACCGCCCCCGGGATGATCCGCGCCGCGCGCCCCGACGCCCTGCTCCACCACTTCGTCCACATCCCCTGGGCGCAGCCGGACAGCTGGCGGATCCTCCCCAACCGGATCCGCGACGCGATCTACGAGGGGATGCTGGCCAACGACATCATCGGCTTCCATACCCACGCCTACTGCATCAACTTCCTCCGCTGCTGCGACGAACTGCTCGACGACTGTGAGGTCGACTACCACGCCGCCGAGGTCCGGCGCGGCGACCGCCGCACGCTCGCCCGCGCCTACCCGCTGGGGATCGACGCCGAGCGGCTGAAACGCGCCGCCACGTCGCCCGAGGTCGCCGAAGCCGAGCGCGAGGTGCTCGACCGTCGCCGCCGGTACCTGATCATCCGCGTCGACCGCGCCGACCTCTCGAAGAACGTGCTGCGCGGCTTCACCGCCTTCGACACCTTCCTCAGCCAGCACCCGGAGTTCCGCGAACAGGTCACCTTCATCGCCCACCTGCAGCCCTCGCGCCAGGACGTGCCCGAGTACGCCGAGTACCTGGAGCGGATCGAGGCGCTGGTCGCGGTCGTCAACCACCGCCACGGGACGACCGACTGGATGCCGATCGACCTGAAGATCTACGAGAACTTCCATGACGCGGTCGCCCGCTACAAGCATTTCGACCTGCTGATGGTCAACTCGCTGTTCGACGGCATGAACCTGGTCGCCAAGGAGGCGCCGGCGGTCAACACCCGCGACGGGGTGCTGATGCTCTCCGAGAACACCGGCTCCCACCAGGAGCTGATCGACTACGTGATCTCGGTCAACCCCTTCGACATCCAGGAGCAGGCCGACGCGATCCACCGGGCTCTGACCATGGAGCCCGAGCTGCGGCGCCGGTACGCCGAGGGGCTGCGCGAGATCATCTTCTCGCGCAACCCGGGCGACTGGGTCGACGACCAGCTGCGCGACATCGCGGCGCTGCGCGAGTCCGTCGCCTAGGCGCGGGGGCGAAGGCCGGCGCTCGTGGCCCTTGGCGTGGGGTGGCGGGAGTACGGGTGCGCTGGGCGGGAGTGGGACGAGCGGCGGCGATCGGCGTCGTCGCGCTGGTTGGCCTGCGGCTGCTGCCGGGACTCCTCGCGCCGCCCGGGGCGCCGCCGTTGGCGAAGGACGTCGGCCTGCCGCGGCTGGTCGGGCCGCCGGCCCGGGAGACGCCCCGCGAGCCGAAGCCCGATCGCATCGCGCGCTTCGAAGGTCGTCCCCGAGACGACAAGGGAACCACGCGACGGCGCGGCGGGCGGCGCCACCCGAGGGTGGCGCCGTCCCAACCGGAAGCTCCGGCCCCTCACCTCGCGAAACCGACGCC
>DASSOC010000018.1:0-46164 GCA_035700965.1 Solirubrobacterales bacterium
ACTTCCGGCACTGAGCTACGCGCTCCCGCTCAGCTCCTTCTGGCGCTCGGTTGCCTTGCGGACGTAGCCGCAGATTTCCTCGACGGAATCGGCGGTGACGAGCAGGTCGAGGTCGGAGGGTGCGACGAGGGCGGTGTCCACGAGGCTCCCTTCGATCCAGTCGAGCAGCGACGTCCAGTGCCCGGAGTCGACGAGGATCGTCGGGAAGAGCTCGATCCGGTGGGTCTGGATCAGGGTGAGGCTCTCGAACAGCTCGTCGAGGGTTCCGAAGCCACCGGGGAAGATGACGAAGGCACGGGCGTAGCGGATGAACATCAGCTTGCGGGCGAAGAAGTAGTGGAACTCGAGCGCGCGGTTGACGAAGCGGTTGGTCTCCTGCTCCATCGGCAGCTGGATGTTGAGCCCAACCGAGAGGCCGCCCGCCTCGGCGGCGCCGCGGTTGGCGGCCTCCATCAGGCCGGGGCCACCGCCGGTGATCACGGTGAAGCCGTCACGGGCGAGGCACGCCGTCGTCTCGCGGCAGAGCTCGTACCAGGGGTGGTCCTCGGTGACGCGGGCGGAGCCAAAGACCGAGACGCCGTCATCGACGTCGCGCAGCGCGTCGAAACCCCCGTCGACCTCCGCTTTGATCCGCTCCAGCCGCAGGTCGTCCTCCGCCTTCAGATCGAAGGGTGAGCGGAGCAATTCGCGATCGCGTTTCGCGCCCATGGCCATCCGTCCCTTCCTATCCGCGACGAGCCGAGTGCCCCCGACCGGATTCGAACCGGCGCCGCGCGGCTTAAAAGGCCGCCGCTCTAACCAGCTGAGCTACAGGGGCGAGGCGCTCCATGGTAGAGGGGCGCCGGTTGGGCCGGTTCCCTGACTAGGAGAGCTCGGGCAGGCCCTGCTCCGGCGTGGACGCCTCGGCGTGGGCTCGGCGCGGGATGCGGCCGGCGCCGCGAGCCGCGTGGCCAGCCTCTACCGCGAGTCGCAGGGCGGTGGCCATCGCGACCGGGTCGGCGGCGCCGAAGATCGAGCTGGCGGCCATCACCGCGTCGCAGCCCAGCTCCATCGCCAGCGCGGCGTCGGAGGCGGTGCCGATGCCGGCGTCGAGGACGACCGGGACGGAGGCGCGCTCGGCGATGATCGCGATGTTGGCCGGGTTGCGGATCCCGGCCCCGGAGCCGATCGGCGAGCCCAGCGGCATCACCGCCGCGCAGCCCGTCTCCTCCAGACGGCGGGCGAGGATCGGGTCGTCGTTGGTGTAGGGAAGGACGGTGAAGCCGTCGGCGACCAAGGTCTCCGCGGCGTCGAGCAGCTCGACCGCGTCGGGGAAGAGCGTGCGGTCGTCGCCGATCACCTCGAGCTTGATCCAGTCGGTCTCGAAAGCCTCGCGGGCGAGCTGCGCGGTGCGGACGGCGTCGCGGGCGGTGTAGCAGCCGGCGGTGTTGGGCAAGGCCACGAGGCCGAGCTTGTCGAGCACGTCGAGCACCGAGCCCTTGGCATCGGGGTCGATGCGACGTAGCGCCACGGTGACGATCTCCGCGCCGGTCGCCTCCAGCGCCCGCTCCATCTGCTCCAGCGAGCGGAAGCCACCGGTGCCCGCGATCAGCCGCGAGCTCCAGGCCTGCCCGCCCAGCCCCCAGCCTTCGGCGCCGCCCTGGATCGCCGCCAGCACCTCAACCCTGCTCCCCTCCCCCAGCGGCGTTGAGGCCCACTCGCCGCGCGGCGCCACCTCGCCGTCGAGGGCGATCGCGACGCCCCGCGCCTCCTCGGCTCCGGCGGCCCGAGCCGCGTCGGCGAGGCTGGCCCCCTCGGGCAGCTCCCGCGGCTCCCCGTTCAGCTCGATCCTCACCGTCCCACCTCCCCAGCCGTCACCTGCCCGCTCCCCCTGCGCTGACTTCGCACTTTGTAGTCCGTATGCCCCATAAAACGCGAACTCACCGGGCGGGCGGCGGTGAGGGACTCGGGCAGGTCGCCGCCGTCGAGGAGCTCCGCGATTGCTTCGCCGGTCAGGGGAGCCAGCAGACTGCCGTTGCGGTAGTGGCCGCAGGCGAGAAGGAGGCCGTCGAGGGCGCCGGGGCCGATCAGCGGCAGGTTGTCGGGGGTGCCCGGGCGCAGGCCCGCCATCGACTCGACCAGCTCCATCTCGGCAACGTCCGGCAGCAGCCGGTAGGCCTCGCGCAGCAGCTCGTGCACGGCGCCCGCCGTGACCGCGGAGTCGAAGCCGCGCTCCTCCACCGTCGCCCCGGCGATCAAACGGCCGTCGGGTCGCGGCACCAGGTAGACGCGCTCGGAAGCGACGATGCGCTCGCATGGCGGCTCGCCGTTGGCGGCGCGCAGCTCGAGGATTTGCCCCTTGACCGGCCGCACCGGCGGGCGCGCGGCCTCGGGCAGCCAGGCCTCGGCGCCCGCCCAGGCGCCGGTGGCGAGGATGACGGCGCCCGCCCGCAGCTCCGCGCCTGAGGCGGTGCGCACGCCCTCGATCCGCTCGCCGTCGAGCAGCGCCTCGGTCACCTCGACGCCGCTGCGTACCTCCGCGCCCTCGGCTTCCAGCGCGGCGAGCAGGGCGGCGGTCATCCGACGGGGATCGATCGCCGCCTCCGCGGGCGCGTGGACGCCGCCGTTGAACGAGGGCGTCAAGCCGAGCTCGAGCTCGCGGCAGCGGCGCGGCGGCAACCACTCGGCGCCGAGGCCGAGCGAGCGCTGCAGGTCGTGGACGCGGCGCAGCTCGGCGGCCTCGTCGCGGTCGAGGGCGACGTGCAGGGCGCCGGCGCGAGCGTAGCCGGTGCCGATGCCGCTCGCCGCCTCCAGCTCGGCGACGAAGCCCGGGAAGTCCTCGGCCGCCGCGACGGTCATCCGCAAGAGCTCCGGCTCGCCGAAGGCCAGCTCACCGATCGGCGCCAGCATCCCGGCGGCGACGCGGGTCGCGCCCGCCGGCGGTGCGGCGCGGTCGAGGACGGCGACGCTGGCGCCGCGCCGCGCCGCGCGCCAGGCGCAGCAGAGGCCGATCGCGCCGCCGCCGACAACTACCGCGTCATAGGTACCTCTCTCGTTCAAAACTCTTGCCTCCGCCGGCATTACCCGGATCAGGTCCAGACGGTCGGTGGCCTCGTTGCCACCCTCTCAGCCTTGGCATCGCCGATGCCGTGGGCTCCCGTACGCCAACGATGCTACCCCTCCGCCGAAGCGTGTCTGACCTAACCCACCATATTTGGCGGGTTAAGTCAGACACCCCCGCCTGCGAGCGATAATCGAAGGATGAGCCTCGCCTCTCCCGATGCCAAGGGGCCGCTGCGCCGCGAGCGGCTGCGCACGGCGCGGCTCTACCTCTGTTGCGACGCGCGCCCGCACGGCGAGGATCCGGAGCCACTGCTGCGGGCGGCGCTGAACGGCGGCGTCGACATCGTGCAGCTGCGCGAGAAGTCGCTGCCGCAGCGCGAGGTGGAGCTCTCGGCGCAGACCTTCCGGCGCCTCTGCGACACCTACAGCGCACTCTTCATCGTCAACGACGACCCCGACCTGGCACGCGCCTGCAACGCCGACGGCGTCCACGTGGGTCAGGAGGACGTCGCGGCGGCCGAGGCCCGCGAGGCCCTTGGTCCGGAGGCGATCATCGGTCTCTCGACCCACTCCGAGGAACAGATCGCGGCCGCGGCCGGGCAGCCTGTCGACTACATCAGCGTAGGGCCGATCTGGGAAACCCCGACCAAGGAGGGCCGCCCCGCGGTAGGCCTCGAGCTGATCCGCCACGCGGCTGGCGCTGCCGCCCACCCCTTCTTCGCGATCGGCGGCGTCGACTCGTCCAACGCCGCCCAGGTCCTCGACGCCGGGGCACGGCGGATCTGCGTCGTGCGGGCGATCCGCGACGCGGCCGATCCCGCCGCGGCGGCGGCGGAGCTGCGCGACGCCTTCGCCCGGCTCGGAGAGGCGGCCCCCGGTGGCTGAGCGCGCTCGCAAGCGCAAGCAGCGCGGCGCGTCCACGTCTCCCCGCGAGCGTATGGAGCGCGGCTACGCGCGGGCGGAGGAGCGCAACCGGGAAGCTCGCGAAGCGCTCGTGCCACTGGCCGAGGGCGAGCGGCCGTTGGTGGTGACGATCGGGGCGATCATCTCCGCCCTGATCGCGATCTCGATCGTCGTCGGCTACCTCGCCGGCGCCGAGGTCAACGGTGAGAAACCGGCGTTCGTCCAGGTTCTGGCCCCGACGCTGCTGACCGGGATGATGGCCTGGGGGATGTGGCGCGCCCGTTACTGGGCCGTGCTCGGCTTCCAGCTGATCCTCGTCTTCCTTATCTTCAGCGCGGTGTACGGCCTCGCCCTGCAGGCCGCGACGGTCGCCCAGGTGCTCGCCACCCTCGGCCTGCTCGTCGTGGCCGGCTCGTTCTTCTACTTCATGGTGAAGGCGATGGCGCGCATACAGATGCCCTCGCGCGAGTAGCCCGGACCCTTTCTATAGGCTGCTCGGGCAGTGGCTGATTCCTACGACGTGATCGTCATCGGCGGGGGCCCGGGCGGCTACGTGGCCGCGATCCGGGCGGCCCAGCTGGGCAAGAAAACCGCGGTGGTCGAGCGCGACAAGGCGGGTGGGCGCTGCCTCAACTACGCCTGCATCCCGGCCAAGACCGTCCTGCGCACGGCCGAGATCTACGAGCAGGCGCGCGAGAGCGCCGAGCTCGGCGTCGTCGCCAAGGACGTCTCGCTCGACTGGGAGGCGCTGGGCAAGCGCCGCGCGGCGGTCTCGGAGTCGCTCTCCAGCGGCGTGAAGATGCTCTGGGACAAGAACAAGATCGCCTCGATCGAGGGCGAGGGAACGCTGACGCCCGACGGCAACGTCAAGGTCGGCGACGAGGTCTACGAGGCGGGCGCGGTCGTGCTCGCCACCGGCTCGGTCGCGCTGCCGATCCCCGGCGTCGAGTTCGGCGGCCGCGTGGTCGACACCTGGGGCGCCTGGTCGCTGCCCGAGCAGCCGAAGAAGATCGCCGTCGCCGGCGGCGGCGCCTCCGGCTGCGAGATCGCCTCCGCCTACGGACGCTTCGGCACCGAGGTGGTGCTGATCGAGATGCTCGAGCAGATCCTCCCGGTCGAGGACAAGGACATGGCCCGCGTCGTCGAGCGCGCCTTCAAGAAGCAGAACATCACAATCTCCACCGGCGCCCCGGTCGAGAACGTCGAAGCCGGGGAGAAGTCGGTCAAGCTCAGCTACGGCGGGGAGTCGATCGAGGTCGACTACCTCTGCATCGCCGGCGGGCGGGCGCCGGACGTCGAGGCTCTCGGGCTCTCCGAGGCCGGCGTCGAGCTGGGCGAGGACGGCAAGGTCAAAGTCGACGAATACCAGCGCACCTCGAACCAGAAGATCTACGCGATCGGCGACCTCACGGGCGCCAAGGCCCTCGCCCACAAGGCTTCCGAGGAGGGGGTGGTCGCGGCCGAGCACGCCGCCGGCGAGGCAACCCACCCGGTCGACCAGAACCTCGTCGCCGGGGCGACCTTTTGCCATCCGCAGGTGGCCAGCGTCGGCCTCACCGAGGCGGCAGCGAAGGAGGCCGGGCACGAGGTCAAGGTCGGCAAGCAGAAGCTCGGCGGCGTCGGTGGCGCCACCGTCTACGACGACAAGGATGGCCTCGTCAAGCTCGTCGTCGACTCCAAGTACGGCGAGATCCTCGGCGCCCACGTGGTCGGCAACCGCGCCTGCGACATGGTCGCCGAGCTGGTCGCGACGATGGCGCTGGAGGGCGGCTACCAGGAGCTGGCCCGGATCGTCCACCCCCACCCGACGATCTCAGAGGCGGTCCTCGACGCCGCCCGCGCAGTCGACGGCTGGGCGATCCACGCCTGAGCTGACGAGCTGGCGGTTTCAGCTGGAGCTTGGCGGCAGCTTGATCGTCTCGATGCCGAGCTCAGCAGCAACGGCGAGCACGTCGGCGTCGGAGCTCGCGATCTTGTCTCCAGGCGCCGGGGCGGCGAGCAACGTGGCATCGGCGAGCGAAAGTGAGCAGCGCTTCCGGTGGTAGTGCTCGGTCCGCACTTCCGCCGCACGACGCGCCAGCCCCAGATCGACGGGAACGAGTGCAAGAGGCCCCTCGAATAGTGGCTCGACCACGTCAGCGACGCGCGTATAGCCGATACGCCCCTTGCGAGCGACAACGTCGAACACCTCGGCGACGTTGGTAGATGTCATCGCCGCCGACCCTTCGCGAAGGATCGCCGACACCCGTTTCATAGCCGGCTCGCCGTGAATGAGAGCGATCAGAGCGCAGGCATCGAGGAAGGTCACAGGCCGTACTTGCGCTCGTACGCTTCGGCTTCGGCTTCGCGTTCTTCTCGAATGACCTTCTCCCAATCGATCTTCGGACCGCCCGCGAATGCCCCGGCGGCTGCGGCGATCGGGTCGTCCGGAGCGGGCTTGAGGACGATCTCCCCGCCTCGGTCCTCCAGCGTCACGGTCGTCGTCCCCCAGCGCTTGCGGATCGGCGCCGGAATCGAAACCTGGCCACCCTTGCTGATCTTCATGCGTTTCTTCATGAGCATTGAAATTACCATGAGATACCTCACTCGCCGGCTCGTCCATAGCCGCATAAAGTCGCTGTGTGGCCGATCTCTCCCCCCGCGCGACCTTTTACTTCGACCTCGGCTCGCCCTACGCGTACCTGACCGCCGAGCGGATCAGCGGGGTCTTCAGCGAGGCAGGGTTGCAGCAGCCGGAGTGGCAGCCGATCCTGCTCGGGGGGTTGTTCCGGCGCTTCGACCGGGACTCCTGGGCGAACGGCCCGGGGCGGGCCGAGGGCATCGCCGAGGTGGAGTGGCGCGCCGCGGAGTACGGGCTGCCGCCGCTTGCCTGGCCCGAGCCTTGGCCCGGCAACACGCTCTTCGCGATGCGGGCGGCCACCTTCGCCAAGCAGGCCGGCCGCACCGTCGCCTTCGCCCTCGCCGCCTTCCGCCAGGCCTTCGCCGCCGGCCGCGACCTGACCGTGCCCGACAACGTGCTGATCGCCGCCGCCGCCTGCGAGCTGCACCCCAAAGCGCTGCTCAAGGCGGTCGATACCGAAGGGGTGAAGAACGCTCTGCGCGAGGCGACCGACCGGGCTGCCGAGCTCGGCGTCGTCGGCGTCCCCTCCCTGGTCGTCGGCGGCGAGGTCTTCTGGGGCGACGACAGACTTGAGGAGGCGGTCTCCGCCGCGAGCTAATGTCAGGGCGTGGCCGGACTCCCTGACGCCTTCACCTGTTACGAGCTGCTGGCGCGGATGGCGCTGATCCGCCGCTTCGAGGAGGAGGCAGGGCGCCAGTACCAGCGGGCCAAGGCCGGCGGCTTTTTGCACCTGGCGATCGGCGAGGAGGCGACGATCGTCGGCACCGCATCGGTGATGCGCGAGGACGACTACCTGATCGGCACCTACCGCACCCACGGCCACGCGATCGCCCGCGGCACCGAGCCCAAGCGGGTGATGGCGGAGCTGTTCGGCAAGGTCGACGGCACCAGCGGCGGCCGCGGCGGCTCGATGCACATCTTCGACGCCGAGAAGCGGTTCATGGGCGGCTACGGGATCGTCGGCGGCAACCTGCCGATCGCCGCCGGTCTCGCACTCGGCTCCCAGTACAAGGGCGAAGACGCGGTCACCGTCTGCATGTTCGGCGACGGCGCCTCCAACACCGGCAACTTCGGCGAGACGATGAACCTGGCGGCGCTGTGGAAGCTGCCGGTCCTCTTCCTGGTCGAGAACAACCTCTACGGGATGGGCACCGCGGTCGAGCGCCACTCGGCCCAGACCGACCTCTCGAAGAAGGCGGAGGGCTACGGGATCGGCGGGACGCGGGTCGACGGGATGGACGTGATCGCCGTGCGCGAGGCGGTCGCCGAGGGGATCCGGCTGGCGCGCGAGGAGTCGCGTCCCTCGCTGCTGGAGGCCTTCACCTACCGCTACCGCGGCCACTCCGCCGCCGACCCCGAGGTCTACCGCGAGCGCGAGGAGGTCGAGGAGTGGCAGCGCAAAGACCCGATCGAGACCTTCGCCCGGCGCTGCGTCGAGGCCGACGTGCTCGGCGAGCGCGAGGTGCAGCAGATCCGCGACGCCGCCGACGAGCAGGTCAAAGCCGCGGTCGAGTTCGCCGAGGCCTCGCCCGAGCCGCCGCTCGACACGATGTACGAAAACCTCTACGCGCGCACCGATCCGGGCGGCTGGTACGCGGTCGACGAGCGCAGCCCCGAGCCGCACCGCGGCGAGCGCGAGGCGCAGATGCCGGCGGCCGCGCGCGAGCTGGCCGAGGCCGGCGCCGCCTACGCGGCGCAGCCGAGCGGCGAGCGGCCGAACCCGGCGACCCACGGCGACGCCCAGGAGGGGATCGAGCCGCGGGTCAGCGAGGAGCGCGAGGTCGGCGAGGAGATCGAGCAGGTGCCCGAGGGCGAGGACTCGGAGGCGGCGATCAACGAGGACGGCGCCTGATGGCGGAGCTGCGGATGCGCGAAGCGCTGCGCGACGCGATGGCCGAGGAGATGCGCGCCGACGAGTCGGTCTTCGTGATCGGCGAGGACGTCGCCGTCTTCCAGGGCGCCTTCAAGGTGACCGAAGGCCTGCTCGACGAGTTCGGCGAGCGGCGGGTTCGCGACACGCCGATCTCGGAGAACACGATCGTCGGCATCGGCGTCGGCGCGGCGATCAACGGGCTGCGGCCAATCGTCGAGCTGATGACGGTCAACTTCAGCCTGCTGGCGCTGGACCAGATCGTCAACCACGCGGCCGCGATTCCCTACATGTTCAACGGCCAGGCGCGGGTGCCGCTGGTGATCCGGATGCCGGGCGGCGGCGGCCACCAGCTCGGCCCCACCCACTCGCACAGCCTCGAGGCGCTGTTCCTGCAGGTGCCGGGGCTGCTGGTCGCCTGCCCCTCGACCCCGGCCGACGGCAAGGCGCTGCTGAAGGCGGCGATCCGCGACCCGAACCCGGTGATCTTCATCGAGCACGAGAGCCTCTACGGCACCCGCGGCGAGGTGCCCGACGGCGACGGCGAGCCGCTGCGCTTCGGCGAAGCGGCGGTGCGGCGCGAGGGCTCCGACGTGACGATCGTCGGCGTGCTGAAAATGGCGCAGGTGGCCGAGCGCGCGGCGGAGACGCTCGCCGGCGAGCACGGGGTCGAGGCCGAGGTGATCGATCCGCGCACCCTGCGTCCGCTGGACCTCGACACGATCCTCGCCTCGGTCCGCAAGACCAACCGCGCCGTGATCGTCGAGGAGGGCTGGCCCCACGGCGGCGTCGGCGCCAACCTCGCGACCCTGATCACCGAGCAGGCCTTCGACTACCTCGACGCACCCGTCCAGCGCGTCACCGGCGCCGACGTCCACATGCCGTACTCGAAACGCCTGGAGCAGGCCGCAATCCCCCACGAAGAGCACGTGGTCAGCGCCGCCCTAGCCACCCTCAAGGGCACGCGCTGATCCCCACGGGCCGATTCGTCGCCCCCACGATGCCGATGGGCCTATTTGTCTCACGGGGTCAGTCATTTCGGCCCGTCGGCTGGGCGGGTTCGTCATTTCGGCCCGTCGCTAGCAGGTCTTTCTGGCGCCGGTGACGGCGTTCCAGGCGCGGCCGACGGAGAAGTCGGCGGCGACGCGGAAGACGCCGGGACGGGAGGCCCGGACGACGGTCCACTCGCCGTGGCGGAGGATGCAGCCGCTGCCGCGGGAGATCGACCAGTAGGGGGTGAAGCTGACGCGGACGAGGAACCTGCCCGGGCGCTTGACGTCGAGGGCGAAGCCCTGGCGGCCGAACCAGAGGGTCTCCGCGGCGGCGCTCCCGAGCGGCGCGACCAGCGGCTTCGGGTCGCGCACCTCGTAGATGCGCCAGTGGCGGTCGCGGAAGCGCAGGGTCAGGTACGGCGGTTCGGCGAGGATCAACCGCTTCTCTTCCTCGGAGGAGTAATCGAGCGGGGCGTCGGGCAGGGCGACGTAGGAGATCGCGTTCGAGCGCAGCCAGGAGCCGTAGATCGCCGCCGTCAGCTCTTCCTTCTCGTAGAAGAGGTCGTCGCGGGTGGTGTCGAGCTGGCGCAGCCAGCCGCGGGCGAGCTCGAATTTCGGCGCCAGGTAGGCCGACTCCCAGTGGTTGGCGGTCGGCGGCACCTCGATCCGCATCCCCTGCGCGTCGTGGGCGCGCAGCCAGCGGGCGGCGGGCTGGAAGTAGGCCCTGGCGGTCGAGGGGTCGCCGACCGAGCGGGCGATCTGGGCGACGCTGGCGTTGAACTGCCAGTAGAGGCTGCCGACCATCGTCAGGCTGAGGGCGGTGACGAAGACCCACAGCGGCACCGCCCGCCGCGGCCGCCGCGAAAGCATGACGGCGGCCAGGACCGGGCCGCCGAAGAGGGCACCGAGGCGGACGGCGTTGCCGCCCATCGCGTTCGGCAGCAGCCAGACGGCGGTCGCGCCGAGGAGGTAGCCGAGGACGACCCGCCGCAGCTGGCGCTCCTCGTCGCGGATGCCGTGAGTGAGGACCATCGCCCCCAGGCACCAGGCTGGGATCGCGATGTAGGAGGAGAAGACGAAGGGGAACTGTCCGCCTTCGGGAAAGGCGAGGTTGGGTGCGACGGTGAGGACGAGCGCCAGGGCGCCGGCGCCGAGGGCGAGGCGGCTCGGTCGGCGGCCGAGGGCGAGGCGGCTGGGCCGGGGGCCGAGATCGATCGCCCCTGCGAGGACGACGCCGGCGAGGAAGGCGCCGGCGACCGGGCTCGCCAGCGGGCAGAGGCCGGCGGCGAGCAGGGCCGGGCCGCGGCGGCCGAGCTGCAGGCAGCGCAGCGCCGCCAGGCCGCAGGCGACGCCGAGGGCGAAGGTCAGCTGGCCGTCGGCGAGCAGGGTGACGACGCCGACCGCGAACCAGAGCGTCGCCCAGCGCGCCTCGCCGCCCCAGCGGTCGCGGACGAGGCGGTCGAAGAGGTAGGAGGAGGCGACGACGGCGAGGGTCCCGACCAGCTGCGGGCCGAGCAGCGCCGCCAGCGGCGGGAAGAGGAGGCTGTAGGTGAGGGTGTAGTGGCCGCCGTACCAGCTGCCGTTCCAGATCGCCAGGCCGGCGTGCCGGAAGAGCTCGGTGCGGAAGACCTGGGCGGCGAGGTCGCCGACCGGCGGGTTCCAGATCAGCAGCACCAGTGCCAGCAGCGAGCTGAGCGCCACGGCCGGCAGCCATTCGGGACGTAGAGCCTTGGACTGGACCATGGGCGGCGGTGACAGGATACGCGGGGCTCCTGCAACCATTCGTGGATGGCCGCCGAGATCGAGGTCGTCCGCTGCGGCGTCGTCCCCTACGAGGAGGCGCGCGAGCTGCAGGAAGGGATCGCGGCGCGGCGCCGTCGCGGGGAGATTCCCGACACGCTGCTGCTGCTCGAGCACCCGCCGGTCTACACGCGCGGGCGGCGCTCGCAGCCGGGCGAGCTGCCGATGGGCGTCGAGTGGTACGAAGCGCAGGGGATCGAGGTGCGCGACACCGACCGCGGCGGCCTCGTCACCTACCACGGCCCCGGGCAGCTGGTCGCCTACCCGATCGTCGACCTCGGCCGCTACAGCGACGACGTGCACGCCTACGTCCGCGGCCTGGAGCGAGCGATCATCGAGGCGCTCGGCGAGGCGGGCGTCGAGGCGCAAACGATCGCGGGACTCACCGGCGTCTGGGTCCCCCGACGGGCCGAAATGTCGGCTCCACCCCGCCGACGGGACGATTTGACCAAGCCAGCGGGACAAATAGGCCCGTCGGCGGATGGGAGTGGACAAAGCGGCCCGTCGGCGCGGAAGATCGGGTCGATCGGGTTGCACGTGTCGCGTCGGGTCACGACCCACGGGCTGGCGGTCAACGTCAACAACGACCTGCAGCCGTTCGAGTGGATCGTGCCGTGCGGGATCGAGGGCGTCGCGATGACCTCGCTCGGCCGCGAGCTCGGCGCCGAGCAGGACCTCGGCGCCTTCGCCGATGCGCTGGCCGGCGCCTACGGCCGCGTGCTCGGGCGCGAGCCGGTCGCCGGCGAGCTGGAGGACCTGCTGCCGAGCGGCGAGCCTGCACGCTCGCGATAGGCAGGCGCTTTTCCGCACCAGTGGTTAGGAAGGGCGCCACGGGCGCCGGGCGCTACGCTCAGGTAACCCGATGAGCGAGACCGCCGAGCGCATCCACGTCACCCGCTCCCGCGCCAAACCGGGCGGGACCGCCGCCGCGGCCGAGGGAACCGTCCCCTTCCGCCGCGCCCGCAAGCCGCCGTGGCTGAAGGTGCCGGCGCCGGGCGGGCCCAACTACCGGCGGCTGAAGGCGAAGATCGGCGCCGACAATCTCCACACCGTCTGCGAGGAGGCCAACTGTCCCAACGTCGGCGAGTGCTGGGAGCGCGGCACCGCGACCTTCATGATCCTCGGCGATGTCTGCACCAGGCGCTGCGGCTTCTGCAACGTGCAGACCGGCAAGCCGACCTGGAACGACCCGCTGGAGCCGCTGCGCGTCGCCAACCAGGTGAAGGCGATGGGGCTGCGCCACGCCGTCGTCACCTCGGTCGACCGCGACGACCTCCCCGACTACGGGGCGAGCGCCTTCGTCGGCGTGATCCGCTCGATCCGGATGCTGGCGCCCGGGTGCAAGGTCGAGATCCTCACGCCCGACTTCCGCGGCCAGGAGATGCCGCTGGCCAAGGTGGTCCACGAGCGGCCCGACGTCTTCAACCACAACGTCGAGACGGTGCCGCGCCTCTACCCCGTCGCCCGCCGCGGCTCCCAGTTCCTGCGCTCGGCCCGCGTCCTGCGGATGGCGAAGGAGATGGGCGGCGAGGACGTCATCACCAAGTCCGGCCTGATGGTCGGCCTTGGCGAGTCCTTCGAGGAGATGGTCGAGACCTTCGGCCTCCTCCGCGAGCACCAGGTCCAGGTCCTGACCGTCGGCCAGTACCTGCGCCCGACCGAGAACCACCTCCCCGTCGTCCGCTACTGGCACCCCGACGAGTTCGCCGCCCTCGAGCGGGCCGCCTACGACCTCGGCTTCGAGTCAGTTGCCGCCGGGCCGCTGGTCCGCAGCAGCTACCACGCCGACCAGAACCTGCCCGAGGGCAAGCGGGCTGAGCGGCTGATCGCTTAGGCCGAGCGGCCTACAATCTGCCGCGAGGGGCCATAGCTCAGCTGGAAGAGCGCCTGCTTTGCAAGCAGGAGGTCGCCGGTTCGAGCCCGGCTGGCTCCACTGCCTAGTCGTCGAAGTCGAAGTCCTTCGGAGGCTTCTGCTCGAACCAGAGCTCGTCGTCCTCCGGGGACTCCTCGAGGAACTCGGGGGTGTCTTCGAGCACGTCCTCGTGGCCGGTGTCGGGGTCGTAATCGGTATGGGACTCCTCGGAGCCCTCGTCCTCGGGGACGGGGGCGGCGGGGCCGGGGGCCTCGTGCTCCTCGGTCGCCGGCGGCAGCTCGTCCTCCGCGCTCAACGGCGACTCGAGCGCCTGGTCGAGCTCGTCGGAGAGGCGCTGCTCGCTCCAGAACTCCTCGTCCTCTTCGTCCTCCTCCTCGTCGGCGGCCGGGACGAGCCGCGGCTCCTCGCGCCCGGCCTCGACGATCTGCTCGTCGGAGGGGCTGGGCGCCTCGGCCGGGGCGGCTTCGCTCCCCATCTCGGCCTCGACGTCGAAGAGTTCGGTCGGCTGCTCGGCGATCGCCCGGCGCCCCTCGTCGGGCTCCGGCTCGGCGGCGGGCTCGGCGATGACCTCGTGCTCCATCGCCGGCTCCTCCTCCGCCGGGGACGCCGCCTGCGCCGGGTCCTCGGCGGGCGCGACGGGCTCTGCCTCGGCCTCCGCCTCGACCGTCGGCACGGCCTCGACCCGCGGCTCCTCGGGCCGCTCGGCGGCCCCGGGCGGGGGCGGCTCCTGCAGGTCGGCGACGTTGATCCGGCGTCCGCCCTCCTCCTCGGCGGGCTCGGCGCCCTCGGGCGCCTCGGTCGGCATGAACTGCGTCGGCGCCTCGGCGAACGGGTCCGGCTCCTGCGGCCGCCCGGGCGGCCCGAATGCTTCGTCCTCGAGCTTTTTCAGCTCGGACTCGTCCGCGCCATGGGCGCGCTTCAGCTCCAAGTGCTCTCGGATTGCGTCGTCGAGGATGCTCATGCTGCGTGTCCCAGGGGGAGGCTCCCAAACTCTATGGGGTTATCCCGTCGCTTGCGCGGGAATGGGAGCAACTTCCCATCTCCCCTGCGCCGCGGCGGGGCGCCGGATCAACCGCGCCTGCGCCACCGGTAGTCGCCGTATTCACCCGTCGATCGATCGTCCCCCCCAATCGCCGGCTGCGGGCCGGTGGACCGGCCGAGAATCCGCTGGGAACCGCCGCTCGGGGTGGAGCGCCCGGATCAGATCTTGAACTTCGCCTTCGCCGGCGTCGCGTCGGCCCTGCCCGTCGAGTCGACCGCCTTGACCTCGAAGAGGTGCCTGCCCTTCCTCAGCCGCTTGTAGACCTTCGGCGAGGAGCAGCTCCGCCAGCGCCTGAGCTTCTTCGACTGCCGCGAGAGCTTGCACTTGAAGTGCAGCCGGCCGACGCCGCCCGAACCGGCGAAGACAAATCTCGCCTGGCGCTTCCTGCGGTCGACCCTGACCTTGAGCTTCGTCTTGGGCCGCTTGGGCGGCGCGCTCGATTGCGGAGCCGCCGCCGCGCCGGGCAGCGCGTAGGAGCTCCAGGCGGGGCTGGCGGCTTCGTCGAGGACCTTGGTGACCGGTCCGCCCGCCGCCGGGACGACGTAGACGCCGTCGGGGCCGGAGAACGCCACCTGGCTGTGGTCCGGTGAGAAGTCCGGATAGGCGGCGCTCAGGCCATCCGGCGTGAGCAGCGTCAGCGGGGTCGCGGTTTCCCCCGAGGCAACCGCGCCGGCCGCGAAGACCGCGATCCTGGGAAGCCCGGAGGCAAAGCGCGAATCCGCCGGAGCGCCCGGCGCAAGGGTCGCCTGGGCCGCGATCTCCTGGCCGTCGGGCGAGAGCGCCGGCTCGAACAGGCCGACGTTCCCGCCGGCGCAGTAGTAGGCGAGCGGCGCCGCGAGCGTGGCGTCGTGGGCGACGGGGACCTGCCGCACGAGGCCCTGCGGCCCCACGCCGGCGCTGCAGACGGCCGGCGCCGGCGGCCACCCGTTTGCGGCGTTGTTGCCGTCGGAGTAGTCGTAGCCGACGGCGTCGTCGAAGAGCAGGGACCCACCGGCCGGGTCGCCGAAGGTCGTGTTGTAGGCCGTCGTCCCGCGGCTGACCTCGGTCGGCGCACTCCCGTCGAGCCCGACGGAGTGGGGCGAGAACGTCTGGCCGGAGCCGATGTCGGTGGCTCGCGACCAGGCGACCCGGTCGCCGGCCGGGTCGATCGAGAGCTCGTGGTCGTTGCCCTGCGTGAAGCCCGGCATCGACGCGGTGTACGGGTTGGGGGCGTTGCCGGAGCCGTCGGGGCGCACGGTGCCGTAAACGAAGGAGCCGCTGCTGTCGTAACGGAGGTAGGCGATCGGCGGCGCGTCCCCCACCTTCACCGAGGAGATGTGGAGGTACGGCGCGCTCGCGGTGCCGTCGGTGGTCACCTGCGTGGCGCCTGACCCGTCGGGCGCCGCGATCCAGATGTTGTCGCCGCGGATGAACGCGATCGACTCGGCAGAGGCGAGCCTGGGCAGGGCGATCCAAGTCAGGACGGCGACGACGATCGCCACAGCTGCCTTCGGCCCCGGGCGCATCCTGGTTTCTTTCGCCGCCATCCCTCTGAACATAGGTCCGCCGGACGCGGTTGTCGTCGTGGTGCCGACCACGATCTTTTGCACCTGCGCGGGGGTCGCGGTCCTCGCTCGGCGACGCCGGGCAGGCGGAGAGCCGCCCTTCCAGGCTCTCCCCGGCAGGCCCCGAAGCTGCCGCCGCCAGCGATAATCAAGGGCGTGCAGAGGGGAGATGGACCGCTGTTCGAGCGCGCTCAGGAGCTCGGGGAGCTGAGGCAGGCGATCGAGCGCGGCGGCGGCGGGGCCGGCTCCGTCCGCGTCATCGCCGGTGCGGCGGGGGTCGGCAAGACCGCGCTCCTCGCGGCCGCGGCGGCGAGCGCCGCCGGGGCGGGCTTCGCCGTGCTCAGCGCCTCGGCCGCGCTGCTGGAGACCGACCTCTCGTGGAACGTCGTGCAGCAGCTCTTCGCCGCCGGGATGCGGGGCGGTGAGGCCGCACCGGAGGAGCTGCTCCAGGGCGCCGCCGGCCTTGCCGCGGCTCCGCTGGGGATCGTGGATGAGCCGGCAAGCGCGGGCGCCCTGCACGGGCTCTACTGGCTGACCGCGGAGCTCGCCGAGCGCACGCCGCTGCTGCTGAGCGTCGACGACGCCCACTGGGCCGACGAGCCGTCGCTCCGCTACCTCGCATACCTCGCAGAGCGGATCGCGGACCTGCCGGTCCTGCTCCTCGTCGGCGTGCGGACCGGGGAGGCGGAGGCGGTGCCGCTGCGGGCGCTCGCCGCCGCCGCCGCGACGCGGAGCGTCGAGCTGCGCGAGCTCAGCCCCGGGGCCAGCGCCGAGCTGGCGCGGCAAGAGCTCGGCGCGGGGGCGGCGAAGGAGTTCTGCGAGGCCTGCCACCTGGCGACCAACGGCAACCCGTTCCTCCTCCGCGAGCTGGCTGGGCAGCTGCGCCGCGACGGGGTCGAGCCCACCGCCGAGCGGAGCGAGGAGGTGGCGGCGGCGACGCCGGAGGCGGTGATCGCCGCCGTCGGGCTGCGGCTCTCGCGGTTGCCGGCGCCGGCGCCCGAGCTCGCCTCCGCGGTGGCGATCGTCGGCGACGGCGTGCGCCTCCCGCAGGCCGCCGAGCTGGCGGGGCTGGGCGAGGCGGAGGCGACGCGCGCGGCCGATGCGCTCGCCGCCGCCGGCATCCTCAGGCGCGACGCGCCGCTCAGGTTCGTCCATCCCCTGGTGCGCGAGGTCGTTTACGGCGCCGTCCCTCCCTTTGCCCGCGGCGAAGAGCACCGGCGCGCGGCGCGCCTGCTGGCGGCGAGCGGGGCCGATTCCCAGCACGTCGCTGCGCAGCTCCTGCGAGCCGATCCGGCCGGCGATCCCTGGGCCGTCGCCGCGCTGCGCGAGGCGGCGTCCTCGGCGATGGCGCAGGGCGCCCCGCAGGTCGCCGCCGAGCTGCTCGCGCGCGCCATCGCCGAGCCGCCGCGGGGTGCGGCGCGGGCCGACCTCCTCGCCGAGCTGGGCCAGGCCGAGATGGCCGCCGGCCGGCCCGGTGCCTGCGAGAGGCTGGGCGAGTCGGTGTCGCTGATCGGCGACCCCCGGCGGCGGGCGCGGGTGGCGCTCGACCACGGTCGTGCGCTGTATGTGACGGGGCGGCCGCTGGAGGCGGCCGAGGTGCTCGAGCGCGGCCACGAGGAGTTGGTCCGCTCCGGCGTCGAGGAGCGATCGTTGGCGGCGGAGCTGCGGGCCAGCTGGCTCGCCGTCGCCCGCACCGAGCTGCCGCTGCGCAGCCGGGCGGCCGAGCTGGCGCGGGAGGTGAGCGCCTCTCCCCCGGACGGCGACAGCTACGGCGAGCGGGCTCTGCTGGCCCAGGTGGCGGGCGAGCTCACCTTCGCCGGCGAGCCGCGCGAGCTGCCCCTGCGGCTGGCCCGCGCCGCGCTGGGCGACGGCGAGCTGATCGTGCAGGAGACCTCCGACGGACTCAACTGGCTCGCCGCGATCGGCGCCCTCGGCTGGGGCGACGAATTCGACGCTTACGACGCGCTGCAGCGGAGCGCCCAGGCCGACGCCCGCCGCCGCGGCTCGGCGATCGGCCTGGTCAACGGGAGCTACGGGCTCAGCTTCAGCCACTACTACCGGGGCCACCTGATGAGCGCGATCGCCGCCGCCCAGCAGGCGATCGAAGCCGAGCCGGAAGGCTGGCTCTTCTTCCTGCCGGCAGCGCGGGCGCAGCTCTCGTGGGCGCTGATCGAGCGCGGCGAGCTGGCGGCCGCCGCCGCCCAGCTCGAGCTCGCCCACCAAGACGCCACCTGGCGCGGCTCCTCGATGCAGGCTCTCGTCTTCGAGTGCGAAGCCCGCCTGCATCTGGCGCGGAGCGAACCGGCGGTGGCGCTCGAGGCGGCGCTGGCGGCGGGCCGGGTGCTGGAAGAGGCGCTGATCCCCAGCCCCTCGGTCGCTCCCTGGCGCGCCCGCGCCGCCGTCGCCGCGGCGCGGCTCGGCCGCACCGAGCAGGCGGAGGCGCTGCTCTCCGAGGGGCTGGCCCGGGCGCGTCGGTTCGGCGCGCCGCGACCGATCGGCGTTGCCCTGATCGCCGCCGGCCAGGTGCGGTCCGGCGCGCCGGGGCGCCGGGCGCTCGAGGAGGCCGTCGCGGTGCTCGCCGGCTCCCCCGCCCGCCTGGAGCACGCGCGCGCCCTGGTCCTGTACGGCTCCGCCCTGCGCCGGGCGGGCCATGACAAGGCGGCTCGGGACCCGCTCGTCGAAGGGCTCGACATGGCGGCCTCCTTCGGCGCCGCGCCGCTGGCCGCGTTCGCGCGCGACGAGCTGGTCGCCGCCGGGGCGCGACCGCGCCGGGCCCGCTCCAGCGGCGTCGAGTCGCTCACCCCTTCGCAGCTGCGGGTCGCCGAGCTGGCCGCCGAGGACCTCAGCAACCGGGAGATCGCCGAAGCGCTCTTCGTCAGCCGCCGCACGGTCGAGACCCATCTGACCCACGCCTACCGCAAGCTCGGCATCGACTCGCGCAAGCAGCTGGCGCGGGCACTGCGCGAAGCGGGAGCCGCCGACGCGGCGAGGCCGGGCTAGGCAGGAGGCCCGGGCGCGGCCGAGCTTCCCCGTCAGGGCGGGCTGACGCCGAGCAGGCGGAAACGCGCGTGGGCCTGCACCGTGAGCTCGACGTCGGTGGTGCTGGTGCCGCCCGAGTCGGAATCGGTGTAGGAGCTGTGGGCCTGGCGGCTGAGGGTCGGCGCGCCTTCGAAGGGCTTCCAGGTCGTCGCCCCCGACAGGACCCGGCCGGGCGGCACCACCGGGGTTTCGAAGCTGAGCCGCATCGTGTCGTCATCGGCTGCCTGATCTTCCGGCGGCCTGTCCAGACAGGTCCCCGCGCCTCCACCGGTCTGCACGCCGTCGGTGGTATCGCCATCGTCGATGACCTCTTCGATCCGCACCGCATGCCGCAGCCTGCGTCCATCTGCGGCGACCGGCGACCAGCTGATTTCCATCAGCGGGTCGCTGGAGGGCTTGACCTCGAAGCTGCACGAGTAGTCGCCGGAGTGGTCGCCCGGATCGGCGCGGTCGAGGTTGGTCTTGGTGTAGGTGCCGGTGCCGGTCAGCGTCGAAGATTTCAGATCGCCGAGGCGGGCGCCCTGCATCAGGAGGTCGAAGGCGAGCGGATCCCGGCGGCTCCCCCACCGGTTGGTCCAGCGGAAGTCGACCGTCCACTTTTGGGTGGTCAGCTCGCCTTCGGGATCGTGGTCGTCGAAGCTTTCGGTGGCCGTATAGGTGCCGGTGCCTTCGGAGACCGCCGAATAGAGACCCACCGCGTCGAAGCCATAGACCGCGTCGCGGATCGGGTGGCGCACCGGCCTGGTGTGGCAGTAGTAGGCGACCCCTCCCGAGGCGTAGCCGCCCGCGCCGGCCGGCCCGAGGTAGTAGAGGCCGACGTAGCCCTGCGGGGCGAAGAGCGAGGTGCCCACCGTGAGAACCCGGTAGCCGTGGTGATGGCGTTTGAACTCGTGTTCGACCCGACGCGTGACACGACGGGTGAGATGGTAGGGCTTCTGCACCTTCCCATCAGGACAGAGGCGCGATTCCCACGAGCCCCCGCGAGCGAGCGCCGCGCCGCCCACCGGCAGCGCCGCGCCAAGCGCGACCATCGCGACGGTGACGACAAGCGGGAAGCACAGTTTGCGTGCGGTGCGAACGGCCATGCCCGGGAACGCTAGAGCGCACCTCGGCGAATCGTCATCGTGGCCCCCTCCACGATCTTTCTCAACCAGCGACAGAAACTCGACGGATCGCTTACGCCACGCCTATCCCGGCTAGACTTGTAATCTGATTACCGGCTGTTACCAGGCCCAATCCCCTGGAAATCGCCACAAAACGGGGCTATAGCTCAGCTGGCAGAGCGCCTGGATCGCACCCAGGAGGTCGGCGGTTCGAATCCGCCTAGCTCCATCGCAAAGCCGCTGCGTTGGCGCAGACTTCCTTGACGCCGAGGGCGGCGCCGTCAGGCCGGAGGAGAGGTCAACGGCAGGTCAATTGACTCACTCAGGGAAGCTCGGCGGGGAATACCGCGAGACCCTGGTTCTGAGCGGCACGGTGCAGGCGAATGTTCCAGGTGGCGAGAGTCAGCTGGTCGGAGGAGATCAGAAGCGCGGCGGCGAGATGCAGAGCGTCGAGGCTCCGCAGGTCCTCCGTGGAGGCGAGTTCGGCCGCGTGCTCGGCCAAGGAGGCGTCGACCTCGACCACCTCGAAGGAGGGCCAGTCGGCGCTGAACCGCCGCACCGCGGGCTTTCCGGCGGCCAGCCCCACGGCTCGCGCCGTCTCCACGTAGCCGACCCGGCACATGGCCCAACCCTCGGCTCCGGCCATGGCCGCGATCAGCGCCTCGCTTCCCTCCTCGGCGACATAGCGCTTGACCAGCGCGCTCGCGTCGAGGTAGAGCATCTATCGCTCGGCGTCGCGCTCGGCTAGGACGATCGAGGTGGCGGAGCGTTTGCCCGGCAGCGGCCGCGGACGACGGGATCGCAGCGCGCGGGCTGCGGGGGTCACCCGGCCGCTCGCGACGAGCTCCCGCAGGCGCCCCTCGCCGGCCCTGGCCGCAGCGGGGACGATGTCG
Organism: Solirubrobacterales bacterium; assembly: GCA_035700965.1. GTDB lineage: Bacteria > Actinomycetota > Thermoleophilia > Solirubrobacterales > 70-9 > VAYN01. The sequence continues at coordinate 20,722 of DASSOC010000018.1, forward strand.
GCGACCGGCCGCCCGCGGACGGTGATCCGCACCTGCTCGCCCTCCTCCACCTCGTGGAGCACGCTGCTCAGGCTCGACTTCAGCTCGCGGACGCCGATCTCACGCATGTAACCACATTAGCACCGATGTGGCCTCTTAGGCGCAGCAGCGCTTGTACTTGCGTCCCGAGCCGCACCAACAGGCGTCGTTCCGGCCCGGCGGCCAGGGCACGGTTTCGCCACGGCGGCCGAGGAGGGCGGCGAAGCGACTCCTGGCGGCGCCGGTGTTCGGCTCCAGGCCCTGCTCGGCGGCGAACTCGAGCAGGGCTTCCACATTCAGCGGAGCAACGGACGGCGCCCGCCCGGTGGTGGCTCGCATTTCGCGCAGGCGAGCCTCGATCGTCCTGCAATAGGCGTCGGGGTCTTCGAGATCGTCGCCGAGGTCGGGCCATCGCTCGAGCGCGGCTCCGACCTGGTCGCGCGGAAACCAGGCGATTGCGTAGCTGGTCAGCTCCTGCGCGGAGAAAGGACGGCGTTCGGCCAGACGGTCCTCCTCGTCAGGCGGCAGGCCGAGAGCGAGGCGGCATTCTTGACGTTCTGCCCTCAGGCGTCCGATCAAGGGCTCGTCAGCAGTCAGCTTCGCCAGCTCCAACGCCTTCTCAAAGGCGCTCAACGCTCCTTCCCAATCGCCGGAATCGCTGCGGGCGGCGCCGAACAGGGAATGAAGGTGCGGGTCGTCAGGCCGCTCTTCGCGCAGCGCGGCGAAGACTGCCTCCCCCTCCTCGCGCCCGCCCGCCTTCAGTAGGTACCAGCCAAGCATCTCCCGGCCCAGGTCGCGATGCCGGCAGCCGTGCTCCAGCGCGCGCCGCTGCGCCCGCACGGCCAGTGCAAAGTCATCGTTCTCGGCCGCCACCTCGGCGAGGCTGTCGTAGCACTCGCCCAGCTCGACATCGGGCGACAGATCCATCGTGGCCAGCTGGTCCAGGGCGGCCTCAGCCTCGGAAAGGCTCTGGGTCGTTTCGAAGGTCGAAAGCAGCTCGGGGACGCTCGCCACGCAGAGAACCTAGCGACCTACTGGGGGTCCGCGCCGCATACCGCAGCGGTTCGAACCGCTTCTCCCGATTTCAGGCACTTTTCGCCAGAAGTGCCTGACTCGCTGCATATCCGTTCATATCCCTGCATATTTCACTTTCTGCAGACTTCTCTCGCTCGTAAGAAAAGTGCTGCAAAAGAGCAGGTTATGACGACTTCGAGCTCTCCGAGCTTCGTGCATCGCACCCAGGAGGTCGGCGGTTCGAATCCGCCTAGCTCCATCGAAGGATTGCCCTGCACGTCGCCGACTTCATCCTTTGCAGGGCTTTCCAACCCCCTCCGAAATCTGCTCCTATTTCAGGCACAATCGCTCTGTGCCAGCGCACGGAGGAGGAGGGCTGGGTCAGCCCTGACTACATCGTTTTTCGGTTAACCGACGATGCACCGTTCAGCTCTGAGTACATACTCACCTACCTCAAGAGCGAGATCGGCCTCGCCGAGATCACCCGTCGCAGTCGGGGCGCGGTGCGGCGTAGGCTTTATTACGAGAACCTCGAGCAAGTCCTCGTTCCTGTGCCCAAGGAGCTGGAGGCATGGGAGGCAGTCCTTAGCGGCCTCGCATCTGCTCGCCGACATCTCCGCGAGCTACCAGGGCTCGGCGCACAAGGTCTCGCAGCACTCGAAGCCGCGCTGTTCGCGCCTCGCGCTGGCAACGAGGAGACCGACACCCCTGTCGCTGCTTAGTCCTCCACGGGAAGGCATCGAACTCTCTCTATGAGTTCCGCCCTCTGAATTTGGGTGAACTGCTGCGATACGACATTTATTTCCAACCGCCCTTTCTCATTTCAGGCACTTTCGCCAGAAGTGCCTAACTCCCCGCATATCGGTGCATATCCCTGCATATTTCACTTTCTGCAGCCTTTTCTAGGCCATAAGAAAGCGCTGCAAATAAGCATGTTCTGACGACTCCACGCTCACCGCCCTACCTGCATCGCACCCAGGAGCCATCGAGGCCGGCTCAGCAACGAGGTCAGCGGATCCGGAGGCTGCGCGGCTTCCATAGCCAGGCCACGAGCGCAGATGGCTCCTTGGAGGGCGATGGTGCCTCGCCGAAATGAGAGCTTCGGACCCGACCGATCAAAGCCATGTCCGAAGAAGAGACTGCAACCACGCTCCCCTTCACGGGGACACCGTGAACCTGCGCGGGCACTTTGTCCAGCGCTGCGATCCTGGTCGATTGATGCCACCCTAACTGCACGAGGGGAGGGCCTGAATCGGAGTCCATCCCCCAGAGCTGGGCGTCGGTGTAAGGAGCGCCCGCGTAGCCCCTGCGGAGTCGGACCTCGAGGCGAACATCGAAGGCTGGACCGTTTAGGGAGTCTCGAGCCGAGCTCACTAGTTGCCGTAATCGGAAAGCTGCCCAGCCATAAATAGGTCCCGTGATTAGACCAATCCACCCAAGAACTCCGCCGACCTCGGAAAGGCCCCAGTGGTGAGCAAGGGGTGAGGCAACCAAAAAAAGCCCTATCACTGCCAGGTAGGGAGGAAACACCTGTCTAGCCGTGTATTCGCCACTCGTCAGAAAGATCACCAATGGTCCGCCAACCACAGCCGCTCCACCGACAACAACCGCCAGCGAGCTAGATGAAAGCCCTATGCGCAGGAGGGCTCCCACGAAGGAGACAATCAGCCCGATGGCGAGCAGCCACCGCGCGTTTTCCTCAGTCCGTTCGAGTAGGGCGGTTGCCTGTGCCATGAGTCGTGCCTTAGCTACTCAGTGAGCCTATCGGGCAAAGCGTGTTAGCGATGCTCGTGGCCAACTGGGCAACGAGACGCTCTGCGGCGGGAGGAATGAAGGCAAGCGCCACAGATGCGATGCCGGTCGCCTGCGCAATGGTCTCTGCGTCGCCTCCGAGCGCATCAATCAGCGACTTGGTGGCTTGGTAGGCGCAGTTTCATTCTGAAAAGGGCGCCCGCGATTCCCGGCCGCGGCTACTCAGGGGAGCAAGCGGTGCAGGCCTGGCTGGGACTGGGATGCCTTGGTGCGGGGCGGGGGTCTCGGCCACGGATCGTTATCCACGAGATCAGGCCGCCGAGCGCGGCGATCGCGGCGGCGAGGAGCATTGCGGTGTGAAAGCCGTCTGAGAACGCGCCTGGCCCGACTGCGGTGCTTGCGCTCAGGCCGGCGGCGGCCGGCAGCGCCGCCGAGGCCAATAGCTGCGCGAGCCTGGCGATGGCGTTGTTGACAGCCGAGGCCGTCCCGGCGCGCTCGTCGGGGAGGGCACCGAGCACGGTCGTCGTCAAGGGGGCGACGAAGATGGTCATGCCGATTCCGAAGACGACGACCCCCGGGAGGATCGATCCGAGGTAGCTGTCTCCTGACTCGATTCCCGACAGGAGTAGGAGCCCCACACCGAGAACGACCGGGCCGACGGTCATCGGCACTCGAGGGCCGAATCGCTGACCCAGCCTTCCGGCCTGCGCGGAGAAGGCAAGCATGATCAGCGTCGCGGGCAGCGATGCTGCTCCAGCGGCGAGCGCGCTGTAGCCGAGGACGTCCTGGAGCTGCAGGGAGAGGAAGAAGAACATCGCCCCGATCGCGATGTAGTTGGCGAGCGTCGCGGCGTTGGCTCCGGAGAACTGTCGGGAGCGGAAGATCGTCAACGGCAGCATCGGGTCGCTGGCGCGGCGCTCGGCCACCAGGAAGGCCACCAACAGCAGGCAGCCGACCGCCGCGCTGGCGGCGACGCGCCCATCGCCCAGCCCCCGTCCTCCCGCTTCGACAAGTGCGTAGGTGATCGCGGCAAGGCCGAGGCTGATCAGCGAAGAGCCGATCCAGTCGGGACGCCGGCGGGCGCTCCGAGCTCCGTGGCTCTCCGGCAGGTGGCGGAGCCCGAGCCATGTTGCTGCCAGGGCGACGACGACGACAACCGCGAACACCGAGCGCCACGAGGTCTGGTCGACGAGCCAGCCGCCGGCGAACGGTCCGATCAAGCTCGAGATGCCCGACCAGCCCGACCACGCCCCGATTGCCGCGCCGCGATCCTCCTCGGCGAAGCTCGCCTCGACGATCGCCAGGCTGGCCGGGACAAGCAGCGCCGCACACGCGCCCTGAAGGATCCGGGCGGCGATCAGGACCTCCCCGCTGGGCGCAACCGCACAAAGGGCCGAGGTGGCGGCGAACCCGAGCAGACCGAGGTTGAAGATCCGCCGGCGCCCATAGAGGTCGCCCAGCGAGCCGCCGGTGATCATCAGCGCGCTCAGCGAGAGCAGGTACGCATTCATCACCCACTGAAGCCCACCGAGATCGAGGTCGAGATCGCGCCCGATCGCCGGTAGCGCCACGGTGACGACGCTCGACTCGAGAAACGCCGCTCCCGACCCGAGAATGACGGCGGCAAGCGCCCAGCGGCCGCGGGCCGACGAGTAACGCAGCAAACCCTCCTCCGCGGGCGGTCGGGGAGATGGCACGGAGCTCACGCTCCGACGGTGAGAACCAGCCAAGTCGCTGTCATGCTCGCCCCTTGTCGTGGTCTTCCCGGCTCCAAGCCGGGTTTCGAGGCAAACCGTTGCGCAGGACCTCGGCGAGGACGATCGCCTGGTTGTGCTCGGGGTCCTTGGCCCCGTAGACCAGGGTGAGCGTGCCCTGGCGCGCCAGCGAGCGCAGCTCGCTCAGCCGGTCGCGGTGACCCTGGAGCTCTTCGAGGTACCTCCTGCGGAACTCCTCGTACCGGCCGGGGTCGTGGCCGAACCACTTTCGAAGCTCGGTGCTCGGAGAAAGCGTGCGGTCCCATTCGTCGAGCCGCGCTCGCTCGCGGGAGACGCCGCGGGGCCAGACGCGGTCGACCAGCATCCGGAAGCCGTCACCGGGCGCCGGCTCCTCGTAGACGCGCTTGGTGCGTACATCCAAGACGGGAGCCATCTTCAACCCCCCAGCACTCCTACGGCGAGCCGGGCCAGGCGCACCGGCGGCCGCGGAGCTCCCTGTTCAGCGGCGCCGTGCATCCCGAAAGTTCCAAGCGCGTCCAGCATGAGCTCAGTGTCTCAGCCAGGCCGCGTCCGGTCTATGGGTCGAAATGCTCAAATCTGCAGTGCGCGAGCTCTTGATGCGACCATCTCAGGGGTCCAGGCCGAGCACGTGAAGGGGGCAGACGGGGCCCTCGTCCCACCGGCGCTCTCGTCGCCAGGTAAGAAGTCGCGCTTTCACAACGCGAACCCCCTATGACTCTCGAAGAGGTTTCGCAAAGCAATGGGGCCGGGACCGTTTCTGACCGCGGCCGACAGGTGGACCGTACCGGTGCGGTGCGTGCCGCGGCCGATCTCCTCGCCGCTCTCGGCGCCGACCTCTCCGCGGACGGCCTGCGGGAGACGCCAAGGCGGATGGTCGATGCCTACATCGAGCTGCTGACGCCGCAGCCCTTCCGCACCACGACCTTCCCCAACGAGGAGGGCTACGACGAGCTGGTGCTGGTCCGGTCGATCCCATTCCACTCACTTTGCATGCACCACATGCTGCCCTTCCACGGCATCGCCCACATCGGCTACCTACCCGCCGAGCGGATAGTCGGCCTCTCCAAGCTGGCCCGCGTGGTCGAGCACTTCGCTCGCGACCTGCAGGTTCAGGAGCGGCTGACGACCCAGATCGCCGACTGGATCCAGGAGGAACTGGTGCCGAAAGGGGTCGGCGTCGTGCTCGAAGCCGAGCACCTTTGCATGTCGCTCCGCGGCGTCCAAAAGTTCGGCACCACCACCGTGACGTCGACCCTTCTGGGCCAAGTCCGTGACGACCCCCGCACCCGCCAGGAGTTCCTCGCTCTGACCAGAAAGAGCGAACCATGAGCGGCAGCGCCAGGACGCGATGCCGCCTCCTCTACCCCTTCTTTACTTCCCAGGTCCATACAGCCGGCGGATCGCTGGCCGGGAATGATGCATGGCCCGCCTCGTCGGTGTCGATCGGCGCGGATTTGACCGGGCTTACAGGGACCGTTGCCTCGGACTTGGCTGGAGTGGCCGGGGGACGCGGCTCGGTCATGCGCCGGCCACCTCACATTCGGCGAGCTCGGAGTCCCAGCTGTCTGAGCTTCCCGCCTGAAGCACAGAGGGCTGCAAACCCAGCAAACGCAGATCCCTCAGCAGCTCGCCCAGGCTTTGCTCGTCGAGCGGGACCGCTGGCGGGGTTACCCCGAGCTCGATCTGCCACCCGACTTCGATCTCGCCGTCGGGACCGGGCTGGCTGAGGCGCAGGAGGCGAATCGCCGCTTCGGGAGCATCGTCGCGCAGACGGTTGATCTCCGCCGTCAGCCACCCCTGCACCTCCTCGGAGGCTACGGGGGCAAGTGGGTGGCAGCGGACCGCGATTTGGCTCATGCACCGATCTTCCACCATGCGCTGAGGGTAGGCAATGGGTACCGGTATCCATTTCGGTTCGATCCGGCTCAGGCCTCGACCAGCCCCCGCCTGATCGCGTAGCGGGTCAGCTCAACCCGGTTTCGCATGCCCAGCTTCTCGAGCATGTTGGCGCGATGGCGGTCGACCGTCTTCTTGCTGATCACCAACATCTCGGCAATCTCCTCGCTGGTATGCCCTTCGGCGATCAGCTTGACGACGTCGAGCTCGCGTGGCGTCAACGGATCCAGTGGAATCGTCTCCCCCCGGCGCGCCCCGTCCAGATAGTCGCGGACCAGGCTGGTCACGGCAGCCGGGTAGAGAAAGGGCTCGCCGCGCATCGTCGCTCGGCAGGCCTCGATCAGATCGCGGTTGGCGACCGACTTCAGCACGTAGCCTGACGCCCCGGCCTTCAGGGCTTCGAACAGATACTGCTCGTTCTCGTGCATCGAGAGCATCAGGATTCGCAGCTCTGGTTTTCTGCGAGAGATCTCCCTGGCGGCCTGCAGGCCCGTCATCCGCGGCATCGAGACGTCGAGGATCACGAGATCGACCTCCTCCTCAACCGCGCGATCCACGGCCTCGGCGCCGTCGCCGGCCTCGGCGACGACTTCGAGGTCGGGGGCCGCGTCGAGCACCATCCGCAACCCATCGCGGACGACGACGTGGTCGTCCGCCAGCAGGATCTTCGTCTTAAGCGGGACCGGCATCGATCTCCCCCCACGGCAGCTCGAGGCGCACAGTCGTGCCGGCGCCCGGCTTCGAATCGATCTGCAGCTTTCCGTGGACCAGGCGCGCCCGTTCGCGCATGCCGCTCATCCCGGCGGTGTGAGCCGGGAGATCGGCGGGCAGGCCCCGGCCGTCGTCGACGATCGCAAGCCTCACCGTCGGTCCGCTCACTGCGAGGCTCAGCCTCGCCTCCGAGGCCTGAGCGTGGCGCACCACGTTGGTCAGGCTCTCCTGCGCCACGCGGTAGATGACCAGCTCCAGGTCGGGCGAAATCGGAGGGAGCTTCTCCAGTTCGCGCCGTATCCGGAGGTCTCCCTGCGAGGCCAGGCGCGAGCAGAGGGAAATGAGCGCATTGATCAGGCCGAGGTCGTCGAGGGCCTCGGGCCTGAGCTCGCGGGCGATGCGGCGGACTTCGTCGAGGCTCCCGCGAACGGCGTCGGCGATGCGGCGCAGGTCCGCCGGGGAATCGTGGCCGACGTCGGCGGCGTGCTCGATCTGGATCGCCGCCGCGGTCAGGGTCTGGCCGATCTCGTCGTGCAGCTCCCCGGCCAGGCGCTGGCGCTCGCTCTCCTGTGCGGCAAGGGCGACCCGGGCGCTCTCGTAGCGCTCCCGCTCGAGGCGGTCGAGCATCTGGTTGAAGGCGTCGCTGAGAGCGGCGACATCGGGGCCATAGGACCCGATGTCCGTGATCCGCTGGCCGGGCTGGTCGGGATCGATCCTCGACATCAGCGCCGTCAGCTTTCGAAGCGGGGCGAGCACCCTTCTGAGGCCCCAGAGATTGGCCGCCAGCATCAGGAAAAGGCCGCCGAGGATGATCGCGAACTGACCGATCGTCACCGGCGCGTGGATCGTCACCGGGGTCACCACCAGCAGCACCGCGGCGATGACCATGATCAGGGCGCTGGCGATGAAGGCCCGCCAAAGCAGCGGCAGACGCTTGTCAGGCCGACGGAGCGGCGGCGCGGCGCGTACCCGACCGGCTTCCGAGGACGCCTGAATGCTCTTGTTCACGAGTGCGCGGTCGAAGATCGCATCGAGATCAATGTCCCACATCGGCGGTGAGCACCAAATGGGCATTTCGACCCATTGGCGTCAGAGCGTGGTCGCACCGACCGACCTTGTCATCCACCCCCCGAGCGAGACCATCTAGCCTGCCCCACAGTGGCTTCCACGCGCGACGCCGGCTACCTGCCGCTCCGTGAGTACGCGGCGATCGGCGATGGGCGCACCTTGGCGTTCGTCTCGAGCGATGGCTCGCTCGAGTGGCTGTGCCTGCCCGATCTCGACTCGCCCAGCGTCTTCGCCTCGGTTCTCGACAGTGAGAGAGGCGGCTGTTTCAGCTTCGCTCCCGAGGCGCCGTTCGATGCGGAGCGCCGCTACCTGCCTGAAACCAATGTGCTCGAGACGACCTTCAGAACCGCGACCGGATCGGTGCGGGTGACCGACGCGATGTTGCTGCCGGACACCGGCTTGGTGCCGGCCCGCGAGCTCGCTCGACGGGTCGAGGGACTCTCCGGGCAGGTGCCGATGCACTGGCGGGTTGAGCCGCAGTTCCACTTTGGCGAGAAGACCTCCCAGATCGGTCGTCGCGGAGGGACGCCGGTGGCGACGGCCGGGGGCGACGCGCTGGCCGTATCGAGCTGGGCGGCGGGCGCTCCCGTCCTCGGGGACGGATCGATCAGCGGCAGCTTCGTCGCGGCAGCGGGAGCCGAAGCTCTCGTGGTCCTGAGCAGCGCTCATCGAGAGCCCCTCGTCCTCCCGTCCCGCGCCGAAGCGGAATCCCGGCTGTCCTCGACGATTGCCTTCTGGCGTGAGTGGTCGGCGGGCCGGACCCATGAGGGACCCTGGCGAGACGCCGTGATCCGCAGCGCGCTGGTCCTCAAGCTGCTGATCCATTCGCCTTCGGGAGCAATCGCAGCGGCGGGCACCGCCTCGCTGCCCGAGCAGATCGGCGGCGAGCGCAACTGGGACTACCGCTTCTGCTGGGTTCGTGACTCGGCGCTCACTCTGAACGCCTTGATGCAGCTCGGCTGTCCGCACGAGGGCGAGTCCTATTTCTGGTGGTTGCTGCATGCCTCGCAGCTGACCCACCCCCGCCTGCGGGTTCTCTACCGCCTCAACGGCAGTGAGCGTACGCCCGAGTCGACACTTGCGCTGAGCGGCTATCGCAGCTCACGGCCGGTGCGAATCGGCAACGCCGCGGGCGGTCAGGAGCAGCTTGACGTCTACGGCGACCTGATGCAGACCGCCTGGCTGTATGCCACCGCGGCGGGCGGCCTCGATTCAGACACCGCCCGCCGGCTGGTGGAGATCGCCGACCTGGTCTGCGAGATCTGGCGGCGCCCCGACAGCGGCATCTGGGAGGTGCGCAGCGAGCCCCTTCACTTCACGCACTCCAAGATCATGTGCTGGATCGCCGTCGACCGAGCCGTGCGCCTGGCCGACCGCGGCCTGATCCCGCCCGCGCACGTGAGCAGGTGGAGAGCGGAGGCCGAGGAGATCAGGAGGTTCATAGAGGAGCGCTGCTGGTCAGAGGAGGCCCGCAGCTACACGCGATCGGCCGGCAGCCGGGAGCTCGATGCGAGCCTGCTGCTCGGGGCGTTGATGGGCTATCCGAGCGAACGCGATCCCGGCCTTACCGCCACGATCTCGGCCCTGAGGCGCGACCTCGGCTCCGGTCCTCTGCTGGATCGCTACAGCGGCGAGGACGGCCTCGCGGGAAATGAGGGCGCTTTCCTCTGCTGCTCCTTCTGGCTCGCCGACGCGCTCGCCCGCGCCGGCCGCATCGACGAGGCAACCGAGCTGATGGAGCAGCTGATCGGGCTGGCAAACGACGTCGGGCTCTACGCCGAGGAGATCGACCAGGCAAGCGGTGCGTTCCTCGGCAACCTGCCCCAGGGCCTGGTCCACCTGGCCCTGATCAACGCCGCGGTCTCGATCGGCGAGGCGCAGCGTCCATGAGCGTGTGGGGCGCCATCGCCGGGGGTTTCGTCGGAACCCTGGTCCTGACCACGGCGCTGAGCACCGCCAGCCAGCTCGGGTTGACGCGGATGGACCTGCCGTTCCTGCTCGGGACCATCGTCTCCTCGGATCGGTCGCGAGCGAAGGCGCTGGGCTACGCGATGCATTTCGCCATCGGGCTGCTTTTCGCCCTGGTCTACCTCGGGATCTACGCGGCGATCGGCCACAGCGGCTGGTTGCTGGGGGCCCTGTTCGGCCTCGTCCACGGCCTCTTCGCCGGCACCGCCCTGGTCACCGTGCTGCTGCCGGTGGTTCACCCCCGAATGGGCACCCCCTTCAGCGCCGCGGCGGACCGGCCGCTGTTGGAGGCGCCGGGCTTCATGATGCTGAACTACGGCCGGCGGACTCCGCTGGCGACGATCCTCGCGCACATCGCCTACGGCGCGATCGTCGGCGGCTTCATCTCACTCGCCTCCTGAGTCCGCGGCGGCGGCCTCGGCGCTCAGCGACTCGAGCGGCGTGTCGGGGTCGGTCAACTTGGTGCGGTCGACGATCTGGCGGGAGGCGATCAGGGCCCGAATCTGCTCGTTGACGTCCCAGACGTTGACGTTCATGCCAGCTGCGACCCTCCCGTCACGCAGCCAGAAGGCAACGAACTCACCGCTCGCTCGCTCGCCGCGGAAGACGACCTCATCCCACTGCGGCGCGTATCCGGAGTACTCCATGCCGACCTCGTACTGGTCGGAGAAGAAGTAGGGGATGTGGTCGTAGCTGACCGGTTCACCGAGCATCGCCCGGGCGGCGGCGGGTCCCTGGTTGAGCGCGTTTGACCAGTGCTCCACCCGGATCCGCTCGCCGTAGAAGGGGTGCCAGGCGCTGGCCACGTCGCCGGCGGCGAAGATCTTCGGCGCCGAAGTCTGCAGCTTCTCATCAACGAGGATGCCGTTCCCGACCTCCAGGCCGGCGTCGGCGGCGAGCTCTGCACGCGGCGTGACACCGATTCCGACCACGGCGAGGTCGCACTCGACCACCCGGCCGCTGCTGGTGCGCAAGCGGGCGAGGGTGCCATCGCCGTCGAATGACTCGACCCCGTCGCCCAGCTCCAGCTCGATGCCGTGCCGGGCGTGCACATCGCGATAGAAGGCTCCGATCTCGGCACCGAAGATCCGCTCGTTGGGCAGCTCGGTCGGATCGATGACGGTGACCTCGAGTCCCCGCTGGCGTGCCGATGCGGCGAACTCGCTGCCGATCCAGCCGGCCCCCACCACCGCCACCCGGCCGCCGCGATCCAGGCGGTCGCGCAAAAGGTCGCAGTCGGCGAGGGTGCGGAGGTAATGGATGCCCTCGAGCTCTGCGCCCGGGACCGAGATCCGGCGCGGCTGGGCCCCGGTCGCGAGCAGCAGCCGGTCATACCCCAGCTCGCGATCGTCGGCGAGCGTGACCCGCGACATCGCGGGGTCGATTGCGGTCACGGTCGTGCCCGTCAACAGTGAGATCTCGTGCTGGGCATAGAAACCCTCCTCGTGCACGTAGGACTGCTCGCGGTCGGACTCGCCTCGCAGGTAGTCCTTGGTCAGCGGCGGCCGTTCATAGGGGCGCTCCGGATCTGAGCCGATCATCTCGATGCGCCCGTCGAATCCTCGCTCGCGCAGCTCCTCGGCTGCTTTTGCTCCGGCCAGGCTCGCACCGACGATGATGAAGGTCTGCTTTTTGCTCATCGCACTCGCTACCTCTCCGATCATGCTCCTACGCTTTTGCTTGGTCACCCGGTTTAGCGTCTGGGCGAGCCACTGTCTTACCTAGAGGCCAAGAGTCTGGAGACCAGTCGTCTTATTCACGATGGGCATTGGTACCCATGGCTTGTCGGATGCCGAACCGTGACGCTGTTGTCATGCTCGCAACCTCCGATCGCACTGCTTCTACGCCGAGGGTGCTTGGAGCGAGTGGTGGCATCGACGCGGAGTCGCAAGCCTGGATCGATCGGCTGACGCCCGGAAGCGACGACCTCGAGGCGGGAATCGAGGAGTTGCATTCCCTCCTTCTCAGAGGCGCACGGTTTGAGGTTGGCCGCCGCCGCGCGACTCTCCCCCACCTCAGCGGCGGCGACCTCGACGATCTTGCTCAGCAGAGCGCCGACGATGCCCTCCTCGCCGTGCTGCGCAAGCTCCCTGAGTTCCGCGGCGAAAGCCGCTTCACCACCTGGGCCTACAAGTTCGCCCTGCTGGATGCCGCGGCAAGAGCTCGATCTCGCGCCTGGCAGGGACGCGAGATACCGACCGAGCTCGACAGCTGGTCCCCGTCCCCCGCCTGTGCTTCAACCGCCCAGGAGAGTCTCGAGATGAAGGAGCTGCTCGCAGCGTTGAAGGTGGCGATGGCGAGTGACCTCAGCGCTCATCAGCGCAAGGTGCTGGCCGCGGTGGCGCTCAACGATGTTCCGATCGACGTCCTGGCCGACCGGCTCGGCAGGAGTCGGGGCGCGATCTATAAGACCATCCACGACGCCCGCCAGAAGCTCCGAGCAGGTCTTGCTGCCCGGGGGATCAACCTGAGCGATACCCCGTACGGGATGTCAGATGGCGCCCCGGCACCCGGAGGGATGCCCAGGGCAGGAGGCCCGTCGCGAAGCCGGCAAAGCCCGAAAAGAGCACCGGCATCCTCCCTGGCCTCCCATCACTTGTAGATCGCGACCGGCACGATCACGGCCCCCTGGTTGGCGACCTCCGTCTGCGCGGCCAGCGCCGCCTCCATCGCTCGCCTGGCCCGGCGCACATCCTTGGCGAGACCGGGTCCGTGAGCGCCTTCTGACCTGCGCGTGGCCCGGCAGGAAGGATCGGAGCGGCACACCAGAAGCGCCGGCGCGAAGTGGAGGGGAAGCCTCCAGGTTTCGCGAGTCGCGAAGTCGACGTAGTTGAAGGCTCTTTCTTCTCGTTCCTGCTCGCCGGGCTCCGGCAGGACGCGCGTCAGCTTTCCGAGGACGGTCAGAGAGCCGCCGCCGTTCTTGAGCACGCTGTCTTCCTTGTTGAAACTCCCGATGTTCAGCGGGAGTAGATAGTGCACGTTGTTCTTTGCCGAGCCGGGCCAGAACGAGAAGACCATGTGGGGGCTTCCGCCCAGTTGTTCCGCGAAAAGCCGAGATGCCCGCCGCTCGGTGCGCACCCGGTGGCGCTTGCGGCGGCCGTGTTCTGGCATGGGGAAAAGCGCCGTGAGCGTCGGATCCTGGCGGACGGCCAGGTAGGGATCCAGATAGAGGGAGCGATGTAGTTCTTCGGTGCTGAAGAGGACGAACTGCCCCTCCGGGAGCCCGAGGATTTCCCTGTATTCGGCCGGATGATCGATCGTGTGGATCTTCTCTCCTCGTTCGAGGGCGGCGCGGAGTTCCATGAAGGTGCTGGCAGCCGTAGGCGTGATCGATCGCTGCAGTTGCTCGACTTCCTGCTTCGAGGACCCGGCTTCGGCGCTTTCGAGCTTCAGCTTGGCTTCGAGGTTGTTGGTGGCGCTCCGCGATTCCTGCTCGCTATCGACAGATCCCCCTTGCAGCTCCTCGAGGTAGGAGAGGCTTCGCGGCTTATCCAGATAGAGGAATTCCACCGGAGGGAAGCTCGCCTTGAGCTGGGTGCCCTTCGCGCCCCCGCCCGGGTTCAAGAAGTGAGCCAGAATCCAGATCCCGATGGCAATGACGGCTACGGAGGTCACCACCCTCCAGGCCAGGACCGTCTTCGCTTCCGCTTTGACCCTGGGCGCTTCACGCTTCTCCCGCGCACGTCGCGCAGAAGCAGCGAAACGATGGGGGGCGCCGCTCATACCCTCACCGAGAACAGCATCCGCTCCCGATACTTCGCAGTGGTGGGATCGAAGAACGGAGCGGTCCAATTGTCGCTCCTGCCGGCCAGTTTCAATGGGGCATCCGCGCTCGATTCGAGCATCGCCTCGCGGAAGCGGTGATGGTCGATGAGCCGGATCGCCTCGACCGCGTAGGTCGAGGCTATGGCGGGATCGCGGAAGGCGAGCAGATTGTCGCCGTTCTCGTGCTCACCGCCAGCAGCAAGGTTGGAGGAGCCGGCGAAGACGACCGGGTCATCGCCGTTGAAGTCGACGACCACGAACTTGTGGTGGATGACTTGCCCAGGCCCGCCGCTGATCTCCTCCCGGAACGGCTTTGGAACCTTCGAGTGCAGGTACTCGAAGGGGATGAAGACAGGGCTGGCGTTGCCGGGCGAAGTGATTTTGAGCGAGCCATCCAGGCGCTGGGTCGTCCCGAAGGCGTAGATCTCGGATCGGCCGGGCAGCGCCCGCACCGCATCGAGGACCGGGCCGCTGCCGGTGCCGATCTCCATGATCGCGAAGAGCACCGAGCTCTTCGCCGCTTCGATCGCCTCCGCAACCGGCCTCAGGGAGACTTCTGGATCGCTGTGAGGCGCGAAGCTCACCTGGTAGTCCGGCAGGCCCTGCGTCTTGCCATGTGGTTCGGGGAACCACGCGGAGGCGATCGGGCTCTTGGCGAACCCCTTTTCGTCAGTCCATGCCTGCTGGAAGGCCTGCTCGTAGAGAGCCGCCACGTCGGGATCGTCAAAGACGAAGACGTTGTTTGACTGCACGTAGAGGCCGCGCACGGAGAAGTTGGCCGACCCGCTCAAGACCTTGACCGGCTCACCCTTGCGCCGCTGGATCATCACCTTGTCGTGCGCGTAGCGGGAGAAGTTGCCGACTTTCACGTTGCCGGCGCCTGCGGAGGCGGTGAGCTTCGCCAGCGTTTCCACCTCCCGCGGCTGGTGCGCGGCGCCCGGTTTGGCGACATGGCTCGAGGAGTTGTCGAGGAAGAGGCGCAGGCGCGGACCGAGACCGGCGAGCTTGGCGACGATGTCGGGCTCGTTGAAGTCGTAGGCGAAGACGTCCAAGGCGAGATCGGAGTCCGCGGCCGTCTCTTCGATCAGCTCGAAGACGAGCTTGCGAGCGTGGGCGCCAAGCCAGCGGTACTGGGCCTGGTAGGGGGAGGTGTCGAACTCGATCGTCGGCGGGTCGGGCTCGTATGGCGCATTGTTGAACTCCTCGGCATAAGCCTGGGAGGAGAGATAGCCGCGCGTGAACCCGAGCCTGAAGTTCCCGTAGCCGGCATCGCGAAGCTCGAGCGAGCACTCGGCACTCGGCCCGGGCTCGAGCTCGGTCTCGCTGCCGGGGGCGAAGAGCATGGCCGTCGCCTTGTAGGTGAAGGTGCCCGCCGGCACGTCCTTGGGATAGTGGATCCAGTGGAAGCGCTGAAGTGGCGCTTCGCTCGTCGGCGTCCAGCGCCGTTCGCTCGGGGTCGTCTCGGCGGTGACGGGATGCTCGAAGCTGAGCCGGTTGAGGATCGGGTAAGGCTCCGCGCCCGGAGGCTCGCATTCGACGGCGAAGCCGGCGAGGTCGGGGGCCAGATCCTCGTCGACGTCGAAGGCGAGCAGAGCGGCTCCGTCGCCACGGTGGGCAGAGAAGCTGAGTCGACCGCTCATCGCACCTCTCGCCTCGCCATGGCGCCGAACGTAACACTCCGCGTTTGGCTAAACAACAAACCTTTGTGTATTCATTCATTCTTCGTTCACTTGACTAGGATCGCCATCGTGAGGCGCACCGAACAAGGAGGCCGCAGGTGAGCGACGCGGTAGAGGCCGGAGCACGGCGAGGGGGCTGGCTGCTGCGCCTCCTGAAGCCGCTGCTTCCCGAAAAGATCCGGCATGACCTCGATCTACTGGAGGCACCGGCTCCCGTCACCCCTGCCGGCCGGGTCACGGTCGAGCGCGACGAGTCGGTCGAGCGCCTCCAGGAGATCGAGCACATCGTCGTGCTGATGCTCGAGAACCGCTCCTTCGACCACATGCTGGGCTATCTCTCACTGGAGGGAAGCCGCGCCGATATCGACGGCCTGCCGTCCGGAGGTGCCCAGGTCAACCCCTACGGCAACAGCACCTACGGCTCCCACCATCTGGACAGAACCAAGCTGTCGACCGAGGCTGAGGACCCCGGCCACAGCGGTAGGGACGTGCGGGAGCAGCTCGCCGGAAACAACACGGGCTTTGCGGCTAACTTCGCCGAGCACGCCGCCGGCTACGTCGCGAAGCACGGCGGGCCGATGCCCGACCCCGGCCTCGTCATGGGCTACTACAACGCCTCCGACCTGCCGGTATACGACTTCCTCGCCGAGCACTTCATGGTCTGCGACCGCTGGTTCAGCTCGGTTCCGGGTGCGACCTGGCCGAATCGTCTCTATGCGGTCGCCGGCAGGGCCCAAGGGTCTCATGACGACCTCAGCCCGCCGCTCTACAGCCTGCCGAGCTTCCCTCGGTTCCTCGACCGAGCGGGGGTGGACTGGCGCTGGTACTCCACCGACCCGGCAAGCCTGCGGATGATCGATCCCGAGTACCGCCTCGGCCACCACGAGCGCTTCTCCTTCTTCGACAAGCGCAAGCTGAGCGCCAAAGAGCGGGTCCCCGGCGCCTTCTTGGAGGAGGGGCCGTCTTTCCTGGACGACGCGGCGAACGGCCGGTTGCCGCAAGTCGCCTGGATCGACCCGCACTTCAAGGACGCCCACATGCTCGGGCCGAACTCCAACGACGACCATCCTCCCGAGGACGTCGTCGCCGGCCAGGACCTGGTGCTGACGATCTACCACGCCCTGCGCCGGAGCAAGGCCTGGCCTAAGACGCTCTTCCTGATCACCTACGACGAGCACGGCGGCTTCTTCGACCACGTCCCCCCTTCCCCGTCCCCCGATGACGATCCGTCTTTCAACCGCTATGGCGTCAGGGTGCCGGCGATCGTCGTCTCCCCGCTGGTCCCGCCACGCTCGACCGCGCGTGACGCCGGCGGCGAGCGAATCCTCTTCGACCACACCTCAATCATCAAGACGATCTTGCTGCGCCACTGCCTCGACGAGCAGGACCAGATTCCCGACATGGGCAAGAGGGTCACCAAGGCAAATCACCTCGGGCAGCTGCTCGCTGGTTCCCGTACCGAGATCGCCGATCACAACCACCTCGGTGCCCAGATGGCCCGATGGCGTGCCGAGTGGGCCACTGCCCGCTTCCGCGACCCGCAGTCAAAAGCGCGAACGCCCCAGCCGCTCACCGAGCTGCAGGACGGAATCGTCCGGGCCTCACGGCGACTGCGGGAGGCCGGGCTGCCGGAGGGCCATCCTTGAGCGCCGGGAGGTCGGCGGTTCGAATCCGCCTGGATAGTTGATTCCACGACCCAACGGCTGGTCAGTTGAGCACAGGATGGTGTGTCCAAGTGACCGGTGGAGGAGCCGGCGAAGGACCGGCGCCGGCAAAGCGGGCCCCCACCTCGGCGAGGAGCTCGCGGTCGGACCTAGCGGAGAGCCTGGGCGGGAGACTGTCGCGCCTGACTCGCCAGCGTCATCGCCGTGCCGGCGCAGACCCAGGCGAAGGCGACGAGGAAGACGAAGGCCATGGTGTAGTCGCCGCTGACGTCCTTGACCAGCCCGAGGACGAGCGGGGGGAAGAAGCCGCCGAGGCCCCCCGCGGCGCCGACGACGCCGGTTGCCGCCCCGGTCGCGTCCGGGAAGCGCTGGGGCACGAGTTTGAAGACGGCCCCGGCTCCCAGGCCGAGGAAGAAGGCCAGCGTCAGGCAGATGATCGTCACCGGGACGATCTGCGGGTCGGCAGAGGACTGCCAGGCGAGGGCGACCGCGTCCAGGCCCACCCCGCAGAAGGCGCCGGCAGCGACCCGGTAGCCGCCGTGGCGATCGGCGAGCCGGCCGCCGATCGGCCGCGCCAGCACCGCCGCCACCACCACGAAGCCCGCCGTCCGCAGGCCGGCGTCGGTGAGCGAGTAGCCGAACCAGTCCTTGAGCAGCTTCGGTAGATAGATCGACATCGCGACGAAGCCGCCGAAGCTGACGAAGTAGAAGAGGGACAGCTGCCAGAGAGCCGGCCCGAGCCGCAGGACGCCTCGCAGCGGCATCGCCTGCGGCCGCTCGCCCCCGGGCGCGTCGCGCGCCAGGCGGAACCAGATCGCGGCGAAGCCGGCGAGGACGATCGCGTAGAGGACTCCGGCGGCGGCGCGGCCGGGGCCGTTGAAGAGGGCCGGCATCGCGAAGGCCGAGACGGCGGTGCCGGCGTTTCCCACCCCGTAGATGCCCAGGGCCCAGCCCTGGCGCCCGGGCGGAAACCAGGAGGCGACGAAGGGGACGCCGATCGCGAACGAGGCGCCCGAGATCCCCAGCAGCAGGCCGGCCAGCAGCAGCAGCGGGTAGCTGTCCACCGTCCCCACCAGCAGCGGCGGCAGCGCCGCGTAGACCAGCATCGCCGTGAACATCGCCTTGCCGCCGTGGCGGTCGGTGAGCCGGCCGAGCGGGATCCGCAGCAGCGACCCGAGCACCACCGGCAGCGCGATCATGATCGCCGTCTGGGTGTCGGAGAGGCTCAGCTCGTCCTGCAGCTTCGGCGCGATCGGCGAGAGCATTCCCCAGGCGGCAAAGCAGAGGAAGAAGGCCAGCGTGGCCAGGGTCAGCTCGCGGACGGGCGCGGCGGTGGGTTTGGTCGCTGGCTCTGTCATCGGGCTCCCGGCGCCGAGTCGCACTCACCCTAGAGCCTCGTCGGGGCCACGTAAAACCTTTCGAGGCCAAGTCGGGCCTGTGATACGAATGGCCCTCGTGGCAGCTCGGTCAAATCCGCTGCTAGAGGCTCACCGCTTCCTTCGAAGAGGACCGATCTCCGCCGAGCACTGGAGCCAGCTGGTCGCCAAGGACCGCGACTGGGAGCGCTCCTACCGCGGCCGCTGGGCGCACGACAAGGTTGTCCGCTCGACCCACGGCGTCAACTGCACCGGCTCCTGCTCCTGGAACGTCTACGTCAAGGACGGGCTGATCACCTGGGAGTCGCAGGCCGTCGACTACCCCTCGACGGGGCCCGAGATGCCCGACTACGAGCCGCGCGGCTGTCCCCGCGGCGCCTCCTTCTCCTGGTACACGTACTCGCCGCTGCGGCTCAAGTACCCCTACGTGCGCGGCAGCCTGCTGGCGATGTTCCGCGAGGCCCGCGAGCGGCTCGGCGACCCGGTCGACGCCTGGGCGGAGATCGTCGAGGACCCGGAGAAAGCCCGCCTCTACAAGCGCCAGCGCGGCAAGGGCGGCTTCCTCCGCGCCAGCTGGGAGGACGCGGCCGAGATGATCGCCGCCGCCCACGTCCACACGATCAAGCGGCACGGCCCCGACCGCGTCGTCGGCTTCTCGCCGATCCCGGCGATGTCGATGGCCTCCTACGCGGCCGGCACCCGCTTCCTCTCGCTGATCGGCGGGGTGATCCTCTCCTTCTACGACTGGTACGCCGACCTGCCGCCCTCCTCGCCGCAGTCCTTCGGCGACCAGACCGACGTGCCGGAGTCGGGCGACTGGTGGAACGCCGGCTACCTGCTGGTCTGGGGCACGAACCTGCCGACCACCCGCACCCCCGACGCCCACTTCATGACCGAGGCGCGCTACCGGGGACAGAAGGTGGTCGTGATCTCGCCCGACTACGCCGAGCACACCAAGTTCGCCGACCACTGGCTGGCGGCCGAGCCGGGAAGCGACGGGGCGATGGCGATGGCGATGGGCCACGTCATCCTCAAGGAGTTCTACGTCGAGCGCGAGGTGCCCTACTTCCGCGACTACGCGCGGCGCTTCACCGACCTGCCGCTGCTGGTGACGCTGCGCGAGCGCGACGGCGCCTACGTGCCCGACCGGCTCCTGCGCGCCTCCGACCTCGGCGGCTCTGAAGAGGAGAACGCTGAATGGAAGCCGGTCCTGATCGACGCCCGCAGCGGCCAGCCGGTGGTGCCCAAGGGCTCGGTCGGCCACCGCTACGGCGAGCCCGGGAACTGGAACCTGAAGCTGGACGGCGTCGAGCCGGCGCTGACCCTGATCGACCGGGCGACCGACCGGGTCGCGATCGACCTGCCCCGCTTCGACGTCGGCGAGGGGGAGGGTGGGGGCTCGGTGCGGCGCGGCGTGCCGGCGATCCGCGTCGGCGGCCAGCTGGTCACCACCGTCCTCGACCTCAGCCTCGCCCATTACGGCGTCGGCCGCGAGGGGCTGCCCGGCGAGTGGCCGAGCGGCTACGAGGACCCCCTCCCCTGCACCCCCGCCTGGCAGCAGCCGATCACCGGCGTCGACGGCGAGCTGGTGGCGCGGGTCGCGCGCGAGTTCGCCCGCAACGCCGAGGTGACCGAGGGGCGCTCGATGATCGCGATGGGCGCCGGCACCAACCACTGGTTCCACTCCGACCAGGTCTACCGCACCTTCCTGGCCCTGGTCCAGCTCTGCGGCTGCGAGGGCCGCAACGGCGGCGGCTGGGCCCACTACGTCGGCCAGGAGAAGGTCCGTCCCCTGGCCGGCTGGCAGACGCTCGCCTTCGCCCTCGACTGGACCCGGCCGCCGCGCCACCAGTCGGGGACCCCGTTCTTCTACCTCGCCACCGACCAGTGGCGCTACGAGCGCCACCAACCCGAGGCCCTGGCTTCGCCCCTCGGGCGGGGGCTGCTCGAGGGCAAGCACGTGGTCGACGTCAACGCGCTCGCGGCCCGGCTCGGCTGGCTGCCCTCCTACCCGAGCTTCGACCGCTCGACCCTGGACCTGGTCGACGAGGCCGAGCGGGAGGGGGTCGACCCGGCCGAGTACGTGGTCCGCGAGCTGAAGGAGGGGCGGCTCAACTTCGCCTGCGAGGACCCCGACGCGCCCGGGAACCATCCCAAGGTGATGACCGTCTGGCGCTCGAACCTGCTCGGCTCCTCCGGCAAGGGCCACGAGTACTTCCTCAAGCACCTGCTGGGCACGACTGACGACGCGGTGCGGGCCGAGGAGTCGCCGCCGGAGCTGCGGCCGAGCGAGGTCACCTGGCGCGAGCAGGCGCCCGAGGGCAAGCTCGACCTGCTGAGCACGATCGACTTCCGGATGACCAGCAACGCGCTGTTCTCCGACGTGGTGCTGCCGGCGGCGACCTGGTACGAGAAGGTCGACCTCTCCAGCACCGATCTGCACCCGTTCGTCCACACCTTCAACCAGGCGGTGCCGCCGCCCTGGGAGTCGAAGACCGACTGGGACGCCTTCCGGCGCATCGCCGAGCGCTTCTCGGAGCTGGCCGAGAAGCACCTGGGCAGCCGCCGCGACCTGGTCGCCGCGCCGCTGCTGCACGACACCCCCGACGAGATCGCCCAGCCGCTGGGCGAGGTGCGCGACTGGCGCGCCGGCGAGTGCGAGCCGATCCCGGGCAAGACGATGCCGAAGCTGATCGTGGTCGAGCGCGACTACGCCGGCGTCGCCGAGCGCTGGGCGGCGCTGGGGCCGCTGGTCGAGGAGCAGGGCACGGCCGTGAAGGGGGCGAGCTGGGTCGCCGACGAGGAGGTCGCCGAGCTCGCCGCCAAGAACGGCGCGGTGCGCGGCGGCCGCGCCGACGGGCGCCCCTCGCTGGAGCGGGTCGAGCAGGCCTGCGAGGCGATCCTCACCCTCTCCGGGACCACCAACGGGCGGCTCGCGGTCGAGGGCTTCCGCTCGCTCGAGCAGACGACCGGCCTGAAGCTGGCCGACCTGGCCGGGACCCGCGCCGGCGACCGCATCACGCTCGCCGACGCGCGGGTGCAGCCGCGCACGGTGATCACCTCGCCGGAGTGGTCGGGGATCGAGGCGCACGGGCGCCGCTACGCGCCGTTCACGACGAACGTCGAGCGCGACAAGCCCTGGCACACCCTCTCGGGGCGCATGCACCTCTACCTCGACCACGCCTGGATGCTGGAGCTGGGCGAGGGCCTGCCGGTGTTCCGGCCGCCGCTGCACCACCGGGCGATCTTCGGCGACCAGCGGGCCGAGGACGGCTCCGCCCGCAGGGAGCTGACCCTGCGTTACCTGACCCCGCACTCGAAGTGGTCGATCCACTCCGAGTACCAGGACAACCTGCACATGCTGACCCTGTTCCGCGGCGGCGGCATGCTCTGGATCAGCCGCGAGGACGCCGAGGAGCTCGAGATCCACGACAACGACTGGGTCGAGGCCTACAACCGCAACGGGGTCGTCTCCTGCCGGGCGACGGTCTCCCACCGGATCCCCGAGGGGACCTGCCTGATGTACCACGCCAAGGACCGCCACCTCAACGTCCCCCTGACCGAACTGGAAGGCAAGCGCGGGGGGACGGACAACTCGCTGACCCGGATCGTGATGAAGCCGACGCATTTCATCGGCGCCTACGCCCAGCTCAGCTTCGGCTTCAACTACTACGGCCCGACGGGTTCACAGCGCGACGAGGTGACCGTGCTGCGCAAGCGCCAGGCGGAGGTGACGTTCGAATGAAGATCCGCGCCCAGGTCGGGATGGTCATGAACCTCGACAAGTGCATCGGCTGCCACACCTGCTCGGTCACCTGCAAGCAGGTCTGGACGAACCGCCCCGGGGCCGAGTACATGTGGTTCAACGACGTCGAGACCAAGCCCGGCGTCGGCTACCCCAAGCGCTGGGAGGACCAGGAGAAGTGGAAGGGCGGCTGGGAGCTGGACGGCAAGGGCCGGCTGCGACTCAAGGCCGGCGGCCGGGTCAAGAAGCTGCTCTCGATCTTCTCCAACCCGGACCTGCCGGAGATCGACGACTACTACGAGCCCTGGACCTACGACTACGAGAAGCTGATCACGGCGCCGCTCTCCAAGCACGACCCGGTGGCCCGCGCCCGCTCGCAGCTGACCGGCAAGGCGCTGGAGGAGATCGAGTGGGGGCCCAACTGGGACGACAACCTCGCCGGGGCGCCGGAGCGGATCCACCAGGACCCGCTGACCGAGGGGATCCAGGAGCAGGTCAAGGCGACCTACGAGCAGGCCTTCATGTTCTACCTGCCGCGGATCTGCGAGCACTGCCTGAACCCGTCCTGCGTGGCGTCGTGCCCCTCGGGGGCGATGTACAAGCGCGAGGAGGACGGGATCGTCCTCGTCGACCAGGCGAAGTGCCGCGGCTGGCGCTTCTGCGTCTCCGGCTGCCCTTACAAGAAGGTGTACTTCAACCACCGCACCGGCAAGGCCGAGAAGTGCACCCTCTGCTACCCGCGGATCGAGGCCGGCCTGCCGACGATCTGCTCGGAGACCTGCGTCGGGCGCATCCGCTACATCGGCCTCGTCCTCTACGACGTCGACCGGGTCGAGGCGGCCGCCTCCGTGCCCGACGAGCACGACCTGCTCGACGCCCAGCGCGACGTCTTCCTCGACCCCGAGGACCCGGCAGTGCGGGCGCAGGCGAGCGCCGACGGCATCCCCGACGACTGGATCGACGCCGCCCGCCGCTCGCCCGTCTACGCGCTCGCCCACCGCTACCGGGTGGCGCTGCCGCTGCACCCCGAGTACCGCACGCTGCCGATGGTCTGGTACGTGCCGCCGCTCTCGCCGATCAGCGCGGCGGCGAACGCCGGCCACCTCGGCGTCAACCGCGAGATCCCGGACGTGAGCGCGCTGCGCATTCCGGTCAAGTATCTCGCGAACCTGCTGACCGCGGGCGACACCGCTCCCGTGGTGCGCGCGCTGGAGCGCATGCTCGCGATGCGCGCCTACCAGCGCAGCAAGCACGTGGAGAACCGCGTCAATCTCGCGGCGCTCGAGCAGGTCGGTCTCACGCAGTCGCAGGTCGAAGAGATGTACCGGGTGATGGCGATCGCCAATTACGAGGATCGCTTCGTGATCCCCTCGACGCATCGCGAGTACGCGGAGAACGCCTTCAACGTGCGCGGCGGCTGCGGCTTCAGCTTCGGCAACGGCTGCTCCGACGGCGTAAGCGACGTGAGCCTCTTCGGCGTCGAGAAGAAGCGCACCATACCGATCAAGGCCGAGATCTGAACATGCCGGCTCCCCACAACAGGTCGCATCCGGGGGCGGCCACCCTGCGCGTGCTCGCCGCGCTGCTCGCCTATCCCGATGCGCGGCTGCGCGGCCATGCGTCTGGGATGGCGGCGGCGCTTGCCGCGGACGATGTGCTCTCCGCTTCACGGCGTGCCGAAATCGAGGCGCTGGCGCGCTCGCTCTCGGGAGCGGATCCGATCGAGGCGGAGAGCGCGTATGTGGAAACGTTCGACCGCGGCCGGGCGACTTCGCTGTACCTGTTCGAGCACGTGCACGGCGATTCGCGCGACCGCGGGCCGGCGATGATCGATCTCGCGCAGACCTACGAGCAGGCCGGCTTGTATCTTGCACCGGGCGAGCTGCCCGACTATCTGCCGGTGGTGCTCGAATTCGTGTCCACGCAGCCCCCGCGCGTGGCGAAGGCTTTCCTGGGCGAGGTCGCGCACCTCGTCAACGCGATCTTCGGCGCCTTGCTCGAGCGCGGGAGTCCCTACGCGTGCGTGCTGGGCGCGCTCCTCGATCTGGCGGGCGAAAAGGCGCGGGCGGTGGAGATGAAGCCCGAACCGTCCCTCGACGAGAGCTGGGCTGAACCGGCCGCCTTCGACGGATGCGCAGGCGAGGGACAGGCCCGGCCCGGCGCTCCTCAGCCCATACGCATCGTTCGCAATGCCCGACACACGACCCAAGGAATCAAGTCATGAGCTTACTGCACGGCTTTTTGTTCCAGGTCTATCCCTACGTCTGTTTCACGGTGTTCCTCGTGGGGAGCTTGATCCGCTTCGACCAGAACCAGTACAGCTGGAAGAGCGACTCGTCCCAGTTGCTCCGTCGCGATCTGCTGCGCTGGGGCAGCAACCTGTTCCATCTCGGAATACTGTTCCTCTTTTTCGGCCATCTCGTGGGGCTCTTCACGCCGCACGCGGTGTACGGCATTTTCATGAGCGCGGCAACCAAGCAGATGCTGGCGGTGACCGCGGGCGGCATCGCCGGCGCCATCTGTTTCGTGGGCCTGACGATGCTGCTCTATCGGCGGCTCGCCGACCCGCGCATCCGCCATACCAGTCACCCGAGCGACATCGCGGTGTTGATCGTGCTCTGGGTGCAATTGACCGTCGGCCTGATTACCCTGCCCTATTCCCTGCAGCACACCGACGGCAGCGTCATGCTGATCCTTGCCGACTGGGCACAGCGGATCGTGACGCTGCGGCCGGTGGATGCCGCGGCGCTCGCGGTATTGCCGTGGCCGTACCTGTTCCACGTGGTGCTCGGCATGACGATCTTTCTGCTGCTGCCGTTCAGCCGGCTTGTGCACGTGTGGAGCGGTTTCGGCGCCGTCGCCTATCTCTTCCGGCCGTACCAGGTCGTGCGCTCGCGGCGCCTCAACGTTCCGGCCGGGCAGAACCTGCCGGGGCAGCCGAGCGCAGTACCGGCGCCGAACCCGGCAGCCGCGATCGAAAACCCGCGCGCGGTTCGATAGCGCACTTGAGTAGGCACGGTCATGACGTCCGAAGTCGCCCGCATCAACGGC
>DASSOC010000019.1:0-16682 GCA_035700965.1 Solirubrobacterales bacterium
AGAGGTCCGAGGCGAAGTGTTTTGCGACCAACGGCACGTCGGCGGCGAAGCCGCCCAGGTCGGCGCCGGCGCAGAAGGCCTTGTCGCCGGCCCCCGTGAGGACGACCGCGCGCACCTCATCGGCGTCGCGTGCCGTCTTCATCGCGTCGACGAGCTCAGCCAGCATCTGGCCGGAGAGCATGTTGCGCTTCTCCGGGTTGTTCAGGGTCACCGTGGCGACCCCGTCAGCGACCTCGTACTTGACGACCTCGTAGTCCATCCGGGGCGGACCATAGCCGAAGCAGGCCCTGGTTGGAAGTAGAAAGTGCTACTGTCCACTTGGCCGAACCAGCGAACGGAGGAGAGACCAGTGGCGACCGCGACGACGAACGGCAGCTCCAAAGTCCTCAAGCCCGACCACGAGGCGGGCCGCAAGCACTTCATCTTCAGCCAGGAGCACGAAGACCTGCGCGAGTCGATGCAGGCATGGGTCAAGAAGGAGCTCTGGCCGCACCGCAACGAGTGGGAGAACACCTACTGGCCGACCGAGAAGATGGATCGGAGGGAGGACCATGTCGCTCTGCACGGCGAAGCCCATGTTGGTCCCGCCGGAGCCGGAGTAGCTCATGCACTCGGCGCGGACCAGCGAGTAGAAGTAGTCGCCGCCCTGGCCGCCGTACTCCTCCGGGAAGCAGAGGCCGAGGAAGCCCAGCTCGCCGGCGCGCTTCATCACCTCGCTCGGCCAGTAGGTGTCCTCCCACTCGTTGCGGTGCGGCCACATCTCCTTCTGCACCCACGCCTGCATCGAGTCGCGCAGGTCTTCGTGCTCCTGGCTGAAGATGAAGTGCTTGCGGCCCGCCTCATGGTCGGGCTTGATGACTTTGGAGCCGTTGGTCGTCGCCGTCGCCATTGGTCTCTCTCCTCGTTAGCTGGGTTCCCGGAAGGCGCAGCGGACAGTAGCACTTTCCACTTTCGACGCGAGTCGGCTATGGTCCCGGATCGATGAGCGAGGGGAGCTACGAGGTCGTCAAGTACGAGGTCGCCGACGGGGTCGCGACCGTCACGCTGAACAACCCGGAGAAGCGCAACATGCTCTCCGGCCAGATGCTGTGGGAGCTGGTCGACGCGATGAAGCGGGCGCGCGACGACGAGGCGGCGCGCGCCGTCGTCCTCACCGGAGCGGGGGAGAGAGTCTTCTGCGCTGGCGCCGACCTCGGCGGTTTCGCCGCCGACGCCCCCCTCGTCGCCAAACACTTCGCCACCGACCTCTTCCTCGAGTTCTTCCGCCTGATGCCGCGCCTCGGCAAGCCCAGCCTCTGCGCCGCCAACGGCCACGTGCTGGCGGGTGGGATGGGCCTCGCCCTCTCCTGCGACCTCTTGATCGCCAGGGAGGGCGCCACCTTCGGCACGCCGGAGATCAACGTCGGCGCCTTCCCCTACATGATCATGGCGATCATCTACCGCAACGTCCCGCGCAAGAAGGTCAACGAGATGATGCTGCTGGGCGAGCGGCTGAGCGCCGAGCAGGCGGTCGAGTACGGGCTCGCCAACAAGGTCGTCCCGGCGGGCGAGTTCGACGCCGCGGTCGCCGAGTGGGCGGGCAAGCTCGCCTCGAAGAGCCCGGTGCTGATGCGGATCGGCCACGACGCGATGTACCGCCAGCAGGACATGGCGGTCGACGACGCGCTCGAGTACCTGCGCTCGCAGCTCTCGCTCACCTTCTCGACCGAGGACATCGTCGAGGGCGTCAGCGCCTTCTTCGAGAGACGCGAGCCCGAGTGGAAAGGACGCTAGGTGGCGACTGAGGAGCAAAAGAAGAACCTGCTGCCGGGGACGGCGCCGCTCGGCGACCTGACCGAGCAGCTGCACGAGCGCCGCGCCAAGGCGAAGCTCGGCGGCGGCTCCGAGAAGATCGCCAAGCAGCACGAACGCGGCAAGCTGACCGCGCGCGAGCGGATCGAGCTGCTGGTCGACGAGGGGACCTTCGTCGAGATGGGGATCCACGGCAGGCCGCACTTCGCTCAGCGGATGATGGACGGCGTCGAGGCGCCGGCCGACGGCGTGATCACCGGCTGGGGCGACGTCGACGGCCGCCCCTGCTGCATCGCCGCCTACGACTTCACCGTGATGGCCGGCTCGATGGGGATGACGGCGAGCTCAAGGTCACCCGCCTGCGCGAGATGGCCCTCTCCAAGCGGATGCCCTTCATCTGGCTGCTCGACTCGGCCGGGGCCCGCATCCAGGAGGCGGCGGGCTCGCTCTTCGCCGGCTCCGGCCACCTCTTCCGCGAGGAGGTCGAGATGTCGGGCGTGATCCCGATGGTCGCGGCGATGATGGGCCCCTGCGCCGCCGGCACCGCCTACATCCCGGCGCTCGCCGACTTCGTGCCGATGGTTTCCGGTCAGGGCGCGATGGCGCTGGCCGGTCCGCACCTGACCAAGGCCGTCACCGGCGAGGAGATCTCGATGGAGGACCTCGGTGGAGCGAAGGTCCACTGCCGCAAGTCGGGCGTCGGGGACCTCGAGGTCAAGGACGACGAGGAGTGCATCGCCGCGGTGAAGAAGTACCTCTCTTACTTCCCGGCCAACTGCGAGGAGCGGCCGCCGGTGGTCGACGTCTCCGACCCGGTCGACCGTGCTTCCGAGAAGCTGATGGAGATCGTCCCCGAGTCCTCGCGGCAGCCGTACGACATGTACGACGTGATCCGCGAGATCGTCGACGACGGCGACTGGTTCGACCTGAAGCCGAGGTTCGCCAAGAACGTGATCACCTGCTTCGCCCGCTTCGGCGGCCGGCCGGCGGGGATCGTCGCCAACCAGCCCAAGCAGCTGGCCGGCGTCCTCGACAACGACTCCGCTGACAAGGCGGCCCGCTTCATCAACCTCTGCGACGCCTTCAACATCCCACTGGTCTTCCTCCAGGACGTGCCCGGCTTCATGGTCGGCTCGAAGGTCGAGCACGCCGGGATCATCCGCCACGGGGCGAAGATGCTCTACGCGGTCAGCCGCGCCACCGTGCCGAAGGTGACCGTCATCGTCCGCAAGGCCTACGGCGCCGGCTACTACGTGATGTGCGGCAAGGCGTACGAGCCGGACCTGATCGTCGCCTGGCCCGGGGCCGAGATCTCGGTGATGGGCGCCGAGGGCGCGGTCGAAATCATCGGCCGCGGCGCGATCGAGGCCTCCGAGGACCCGGAGGCGACCCGCGAGGCGATGCTGAACGCGGTCCGAGCGCAGATCGACCCCTACATCGCCGCCGGCAACGCCGTGATCGACGACATCATCGACCCGCGCGAGACCCGGCCGACGATCGCCAAGGCGCTGCAGATGGCGCGCAACAAGCACGTCGAGAAGCCGCGCAAACGCCATGGCGTGATGCCGGTATGACGTTCGTCTGTTCCTTTTGCTCGTTCTGCAGCGATAAGGAACAGCGGAAGGAGGCGCTATGAGCTCATTCGACGACCCGGTGATCATCAGCTGCTCGATCAGCGGCGTGATCGCCAACCGCGACCAGTGCCCGGCGATCCCCTACACGCCGGAGGAGTATGCGGCGGAGGCGCGGCGCGCGGTCGACGAAGGCGCCTCGCAGATCCACATCCACGCCCGCAAGCCCGACGGGACGCCCTCGTACGAGGTCGAGGACTTCAAGGCGATCACCGAGGCGATCCTGGCCGAGGTCGGCGACGTGATCGTCAACTACTCGACCGGGGCGATCGGGATCCCGATCGAGAAGCGACTCGAATACCTGCGCGAGCTGAAGCCCGACGTCGCCGCTCTGAACATGAGCTCGATGAACTACGCGAAGTACTCGCGGCGGCGCAAGGACTTCGTCTTCAAGGCCGTGTTCGAAAACAGCTTCGACACGATCATCGAGTTCCTGACGGCGATGAAGGAGCTGGGGATCAAGCCCGAGCACGAGTGCTTCGACTCCGGCCACGTCGCCAACCTCGACCCGCTGATCGACATGGGGCTGCTGGAGCCTCCGCTGCAGATCTCGCTGGTGATGGGAGTGACCGGCGGCATTCGCCCGACCCCCCGCAACGTGACCCTGATGTCGGACCAGATCCCCGGCGGCCCCGGGGGCGAGAACCAGTGGCAGGTGATCGGCATCTCCCGCGACCAGTGGAAGCTGCTCGCCTCCTCGCTGGTGCTCGGCGGCAACGTCCGCGCCGGGGTCGAGGACAACCTCTACCTGCCCAACGGCGAGATGTGCAAGTCGAACGGCGAGCTGATCGCGAAAGCGCGGCAGATGGCCGAAGACGTCGGCCGCCGGCCGGCGAGCGTGGCCGAGGCGCGGGAGCTGCTCGGCGTCCCCAAACGGGCAGCGGCCTAGGCGAGCCGCCCGATGGCGGACCTTCCCCTCTCAGACGTAAAGGTCCTCGACCTCACCCGCCTGCTGCCGGGCGGCTTCTGCTCGTTGCTGCTGGCCGACCTCGGCGCTGAGGTGCTGAAGGTCGAGGACACCGGCATGGGCGACTACATCCGCTGGGCGCCGCCCTACTACGGCGACGACGAGCAGCAGGCGCTCGGCACCCGCTCCGCGCTCTACCTCTCGCTCAACCGCGGCAAGCGCTCGATCCGGCTCGACCTGAAGCAGGAGCGGGGGAGGGAGGCGCTGCTGCGGCTGGCCGCCGAGTACGACGTCGTCCTCGACGGCTTCCGCCCTGGCGTGCTCGACAAGCTCGGCGTCGGCTACGAGCGCCTGCGCGAGGCCAACCCTCGCGTCGTCTACTGCGCGATCACCGGCTACGGCCAGGACGGCCCCTACGCCCAGCGCGCCGGCCACGACATGAACTACCTCGGCCTGGTCGGCCTGCTCGGGCTGACCGGCGCGAAGGACGGCCCGCCGGTGCAGTCGGCCGGGCAGATCGCCGACCTCGGCGGCGGCGCCCTGACGGCCGCCTTCGGAGTGATGGCGGCGCTGCACGAGCGCGAGCGCTCCGACGAGGGGCAGGCGGTCGACGTCTCGATGGCCGACGGCGCCCTCTCCTGGCTGGCGATGGTCGCCGGCCGCTATTTCTGCGACCGGGAGGTGCCGCGGCGCGGCGAGCAGCAGCTCGCGGGCGGGCTCGTCTGCTACCTGCCCTATGAAGCTTCTGACGGCTGGGTCACCTGCGGCGCCTTGGAGCCGAAGTTCTGGGCCGCCTTTTGCAACGGCGTCGACCGTCCCGACCTGATCGAGAAGCAGTTCGAAGCGCCGGGCTCAAAGGCCTGGCAGCAGGTGGCCGAGGTCTTCCGCTCGCGCACGCGCGGGGAATGGCTCGCCTTCAACGACGAGCACGACTGCTGCATCGAGCCCGTCCTCGACCTCGACGAGGCACTCGACTCCGAGCTGGTGCGGGCGCGGGGGATGCTGACCGAGATCGAGCAGCCCGAGCTGGGAACCGTCCGTCAGCTCGGCAACCCGGTGAGGCTGAGCCGCACGCCCGCCGACCCGACCCGGCCGGCGCCCGCCTTCGGCGAGCACACCGAAGAGGTCCTGGTGGAGGCCGGCTACTCGGCCGAGGAGATCGCCGCGATGAAGGAGTCCGGCGCCGCGGCGGGTCCCGACGCGGCCGCCCGGGAGGAGTTCCGCGCATGAGCGCCGACGGGCCGATAAGTCCAAGCACGGCCGCCGACGGGCCGATCGGTCCAACCCGGGACGACAAATCGGCCCGTCGGCCCGGGGGGGACGACAAATCGGCCCTTCGGCCGGGGGAGCTGTTGCGGATGCGGGAGCTGGCCGAGGCCTCGGGGGTGCCGGCGCCGACGATCAAGCACTACCTGCGCGAGGGCCTGTTGCCGGAGCCGGTGAAGACCAGCCGCAACATGGCCTACTACCCGCCTGAGTTCGTCGACCGGATCAAGCTGATCAAGCGCCTGCAGGAGGAGCGCTTCCTGCCGCTGAAGGCGATCAGGAACGTCCTCGACGAGGGGCCCGATCGGGCGAAGGCGATGCTCGAGCTCGGCGACCAGATCCTCGACCGCGCGCTTGCCGGCGAGCGCTCCCGGACCAGCGCGGCTGAGGTCCGCAAGCGCTACGGCATGCCCAGCGAGGTCCTCGACCGCCTCGCCGAGATCGGCGTGCTCACCCCCAACAGCCGCGGCTACAGCCCGTCCGACGTGACGATCATCGAGGCGATCGGCCGCTTCCGCGCCGGCGGCTACGACGAGCAGATCGGCTTCACCGTTTACGACACGCTGCGCTACAAGGCCGCGCTGGAAGAGCTGGTTCGCCAAGAGGTCGACGTGGTGATGGAACGGCTGGCCGGAGAGGTGCCGCCGGAGCGGGTGGTCGAGCTGCTGGAAGCGGGCGCGCAGCCGCTGAAGGACTTCATCGCCGCCCTGCACACGAAGCTGATGGTCGCCGAGCTCGAGCGCCGCGGCTAGACCCGCGCGCGGCTCCGCCTCAGGAGGCGCGCCCGGCGGCGGCCTCGAACTGCTCGCGTTCGACCTCGATGTCGGCCAGCAGCGCGATCGCCCCGGTCTCGCGCGCGACCCGCTCGGACTCTTCCAGCGCCTCGACGCCCCCCTCGCGCCCGGCCGCGTTCCGCGCCCTCGCCAGCGCCAGCATCGCCACCGGGTAGGTCCACATCATCCCCCGCTCGCGGGCCGTCTCCGCCGCCCACTCCGCCGCCCCGAGCGCCTCCTCGATACGGCCCGCCTCGCGCAGCACCTGCGAGCGCAGCTGGGCGCGCCAGGCGGCCATCTCGCCGCCGTTGCCCATCGCCTCGCGGTAGAGGCGCTCGGACTCTTCGATCGCCGCCAGCGCCGCCCCGACCTCGCCGGCGTTGAGCTCGATCCAGGCGAGGTTGGTGAGGGCGAGGGTGCGGGAGAAGACGTCGCCGAGCTTGTCGGTCAGCTCGACGTTGCGGCGGGCGGCGCCCAGCCCGGCCTCGGCGTCGCCGCGCATCGCCATCAGCCCCGCCTGGTTGCTGCGCACCCAGCTCGCCGTCTCCGGGTCGTCTTCGGCGAGCGCCACCCGCAGGGCGCGCTCGAACAGCTCTTCGGCCTCGTCGTATTCGAGCGTCTCCCGCCGCACCATCCCCTTGCCCATCAGGCCCCAGGCGATCGGGCTGCCGAGGATGATCCCGGCGCCGACCGAGCCGTCCTCGCCGACCAGCTCCAGCATCTCGTCGAGCACCGCCTCGAAGCCCTCGAAGTCGCCGGCGGTGAGGAACGCGTAGGCGCCGGCCGAGCGGACCGCGACCCGCAGGTGCCGGTCGCCGGTGCGGTCGGCGAGCTCGACCGTCTCCCGCACCGCCGCCAGCCACTCGTCCGCGTGGTGCTCGAGGCCGGGCCGGACCGAGAGGGCGACCCGCAGCAGCGTCAGCGAGTGCAGGTCCTCGCGCCGCGTCGCGATCTCCTCGGCTTCGGCCGCCAGCCGCGCTTCTTCCTCGCGGCCCATCCCCACCCGCCAGGCGTACTGCAGCTGCAGCAGCCGCGAGTGGATCGCCAGGTTCGCGACCTCCTCGTCCTCCTCCAGGCCGGCAACCAACTCGGTCACGTCGTGCCAGAGGCGCAGCGCGTCGCGGGGGCGGCTGTGCCCGGCCCAGTGGGCGGCGCGGGCCGACCAGCGGGCGGCCTCAAGGGTCTCGCCGCCCTGCCGCAGGTGGTCGGCGATCAGCGCCGCCAGCTCGTCCCAGCGGTCGGGCGGGTTGAGCTCGATCAGCGCCCGGGCGGCGGCGGCGTGGGTGCGCGCCCGCTGCTCGGCCAGCTGGGTGCCGTAGGCGACCTCGCGGGTGAGCGGGTGGCGGAAGGCGAGCAGCCGCTGCGGGTAGAGCTCGGCTTCGTAGAGGAAGCCGCCTTCGATCAGCTCCCGCAGGGAGGCGGCCATCTCCTCCTCGCCGAGCCCGGCGGCGATCCCCAGCGACTCGGCGCTGACCTCCTTGCCGAGGACCGAGGCGACCTGCAGCAGGCGCTTGGCGTCGGCTCCGAGCCGGTCGATCCGCGCCGCCAGCACCGCCTGCACGGTGACCGGGACGCCGGCTCCCTCGATCGGCTCGACCAGCCGGTAGGCGCCGCGCTCCCCCTCCAGGTAGCCGGACTCGGCCAGCTCGCGGACGATCTCCTCGATGAAGAACGGGTTGCCGCCGGTGCGCTCGTGGATCGGCTCGTCGAGTCCGTCCAGGGAGGGGTCCTCGCCGGCCAGGTCGCAGAGCAGCTCGCGGCTGTCCTCCTGGCGCAGCGGCGCCAGCTCGATCGCCCGCCAGGCCGGGTTCCCGGTCCAGGGCGGGCTGTACTCGGGCCGGAAGTTGGCGAGCACCAGGGTCCGGGTCCCGGCGAAGCCGCCGACCAGGCCGCTCAGCATCGTCTGGCTGCCCTCGTCGACCCAGTGCAGGTCCTCGAAGACGAGCATCAGCGTCTTCTTCCGGGCGGGGTTGCCGACCAGGCGGCAGAGCACGTCGGCGAGCGCCCGCTGCCGCGCCTCGGGGCTCATCTGCGGGACGGGCCGATCCGGATCGGGAACGCCGAGGAAGTCGAACAGCAGCGGCAGATCCTCGGCGAAGGCGGCGTCGAGCAGCAGCGCCCGGCCGGCGATCTTCTCCCGGGCGGTCTGCTCGGGATCGCTGTCGCCGATCCCGAAGAAGGCGCGCAGCATCTGCAGGATCGGCATGAAGGGGATCGACTTGCCGTGCGCCTGCCCCTGGGCCTGGAAGACCTCGATCCCCTCGCTGCGGCAGCGCTCGACGAACTCGAGGTAGAGCCGGCTCTTGCCGATCCCGGCTTCGGCGACGACGCCGAGCGCGGTCGCCTCACCGTCCTTCGCCCGCTGCAGCGCCTCTTCCAGGGTCCGCATCTCGCGCTCGCGACCGACGAAGCGCGAGAAGCCGCGCTCGCGGGCGAGGTCGAGGCGGCTCCGGGCCTCGCCGACTCCGGCGAGCTCGAAGACGCGCACCGGCTGGCTGGCGCCCTTGATCTCGAACCTGCCGAGGTCGGCCAGGTCGAGGAAGCCCCGCGCCAGCGCCGCGGTGTGCTCGGTGACGTAAGCCCTGCCGGGCTCGGCCAGCGCCTCCATCCGCTGCGCCAGGCCGACGGTGTGGCCGATCGCCGTGTAGGAGCCCTCGCCGATCGCCCCGGCCACCACCTCGCCCGAGTTGATCCCGATCCGGGTCGAGAAGTTGAGGCCCTTCGCCCGCCGCAGCTCGGCCGCGTAGGAGGCGACGTCGTCGAGCATCCGCAGGGCGGCGTAGCAGGCGCGCCTGGCGTGGTCCTCGTGGGCGACCGGGGCGCCGAAGATCGCCATGATCCCGTCGCCGGTGAACTTGTCGACGGTGCCCTCGAAGCGGGTGACGCTGTCGGCCAGCAGGGAGAAGAAGCGCTGCATGATCTTGCGCCACTCCTCGGGGTCCTCGTGCTCGGCGAGATCCATCGACCCGCTGACGTCCGCGAAGAGGACCGTCACCTGCTTGCGCTCGGCGTCGTCCTGGCTGGCCTCGTACACGACGTCACAAGGTTACGCCCCCATCTCTTCGGCTCGAGCCGCATCCGGTTCTTGACACAGCGGGCTGTGCTCAGAACCGGATGCGCTGTCTGAGCATCGCGATCGTCTTGGTGAGGGAGGCGCGAACCTGCCGCGCTTCGTAGCGCACCTCGTAGTGGGTGAAGCGCAGCGGCGTCATCCCCGCCATGACGTGCGCCCGATCGCGGCGGGCGTCCCGAAGCTGCGCCGAAGGCGTGCGGTGGTAGCGGAGGCCGTCCGTCTCGACCACGAGGCCGAGTTCGGGCCAGAAGAAGTCGACTTCGAATTCGTTGACCCACTGTTTGCTCAGCGGCATCGGGAGCCTCGCCCCCCTGACGATCCGGCGAAAGTAGATCTCCAGATCCGAGTCGGAAAGCCGGAAGAAGAGCTTGTCGAGCAGGCCGCGCAGCGGTCGAACGCCGGCCATGCCGTCAAACGACACGAGTTCCTCCCGCAGGGCTTCGGGATCGACCCGGTCTCGCTTGTCGGCATCGTTCACCGCCCGCTCGAGTGGGACGGGATCGAGTTCGGTCGCCAGGTCGACAAGCGTCTGCACCGGCGAGGTGACGGGGATGTCGTCTCGGAGCACGATGTTCTCCGGCGGCAGGGCGGGACGGCCCCGGAAGAGGATCCCCGGACGCCGCAGTTCGCAGCGCCGCCGCACGCTGACGTCGATCTGCGCCCTCCGCTCGGAGCCGATTTCCCACAGCGCGGCCGCGCTGCGATGACTCAACGCCGCCTCTGGACCCCCGGCCAGGACGGCGGCCATCCATCGTCGCTTTTGATTGAGCGCGGGCCAGCCCACCGCGTAGACGCCGGGGCTCAGCGGGAAGAGCCGGCCCCGCTCGACTCGGTGCTGGATCGATCGGCGCCCGAAGCCGAGCGCGAGCAGCTGCTGCCGGGTGACGATCCCATGCTGGTGGCCAGCGAGCCCCCAGGCCTGCGCACTTCGCGTATCCGATTCGTGACCCACTCTGCTGTGTCAGGAATCGGAAGGGCCGATCTCTCCCCCCTGATTCGCGGGGAAGCCGCGTTTTCCGGGACATCAGGGGTCCGCGAGCGCTCGGATACCCTCACTGGGTGCGATCGGTCCTCGTCACCGGAGCCTCGACCGGCATCGGCCGCGCCACGGCGCTCCGTCTCGACGGCTCCGGCTGGAAGGTCTTCGCCGGGGTGCGACGGGAGGAGGACGCGGAGGCGCTGCGCCGGGAGGCCTCCGAGCGGCTGGCGCCGGTCATCCTCGATGTCACCGATCCCGGGCAGATCGCCGCGGCGGCCGAGCGGGTCGGGCGGGAGAGCGACGGCGGCCTGAACGGGCTGGTCAACAACGCGGGCGTCGCCATCCCCGGTCCGTTGGAGACGGTCCCGCTCGAGGACCTCCGGCACCAGCTCGAGGTCAACCTCGTCGCCTACGTGGCGGTGACCCAGGCGACGCTGGAGCAGATCCGGCGAGCGGAAGGCAGGGTCGTCTTCCTCAGCTCGATCGGCGGGCGCATCGCCTTCCCCTTCGGCGGCCCCTACCACGCCTCCAAGTTCGCGACCGAGGCGATCGGCGACGTCTTCCGCCAGGAGCTGCGCCCTTGGGGCCTGCGGGTCTCGATCGTCGAGCCGGGGTCGATCGACACGCCGATATGGGAGCGCGGCCAGCGCAAGGCGGAGGAGATCGAAGCCAGGTCGCCGCGCATGAACCAGCTCTACGGGGCGGCGATCGAGAAGTTCCACAAGGTGATCGAGGACACCGCCGAGCGCGGCATCCCGCCGGAGAAGGTGGCGAAGGCGATCGCCCACGCGCTCGAATCGCCGCGGCCGAAGAGCCGCTACCTGGTCGGTCTCGACGCCAAGCTGCAGGCCCGGCTGAAGCCGCTGATCCCGACGCCGGTGTTCGACCGGATCGTCGCCCGCAGCCTGGGTGCCTGACCGGCGCATATCCGCGTCCTCGGTCGCTCGCGCGCGCGGAGCAGGCCACGCTCCCTGCGCCCTCGATCTGCCCGGTCATGCAACCGGGGGCGGGGCATATACTGAGGCCGATTGACTGGTCAATCAACTGGAAGGCCTGCCGCAGTGCGCGTAGCCGTCGTACAGCTGAACTCGAACGGGGACAAGGAGCGGAACCTCGCCGCTGCCGAGCGCCTGGTGCGGGCGGCCGCCGCTGAGGGTGCCGAACTCGTCGCCCTGCCGGAGAAGTGGAACCTGCTGGCGGGCGGTGCCGAACTCATCGCCGGGGCCGAGCCGCTGGACGGCCCCAGCCTCTCCGCTGCGCGCGGGTGGGCCCGGGACCTCGGTATCCACCTCCTCGCCGGCAGCATCTCCGAGCGTGGGGAGGAGGGGGAGGGGAAGGCCTCCAACACCTCGGTCCTGATCGGCCCGGCGGGCGAGGACCTCGCCGTCTACCGCAAGATCCACATGTTCGACGTCGATGCCGGCGGCGTCTCCTACCGCGAGTCCGAGCACGAGCGGCCGGGCACCGAACCGGTGGTGGCGCCGCTCGGCGACCTCACGCTCGGGCTGAGCGTCTGTTACGACCTTCGCTTCCCGGAGCTGTTCCGGATCCTCGCTCTGCGCGGCGCCCGCCTCGTCGCCGTCCCCTCCGCCTTCACCCTCGCCACCGGCCGCGACCACTGGGAAGTCCTGCTGCGGGCGCGGGCGATCGAGGACCAGGTCTTCGTCCTCGCCCCCAACCAGGTCGGCGAGGCGCCGCCGCACTTCAGCTCCCTCGGGCGCTCGATGATCGTCGATCCCTGGGGCGTCGTCCTCGCCACCGCTCCCGACGGGGAGTGCTTCGTCGCCGCCGAGCTCGACCTCGCCGGGCAGGACCGGGTCCGCGCCTCGCTGCCCTCGCTCGCCAACCGCCGGCCGGGCGTCTACCGCTGGCCGCAGCCGGCGGAGGAGCAGGCCTGATGGCGCAGGCGCCGCCCGCCGACAAACGTCGCTTGATCCTCGATGCGGCGATCCGCGTCTTCGCCCGCCAGGGATTCCACGCGACCCGCGTCTCCGACATCGCCGACGAGGCGGGAGTCGCCTACGGGCTCGTCTACCACTACTTCCGCTCCAAGGACGAGGTGCTGAACGAACTCTTCATCGAGCGCTGGTCGCTGCTGCTGGCGGCGATCGAGGAGGCCGACCGCACCGGCGCCGGTCCGCGCGAGAAGCTCGGCGCCGTCGCCGGCTTCATCTTTGATTCCTACCGGCACGACCCGGAGCTGATGAAGGTGATCATCGTCGAGGTGACGCGGGCAGCTAACTCCTTCGGCCGCACCCACCTGCCGGAGATTCGCCGCGCCTACGACTCGATCGCGAAGATCGTCGCCGACGGCCAGGCGGCGGGCGTCTTCCGCGGCGACATCGACGCCACCTTCGCCTCGATGTCCTTCTACGGGGCGATCGAGCAGCTTCTCTCCGGCTGGATCTTCGAGGTGATCCCGGCCTCCGACACCGACTTCGACCAGGCAAAGAGCCTTGTCGTCGCGACGATCTGCGACGGTCTCGAGCCGCGATAGGTAAGGTCGGATGTCGATGGACAACGACATCGTCAAGCGTCTCGTCTGGAGCGGCATGCTGGCCGGGGCCGGCGCTGCCGCCAGCATCGTCGCCACCCGCATCGCCGCCTTCGCTTTCCGCCGACTCTTCGACGAAGATCCGCCGGAGTAGCGGTGGCCGACGGTCCAGTCATACCTCCCCAGGAGCGGGACGATCGCTCGGTAAGCGAGCTGGTCTTCGATGTCGCCGAGAGAAGCTCCACCCTCGTTCGCGAGGAGATCGAGCTCGCCAAGGCGGAGATCTCCGAGAAGGTCGGCAAGATCCTGCGCGGCTCGGTCGTCGGCCTCGCCGCCGGCATCTTCGCCTTCCTGGCGCTGATCCTCGTCATGGAGGGCGTCGCCTGGCTGCTCGCCGAAGAGGTCTTCGACGGCAACGCCTGGCCCGGCTTCTTCGTCGAGGCGGCGCTCTTCCTGCTGATCGCCGCCGCCGCCGGTTTCTTCGCCTACCGCTCGCTCCAGGCTGGCGCGCCGCCGGTGCCGGAGCAGGCGATCGAGGAGGCGAAGCTGACCAAGACGATGCTGGAAGGCGAGGGGGAGAAATGAGCGCCCATCCCGAGCCGGTGCGACCGTCGACGACCGGCATGCCGGGTCGCTCCGCGGCCGAGATCCGCCGCGACATCGACCTGCAGCGCCGCAACCTGGGCACCTCCGTCGAGGCTCTGCGCGGACGCGTCACCGAACTCACCGACTGGCGCCGCCAGGTGAACGAGCATCGCTCGCAGCTGATCGCCGGCGCCGCCATCGTCGGCTTCGCCGTCGGCGGCCTGATGATGCTGCGCCGCCGACGCTAGCGCCCGCGGACCGTGGCGGACCTGGCGGAGATCCAGCGGATGATCGAGGCGGCGCTGCCCGGCGCCGAGGTCGAGGTCGTCGACGAAACGGGCACGGGCGATCACCTGCGGGCGACCGTCTCGGCGCCCCAGTTCGAGGGCCTCTCCCGGATTGAGCAGCACCGGCTTGTCAAGGCCGCCGTGAAGGAGCGCTTCGACGATGGGGCGATCCACGCCCTCTCGCTGAAGACCGGGGTTCCGGGGTAGCTAGTCTGTGCCCATGGCCGACGCCGAGCTGAAGCAGAAGATCGAGGAGCTGATCGCCGCCAACCCGGTGCTGCTCTTCATGAAGGGCACCCCGGAAGCGCCCCGCTGCGGCTTCTCGATGAGGGTGGTGCAGGTGCTTGACTCGATGGACGTCGAGTACGGCGCGATCGACGTGCTGCCGGCGCTGCAGCCGCTGCGCGAAGTCACCGCCGAGATCTCCGACTGGCAGACCTTCCCCCAGCTCTACGTCAACGGCGAGCTGGTCGGCGGCGCCGACATCGTCGAGGAGATGTTCGACTCCGGCGAGCTCGCCGAGGCGCTGGGAGTCGAGCAACCCGAAGCAGCACCGGTCGCGGCGCCCCCGGCTCAGTCGCCGCCCCTTCAGATCGAATAGCGCAGTCGACATCGACCACACTCCAGTGTGGTCGATGTCCGAAGCGCGTCCGGTTAGACCGCCGCAGTCTCGGCTGCGTCCTCTTTCACCTGGAAAGAGGATCCGCAGCCGCAAGCGGCGACGACGTTGGGGTTGTTGACCTGAAAGCCCGCGCCCTGCAGGCCTTCGACGTAGTCGACCTCGGAGCCGAAGACGAACTGCATGCTCACCTTGTCGACGATCACGGAGACGCCGTCGACCTCGAAGACGTGGTCGTCCTCCTTGACGCGGTCGAAGGCGAGCGCGTACTGGAAGCCCGAACAGCCACCCCCGCGGACGGCGACGCGCAGCGCCTGGCTCTCGGAGTCCGCCTGACCGCCAAGCAGCTCGGCGATCTTGCCAGCCGCCTTGTCGGTGAGAGAGATCGCTACCTGCGCATTGTCCGGGGTGCCTGTCACTTCACAAAGTGTAGCGGTAGGCGTCCCCACCGCTGTGATCTCTTGGCCGAGGCAAAGCTAGGCCAACCCGAGGGCGAATCCATGGTCAGATCAAACTGACCTAGACCGTCTGCGAGAATCGCCGTGCTTGACTCCTCCTGTTGAAACTGCGGTCGTCTGCGACACGACGGCTTATTTGCCGAGCGAGCTGATCGCGTCGTTGGGGATCAAGACGATCAGCCTTTACGTTTCTGTCGACGGCCAACAGGAACGGGAGGCCGAGATCGCTGATTACGGCGGCTTTTACGAGCGGTTGCGAGCCTCTGAGGGCGGGGCGACGACCTCGCAGCCGTCGATCGGCGACTTCGTCTCCGTCTACGAGCCGCTGCTCGACGAAGGCCGCGAAATCGTTTCCGTCCACATCTCCGCTGGCATCTCCGGCACCTATGAGGCGGCGGGCCAGGCTCGCGAGCGGCTCGTCAGCGAGGGCAAGGGGGGAGAGCGCATCCACCTCTTCGATTCGCGCTCGGCGGCCGGTGGGATGGGCCTGAGCGTGCTGGCGGCGGCCGCGGCGGCAAGGGCGGGCGAGGGGGGAGAGGCGGTCCTGGCCCGTGCTGAGCAGGCGCGCGAGGAGCTGAAGATGTGGTTCGCGATCGACACGCTCGAGTACCTGCGGCGCGGCGGCCGCATCGGCGGCGCCCGCGCCTGGATCGGCTCGGCGCTGAAGATCAAGCCGATCCTCACCCTGGAGGAGGAGATCACCCCGGTCGAGCGCGTGCGCACCCGCGCCCGCTCGATTGAGCGCCTGCGCGACTACGCCCGCCAGCGGCACGAGTCGGGTTTAGACGGCTGGGTCGTCCAGCACATCCAGGACGACGAGACCGCGGCCGGCCTGATCGAAGACGGCCGCGAGATCTTCGGTTGCGAGCCGGTCTTCACCTCGGAGATCGGCGCCGTGCTCGGCGCCCATGTCGGCCCCGGCCTGCTCGGCATCGGCAGCGTCTCGAAAGCCGTGCTCAGCTGAGCGGACCCACGGGCTCTCGCGGGCGGGGGATCGCGGGTCTAGGCGCGGACGCCCTCGCGGCCCGCGGACTCGCGCGGGACCGGCTGCGGCTTCAGCCGCACCGGCGATGACGAGAGCGCCTGCACCCGCAGATCACTCCAGGTGAAGCCTTCGCGAACCAGGGCGGGCAGGCCCAGCGCGACGGCGGTGGCGATCTCGACCGCCTGCAGGATGACGCCGTAGGCGAGGCTGTCCGCGGTGCTGACGCCGAAGCCGGTGTGCAGAACACTGAGCACGGCGATCTGGAAGACGCCGATGTTCGAGGGCGTCGCCGGGACGACCGCCGTCACGTTGACGGCGAAAAGGACCGCGGCGGCGGCGCCGATCCCGACCTGATCGCTCAGCCCCAGCGCGGCGAACAGCGCCCAGCAGGCGGCCAGCTGGATTGCCCAGGCGCTCAGCTGCGCGGCCGATGCGGCGATTCCCCGCCGCGGGCTGCGAAAGACGCTCAGGCCCGCCCGCATCTGCACGAGCGCGGCGTGCAGTGCGGCGCCCAGCCGGGCGAGGCGGCCGTTGCCGTTGCGCCGCATCACCGACGGGGCAAGCAATACGACCACGAGCAGCAGGAGCGGGACGAAGCTGAAGGCGAAGAGCTTCTGCGTGCTGGAGTGGAAAAGGTCGGTGGTGGAGACGATGATCACGCCGAGCAGGGCGAGGGCGACGATGTTGAGCACCGTCTGGGAGACCAGGGTCCCGACAAGCACCGGGAAGGTCTCGCGCATGCGGCCGATGCGCCGCGCCAGCGACATCGCCCGCGCCGGCTCGCCGAGGCGGGCGGGCAGGGTCGCCGACATCAGCACCCCGATCATCGTCGCC
>DASSOC010000020.1:0-23562 GCA_035700965.1 Solirubrobacterales bacterium
CGAGGGCATCCGCAAGGGGTCCGGATTCATGAAGGGCTGGCTCGAGGCCCGGGACATCCCCGTCGACGAGCTCGAGATCCGGGGCCTGCCCGTGCTGGCGGCGCGGGTCGGCTCGCCGGAGGGCCCGACCGTCGTCTTCCACGGCCATCTCGACGTCGTCCCGGCTCATGCCGAGCAGTTCGAGCCGCGGATCGAGGGCGACCGGATCTACGGCCGCGGCGCCTACGACATGAAGGGCGCGCTGGCGGCGATGATGGGCGCGCTCCAGGAGCTCCGCGACGCGCGCGGCGTGCAGGTCGTGCTGGCGGTCGTCCCGGACGAGGAGTCCGAGGAGGAGATCGACCGCGGCACCGAGTTCCTGATCAAGAGCGGCTACACGGGCGACTTCGCGATCACCGGTGAGCCCACGGACCTGCACGTCGGGGTCCAGGCGAAGGGCGTGCTGGCGATGCGGCTCGAGGTGTGCGGCACCTCCGCCCACGGCGCCACTCCCTGGCTGGGCGACAACGCGATCCTGAAGGCCCACGACGCCTTCCGCTCGATCGAGTCGCTGCCGTTCGCGCGCGAGAGCTCCGACCTCTTCGACCGGCCCTCGATCAACCTCGGCCGGATCCTGGGCGGCGACGCGCTCAACAAGGTGCCCGACTCCTGCGTGATCGACGTCGACATCCGCTACCTGCCCGGCCAGGATCCGGGGGAGATCCTCGCCCAGGTGCGGGACATTCCCGGCTGCGAGGCGAGGTCGCTGCTGACCCGACCTCCGGCGAGGGTCGATCGCGAATCCCCCTACGTCAAGGCTCTGCGCACCTCGGCCGCCGAGCACCACAGCGGCGAGCCGATGAGCGTCGGTCGCGACGGCGCCTCCGACGCGGTCTCCTTCCTGCGGGTGGGGGTGCCGGCGGTCGAGTTCGGGCCGGTCGGAGCCGGCCACCACGGCCCCGCCGAGTGGGTCTCCGTCTCCTCGCTCGAGACCTACCGGCAGGCGCTCGAGGCTTTCCTGCTGGCGATCCCGGACCGGCTCGATGAGTGAGCCGCTCGGGCCGGGCTGGTCCCCGAAGAAGCCCCCTCCCGCCGGCGACGGCGAGCCGGCGCCGAAGCCGAAGCGCTTCTGGTGGCGCTTCACCCTGGCCTCGATCCTGATCGTCGCGGTCTCCGCCGCGGCGACCGCGACCAG
This sequence comes from Solirubrobacterales bacterium, assembly GCA_035700965.1. Lineage (GTDB taxonomy): Bacteria > Actinomycetota > Thermoleophilia > Solirubrobacterales > 70-9 > VAYN01. Next base: position 1,175 of record DASSOC010000020.1, read on the forward strand.
CGTCCTCCTCTACGTCGACAGCATCGCCCAGGCCCTTGGCGGCGGGAACCACAAGTTCCACGAAAAACTCAAAAATGCGCTGGCCGACGTCCACTCCGGCGAACCGCAGACGATCCTCATCCTCGGCTCCGATCACCGCGCCAACGAAGCGGAAGGCGAACCGGCTCGCTCGGACACGACGATGCTGGTGCGGCTGAACCCCGACAAGGACATGATCTCCGTGATGTCGATCCCCCGCGACCTTCAGGTCGAAATCCCCGGCTTCGGGATCGATAAGTTCAACGCCGCCTACAGCGACGGCGGTCCCAAACTGACCCTGCAGGTGGTGAAGGAACTGACCGGGCTGAAGGTCAACCACGTCGTCAACGTCGATTTCCTCGGCTTCGTCCGCGCCGTCGACGCGATCGGCTGCGTCTACGTCGACATCGACCGCCGCTACTACCACTCGAACGTCGGCCTGCCGCCTGCGGAACAGTATTCGGAAATCAACATCCAGCCGGGCTACCAGAAGCTGTGTGGAAAGAAAGCGCTGGAGTACGTGCGCTACCGCCACACCGATACCGACATCGTCCGCTCCGCCCGCCAGCAGGACTTCCTCACCGACGCCCGCCAGCGGGTCTCGCTCAACGACCTGCTCTTCGACCAGAGCCACCTGACCGACATCTTCACCGAATACACCCAGTCCGACATCAGCGCGACCGACTCGCTGCTCGAACTGCTGAAACTCGCGGTCGCCTGCCGCAACGCGACGATCAACAAAGTCCACTTCCCGGCCGAACTGGGGCCGAGCTTCGTCTATGCCTCGGAAACCGCGATCCACGAAGCGGCCGAAGACTTCCTCGGCGAAGATGGAGGCGCCCCCGCCGCTTCCTCCGAAGCGAGCACCGGCTCGAAGCCGAAGAAGGCCAGTCGCGGCAAGGGGAAGCACGCCAGGAAGAAGCACCGGAAGAAGCCGAAGGTGAAGGTGGCGAAGCCCGGCGATGACGGGCTGCTGCCAGCGCGCGGAGCCGGCGAAGCCGAGGCCGCCGCGGCCGGCCGCAGGGTCGGCGGCGGCTTCCCGATCTTCTACCCGACGCGGCTGCCGCCCGGGGCCGCCTTCGTGGAAACCAACCCCTACGAACACGTCGTCGACCCCCGCGTCTACCGCTTCCGGGAAGATGACGGGAACCTCCACGTCGCCTACAAAATGGTCGCCGTGATCGACGAGCCCGACGGCCTCCACTACTTCGGGGTGCAGGGGATCCGCGGCTGGTCCGACCCGCCGATCCTGAGCGATCCCACCGTGACCGAGACGATCCACGGGCGCGAATATGAAATCTTCGTCGACGGCGGGCAGATCAAGATGGTCGCCTGGCACCGCGGCGAAAACAGCTACTGGATCGCCAACGACCTCGAACAGTCCCTGACCAACGAGCAGATGATCGGGATGGCGCGTTCGGCGGATGTGCTGCTGCCGAAGAAAAAAGCGAAGAAGAAGGGTAGGGGGAATCCGTGAGCGGAGAGTTGAAGCCGGTCGGTGTCGTCGGGGCGGGCTGGGTTGGACTGGTCACCGCGGCGTGCTTCGCCGAGCTCGGTCACGAGGTCGTCGCCCGGGACATCCTCCCGGAGAAGGTCGAGTCGCTCTCGCGCGGCGAGGTCGCGATCCACGAGCCGGGGCTGGCGGAGCTGATCCGGCGCAACGCGGACCGGATCACCTTCACCACCGACATGGACGAGCTGCTGCGCAGGGCGCGGCTGCTGTTCGTCTGCGTCGACACCCCGCCCACCTACTCGGGAGATGCCGACCTCTCGCGGGTGCGGGCGGTCGTGCAGGACCTCCCTGCCGACAGCGACCACGTGCTGGTGATGAAGAGCACGGTGCCGGCCGGCACCGGCCAGTCGATCCGGCGCGATATGCCCGGGCTCGCCTACGTCTCCTGCCCCGAGTTCCTCAAGGAGGGCACGGCGGTCGCCGACTTCATGCACCCCGACCGGGTCGTGATCGGCTCCGACCCGGGCGACGAGGCGGCCGCCGACGCGGTCGAAGAGCTGTACCGGCCGCTCGGCGGGGCGATCCTCCGCACCGACGTCGCCAGCGCCGAGATGATCAAGCTTGCCTCCAACGCCTTCCTGGCGACCAAGATCTCCTTCATCAACGAGATCGCCAACGTCTGCGAGGAGGTCGGCGCCGACGTCGGCCAGGTGGCCGGGGGGATGGGCCTCGACGAGCGGATCGGCAGCTCCTTCCTGCGCGCGGGGATCGGCTACGGGGGCAGTTGCTTCCCCAAGGACGTCAGCGCGCTGAAGATGCTGGCGGGCAATACCGGCTACCACTTCCAATTGCTGACGGCGGTGATCGAGGTCAACGAGCTGCAGAAGCGGCGGGTGGTCGGCAAGCTCGAAAAGCACCTCGGCTCGCTGATCGGCAAACGCATCGCGCTGCTCGGCCTGGCGTTCAAGCCCGACACCGACGACATGCGGGAGGCCTCGAGCCTGGTGCTGGCGGCACGGCTGCAGGGGGAGGGGGCCGAGGTCGTCGCCTACGACCCGGTTGCCGGCGAGCGCGCCGCCGGGCTGCTCGAATCGGTCGAGATGGCAACTTCCGCGCTCGCGGCGCTGGACGGTGCGGACGCCGCCGTCCTCGTCACCGAGTGGCGGGAGTTCGCCGAGCTCGACTGGGGCGCTGCGGCGCAGCGGATGGCAGGGTCGCTGATCGTCGACGGCCGCAACTTCCTCGACCCGAAGGCATTGCGGGCCGCCGGTTTCGAGTACGAGGGAATCGGGCGCGCGGCTGAGGCTCCGACGCCGGCCGGCGCTTCCTAGGGGGCGATAGTGCAGGCAATCGTTCTGGTCGGCGGCGAGGGTACGCGGCTTCGGCCGCTCACCAGTGACGTGCCCAAGCCGGCGGTGACGCTGGTCGACCGGCCCTTCCTCGCCTACGCGATCGAGTGGCTGGCGGCCCACGGGGTGAGCGAGGTGGTGCTCGCCTGCGGCTTCCTGCCCGAGGTTCTGCGCCAGGCGCTCGCCGGCGAGGAGCAGCGCGCCGGGGTGGCGATCACCTACGTCGCCGAGCCCGAGCCGCTGGGCACCGCCGGAGCGATCCGTTTCGCCGCCGAGGCGCTGGGGGAGCGGCTGCAGGACCGCTTCTTTGCCCTCAACGGCGACGTCCTCGCCGACCTCGACCTGAGCGCGCTCTGGCGGGTGCACGGGGAGAAGAGCTCGCGGGCGACGATCGCGCTGCACCCGGTCGCGGATTCCTCCGCCTACGGACTGGTCCACTGCGACGGCGATGGGCGAGTGCTGGGGTTCCTCGAGAAGACCGGCGAGGTGGCACCGGGCGAGATCAACGCCGGCGCCTACGTGCTGGAGCGCTCGGTCCTCGACCTGATCCCGCCCGGCCAGGCGGTCTCGATCGAGCGGGAAGTGTTCCCGCGCCTGGTCGGGGACGGCCTCTGCGGCTCCCTCCTCGACGGCTACTGGATGGACATCGGCACCCCCGAGCGCTACCTGCAGGCCAGCTGGGACATCCTCGAGCGCCGGGTTCACACCCGGGTCGAGCCCACCGCTCCCGGCCTCCTCGTCGCCGCCGGCGCCACCATCGAGGAGGAGGCGGGCGTCGGCCCGCGAGCCGTGATCGGTCCCGCATGCACCGTCGAGCGCGGTGCCGTGGTTGGCGATTCGGTCCTGCTCGACGGCTGCAGGGTGGGCAGGGACGCGCTGGTGCAGCAGTCGATCCTCGCTCCCGGAGCCGAAGTCGAACCCGGTGCCGTGCTGAGGAACATGGTCGTCGGCCGAGATGAAAGAGTTCCGGCCTAGATGAGCGCGATGCGCGACGACGTCCTCGGCCTTCCCGACCAGCTTCGCGATGCCCTCTGGCGGATCGAAACGGCACGGCTCGAGCCGGCCGATTCGGCGGGGCTGATGGTCTGCGGAATGGGCGGCTCGGCGATCGGCGGCGATCTCGCCGCCGCCGCGCTCGGCGACCGGCTGACGAGGCCGATGGTCACGGTTCGCGGCTACGAGCTGCCGAGCTGGGCGACGCCCGAGTGGACGGTGCTCTGCTCCAGCTACTCCGGCAACACCGAGGAGACGCTCGCCTGCTTCGAGGCGGGGGAGGTGCTGGGGGCGCGGCGCCTGGTCCTCAGCACCGGCGGCGCGCTGGTCGAGCGGGCACGCGAGGCCGGCGTCCCGGTGGTGGCGCCGCCGGGCATCTACCAGCCGCGGGTCGCGGTCGCCTACATGTTCGCCGCCGCCGCCGAGGCGGCGGCGCTGGCCGGGGCCGGGCCCCGGATCCACACCGAGATCGACGCCGCCGCGGCCTTCCTCGAGCGCGAGTCGGAGTCGCTGCAGGCGCGGGCGCGAGAGATCGCCGCTCAGCTCGAGGGCGCGGTGCCGGCGGTCTTCCACGGGGCTGATTTGACCGCGCCGGTCGCGAACCGCTGGAAGACGCAGATCAACGAGAACGCGAAGCTGCCCTCATTCCACTCGGAGCTGCCGGAGAGCGATCACAACGAGGTCTGCGGCTGGGCGGCCGAGGCGGCGGGGAGGATGGCGGCCGTCTTCCTCGAGGACTGCGACCAGCATCCGCGCGAGCGGCGCCGCTTCGAGCTGACCGCGGAGATTGCCGCCGAGGGCGCCGCGGCCGTGCTGCGGGTCGAGACGGAGGGGGAGACCCGGGTGGAACGGCTGCTGTGGGCGACGCTGCTCGGCGATCTCGTCTCGCTCGAGGTCGCCGACCGGCTCGGCGTCGATCCCGAGAAGATCGAGGCGCTCGACCGGATCAAGGCGGGGATGTCGCAGTGAGAGCGATGGTCCTGGCGGCGGGGCTGGGGACCCGGCTGCGCCCGATCACCTACGCGATGCCAAAGCCGATGGTGCCGGTGATCAACAAGCCGGTGATGGAGCACATCCTGCGCCTGCTGGCCCGCCACGGCTTCACCGAGACGATCGTCAACCTGCACTGGTTCCCGGACGTGATCCGGGGCTACTTCGGCGACGGCTCGGCGCAGGGCGTGGCCCTCACCTACAGCCACGAGGAGCAGCTGTTGGGGACCTCGGGCGGGGTGCGCAAGGCGGCCGGGTTCCTCGGCGACTCCTTCCTCGTGATCAGCGGCGACGCCCTCACCGACATCGATCTCGCGGCGATGCGCGAGTTCCACGAATCGCACGACGGGATCGCGACGCTGGCGATGAAGCGGGTGCGGGACACGAGCCAGTTCGGGGTGGCGATCGTCGGCTCCGACGGGCGCGTCCAGGGCTTCCAGGAGAAGCCGGACCCCGCTGAAGCCCTCTCCGACCTCGCCAACTGCGGCATCTACATGTTCCGCCGGGAGATCTTCGACTTCTTCCCGGAGCCGGGCGCCAGCAGGGCGGCGGGGGAGGGCGACCCCGAGGGCTTCGCCGACTGGGCGATGGACGTCTTCCCGCAGCTGCTCGAGGGCGACGTCCCCTTCTACTCGCACGAGATCGACGCCTACTGGAACGACATCGGCAACCTCGAGGAGCTGCGGGAAGGCAATTTCGACGCCCTCACCGGAGCCGTGCGGGTGGAGAAGGAGGGGGACCTCGTCGACGGCTACCGCAGCGGCGAGGACCCTGGCGACGAGGGCACGCTGGCCGGCCCCGTCCTCCTCGGACCCGGCTGCGACGTCGGCGACGACGTTCGCATCGACGGCCCGGCCGTGATCGGCGACGGCGCCCGCGTCGGCGACGGCTCCCGCCTCAAGGAAGTCATCCTCCTGCCGGGCTCCGAGGTTCCGGACCGCTCGGTCCTGATCGGCGCCATCCTCGCCGCCCGCAGCTGAGCGCGGGGCCTGGAAGCTCGGCCTTCTTGAAGCCCGGCCGCAAAACCTGGGCCTGGCTCGTGGTCTGGGCCTGCACCCGGGCGCTGATCGTCGCCGAGGTCGGTTTCTGGGCGACCTCGCACCCGCGGCTCGAGGACGTCAACAACTACCAGACCTGGTCGCACTTCCTCACGGTCCACCACGCCTTCCCGGGCGGGGAGGCATGGCAGTACCCGCCCGGGGCCGGCCTGCTGATGCTTCTCCCGCGGCTCCTCTCGGTCGGCTACGGCGAAGCGTTCGTCGGCCTGATGCTCCTGGTCGATTTCACCGGTCTGCTGCTGTTGGCGCGGCTCTCCCGGCGGGCGGGAAATGACGCCGGCGTCTGGGTCTGGCTGCTCGGGATGCCGCTGCTGGGGACCTTCGCCGTGCTGCGCTTCGACCTCGTCCCGACCGTGATCGCGATTGCCGCGCTGCTCGCGGTCCACCGTCGCCCGGCCTGGTTCGGGGCGCTGGCGGGGCTGGGGGCGGCGATCAAGGTCTGGCCGGTGCTGGTGCTGTTCGGCGAGTGGGACCGGTCGCGGCTGCTGAGAGCCGGCCTCGCCGCGGTGGCGGCGGTCGCGCTGGTGTGCGTGACTTCGGCGATCGCCTTCGGCGACCCCACCGGCTTCCTCTCGCACGGCGGCGACCGCGGCCTGCAGGAGGAAGCGGTCGCGACGATCCCCTGGCAGCTCGAACAGATCGTCAGCGGCGATCCCTACCCGCGCGCGATCCACTTCGGCGCCTGGGAGGTCGCCACCCCCATGGCGGACAGCGTCGCGACGCTGCTCCGCTGGCTGAGCCTGGCTGTGCTGGCGGCCGCGGCGGTCTGGTGGCGCTGCCGGGCGCGGGCGATCCGAGCCGGCTGCAGGCAGCTGGGCGAGGCCGCCGTGAGCCGCGACTTCGTCTTCACCGTCGTTCTGCTCATCGTCGTCGTCAGCCCGGTGCTCAGCACCCAGTACATGGTCTGGCTGCTGGGCCTGGCGGCGGTCGTGCTCAGCGCGGGGACCGAGCGTCTGCGCCGCCCGGCCTGGATCGTGGTTGCGGCAACCGTTGTCTCGACCGCCACCTTCAAATCTCCGGAACTGACCTTGATTCGCGATCTGGCGTTGCTCGGGGCGGCGGTCGACGCGGCGGCCGGAATGGTCCAGGCGCTGAGGCCCGGGCGATCCCCGGGCGTCCAGGGCCCGGTGGCAAGTCACTGATCCGACCCAAAGGCGAGCCTGAATTTTTTGCTTGTGCGCGCCATGCGTGCGCAGGCGCTCGGCAGGATGGCGGCATGGAGGTCGCGAAAGCCGTTGCCGTCGCCCTGGTGCCGCCGTTGTGTGCCGCCTGCGGCCGATCCTGCCGGGTCGAGGCGGTGATCTGCAACCGCTGCGGGAGGCGGCTGGCGGACGCGAAGCCGCTGCTGGGGAGCGGGCCGGCGGGCCTGGACCGGGCCTGGTCTTCGGCGTCCTACGAGGGGGTCGCCCGAGACCTCGTCGCGGCGCTGAAGTTCAGGCACCTGCTGCCGGTCGCCGACCTGATGGCCGAGCGGATCGAGTGGCTGGCACCCGCCCACATGGTGAGCGGGACGATCGTGCCGGTGCCGCCGGCGCCGCCGCGGCTGCGTCGCCGTGGCTTCGATCCTGCGGGCGAGCTCGCGGCCGCTTTGGCCGAGCGGCTCGATGCGCCGCTGGAAGGCTGCCTGGAGCGCCGCGGCGGCGACAGGCAGGTGGGGCGCCGCCGGGCCGAGCGGGTGGCGCACCCGCCGCGCATCCATGCCCGCGGCGCCGCTCCCCGCAGCGCGCTCCTGATCGACGACGTGCTCACCACCGGGGCGACCCTCACGGCCTGCGCTCGCGCGCTGAGGGCCGCGGGGTCGTCTCGGGTGGTGGCGGTGACCTTTGCCCGGCGCCTTTAGTTGGTTTTCCGCGGCCCTACGGCCGTGCCTCCGCCGGGCGGCCACGCAGCTGTTCGACCATCCGCCGCGTGCGGCGGCGCTTGCGTCGCAGTTCCCGATGCTTCTTCACCTGCCGTCCCATGTCCTCGGCCAGCTCGTTGACCGAGTGCCCCATCGTCGGCGAGCACTCGTGCGCCCGCAGCGTCACTCCTTTCAAGTAGAGCGTCGCCTCTGCGACCTGGCTGTCGGCGACCCGTGGGTTGCGCTCTTCGGAGAGCACCACCTCCAAGGTCGCCAGCGGCGAGACCTGCCGTCCCATCCGCTGGAAGCGTTTCCGCACCATCTCACGCAGCTCGTCCGTCACCTCGACGTTCCGGCCTCGAATCTCCATCCGCATGAGTGCCTCCTTGTGGTTCTGCCACGAGGTTAGCCCCATCCGCGGAGGGCGGCAAGGGGAAATCCGAAACCGACGAGGGGGATTTGCCGTCGCACCGCTACCCTTGAGCAATGCCAGCGATGGACCTCGTAACGAAGGCGCTGCGCGCGGGAGAGGGGCGGAAGTTCAAGGCCTACCAGAAGCGCGCTGAGGCGATCAACCGGTTCGAGCCGGAGATGGAAGCCCTCTCCGACGCGGAGATCCGCGAGGAGGCGGACAAGCTGCGCAAACGCGCCCGCGGTGGAGAGTCACTCGACGACCTGCTGCCGGAGGCCTTCGCCCTCACCCGGGAGGCTTCCAGGCGCGCCACCGGCCAGCGCCACTACGACGTTCAGCTGATCGGCGGCATGGTCCTCCACGACGGCGCCATCGCCGAGATGAGGACCGGCGAGGGAAAGACGCTGACCGCGACCCTGGCGGTCTTCCTCAACACGCTCGCCGGTGACAGCGTCCACGTCGTCACCGTCAACGATTACCTCGCCCGGCGCGATGCGGAATGGATGAAACCGATCTACGACGCGCTCGGAGTCAGCGTCGACGCCGTCCAGGACTTCGACGACCACGACGCCCGCCAGGTCAAATACGCGAAAGACGTCGTCTACGGGACCAACTCGGAGTTCGGCTTCGACTACCTGCGCGACAACATGGCCGACCAGCTCGAGCACTGCGTCCAGCGCGGCCACCACTTCGCGATCGTGGACGAGGTCGACAACATCCTCATCGACGAGGCGCGGACGCCGCTGATCATCTCCGGGCAGCCCGAACAGGCGGCCCAGACCTACTACACCTTCGCCCGTCTGGCCAAGCAGATGGAGGGGGTGCCGGCGAAAGAGAAGCTGAAATCGCTGGGCGAAAACAAGGACACCTCCGAGGTCGATTACGACTTCGAGTACGACGAGAAGCACAAAACCGTCGCCCCGACCGAGCGCGGCGTCAAGAAAGCCGAGGAGTTCGTCGGCGTCGACAACCTCTACCTCGGCGAGCACGGCAGCCTCGTCAACCACCTGGTCCAGTCGCTGAAGGCCGAGTCGCTCTACAAAAAGGACACCGATTACGCCGTGATCGACGGCGAGGTGATGATCATCGACGAGTTCACCGGTCGCATCCTCGAGGGTCGGCGCTGGTCGGAGGGCCTGCACCAGGCGGTCGAGGCGAAGGAGGGGGTGGCGATCCGCGAGGAGAACCAGACCCTGGCCACGATCACCCTGCAGAACTACTTCCGCCTCTACGACAAGCTTTCCGGCATGACCGGCACCGCCCTCACCGAGGCGACCGAGTTCATGAAGATCTACAAGATACCGGTGGTCGAGATCCCGACCAACAGGCCGATGGTCAGGGAGGACCGCAACGACCAGATCTTCAAGACCAAGGACGGCAAGTGGCAGGCCGTCCTCGCCGAGATCCTCAGCCGCCACGAGAAGGGGCAGCCGATCCTCGTCGGGACCGTCTCGGTCGAGGTCTCGGAGATGATCTCCGCGGCGCTCAAACGCGAGGGAATCCAGCATGCCGTCCTCAACGCGAAGCCCGAGCACGCCGAACGAGAGGGGGAGCTGATCGCCCAGGCCGGCCGCAAGGGCGCGGTGATGATCGCGACCAACATGGCCGGTCGCGGGGTCGACATCAAGCTCGGCGGTGACCCTGAACAGCTGGCGATCGTCGAGCTGAAGAAACGCGGGATCACCCACGAAAGCGAGGGCTACGAGGAGGCGCTGGCGGAGACAACGGTGGAGCTCGAGCCCCAGTGCAAGGCCGAAGGCGAGGAGGTGCGCGAGCTCGGCGGCCTCTACATCTGCGGCACCGAGCGGCACGAGTCGCGCCGCATCGACAACCAGCTGCGGGGCCGCTCCGGCCGCCAGGGCGACCCCGGCGAGACCCGCTTCTTCCTCTCCGCCGAAGACGACGTGATCCGCCTCTTCGCCGGCGATCGCATCTACAAAATCCTCGACAAACTCGGCCCGGTCGGCGACGAGGGCGAGGAAGTGCCGCTGGAAGCGAAAATGCTGACGAAAACCGTCGAGAACGCCCAGAAGAAGGTCGAGGAACAGAACTTCCTGATCCGCAAACGCGTGCTCGAGTACGACGACGTGATGAACGAGCAGCGGCGCGTCGTCTACAAATACCGCCGCGAGATCCTCGAAGGTCGCGACATCTCCGAGACCGCGCGGGACGAAATCGAGGGCGTGATCGAGCGCCTGGTTGACGAGTACACCGCCGGCGACATCCTCGAGGAGTGGGACCTGGAGGAGCTGGAGACGCAGCTGCGCCAGATCTGGCCGGTCGGGGTCGAGGTCGCCAGCCTGGCGCCGGAGACCGTCGATCGCGAGCAGCTGAAGGACGCTCTCGACGACGACGCGATGAACGCCTACGACGAGCGCGAAGGGCAGCTCGGCGAGGAGCTGATGCGCTTCCTGGAGCGCTCGATCCTGCTGCAGGTGATCGACAACCGCTGGCGCGAACACCTCTTCGACATGGACTACCTGCGCGAGGGAATCCACCTCCGCGGCTTCGCTCAGATCGACCCTCTCGTCGCCTACAAAAACGAGGGCTACGCGATGTTCGAAGAGCTGATGCACGCGATCTGGGACGAGTTCTCGAAGCTGGTCTTCCGGGCCGAGGTCGAAATCCAGCCGCAACAGGGCGGGGCGGTCGCGGCCGGCAACGGCGAGCCCGGCGCACTCGCCTACTCGGGCGGCACCCTGGAGAACCAGCCCTCGGCCCTGCGCGAAGTCGTCGCCGCCAGCGGCGCCGCCGCATCCGACGTGGCCGCCGCGGGGGCGATCGCGCCTGGCAACGGCACCTCCGATGTGGTCGAGACCGTCGTCAAGGACGAGAAAGAGAACATCGGCCGCAACGACCCCTGCTGGTGCGGCAGCGGGAAAAAGTTCAAGAAGTGCCATGGGGCGTGATTGATCCCATAAGGGAGTTCATCCGCGCCTTCAACGAGCGCGATCTCGACGCTTTCGTCGCGGTCCTCGACCCGGAGGTCGAGCTGCACTCGGTGCGGGGGTTGCGCAGGGGGCGCGAGGCGGCACGGCTGTGGGCGACCCGGGAGCCGGGGGGCGTGCAGCAGACGATCGAGCTGGAGCAGCTCTACGAGGAAGGGCTGGAGGGAGGCGGCGGCCGCGCCGTCGCCCTGGTCCGCCGCCGCTGGCGGTGGGCCGAGGACGGCAGCGAGGCCGGGGTCGACGAGATGGCCTGGGTCTTCGAGCTGCGCGATCGGCGCGTCCGGAGCTGGCGCCCCTGCGACGACCGCGAAGAGGCGTTGCGGGATGCTCGCTTCCGCGTACGATGACCCGATGCCCTCCCTGGCTCCCGAGAATGCCGAGGCGATCGAGGCTTGGAGCGGCCCGCTCTTCGAGCTCTTCGTCGAGTACCGGGACCTGACCGCGGGCGGCCTCGGCGCGCACGGGGAGAAGGCGATCCAGTCCAATCCGCCGCGGCCGGGGGACCGTGTCCTGGACATCGGCTGCGGGTTCGGCGAAACCGCGCGGCGACTGGCGGAGCTGGTCGGGGCAGAGGGCTCGGTCCTCGGCCTCGACGTGTCCGCGCCGTTCGTCGAGATCGCCCGCGGCGAGGCCGAGGAGGCCGGCCTCGGGAACGTCAGCTTCCGGGTCGCCGACGTTCAGACGCCGGGGCTGCAGCAGGGGTTCGAGTACGCCTTCTCGCGCATGGGGATCATGTTCTTCGCCAATCCCGTCGTCGCTCTGCGCAACGTTCGCCAGGCACTCGTTCCCGGCGGCCGCTTCACCGCGGTCGTCTGGCGCCGCAAGCTCGACAACCAGTGGGTCAGCCGCGCCGAGGAGGTGGTCGGCGGGTACCTCGAACACCCTGAGAAGACCGACGAGCCGACCTGCGGTCCCGGGCCCTTCTCGATGGCAGATGCCGACACCGTCAGCGAACAGCTGAAGATCGCCGGCTTCGAGGAGATCTCGCTGCAGCGCTGCGACCTGCCGATGAAGGTCGGCGACGACCTCGACCAGGCGGTCGAGTTCGGAATGGCCCTCGGCCCCGCCGGCGAGATCCTCCGCCTTTGGGGCGACCGTGCCGACGATGTCCGCCCGGAGATCGCCGCCAAGATCCGCGCCGCGATCGCCGACTTCGACGGCCCCGACGGCGTCTATGCCCCCGCCTCGACCTGGATCATCACCGCTCGCGTTCCGACTGCCTAGGGCTCAAGCCGCACTTGTAGGGAGGGGTGGGTGTCCCTCTCGCTCCCTGGGTTCCTCGCCTATAACGGGTCGTCTCTCGCTGAGTGGTCTGTGCGAGCAACAGGACGCCGGTCGCGAGAGGGACACCCACCCCCCTTGCGACAGTCTCCGGCAGACGCCCAAGGGCGGAAGCTCTCGCGAAAAAGCTAGGCAGCTCGGCCGTCCTGTAGTGCCGATTGGGAGAGGGGTCCGGTCGTCCTCCGCCCGAATGTTCGCTGCGATATGCAATCTGATTCCTGCCCTCCATAGGAGGGCAGCATCATCGGGAGCCAGCCCCGAAGGGGCGCGACAAATTCGAGCGGAGGACGACCGGACCCCTCCACCGACCACGCCTAATAACCTGTGCCAATGGCCGAGATTCAGAGCGAACCCGTCGCGCCTCGCCTGGCCGCCGTCCGCGAGCAGCTGTCCCTGCTCGCGGACTACCTTTGACCCTGCCGGGCTAGAGAAGGAAGCGGCCGGGCTCGAGGAGGAGATGGGCCGGCCGGGATTCTGGGACGACCAGGAGGCCGCCGCCGGCACCTCCGCTGCCCATGCCCGCGCCCAGCGCAAACTGGAGATGTTCCGCGGGCTCGAGTCCGACATCGCCGACCTCGGCGACCTGGCCGAGATGGCCGACGAAGACGAGGAGATGGCGGCCGAGCTGAGCACGCAGCTGCGCTCGGTCGAGGCGCGCCTGGCGGAGCTGGAAGAGGCGCGCCTGTTCAGCGGCGCCTACGACGCCGGTGACGCCGTCGTCACCGTCCACGCCGGCGCCGGCGGCACCGACTCCCAGGACTGGGCTGAGATCCTGCTGCGGATGTACCTGCGCTGGGCCGAGCGGCGCGGCTTCGACGTCGAGATGCTGGAGGCCTCGGCGGGGGAGGAGGCGGGGCTCAAGTCGGCGACGTTCATCGCCCGCGGCGAAAACGCCTACGGCCTGTTCGCCGCCGAGCGCGGCGTCCACCGGCTGGTCCGGATCTCGCCCTTCGACTCTTCCTCCCGCCGCCACACCAGCTTCGCCCAGGTCGAAGTCGGGCCGGTCGTCGACGAAACCGTCGACGTCGAGATCGACGAGGGCGACCTGCGGATCGACACCTACCGCGCCTCCGGCGCCGGCGGCCAGCACGTCAACAAGACCGATTCGGCGGTGCGGATCACCCACCTCCCGACCGGCGTCGTCGTCCAGTGCCAGAACGAGCGCTCGCAGACGCAGAACAAGGCGGTGGCGATGCAGCTGCTGCGCTCGCGGCTGATCGAGCTGGAGGAGCGCAAACGCTCCGAAGAGCTGGCCCGGCAGCGCGGCGAGGTCAAAGACGTCGCCTGGGGGTCGCAGATCCGCAGCTACGTGATGCACCCCTACACGATGGTCAAGGACCACCGCACCGAGCACGAGGTCGGCGACGTGCAGCGGGTGCTCGACGGCGACCTCGACGAGTTCGTCCGCGACTACCTGAACAAGACCGCGGCCGCCTCGGCCGGGTAGGGCCGGTGAATCTCTTCCAGCTCGAACGCGCCGCCGCCGGCGAGCCCGAGGGCCTGCTCGTCCTCCACCATGGCCGCGGCACCGACGAGCGCGACCTGATCGGCCTCGCCGACCTCCTCGACCCCGGGCGGCGGCTGCAGGTGGTGACGCCGCGGGCGCCGCTGCGACTGCCCGGCAGCCCCGGCTACCACTGGTACCTGGTGCCGCGGGTCGGCCATCCCGACCCCGAGACCTTCGAGGCCGCGCGCTCGGCCCTGACCGATCTGCACGACCGGCTCTGGGAGGAGACCGGGGTGGGTCCCGGGCGGACCGTCCTCGGCGGCTTCTCGATGGGCACGGTGATGAGCTACGCGACCGCGCTCAGCGCCGAGCGGCCCTCGGTGGCGGGAGTTCTCGCCTTCAGCGGCTTCGTGCCGACGGTTGCGGGCTGGCAGCCGTCACTCGCCGACCGCACCGACACCCGCGTCTTCATCAGCCACGGCCGGCGCGACCCGGTGATCGGCATCGAGTTCGCCGAACAGGCGCGGGCGCTGCTCACCGACGCCGGCCTCGACGTGGTCTACCGCAGCTCCGAGCTGGGCCACCAGATCGACCCGGCTCACCTGCGCGAGGCCGCTACCTGGCTCGGTGAGGTGCTCGGCTAGCGAGCTGCAGGGCGCAGTTGGCCGGGGCGCCGACCGCGTGCAGGTCGACCTCGAACTCGCGGGCGGCAAGTGCCTTCGGCATCTGCCTGGCGCCGAGCGCGAAGCTGTCGCGGAAGGTGCCGCTGCGGTGGAAGCGGGCGCGCTCGTTGCCGAGGTGCAGGCTGCCCTTGGCTCCGCGCAGGCGGCTGTCGATGGTCACCGCCGTCGGTTCGACGGCGTCGTAGTGGATCGTCAGCCGGACCTGGAGGGCCCCGGGCGCAACCGCGAAGGAAGCCGTGGCGTCTTCGAGCAGGCATTTTTCGCCTTCTTCTTCGACTTCGACTTCGACTTCAGACGTTTCGGTTTCCTCGCCTTCGTCCGCTTCCGCTTCGCTTTCTTCTTCTTCTTCTTCTTCTTCACGGTCTTCTTCGGCCTGGAAGATCAGCTTGGTGACTCCGGGCGTGGCGGGCATGCTGGACCCGTGCGCCGAGGCGGCCGCGGCGAGCAGCAGCAGCGAGAGGAGCAGGAGCACGAGGAGGTAGGGCAATTTCCGCATCGGCTCCTTTGATCGGAGCCGGCGAAGCCGGTCTTTAGGAGCCTGGACTCCCGTCCAGGACGCCCTCGAGCTCGAGCAGGGCGCGCTTCATCGGCAATCCGCCGCCGTAGCCGCCGAGGGCGCCGCCGGTCCGCAGGACCCGGTGGCAGGGGACGACCAGCGGGATCGGGTTGCTGCCGCAGGCGGTGCCGGCGGCACGGACGGCGCGCTCGTTGCCGGCCTTTCGGGCCATCTCGGTGTAGTTGCGGGTCTGGCCGTAGGGGATGCGGTTGATCGCCCGCAGCACCCGCCGGCGGAAGCCGCCGCTGAGCCGCCAGTCGAGCGGCAGGTCGAAGCTGTCGAGCTTGCCCTCGAAGTAGAGGTCGAGCTCGCGACGCACCGTGTCGAGCTCGGCCGGCGCCTCCAGCACCCGCGGCGAGACCCGTTCGGCAAGCTCGACCAGGAGTTCGTCGGCGTCCTGGTTCGGCAGGCCGATCCGCACCAGACCCCGCCGCGTCTGTGCCAGCAGCAGCGGCCCGAACGGCGAGTCGGCGCGCGCGTAGGCGACGTCGAGCAGGCCCTCCTCGGCGGCCCGCGCCTTCAACCTCTCGATCGCGGCACTGGTTGCGGTGCTCATGACAGCTCCTTTCGCAGTCGTTTCAGTCCCTCGTGCAGGCTGCGCCGCGCCGCCTCCGGCGAGCAGCCCAGCGCGGCGGCGATCTCGCTGTGGGGGAGGTCGCTGCCGTAGCGCAGCGCCACCGCCGCCCGCTGCTTCGGCGGCAGCGCCCCGACCGCGGCCCAAAGCTCTTCGTCGGGCTCCGGGATGCCGTCGGCGGCGGCGAGCTCCGCCGGTTCGGCCACCGGCACCGGCGCCCGCCCCCTGGCGCGGTGGAAGTCGATCGCCTTGCGGTGGGCGATCGTCAGCAGCCAGCCGCGCAGGTTGCGGTCGTCTTCCAGCCTCGGGTAGGCGCGCAGGGCGGCGAGGAACGTCTCCTGGAAGCAGTCGTCGACGCCGTCGCGGCCGACGGCCCCCCGCAGGATCGCCATCACAGCGGACGAATGCTCGTCCAGCACGGTTTGGAACGGCGGCAGCGGGGTCACTCTGGGAATTAAACGTGCCAGGAGGCCAAAACGTGAGATCACCTGTTCCTTTTGCCTGCGGGGCAGGCAAAAGGAACAGCGGGGCGTTGATTTAGGCTGCCGCGATGACCGAGTTGACAGAGGAAGTCGAGGAGCTGGTCGCCCGGGCCCTGGCCGAGGACCTGGGGGAGGGGGACGTCACCTCTGAAGCCACCGTTCCAGAAGAGGCAACCGCGCGGGCGCGGATCGTGCAGAAAGAGCCCGGCGTCGTCTTCGGCCTCGCGCTCGTTGCCGAGGCGATGCGCCAGTGCGGCGTCGAGCAGGTCGACAACCTCCTCGTCGAGGGCCGGTGGCGGGAGGAGGTTCCCGCCGAGGTGCTGGTCGCCAGCGGCTCGGCGCGGGCGCTGCTGGCCGCCGAGCGGACCGCGATCAACTTCCTCGGCCACCTCTCGGGGGTCGCGACCCTGACCGCCCGTTACGCCGAGGCGGTGATCGGCACCGGCGCCACGATCCTCGACACCCGCAAGACGACGCCGGGCCTGCGGCGCCTGGAGAAGGCGGCCGTCGCGGCCGGCGGGGGGACCAACCACCGCTTCGGGCTCTACGACGCGATCCTGATCAAGGAGAACCACGCCGCCGCCGCCGGCGGGATGGCGAAAGCGGTGCACGCGGCCCGCGCTGCCCAGCCGGAGATGGCGATCGAGGCCGAGGTCCGCGACCTCGACGAGGCCGCCTACGCCCTCGGAACCGGTGTCGACCGGCTCCTGCTCGACAACATGAGCGTCCAGTCGATGAGGGAAGCGGTTGCCCTGCGCGACCAGACGACCGGCGAGCAGGCGGTCTCGCTCGAGGCCTCGGGCGGCATCGGGCTCGCCAACGTGCGGGAGGTCGCCGAGACCGGCGTCGAGTTCATCTCGATCGGCGCCCTCACCCACTCGGCGCCGACGCTCGACTTCTCGATGCTGCTCGAGCTCGCTTAGCCGGCCTCGGCTGGCCTTTCAACCGGTCTTGGTGACGCGGCAGGCCGGGATGGCCTGGCCGGCGGTGGCGATCGTCATTCGCCTCACCTCCTCGGGGAACTGGCTGGTTGCGGCTGTCTCGCCTCCGGATCTCCGCAAGAAGGTTACTCGAAGAATCCTGAGCGAACGAAAGGCGCTCTATCTTTGAATCCGGCTATCCACCACGGAGGAGGACCGAGATTCGCCCCATGGCTACGCGATTCGGCAGAAAGAAACTGGCACCCGACGATCAACGGCTCCTGATGGCGCTGGGGCATCCTGTGCGCGCGGAAGCGCTGGGCATCCTCAACACCCGCGTGGCCAGTCCGGCTCAGATCGCGCGCTCGCTGGGATTGGACGTCTCCAATGTCTCCTACCACGTACGGCGACTGCTCGAGTACGAATGCATCGAGCTGGTCGAGACCCGGGCCGCCAGGGGCGCGACGGAGCACTTCTACCGCGGCGTCGCCCACAAATACCTCGACGAAGGCTTCTGGACAAAGCTCAGCGGCAGTGTCCGCAGTGCAATCAGCCTGACCGCGCTGCGGATCGCCTTCGGGGCGATCCGCGATGCGGTCTTCGCGGGGACCTTCGACCGCCGCAAGGACCGCCACCTCTCCGTCGTCACCTACGACCTCGACGGGCAGGGCTGGGAGGAGATCAGCGGCCTCTACCTGGAAACGCTGGACCGGACGATGGAGATCGCGGCGGAGTCGGCGGAACGGCTCGGCGAGGGGAGGCCGCGGGGAAAGGGGCTGCGCGCCACCTTCGTCCAGGTTGCCTTCGAGTCGCCCCCGACCTCGCGGCGGAGCGACCCGTCGGCCTGAGCCTCACTTGAGCAGTTTCGAGAGCCGGCGGTCCTTGAGGACGCGGCCGCCGGTCTGCTCCTGCGGGCAGTAGTTGGTCTGGTGCTCGGAGAAGAAGACGGCCTCGATCGTGGCGCCGCAGCGGGGGCAGGGCTCGCCCTCGCGCCTGTGGACGCGCAGCGGCATCGGCACCTTGTCGGGCACCTCCGGGCCGATCGTCGCCTCGTAATGGTCGATCGCGTCGCCGAGCACGTGCAGCGCCGCGTGCAGCCGCCCGACCTCCTCGGGCTCCAGCTCGGAGCCTTTCCTGAAGGGGGAGAGGCGGGCCTCCCAGAGGATCTCGTCGACCCAGGAGCGGCCGATGCCGGCGATGTCTTTCTGGTGGCGGAGGAGCGGGTGGAGGTGGCGCGGCTTGTCAACCGCGGCGGCGAACTCATCGAGCGGGGGAGGGGGCCAGGCTTCTGGCCCCAGGCTCGCCACCATCTCGTCCTCGACGACGGCATCCGTCGGCAGCAGCTTCGCCCAGGCCCGCTGCTTGGTCCCGAACTCGCGCAGGCGCAGCTCCCGCCCGTCGCCCAGCCGCACCAGCACGCGCGAGCCCTTGTCTTTGAGCGAGGCGCGTTTGTCGAAGACGCGCAGGCGGCCGGCGGACATCAGGTGGATCAGCAGCGCCAGCTCGCCGAACTCGAGCACCGGCATCTTGCCGATCCGCCGCACCGCGGTCACCTCGCGCCCGACCAGCGTTTCCAGGGGCGGATCGAAGGTCTTCATCACGTTCATTCCCGGCGCCAGGACCGATTCGACCGCGCTTCCGCGCAGGGCGGAATCGAGCCGGCGGGCGACGATCTCGACCTCGGGCAGCTCGGGCATGGTGCAAAGGCTACGCACCGCGCCCGGGCGCCCTCCTCTAAACTTTTCCCCACGTCATTCGACCGGTCCGGACCCCCGTCCCGCCGGCGAACATCAGGAAAGGAAGGGCTCATGCAGGAGCTCCCGACGATCCAACCTACTTTCGCCCCGGAGCTGAGCCCGGAGGAGATCGCTGAGATCAGCGAGGAAGTTCGCGCGCTCGCCGAGCAGCGCAACGCCGTCATCCTCGCCCACAACTACCAGCTGCCCGAGATTCAGGAGGTCGCCCACTACCTCGGCGACTCGCTCGGGCTCTCGCGCCAGGCCGCCGAGACCGAGGCCGAGGCGATCGCCTTCTGCGGCGTCCACTTCATGGCCGAGACCGCGGCGATTCTCTCGCCCGAGAAGACGGTGCTGATCCCCGACCTCGACGCCGGCTGCTCGCTCGCCGACTCGATCACCGCCGAGCAGCTGCGCGCCTGGAAGGCGGAGCACCCGGGCGCGATCGTGGTCATGTACGTCAACACCTCGGCCGAGGTCAAGGCCGAGACCGACTACTGCGTCACCTCCTCCAACGCCGTCGACGTGGTCCGCCACATCTGGGCCGAGCACGGGCCCGGGACCGAGATCCTCTTCGGCCCCGACATGTGGCTCGGGGCCTTCGTCGAGCGCGAGACCGGGCTGGCCGAGGAACCCGAGCGCCGCGCCCGCTTCCACATCTGGGACGGCGAGTGCCACGTCCACGCCGGGATCAAACCGCTCGACATCGCCCGCACCCGCTCCGAACACCCGGACGCCGAGTTCCTGATCCACCCCGAGTGCGGCTGCTCGACCCAGGCGATGGAGTACGTCGCCGCCGGCGACATCGATCCCGAGGGCGTCCACATGCTCTCCACCTCGGGCATGCAGCGGCACGTCGAAGAGCACCCCGACGGCGAGTTCATCGTCGCCACCGAGAACGGGATGCTCTACCCGCTGCAGCAGGCGGCGCCGCAAGCGAACCTGATCGAGGCCAACCGGATGGCCGTCTGCAAATACATGAAGATGATCACGCTGCCGAAGCTGCGCGACTCCCTGCAGGAGATGAAGTTCGAGGTCAGCGTGCCGCCGCAGATCGCCGAGCGCGCCCGCGTCCCGATCGAGCGCATGGTCGCGATCGGCTAGCCCCCTCTCTTCTTCTGTTCCTTTTGCCTGCTGGATGACGAAAAGGAACAGAAGGAGATGGAGGGTTGCGCCTGACGGACGCCTGCGCCAGGCGCGTGCCGTCGTTCGAGCGGCCATTGAAAGATCGCCTGCGTGGGCGCGATCTTGCAGGGTCGGCGACCCGCAGGAGCCACCCTGTCTTCGCAGAAGGCACCACACCGATGCGCAGATCGAAGAAGAACAGAGGCGGCACCCCGGAGCCGCGGCGCCCCCGCGGCCGCCGCGCACCGATCATCGAGCTGAACGACGTCACCAAGGTCTACCCGGGTGGCCACATGGCGCTCGACCGGATCTCGCTGGGGATCGGCCGCGGCGAGTTCGTCTTCCTCGTCGGCCCGACCGGCTGCGGCAAGTCGACGCTGATCAAGATGCTGATCCGCGAGCTCGACGCGACCGAAGGCTCGGTGAAGATCGCCGGGCGGGACATCGGCAAGCTGCCGGAGAAGAAGATCCCGCAGCTGCGGCGCAACATCGGCACCGTCTTCCAGGACTTCAAGCTCCTGCCCAACCGCACCGTCTACGACAACGTTGCCTACGCGCTGCAGGTGATCGGCGCCAGCCGCGCCGAAATCCGCGAGCAGGTGCCGGCGACGCTGCGCCTGGTCGGCCTCTCGACCAAGCTCCACAGCTACCCCGACCAGCTTTCCGGCGGCGAGCAGCAGCGCGTCTCGGTCGCCCGCGCCTTCGTCAACCACCCGCCGCTGCTGCTGGCCGACGAGCCGAGCGGGAACCTCGACCCGATCACCTCGATCGGGATCATGCAGCTGCTCTACCGGATCAACAAGACCGGCACGACCGTCGTCGTCGTCACCCATGACCGCGAGATGGTTGACAACATGCAGCGGCGCGTGGTCGAGCTCTACGAGGGCCGCGTCGTCCGCGACGAGGTCTCCGGCGGCTACACCGAGGAGTCGACCACCGAATTCGGCCTGCGGATGCGGGCCGAGATGGGCGTCGGCGTCGAGGGCGAGCCGCTCACCAACGGCCACTCCGACCACGAGAACCTGCGCTGATGGGCCGCGTCGTCTTCTTCTTCCAGGAGGCCCTGCGGGCGCTGAAGCGCAACGGCGCCCCGTCGCTGGCGGCGATCGTAACCACGGTCGTCACCGTCGTCCTGCTGGGAATGCTGATCCCGATCTTCCAGACCGCCCAGGGCAAGAGCGAAGAAGTCCGCGACCAGCTCAGCGTCCAGTACGCGCTCTACCCGGACGTGACCAAGGCCGAAGCCGCGGGCACCCAGAGCAAGCTGGAGGGGATCCCGCACGTCGAGGAAGTCACCTTCGTCAGCAAAGGCGAGGCCCTGAAGACGCTGGAAGGCGAACTCAAGGACAAGACGATCGTCGAAGAGCTGCACTCCAACCCGCTCCCCAACAGCCTCGAAGTCAAAGCCGACGACGCCGGCAACCTGCCCGAGATCGAGGAAGCGGTCTTCCCGCAGGGCTCGAAGGGCAAGCCGATCGCGCCGACGATCGAAAAAGAATTCGACCGCAACCTCTCCTCGGAAAAGATCACGCAGGTGACGAGCGCGCTGAAGATCGTCCTCACCGTGCTCACGGCGCTGCTCATCCTCGCCTCGCTGATGCTGGTCGGCAACACGATCCGGCTCTCGATCTACACCCGCCGCCGCGAGGTCGAGGTGATGCGCCTGGTCGGCGCCACCCGCTGGTTCATCCGCTGGCCGTTCATGATCGAGGGGATGGTGGTCGGCTTCTTCGGCGGCCTGGTCGCCATACTGATCCTGTGGCTGGGCAAGCTGACGATCGTCGACCCGCTGAGCAACAGCATCGGCTTCCTCGCCGCCCAGAACAGCACCACGCTCTCCTTCCCGGCCCTGGTCGCGATCCTCTTCGGCGCCGCCGTGCTGGTCTCTGCGGTCGGCTCCGGCGTCACCCTGCGCCGCTTCCTCAAGGTCTAGTGGTCCCGGCGAGGAGCGGGTGAGCGCCGCGCGCACGCTCGGCCTCACGGCCGCGCTGCTGCTCGTGCTGGGGGCCGGGATGTGGGCCGGCGGCCACCCGGCGCGGATGCCGTCCTTCCTGCGCGACGTCTTCGTCGACGAATCGGCCGGGCTGACCGCGGAAGCGAGCGTGCTGGTCGAAGACAACTACTACCGCCCAGTCCAGCAGGGCAACCTGATCGACTCCTCGCTGGGCGGCATGGTGCGGGGGCTGCGCCGCCACTACCGCGACCGCTTCTCCGACTACTTCACGCCGCGGATGCTGGCCCGCTTCGACGAGGAGATCGAAGGCCGCTTCTCGGGGGTCGGGATGAGCGTGACCGAAGTGAAGGGCGGCCTGCGCGTGGTCAAGGTCTTCAAGGGCTCGCCGGCGGCGCGGGGCGGGATCGAGGTCGGCGCGACGATCGTCGAAGTCGATGGGAAGTCGATCGCCAGGCTCGACTCGACCGCGGCGACCGAACGGATCAAGGGACCCGAAGGCACCGCGGTGACGCTCGGCGTGCGCGACCCGAAGGGCGGGACGACGCGGCAGGTGAAGCTCGTCCGCGCCC
>DASSOC010000021.1:0-32659 GCA_035700965.1 Solirubrobacterales bacterium
GGAACTCCCGTGACGACCCCCGGCCTCCCTTAGGGTTACTACCTATGGATCAAGGAGCGCGATTTCCACAGGTCGCCGCCAAGGCCGGCCACTACGAGAGCTTTTACATTAAGGCCTGTCGCCCCGGCGGCGGCCAGGGCATCTGGATCCGCCATACGGTGCATAAGCGGCCGGGCGCCGAGCCGAACGCCTCGATCTGGTTCGTCCTCTTCGACCGCGAAGCGGACGGGCCGCGCGCGACCAAGGTCACCGTCCCCGCGAGCGAGCTGTCCGTCCCGGATAGCGGCTGGATTCGGGTCGACGGGGCGGAGATAGGCCCGGGACGGGCGGTCGGCGCGGTGGACACAGAGGCGGTGCGCGCCTCCTGGGACCTGACGTTCTCCGGAGACGCTGAGCCCTGCAAGTACCTGCCGTCGGACTGGCTCTACGAGACTCGCCTGCCGAAGACCAAGTTCGTCGCGCCCTACCCGGACGCCCGCTTCAGCGGCAGGCTGGAGATCGGAGGAGAGACGATCGAGCTCGACGAGTGGCCGGGAATGATCGGCCACAACTGGGGGACCGAGCACGCCGAGCGCTGGGTTTGGCTCGAGGGCACCGGCTTCGCCGACTCGCCCGGCACCTACTTCGACGCCGGGGCCGCCCGCATCAAGCTCGGTCCCTGGACCACGCCCTGGCTCCCCTCCGGCATGCTCGTCCTCGAAGGCAAGGCCCACCGCCTCGGCGGCTTTGGCCGCATCCGCGGCGCCACCGTCGAGGAGTCCGCCGGCGAGTGCCGCTTCGTCCTCCCCGGCAAGGACATAGTCGTCCGCGGCCGCGTCTCCGCCCCCAGACAGGACTTCGTCGGCTGGGTCTACGCCGACCCGGCCGGGCCGGAGCACCACACCATCAACTGCTCGGTCTCCGACCTCGAGCTCACCGTAGAGCGACCCGCTCAGCCCCAGCTCCACCTGTCCCTCCCGGCGGGCGCGGCGTATGAGCTGGGCATGAGAGAGACCGACCACGGCATCCCCATCCAGCCCTTCCCCGACGGGTGAGGATCCCCTGATCCAGGCGTGCGCCTGTTTGGGTTCAACCGTCTACCCCTGGAGGGTGACGAAGCGCTCCTCGGTCAGCTCTTGGATGGCGTAGGCGGGGCCCTCGCGGGTGTTGCCTGAGTCCTTGACGCCGCCGTAGGGCATCTGGTCGGCGCGGAAGGTGGGGACCTCGTTGATCAGGACGCCGCCGTATTCGAGGGTGGCCGCGGCCTCCAGACCCCGTCCCATGTCGCGGGTGAAGACGCCCGCCTGGAGGCCGAACTTGGTGTCGTTGGCGAGGCGCAGCGCCTCGGCGAACTCGGCGTAGCGGTCGATCGTCGCCACCGGGCCGAAGACCTCCTCGCACCAGACCTTCGCCTCGCGCGGCGGCGCGCCGAGCAGGGTCGGCGCCAGGCAGCGGCCCTCGTCGACCAGCTCGCCCCCGGCCAGCAGCTCGGCGCCGCCGGCGACCGCCTCGTCGACCCACTCCTTCACCCGGTCGCGGTCGCCGGGCGAGATCAGCGGGCCGACGTCGGTCTCGGAGTCGAGCGGGTCGCCGACCCGAAGCCCCTCGACGTTGGCGACCAGCCGCTCGACGAACGCGTCCGCCACCTCCTCGTGCACGAGGATCCGCTGGATCGAGATGCAGCTCTGGCCGGCGTGCGAGAAGGCGTGCAGCTTCGCCTTGTCGGCCGCCGTCTCCCAGTCGCCGTCGCCGTGGACGATCAGCGGCGCGTTCGAGCCCAGCTCGAGGTTGACCTTCTTGTGCGGGACGCGGCTGCGGATGCCCCACCCGACCGCCGCCGAGCCGGTGAAGCTGAGGGCCCCGACCAGCTCGTGCTCGACGATCGCGTTGCCGACCTCGGCGCCCGGCCCGGGGACGACGCTGAGCCAGCCCTCGGGCAGCCCCGCCTCGACCAGGACGCGCGCCAGCTTCAGCGCCGAGATCGGCGTCTGCCCGGCCGGCTTCAGCACGACCGCGTTGCCGGCGGCGAGCGCCGGGCCGAGCTTGTGGGCGACGAGGTTGAGCGGGAAGTTGAAGGGGCTGATCGCGCCGACCACCCCGTAGGGGACGCGCAGCATCAGGCCGAGCTTTCCGGCCCCGGCCGCGGAGGCCTCCATCGGCACCGTGCCGCCGGTCAGCTTGCGGGCCTCGACCGAGGAGAACTCGAGCGTGGAGACGCAGCGTTCGGCCTCGACCGTCGCCGTCTTCAGCGGCTTGCCGGCCTCGGCGGCGATCGTCGCCGCCAGCTCGTCGCGGCGCTCGGCGACCAGCTCGGCCGCCCGGTCCAGGACCTTCGCCCGCGCGTGCTGGGGGAAGTCGACGGTCTCGAAGGCTTCGTGGGCGGCCTCGATCGCCCGCTCGACCAGCGCTTCGTCGCCCCGCGCGACGCGGCCGACGACGCTGCCGTCGTAGGGGCTCTTCACCTCGTCCCACTCGCCGGTCTCCAGCCACTCGCCGGCGGCGAGAAGCTTGTGATCGGTCGCCTCTACGGTCTGCGTCGCCATCGGCCCTCCTCTCGATCGGGTGTAGATCCAGGGTACGCCCCCGCCGTTGCAGGCCGCTACTCCGATCCGTTGAATCTGTTCCTGCGGAGATGTCCAAGCTCATCGACAGGGTCAGCGTCAGCGGGATCGGCCTCAGCGGGCCGGGCACGTGCAGGGCGCTTCTGGCGACCTGCGCGGCGGCGCTCGCCCTGCTCTCCATCTACCCGCTCGGCGCCTCGGCCAGCGTCCGCTGGATCGTCCACGGCCGCGGCTTCGGCCACGGGGTCGGGATGAGCGCCTACGGGGCCTACGGTTACGCCCTGCACGGCAAGGGCTACCGCTTCATCCTCGGCCACTACTACCAGGGGACGAGCCTGGGAACGCTGGAGGGGCCGCGGATCGTGCGGGTCCTGCTGGGAATCGAGGGTGGCGACGTCGGCTTCGGCGGCGCCACCAGCGCCTGCGGGCAGAGCCTCAACCCCAGGCGCAGCTACCAGGCCCACCGTGCCGGCAACACCGTGAAGCTGCGGACGTCCGCCGGCAGGCCGCTGGCGAGCTGCGGGCGGAGGCTGCGCGCGACCGGCCGCGGGACGGTGACGATCGCCGGCTACGGCACCTACCGCGGGGCGCTGGAGACGGTGCCGACCGCAAGCCAGGCCGGGTCGCTGAACGTCGTCAACGCGCTCACCGTCGACAACTACGTCAAAGGTGTGATCCCGAACGAGTCGCCGCCCTCCTGGCCGCGGGCCGAGTTGAAGGCGCAGGCGGTCGCCTCGCGCTCCTTCGCCCTCACCGCCGGGGTCGGCGGCAACGGCTTCGACCTCTACGCCGACACCCGCAGCCAGGTCTACAAGGGGCTCGAAAGCGAGTACGACAGCTCCAACGCGGCGGCGGAAGAAACCCGCGGCCAGGTCCTGATGTACGGCGGCCACATCGCCGAGACCCTCTTCTCGGCCTGCTCGGGCGGCCACACCGAAAGCATCCAGAACGTCTTCGGCGGGCCGGCGATCCCCTACCTGCAGGGCGTCCCCGACCCCTACGACTCGCTCTGCCCGCTGCACGAATGGACGCTGAAGTTCAGCGGCCCGGAAATCAGCGCCAAGCTCGGCGGCTACCTGCGGGGGCGGCTGAAGCAGGTCGTGGTCACCAGGCGCGGCGTCACCCCCCGCATCATCACCGCCAGGCTGATCGGCACCGGCGGCGTCAGCACCGTCACCGGCACCGACCTCGAGTCCGCCCTCGGCGGCTACGACACCTGGATGACGTTCAAAAAGGTGGTCGACGGCAAATAGGGCGCGGGCGTAGGCGACTTTGTCAACCAGTGGTTTGCAAAAGCGCCTATCACCCGTCGGGATAGGGCTGGATGGGGATGCCGTGATCTTGTTGCTGACCTGGGACATCGCGCATGCCCAGCTCGTAGGCGGCACCGGCCGGCAGGGTCAGCTGCCGGGGCGGCAGGCCGGGGCGTTCGATCGTCAGCTCGAGGTCGGCGACCGAGCAGTTGACCGTGTGGTGCTCGGGGCCCCTGGGGTCGGCGTAGACCCAGCCGACGAAGTCCTTCTGCGGGGCGGCGACGCGGCCGTGGACGACGATGTCCCTGCCGGGCAGGGTGAAGCTGCAGACGGTCGGCTGCTCCTCGATCTTCGCGGTGCGGATCGCGCCGAGGCCGCCGAGGCGGTGCGGCTCGCCGTCGAGGACGAGCATGCCCGAAGGGATCCAGGGGCTGACCCGGGAGCCGAGGCGGACCCGGGCGGCGCCGGCGTCGAAGTAGGTGTTCGGCGCGTCGGCGAAGCCGGTGCCCTCGAGCCAGATCCAGCGCTCGGCGTGCTCGGAGCCCCAGTTGTGGCCGATCATCCCCGGCCAGCCGCTCAGCTCGATCGTCTCGTCGTCGATTTCAAGCCGGCCCTCGAAGCGGGCGTCGGGGAAGGGCGCGAGGAACTTCGTCCTCGGCAGCGGCGCCCTGTAGAGCCAGTCGGCCGGCAGGTACTTGCAGGGCTCGGCGCGTCCGGTAAAGGCAAGCGACCAGGCGGCGCCGAGCGCCTCGGTGTCGATCGAGCCCTCGGCGCGGCCGGGACCGATCTCGCAGTCGGCGACCCGGATCCAGCCGCCGGCCGGCGCCTCCAGCTGCGACGCCGGCACAGTCACCTTCGTCGCCCGCGGTCCCGCGGCCGCCCGGTCGAAGAAGCAGAACCAGACCGAGGCGTTCGGCTCCGCCCCAGGGCGCTTGTGGACGGTGTGCCGGATCCAGATCCCGCGCCCGCCGCCGGGCTCGCAGGCCTTGATGTAGAAGCTCTCGTAGTGGCCGGCCTTGGCGGCGACGTCCGGGAACCGCGCCCGTTCCTCCATGCCCACGACTTTAGCCAGAGGACCCCATTCGCTAAGTTCGGCCCATGCGCGTGTTCCTGGCGGGTGCGAGCGGGGCGATCGGGCGGCAGCTGGTGCCGCAGCTGGTCGCGGCGGGGCACGAGGTGGCCGGAACGACCCGCAGCGAGGAGAAGGCCGGAAAGCTGCGCGGGCTCGGGGCCGAGCCGGTTGTCCTCGACGTCTACGACGCCGAGGCGCTGCGCGAGGCGGTCGTCGCCTTCGCGCCGGAGCTGGTCATGCACCAGCTGACCGACCTGCCCCCGGACCCGGCCGAGATCCCTGCGAAGGCAGCGGACAACGCCCGCGTCCGCAGCGAGGGCACGCGCAACCTGATCGCGGCGGCGCAGGCCGCGGCCGCCCCCCGCTTCCACGCTCAGAGCATCGCCTGGCGGCTGCCGGGCGATGCGCACGCCTCGGTCGAAGAGCACGAGGCGATGGTCCTCGACGCCGGCGGCGTCGTCCTCCGCTACGGCCGCTTCTACGGACCGGGTACCTACAACCCCGAAGCGGGCGACCTCCCCGAGCCGCCCCGCATCCACGTCGCCGAAGCGGCGCGGCGGACGGTGGAGCTCCTCGAAGCGCCAAGCGGCATCGTCGAGATCGCCGACTCCTGAAAGGGCCGGAGACCAAGCAGGTCGGGGGA
The DNA here is from genome assembly GCA_035700965.1 of Solirubrobacterales bacterium. Taxonomy (GTDB): domain Bacteria; phylum Actinomycetota; class Thermoleophilia; order Solirubrobacterales; family 70-9; genus VAYN01. The sequence goes on from DASSOC010000021.1 coordinate 5,509, forward strand.
CCGAGGACGCCGAGATGCGCCGGTTTCTGGACCTCTCAGACCTTGATGGTGATCACGTCGCCATCCTGGACTTCATAATCGCGCCCCTCGATCCGCAGCAGGCCCTTGTCGCGCGCGGCCACGTAGCCGCCGCAGGCGACCAGGTCCTCCCAGCCGATCACCTCGGCTTTGACGAAGGCTTCCATGATCTCGGTGTGGATCGTCCCCGCCGACTCCAGCGCCGTGGCGCCGCGCCGCAGCGGCCGCGCGACCGCCTCCTTGCCCTCGCCGGCGGTGAAGAAGGTGATCAGCTCCAGCAGGTCGTAGGCGGCGCGGACCAGGCGCGCCAGGCCCGAGCCCTCGACCCCGTATGACTCGCGCATCTCCTCCGCCTCGGCCGGGTCGAGCTCGGCCAGCTCGGCCTCGATCCGGGCGCTGACCGCGACCACTCCGGCGTTGACCGAGTTGGCGTGGGAGACGACCGCTTCCGGCGCCTCGGCGTCTCCCTCGTCGACGTTGGCGACGTAGAGGATCGGCTTCGTCGTCAGCGCCTGCAGGTTCTGCGCCGCCTGCGGCGCGCCGTCGGGCACCGGGATCGAGCGCGCCGGCCGGCCGGCGGCCAGCGCCTCGTGCACCGCCTGCAGCCACTCGTGCTCCACCTGGGCTTCTTTGTCGCCCGACTTCGCCTGCTTGCCGACCCGGGGAAGCCGGCGCTCGACCTGGTCGAAGTCGGCGAGGACGAGCTCGGTCTCGATCGTCTCGATGTCGGCGAGCGGGTCGACGCGCCCGTCGGGGTGCGGCACGCCGGATTCGGTGTGGCAGCGGACGACGTGGCAGATCGCGTCGGTCTCGCGGATCGAGGCGAGGAACTGGTTGCCGAGCCCCTCCCCCTCCGAGGCGCCCTTGACCAGGCCGGCGATGTCGTGGAAGTCGATTTTCGCCGGCACCAGCTCCGAGCTCTTCACCGTCTCGGCGACCTTCTCCAGCCGCTCGTCGGGGACCTGGGCGACGGCCACGTTCGGCTCGATCGTCGTGAACGGGTAGTCGCCCATCTGCGCGCCGCCCTTGGTCAGCGCGTTGAAGAGGGTCGACTTGCCCGCGTTCGGCAGCCCGACGATCCCGACCTTCATCCGGTCGCCTCCATCAAAACGAGAGCGGCACGATCAGGCCGAGCGCGATCCCGAGCAGGGCGCCGGCGAGGACGTCGGAGGGGTAGTGCATGCCGAGGTAGGGGCGGCCGAGCGAGAGCGCGAACGCGACGGCGAAGGCCGCCGAGGTCGCGGGATCGACCCGGCACATCGCCGTCGCCACGGCGAACGAGGAGGTCGCGTGGGCGGAGGGGAAGCTGAGCGAGCTGGGGGCGCCGCCGAGCGGTGGCAGGCCCTCGAGCAGCGGCCGCGGCCGCTTCACCGCCAGCTTGATCGCGTAGTTGAGGACGATCGCGACCGGCCCGAGCAGGGCGCAGATCAACCACGATTCCCAGCGGCCGTTGTCGATGATCGCCAGCACCGCGCCGAGGACGAACCAGACGAGGCCGTTGTTGCCGGCCTTACCGAGCGCGACCGCGGCGTCCTCGATCCCCGGCGTGTGGCCGTGCGTGCGCAGCCAGCGCAGCAGCTTGAGATCGAGTTCCCGCATCGGCGCGGGAGAATAGTCGCCACATGCCTTCCGTCCCCGGCTTCGTCCACATCCCCGGCCACCACTGCGGCTCGACCGCGCTGCGCAACCTGCTCGCCTTCCACGGGGTCGAGATCAGCGAGGAGATGGCATTCGGGCTCGGCGCCGGCGCGGGCTTCTACTACCTGGCGATGGACGACTCCTCGCCGAGCCGCTGGTTCAATGGCCGCACCGCGCGCCTGGAGGAGACGTTCCGCGAGCTGACCGGCGCGGCGCTGGAGCTGCGGACCTTCACCGAGGAGGAGGGCGCGGCGGCCTGGGAGGCGGCGCGGGCAGAGGTCGACGCCGGCAACCCGGCGCTGCTCCTCACCGACATCTACTACCTCGACCACTACGGCAACTCCGCCCACTTTCCCGGGCACGCGGTGGTCCTCGCCGGCTACGACGAGGAGGTCGCCCGCCTCTCCGACACCGCCTTCGAGGAGCTGCAGGCGACCCGGCTGGAGAACCTGGCCCGCGCCCGCCACAACGCTCACCCCGCCTACCCGCTGGAAGGCCACATGTTCACGGTCGGCGAGGGGATCGACCGGGCGCAGCTGGAAGCGGCGGCGCCGCGGGCGATTGCCCGGGCGGCGAGCGAGATGCTGCAGCCGCCGTTCGGTCCCTTCGGCGGCATCCCGGCGCTGGAGCGCCTGGCGGCGGAGGCGGGCTCCTGGCCCGAGGCGGTCGATGACTGGCGGTGGTGCGCGCGCTTCGCCTACCAGGTGATCGAGCGCCGCGGCACCGGCGGCGGCTGCTTCCGGCTGATGTACTCGCGCTTCCTGGCGGAGGTCGGCCGGGACGAGGCGCCGCTGGCCGCTGCCGCGGCGGCGCGCTGGAGCGAGCTCGCCGAGGCGTTCAAGGCCGCCAGCGAAGCCGAGCAGCCGCAGCCGCAGCTGTGGCGCGCGGTCGCCGGGGCCGCCGAGCGGGTCCTCGACTCCGAGCGGCGCCTCTGGACGTCTCTCTGATCGCTCCGGTTTGTCGATCCAAAGCCGGGGTATCCGGGCGCCATGACCATCGGAGCAGGCATCTTCCTCATCGCGGTCGGAGCGATCCTCAAGTTCGCGACCAACATCCACGTCCAGGGCATCAGCATCGACACGATCGGCGTCATCCTCATGATCGCCGGCATCGTCGGCCTGCTGATCGGGCTCTTCCAGGAAATCGTCTGGTCCCGCCGGCGTGGTGTGGCCCCTGGCGAAGCGCCCGTGGAAGAACGTCGCGAAGTCCGGGACCCGGCCTACCGCGAAGCACCGCCGCGCTACTGAGCGGGCGCAGCTAAAGCAGACCGAGCTCGGTGACGTCGACGAGGCCGTCGTCGTTGACCGGCACCGCCACGGTTCCGCGCTCGCCGCCGGGCACCGCCACCGCCGAGATCAGCGCTTCGGGACGGTCCCGGCGGAACGGGACCCGGTAGCGGAGCTCGACCGCGGCCAGGATCCTGCCGCCGGTGGGAAGCTGCACCTCGCCGGCGCTCACCGCGTCCCAGCGGGCCTCGACCAGCCCGCGCAGCCAGCGGCACCCGTCGAGGTCGAGGTAGGTACGGCCACGCTTGACCCAGCAGTGGAGGCGCGGCGGCGTCGCCCCCTCCGCCTCGGGGAGCGAGAGGAGGAGCGGCCTGCGGTCGGGCACGTAGCCCTCGGCCACGGTCCGGGCGAGCGCCGCGACCCGGCCCCGCCGCGACCCCCGGGCCGAGCGCCGCTCCCACAGCGCCACGCCGAAGGAGAGGAGCGCGCCGACGGCCAGCAGACCCGCGGCGACCAGGCTCGCGTTTCCCGGCGTCGCCGCCCAGACCCGCAGCGTCAGCATCGCCGCCACGTAGACCAGGACGAGCCCGACCGGCAGCATCGTCCAGGTCCGGTCGCCCGCCGCCCGCAGCCTGGCGATGACCTGGATGAAGACCAGCAGGAACCCGGCGACCACCAGCGGCATCGCCGTCTGGGTCAGTTCGTGGTCGCTGATCGCCGCGTCGCGGTGCATCAGGCTGATCGCCGTCGCCGCCGTCAGCGCCGCGGCGACCAGGACGGCGACGATCGCGAAGATTTCGAAGAGGGCGTAGGCGGTGCGCTTGCGCGGGCCGAAGAAGAGGGCGAACATCGTCCCCACCCCGATCGCGCTGGCCAGCGGTACGAGGCTCTGCAGCGCCGCCCGGTCGCTGTCGGCGAGAACGTGCTCTTTCATCGCTTCCCCTGCCGCATGCGACACGGATAGCGAACGCACCGGTTGCCAACCGCGCTCTACGGCCTCGCGGGCGGCTCGAACGGGACCCAGCGCTCGCAGCGCAGGGGCTCCCCGCGGGGGCGGACCGTGGCGGCGACCTTCGCCAGCAGCGCGGGGGCGTCCTCGCAGAGCGCGCGCAGCAGGGTCTCGGCGTCAGCCTCGAGGCCGAGGGCCAGCGCGGCGGCGTGGTCGAGCAGCTGGCGCTGGGTGAAGGCGCGGGCGCGGCGGGCGCGGGCGGGGACCGCGGCCAGGGCGGCCGGCGAGCCCTCGACGCAGAAGGTCCCAAAGCGGGAGGCGAAGGCGAGGACGTCGTCGAAGCCCAGCTCGGCGTCGGCGATCTCGAAGCGGGTGTGGAGGCGTCCGAGGCGGTAGGTCACCTCCGACCAGGTCAGCTGGGCGAACTGCGCCGGCGTCACCCAGAGCACGGTGGCGGCCACCGCCGTTCCCGGGCTCTCGAACGGGGTCGCCGGCATCGAGCCGTAGATCGTCGGCTGCGCGGCGGCGCCGATGTCGAAGTCGCGCAGATGGCCGCTGAGGGCGAGGACGGCGCGCTCCTCCCCGGACGGGAAGTGCCCGAACTTCCGCCCCAGCACCGCGGGAGCGGCGTTGGACCCGATCGCCAGCAGCGGCAGCCGCGCGCCGGGCCCGGATGCGTAGCGCTCGATCAGATCCTCCCGCTCGGGCTGATCCAGCTCGCTGAGCGGGCGGACGCCTCCGTCTCGCCACTCGTAGGAGCCGGCCGGCCGCTCCCAGGGGTAGCCGAGCGCCCGCTCGAGCAGCGCCGGCGCGAACTGCCGCGGCGGCAGGCTCCGCGCCAGCTCGAGGACCATGGCCTTGAACTCCTCGTCCGGCAGCGCCAGCCGTGCCAGCAGCTCCGGCTCGGAGATCGACGGCCACTCGGGCATGGGTTGAGCCTAGCCGCCGCTCGCCCGCGGCCTGCCAGACTGAGGCCGATGGCGGAGTTCGCGACGATCGGCGTCTACGGCTTCGACCGCCCCGCCTTCATCCGCGCTCTCGAAGAGGCGAAGGTCGGCCTCGTCCTCGACGTGCGCCAGCGCCGCGGCGTGCGCGGCAGCCAATACGCCTGGGCGAATGCCAAACGCCTTCAGGCTGCCCTGTCGGAGGCCGGCATCGGCTACAGCCACGTCCCCGAGCTGGCGCCGACGACCGAGATGCGCCAGCTCCAGTACGAGGAGGACGCGCGCAGGGGCGAGGGCAAACGCTCCCGCACCGTCCTCGCACCCGAATACGCGCGGCGCTACACCGAGGAGGTCCTCGACCGGGTCGACCTCGACCCGGTCGTCCGCTTCGTCGGCCACAACCGCGCCGCCCTCCTCTGCGTCGAGCGCGACGCCGAGGCCTGCCACCGCTCGCTGATCGCGGCGCGGCTGGAACGCGAGCTCGCCACCACGGTGACGCACCTCAGGCCAGCGTCGCCTTCCCGAGCTTCCTGAACGCTCGCTCCAGCTCCGCGGCCGGGCCGGCGCCTGCGCCGCCGCATCAGCCGTCGACGAGGAGCCGAGCCGCAGCGGCGAGGACGTCGGCGGCGGGCTCGCTCGCTTCGTAGCCCTTGGCGCGCATGTGCTCCCGGAACTCCTCCTGCGGCAGGATGCCGTGCTGCTCGAGGTAGTAGGCCATCTCCTGCGGCCAGATCCACTCGCCGTCGCTGCGGTAGCCGAGCGGGACGACGTTCTTGCGCGACGGATCCAGCCGGTCCTCGCGGAGGCCGGGAGACCGCAGCACGAAGCTGCCCCCGGAGAGGAAGCCGAGAATCTGCCGTCTCAGCTCGGGGTCTTCGCTGCGCTCAAGCTCAGGTCTCAGCTCGAGCGCCTCCCCATTCAATTGCCACAGACTCGCAATCTTCATCGCGCCTCTTCCACCCCCGGGCCGCCTCGGCTAATCCGGATCGAACTCACGCCATCTTCCTTCCGCCTTGTAATTCGGCCCCTCGACGACGACACCTTGGACCAGCTTCGTTTCGATCGGGAAGACGCCATGGCGTCCGTCAGCAGAGGACCAGGCACGGCCTTCCGGCGCCGTCACCTTCACCTTCAGGATCTTCGCCAGTTGTTCGGCAATCGGCGCTTCGCCCAGACCGGTGTCACAGGAAAACAGGCGGACCGGGCGCCTGCCCCACCTCTCGTCGGCTTCGATCAGCTCGGCAACCTCCTGCGCCGACAGCGTTTCCTCGCCGATGAAGACGTGTTCGTCGCTGCCATGCGCGTCGAAGGTGTATTCGCCGGGGAATTCCGGCAGGACCGCCGCGAGTTCTCGCAGGTTCGATTCCATCGGCGGGTAGTAGGCGCGCCCGCCAGGGGTGTCAAATCCATGGGAGCCCCCCACTTGGGAGGACCCGTGCCGGGACAGCCACCCCGCCCCCGCCCGCCGCGCGGCCACCGTTCCTTCGGAGGCCTGCCGCAGCAACTGCCGGGCCCGGTCGATCAGCGCCGCCGCCCGCCGCCCGTCGGGGAGCCGGGAGAGCTCCGCCTGCAGCGGGGCGAGGCTGCGGCGATCGAGCTCGGACAGCTGCGCCAGCAGCCGCTCGAGCCGGCCCAGCGCCTCGTTCAGCTCGGCGCTGATCTCGCCGAGGTCGGACACGTGGAGCCGCTCATCTCAGTAGGAACAGCGTTCGCTGCCGGGCGGGAGCACCTGCGGCCCGCCGCCTTCGGCGCCGAAGCTGGGGGTGCGCCCGAACGCTTCCCCCGGGCGGTAGTACCAGCGCCCGTCGGCATGGAACATCCTCAGATCGCCGGTGAAGAGCCGGCACTCCCCGGCGAATTCCCCGGCCTGGTCTTCGATCGGAATTTCCGCGTAGATCCAGAGTTCGTTCGGGTTGGTGGGATTGCGGGAGCTGGGTTCGAGGTGGATGTGTTCGAGCCCGACGTCGGGCGAATATTCCTCCTCCGCCGCGACGAACTCGCCCTTGCTGATCCCCTGCTGCGTTTCGAAGGTGTGGTAGTAGACGTTGTAGGCGGCGCCGTAGTCGCCAGCGTCGATTTCCTGCCAGTAGCGCAGGTACATCCTGCGGGCGGCATCGTACCGGGTGGCGGGGCTGCCGGATTCGCCGTTTTCTTCGTACCCGGGTTCTTCGTACGGTTCTTCTTCGTAGCCTTCTTCTTCGTAATCCGGTTCTTCTTCTCCGTAGCTTTCTTCTTCGTACGGTTCTTCTTCGTAGTAGTAGGAAGAAGCGGTGGCCGTGCTCGAACCGCTCGGTTGGCTGTTGCCGATCACGATGAAGGAGACGACGCTGAGGATCAGCCCCACCGACACGGCTCCGGCGAAGATCGCGTTGAGGCGGTCGAGCCCGGCGACGGCGGTAGCCGGTTCGAACTCGGCCGCGGGCGGCGGCGCCGTGCCGGCCGGCCGCGGCGGCGCCATCCCCCGCCGCAGCTGATGCTCGACGCCGAAGGCGCTGAGCCCGCGCAGCTCGAACTTGACCCGGACCGTGTCCTCCTCGCCGGCGACCCTCTCGATCGTCGCCGCGACTTCTCCCCGCATCAGCCAGCGCAGGGCCACCTCGACCAGAGCGAGGAAGGCGAAGGGGACGATCAGGACCAGCGCCGCGGCGAGCCCGAGCCCGAAGCCGATCGACATCGCCATCCACCCGGCGAAGCAGCCGGCGGCGTCGTCGGCCTCGGCCATCACTGCGGCACCGGCCATCGCGCCGAGCATCGGCAGCTTCAGCCCGTACTTGATCGGGGTCATGCCGGCGCTTCCCTTGAAGTTGATCTCGCGGGCGACGACGCGGCCGGGCGCGGTCCGGTCGGTGTCGACGGCAAAGACGCCGGTGGGAAAGCCGAAGCGATGGTCGTGGACCCCCTCGACGTAAACGGCGACGAGCTCGGTGGCCCGGGCGACGTCGATCCCGCGCATCTCAAAGGTCTCCGTGCGCAGGACCCAGTAGCGGGCGACGATCGCGATCACGAAGGCGATCGCCTGCAGGGTCAGGACCACGATCACGACTCCGAGGAAGGGGTTCATCTGCCCGCCTCCGCGGCCCAGGGGAGCTTGTCCTCGAGCCCTTCGTGAACCAGGCCGGTGATCCCGCCCCTGGCGATCACTTCGAACATTTCCCCGCTCGCCGCCCCGGGCCCGTCGTAGAGGACTTTCCAGTGCGGCTTCGAGCGCATCCGGTTGAGGACGGGGAGCAGGAGGAAGCCGCTGGCCACGGCGATGATCGAGCGCAGATCGATCCGGCCGGTGTAGGCACGGCTCTCCGCCTCCACCGCCCAGAGCCGGTACGGCCGCACCCGGTCTTCGGCCTCCGGCGCCCCCTTCGCGCACCAGGCGGCCCACTCGATCAGCTCCTGGTACCGGTGCAGGTGTTCCTCGCTCGACAACGGCAGCAGGCCGACCCGGGCGGCGGTGATCAGCGCGGTCACCGAGTTCGAGCGCAGCGCCAGGTCGTCGCTCTCCTCGGCCAGGGCCTTTTTCGCGTCCTCCAGCGCCTTCTCCGGCTCTCCCATCCAGGCGTGCGCCTCGCTGCGGTGGGAGTACATCCAGGGCGTCAGCTCCCGTTTCATCGCCCCTTCGGCCTCGTTCAGGGTCGCCAGCGCTTCTTCGGGAGCCTTCAGATCCAGCTGCAGGATCGCCTTCCAGGTGTAGGTGTCGGGATTGGCCTCGCCGCCGGCAATCGCCGCTTCCAGCGCAACCAGGCCCTCCTTGCGAAGCACGTCGCTGCCGCCCTCGCGCGAGGACATCGCCGCCAGCCAGCCGAATGCCGCCTCGGCCTGCGGCGCCCCCTCGAACCGCTTGCGGGCGTCGTTGGCGACCCGCAGCGCCTCGTCGATCCTGCCGCCGGCGAGCAGTTCCTCGAGGATGCGCCAGAGGTCGCCGAGCTCGTCGACTTTGGTCTCCGGCTCGGCCGAGAACTCCTCCCGCAGCCGCTGCAGGTCGAGTTCTTCGTCGATCACCCCGCGCTTCAGCTGCTGCTCGAGCGCAGCGATGATCCGCAGCGCCTCGTCAACCTTGCGTTTCGCTCGCTCCGAGGCGACGCTCTCGCGGATCTTCCTCCGCCAGTGCCGTCGCTTTTTCGAGATGTTGTCGTCGAGCTTGTCTTCGGGGTCCGGGGGGACGCCGAAGAAGGCCCGGATATCGGCGGGCTCGGGCTTCGACGGCAGGTCGAACGATTCAATCCAGGGTGCCACCTCCATACGCTTCGCCCCTAGCTGACTTCGGCGCGCTGCAGGAACTCGCGCGCGTCGGCCCGCTCCTGGTCGGAGAGCATGCCCTTGTGCTCGACGCTGAGCTCGGTCAGCAGCTGGCCGCTGACCCCGTCGAACAGCTTCACCTCGATCAGCTGGTCGGCGGTGTACTGGATCTCGCAGCGGAGCGGGTGCCCGCGCCGCACCGGCTCCGCCAGCGTGCCGTGCGACTTGCCGAGCTCGCGGACGAAGTCGAGGTCGCGGTCGGCACCCTCGTTGAGGACGAGTTCGATCTGCGTCTGCCCCTCGCTGGCGGCCATGAACTCGTGCGTCGAGGAGTGCGGGATCGCCGTCCCCTCGGGGATCACCACCTGGTTGATGAGCTTCATCTGATCCTCGGGCTCGACCACGGAGATGCCGAGCGCGTGCGATGCGGCGTCGACCGGTTTGGGCCGGCTCGCCAGCTCCGAGCGGGGGTCGAGCGAGTCGCCGAGCTTGGCGCCGAGCAGCGCGGCGCCGCGGCTGACGTCCTCGTCGAGGTTCTTCGTCAGCTTCGGCTTCGTGCCGGTTATCCGCTCGACCATCTGCTGGAAGATCGGGATGCGGCTGGAGCCGCCGACCATCAGCGCCTCGTCGATTGCCGGCCCCTCGACCTCCGCCCGGTCGAGCGCGTTGAGGACGGCGTCTTCGACCAGCTCGATCTGCTCCGCGATCAGCTCCTCGAATTCCTTCCGGGAGAGGGTGAACATCACCGGCTTGCCGCTGACCGGGAGCGGGCGCGTCGCCGACTCGCGGGTCGAGAGCTCCTGCTTGATCTCCTCCGCGAGCACGGTCGCTGCGTTCAGGCTCCAAGGGTCTTCGGTCAGGTCCTGGCCGGTCTCCGCCTGCGCGACCACGATCATCTTCTCGAGGATCGCCTCGTCGAAGTCGGCGCCGCCCAGCTCGCGGTCGCCGCTGGTGGCGATCACCTCGGTCTCGCCGCCCTCGCCGTGGCGCATGATCGTCACGTCGAAGGTGCCGCCACCGAGGTCGAAGACCAGCAGCCTGCCCGGCTCCGGCTCTCCCTCGACCCCGTGAACGATCGCCGCCGCGGTCGGCTCGTTGACGATCTGCAGCACCTCGAGGCCGGCGATCTCGCCGGCGCTGCGGGTGGCCGCCCGCTCCGGCTCGCCGAAGTAGTACGGGACCGTGATCACGGCCTTGGTGGCGGGTCCTTCGAAGTGCTGTTCGGCCATGTTCCTCAGCTTTTTGAGGATCAGCGAGGAGAGCTCCTCGGGAGTCCATGCCTTGCCGACGACCTCGAACGGCGCGCCGCTCTTGAGGAAGGTCGGGGTCCCCATTCCGCGCTTGAAGATCCGCGCCACCCGCTGTGGCTCCACCTTGGCGTAGTCGCGGGCGAGGCGGCCGACGACGACGTTGCCGTCCTGCTCGAAATGGACGACGCTGGGAATGATCCGGTCGCCGCTCTCGTCGGTGACCACCGTCACCAGACCGGACTCGTCGGCGTAGGAGACGACGCTGTTGGTGGTGCCGAGGTCGATGCCGAGGACCGGCGCGGCCATCAGGCCTCAGCTCCGGAACCGACGCCGACCTTCGCCCGCGCGACGACTTCGCCGAGGGTCTCCAGCCCCGGCTCGTGCAGCGCGGTGACGATCGCCTGCCCGCCGTCGGCGCTGCCGTCGACGACCTCGTGCCGCTGCGGATCGAAGGCTTCGCCGACCTCGCCGAACTCCTCGTAGCCGGCGCCCACCAGCACCCGCTCCAGCTCCGAGGAGAGCGCCTCCTTGGCGTCGGGCTCGAAATCGAGTCGGCGGACCATCCCCAGCACGCGGCGCACGCCGTTGATCAGCGGTCGCTGCTCGCGATCGGCGAGCCGCTTCTCGGCGAGGTCGAGGCGGCGGCGCAGCTCGGCGACCCCGTCGTGGCGCTTCAGCGCCGTCACCACGTGCGGCAGCACCTGGTCCAGCTCGTGGCGGATCGCCGCCGCAAGGTCGTCGTCTTGCCGCATCTCGGGCACCGCGGCGTCTTGCCCTGCCCCGGTCATGGCAGCTTTCGCAGTTCTCCGGCGGCGGCCGAAAGCGCCTGCTGCGCGCCCCGTGCCGATCCCGCGGCCCGGTCCAGGGCGGAGAGCATCTGCCTGTCGGCGGCGGTGGCGGTGGCGCCGATGGTCGAGCGCACCCGCTCCTCCACGCCGCCCACCTGACGGGCGGCGCGGTCGAGCTCGGCGGCCGCGTCCTGCAGCCGGCGCACGAGGTGGCTCTGATCTCGCTGTGGCGGCATCCCGGTCCTAGATCGAGGCGCCGTAGTTGCGAGCGGTTCGGCTGGCGTGGCTCAGCGCCTGCCCCGCCTGCTGCACCGCCCGGCTGGCGGACTGGATCGCGTTCGCCACCTCGCGGTCCTTGCCGGTGGCGCTGCCGCCGATCAAGGCGAGGACCTGCTGGGCGGCGCGATCGTATTCGCGGCTCTGCTGGAGCAGGGTTTGGGCAGCCCGATCGGTGGTGCCGCTGAACGAGTTCAGCGCTGACTTGAGCTGTTGCAGTTGCGAGTTCCCCATACCCGAGCGCCGTAGCCTATATAAAAAAGTCTCCCACCGATGCGGGAAATTACTTCGCGCGAGGAAGGGTTATCCAAACAAGCGTGACGGCGAGCAGACCGGCAATCGCCAGGCCGAGAGCGCCGAAACCAAGCCCCGAATCGCCTCCCGGCAGCGCCGCGATCGCGACTCCGAGGCCGGACGAGAAGAGCATCGCCCCGGCGTAGCCGGCCGCCGCGAGGCGGGATTCGCGCCGCGGGCCGCCGGGCAGTTGCGGCTCCGATCCGCTCGCCCGCTGCACCGCCAGCGCCGGCAGGGTCGAAGCGACTCCCGTCGCCAATCCGAAGCCGGCGGCGGCGGCGAGGACCGGCAGCGCCAGCACCGCCGCCGAGCCGAGGAAGCCGCATCCCAGGCCCACCGCGCAGGCGGCGCCGAGCGCGAGGAGAAGCCCGGTCGTCCCCTGCCGCGCTCGCTCCCACTGCTCCGCCCGCCGCAGATCCGCCCGTTCGCGGCGGCGCCGCTCCTCCGCCAGGCGCCGGCGCTCCTCCTCGCTCAGCTTCGCCTCCTCGGCGGCGAGGACACCGGCGGTGTAGCGAAAGTTCCTCAGCGCCTCTTCCAGGCGCCCCACCAGCTGCTGCGCGTACTCAACCGGGTCGGCGCTGGAGGCGCGGTCGAGCTCGTCGCCCCCGCCGCCGCTCTGGAGATCGACCCCCTCGCCGCGCACCTGCTCCAGCACCGCCTCCAGCCGTTTCACCACCTCCCGGTGCTCCGCCGCCGCCGCGTCGATCTCCCCTTCGCGCCGCGCCCGCTCGGCCTCGACCTCGCGGCGGGAGCGCTGGACCTGCTCCTCGAGCTGCCGCGGCAGCGCCGCCAGCTCCGCCAGGGCTTCGGTGTACTCGCTCATCAGCGCCGGCGCCCCGGTTCCTCGCCGCGGCCGAAGGGCTCGTAGAGATGGAAGAGCCGCGGCGAAGAGCCGGCTCCGTAGTCGTGCCAGTAAGCGGTGTGGTCGGCGGGAGCGGTGTCCATCTCCCCCGGTGCGATCAGCTGCAACTGCTGCTGGGACATGCCCAGGTAGACCCGCAGCCCGAAGCTCGCGTCGCGCATCCCCACCTGCTGGGCGAAGGCGTCGTAGGTGGACCACCAGGCGAGCAGGTGGCCGTGCTGCGTGCCGGCCCCGGCGAGGACGCGGTCGAGCGCCTGCCGCGGCGAGCTGGGGTCGAACTCGCTCTCCCCTGCCCCGAAGTTGCGGATGCGGTCGAAGCCGAAGACGACGGCCGCGCGGGGGGCGTCCCCCGCCGCCAGCAGGAACTGCTCGAGGCGGGGCAGCAGCGTCTCCGCCTCGCGGTCGGCCACCACCGCGGCGTCCGCACCCGCCTCCCTGGCGACCGCCGCGGTTGCCTCCACCAGTCCCTCGGGAAGGGCGTCGTCCTCCCGCAGCAGGTCGACCAGCAGGAGCCGGCCGCTCCCCGCACAGCGCCGGGCGAAACCGACCGCCGACCACTGCAGGACCGCGGCCGCCGAGCGCGCCCCGGCGCCGATCGTCGCCAGGTGGCGATTCGGGTCGGGCGGGAGAGGGACGAACAGGCTCGGCTGGCGCCGCGGATCCTCGCCGTCGAGCGCCAGGGGAACGCCGATCCAGGTCCCCGCTGCGGCGCCGGGGGGCGGGTCGAAGTTGGCGGGGGCCGCGGCGCCGCGGCCGCCGTCGAACACCCGCGGCGGCCGGCCCCGGCCGGCAGCGCGGGAGACCGCCTCGCGCCGCTCGCGCCGCGCCTGCTCGTCGCGGATCAGCGCGAACGTCGTCAGCACGTTGCCCTCCTCGTCGCCGTCCTCGTGGTTGACGATGCCCTTGCCACGCTCGTGGATCTCGGCGGCGGCGGGGTTGGACATCCGCAGCAGCGTCCGCGACTCCGCTTCGCCGAGCCGCAAGCCGATGCGGAGGCGCGAGTTCTTGTAGACGGGCTCGATCCTGGCGCCGGCGTTGGTCCCGGCGGCGACGTCGGAGATCGACTGGGTCGAGAGCAGGAGGTGGACGCCCGCCGCCCGCCCCTGCGAAGCGACCTGGGAGAGGGCGGCGGCGGCGCGGTCGGCCAGGAGGTCGCCCTGGTTGAAGAGCACCTGGAACTCGTCGATGACGGTGAGCAGGCGCGGGAAGGGGGCCTCGGGGCGCTGCTCCCGCAGGGCGGAGAGCTTGCGGGCCCCGCCCAGCTCGGCGTAGCGGCGGCTGGTCTCCTCGGCCAGGTGCTCGAGCACGGCGACCCCGAAGGCGCGGCTGCTGTTGACCGAGACGACCCGGGCGTGGGGGAGGTAGGTCGGGTCGGTCGCGGTGGAGACGAACTCGCGGAACTCGACGCTTTCCTTGAAGTCGAGCAGGTAGAGCTGCAGCTCGTCCGGCGAGTAGTCGTGGGCGAGGCCGTAGATCAGCACCCGCAGCAGGTTCGACTTGCCCGAGCCGGTGTCGCCGGCGATCAACCCGTGGACGGTGTCTTCGTCGAGCCGGACCGCGACCGGGTCGAGCCCGGACGTCCCCACCGCCACCGCCAGCCCCTCGGCGCTGGACTTGGTGAAGCGCTCGCGTCCGTCGCGCAACGAGGAGAACTCGATCACCGGCGGGGCCGGCAGCGGACGCTCGGCGACCCGGCGGACGTCGGCGCTGCTCGGCGGCGGGGCCGGCGCGATCGTCGCTTCGGGAACGGGCGAGCAGCTCCAGCGGCCGCGATCGTCGCAGCGGAGCTCGGCGGCGGCGGGGCCGAAGGCGACCCCCGGTTCGGCGCCGCCCGCCACGTGGGCGATGAAGGAGATGCCGCGGGAGGCGGCGTGCGAGGCGAGCTGGGTGAGCCGCTCCGCCAGCTCCGGGTCGATCGCGCGCGGCAGGTCGAGCAGAACCAGCAGCTCGTAGGGGACGAAGCCCGGCCCAGCCTCGGCGATGAACTCGCCGAGGCAGGAGTACTGGCCGCGCAGGAAGGTGGAGGAGACCGTGGTCGCGTGGCGCGAGAGCTCGGCGACGGCAGAGCGCAGGCCGTCGGCATCGGAGATCGGCAGCCCGTGGGCGACCCGCTCCCGGTCGAACTCGCCGAAGGCGCTGAGCGAGGAGCCCGTGCCGATCGGGTCGAAGATCCGGTAGCGCACTTCGCCCGGCGGCTTCGACGCGAGCGCGTCGAGGAGAACGCCGGCGACAGCGCCGAGAGCATCCTGCCGCCGCTCCTCGGGAGCGTGGATGACGACGTGGCCCCGGTCCAGCAGCGGCAGCATCACCGGCACCTCCAGCTTCTGCCGCTCGCCGCCGGGGGCGCGAAGCGCGAGGTTGCCGACCTTGGGACCGCGCTCCTCGGCAGCAAGCTCGCCGACGCGCGCCAGCGCCCGGTCGAACTCGGCCCGGGCCGAGCGGGTGCTCTCCTCGACGACATTCGCCAGCTGCTGGTCGAGCTCGCGCCGCGAGCGCTGGCGCTGCGATTCGATCAACTGCCGCGCCGCGGCGACGGCCGCTTCGCCCTCCCGGGCCACCCGCGCGATCCGCGCCCGGTGCTCGGCGAGAGCCCGCTGCATCGGCTCCAGCCGCTGCGCGTGGGAGGTCTCCGCGAGAGCCTGGCCGCAGCGGGGGCAGCGCGCCCGGTCGGCGCTGACCGTGGCGCCGCAGGCTGGGTTGGGACAGGTCGGCTTCCCCTCTCTGCCTCCTTCCGCCAGCACCGCCACGGCCGCGGATAATGCCAAAGGAGCGCAGAGTAGAAGTGAGTTCCTACTCAATCGGGACTTTTCCCGTAGAGTCGCCGCCCTTGTCCCGCGGCTCGTTACTCATCATCTGCGCGCTCCTGGGCGCAGTGGTCATCGTCAAATCGGGAGTCTTCGCCACCGGAAGTCAGGATTGGCCAAGTGGGGAAACGACGGCGGCCACGCTCGAGTCTTCCTCCCAGCCGACCTCCGCGCCGAAGCCGCGGGGCGCGGACGAGCGGCTCCCGCCGGCATCGGCCGGCGGCGCCGAGCGGATGCCGGCACGGCTGGCGCTGGGGCAGATGATCGTCGCCAGGTTCGACGGCGCCAACCCCACGCCCGCCTTCATCGCCCGCATCCGGCGCGGAGAGATCGGCGGCGTGATCTTCTTCGAAGAAGGCCTGAAGGGGGGAAAGGCGGCGATCGCCGCTCGCGTGGAACGCCTCCAGGCCGCGGCCAGGCAGGGCGACAATCCACCGCTCCTGGTCATGGTCGACCAGGAGGGCGGGTCGGTGAAGCGGCTTCCGGGCCCGCCGGCGAAGGCGGCCGCGGCGATGACGGCGGACGACGCCGAAGCCGAAGGCGAGGCAACCGGCGACTACCTGGCCCAGCTCGGGATCGACGTCGACCTGGCGCCGGTGGCGGACGTCCACCACCCTGGATCCTTCCTCGGCTCCCGCACCTTCGCTTCGCAGCCCGACGAAGTGGCCTCGCTCGCCTGCGCCTTCGCCGCCGGCCTGCGGAGCCAGGGCATCGCCGCGACGCTGAAGCACTTCCCCGGGCTGGGGCAGGCCACCGTCAACACCGACGAAGCGCCGGTGACGGTGGACGCATCCGCCGCCGCGCTGCGGGCCGACTACGCGCCATATGAAGCCTGCGCCGGCGAGCCGCGGACGCTGGTCATGGTTGACACCGCGGTCTATCCCCGACTGACCGGGAACCAGCCCGCGGTGATGAGTCCCGAGACCTACAAGCGCGAGCTCCCCCGCGTCGGCGCCGACGGCGTGACGATCAGCGACGACCTCGAGGCCCCCGCCGTCCAGAACGAAACCACCCCCGCCCGGCGCTCCGTCGACGCCGGTCTCGACCTCCTCCTCTACGCCCGCACCGAAGCGACTTCCGCCGACGCCTACGCCCGCCTCCTCGAAGACGTCGAATCCGGGGCGATCCCAGCCCCGAAGGTCGAAGCCGCGGCGACGAAGGTGCTGGCGCTGAAGGCGGAACTGGCCGGCTGACCTAGCGGGAGCGACGGGACTCGAACCCGCGACCTCCGGCGTGACAGGAGTCAGGAAGTGGCCGCAGTCCAGGCCATCTGTGGCTGACTTGGCTTAGGGAAGCGGTTTCTCCGTCGTCTTGATCGGGCTGGGTTGGTACCCAAACCGCTCGACCCGATGCAGCCGGGCGGTGGCTAGGACAAGACCCCCGAGACTGCAATCGGGACCAGGAGGAAAGCGGCATGGCAGCGGAATCGAACGATAGGGGCGCACTGATCATCAGAGCGGACGCTTCACCTTGGCCACCGGCGTAGCGGGGGCGACCTGCTTCCGTCATACAACGCTCGACCGTGGAGTCCGTGGCGTATATGGACCACCTGTTCCACTGGAGTGTCCACACCTAGGCAGTGCTGCAGAGGCACTCTCTGCACGTACGCCGTCAAAGTCACAGCATGCGAGCCATCTGTCTGCTCTACTCCAGCGATATGAGGTCGGGTCTTACCTGCCTTATCGGGACACCATCCGACAATGCTTCCAATCCGCACCGTTCGTCCCCCCGGCCGCCCCAATACTCTCCACCCAATCTTATAGATCTGGCTTTTCGGTATTCGGGACGTTTTCACCCGAACGGCACCGCCGTTACCATACGCTGCATGATGAGGCGTCTGCCGAACGTCGTGAATACCTCCACCTAAAAGTCCAAGGAACGCATATAACAGCACTAGGTTAGCGTGGAACTTCATTCGCGATCAGCTCCCATGAATGAGGTGGAGGCTTCTGGCTCCCATTACAGTTGCATCAAGGGCTCCCACAAGCCGCTTTTTCTTCTCGCGCCCGTACCTAGTCGTAAGCACGGGCTGGACTGCGGAGTTTTCACTGTCCGCATGCGGATGAGCGCTCATTATAGCCACGGATGCCCCGTGCGAGGGTTCCAAACCGGCGATACGCTATCGCCAGAGTGGACCGCGAGCCCCTTCACGAAGATCTCCCCAAATGGTGTGCTGGCTAACCTGTTCCAGCCAAGACTGTCTAAAGCCGACAATCTTTCCGCATTCAACTTGTTTGGTGTGCGTTCCGTTCGCGCATAGTGGCTCACCCCTTCCACGCTACCCTCGCTGATCGAATGGGCCCGAAATCCAAACGCTTCCCGGAGCTATGCCGTTACCGTTCAGCCGGGTAGCCAGAGCGTCTACCGCTCGATCACCTTCCCAGAACGCATCACGACCGACACGACCGATCTTTTCCCCACGTTCGCGACGCTGCTGCTCAGTAAGCGAGCGCCCGTTTTCCTTTCGGTACATAAAGGCCCCAGTAATCCCCATATGACCGGCATCTAACCCGCCGCCATGATCACTCACGAGGCGATCTTTGAGATGCGCAGTGAGTTGATCGCGAACCGGGGCAACGCAGAGCAAGCCAGCCTGCTGGAGGAGTCGGCGCAGAGCGTGACCGGCAAGCTGCCGGGTCTGACGGCGAGGGTCCATCACCTTTCGGGCAGGTGGGCAGAGCAGAGCCTGCTCGATCCCGAAGGGGCGAAGCAAACGCCCGGCTGCGTTCGACGCTGGAGCCCGTAAAGCTACGCCGAAGCGAGGCGAGCGGCTGCCGCCTGCTCATAGTGATCAGCCAAAGCGAGCGCCGCGTCGCGGTAGCCCTCGATGTCGGTCTGCGCCGCCTGAGCGCGAAGCTCCTCGGCACGGGCGGAAAGCTCCCTCGGCGGCTGGGAGGTTCGCTCCAAGCGTTCCTCCATCAACTCTAGCGACCACCGTTGCTCGTCAGGAATGTCAGGCCAAGGGTGAGCTGCCATCAAGATATGTGTAGCTACGAGTCCAACGGTCCCGGCGGCGTCGGATGGCTTGGCGGCACTTTACGAGGCACCTGGTACCCAAATGTGGTACCCAAAGCACGAATGAAGAGGTGAAGAGCTTCCGCGGATCACCCTCTAACGGCAGTACAATGCGGTTGCTACGAAGCGGGAGCGACGGGACTCGAACCCGCGACCTCCGGCGTGACAGGCCGGCGCTCTAACCAGCTGAGCTACGCCCCCGAGAGATGCTCGGATGGGGCCGGTCGGAGCGGCCCGAAAGAGGAATCTAGCGGGTACGGGGGGTTGGGGGCGTCGGCGATCTTTACGGAAGGTTGACCTGGGCTGAAGGTTCGGGGGCGATACTCGTGCGGAGCCAGACGAGGAGGGAAGAGATGCCACAGATACTGGTGCTAACCGATTCGCCGCAGCGCGCGGGCGAGGTGGTCTACCGGGAGCGGGTGCCCAGCTCGAGCCTGGAGTCCGAGCACTACGCCGGCCAGCTGCTGGAGCGCGTGGGCTGGGCCGTGCGGGACGCCGACCACCTCGAGCACCGGCCCGAGGGGGTCGAGGACCCGCCGCAGCAGCGTTGAGCTCGGGGCTGCGATGATCCGCGCTCGATGCGCCGCCTCGTGCTCCTGTCCGTCGTCGCCCTCGGGCTGATCGCGCCGGCCGCCGCGGTGGCGGCGGAACGCACGGTCAGCGTCACCGCGACGGTCGAACGGCAGGTCCCGAACGACGCGGCCCAAGTCCACTTCTCCGTCAGCAAGGAACGGCCGGGGCGCGGCGCGGCGCTGCACGTCGTCGCGCTGCGGGTCAAGGCGGTGATCGCGGCCGCCCAAGGCGTGGGGGGCGTCGGGGCGGGCGACGTCACCACCGGCTCGATCTCGGTGCGCCGGGTCGAGAAGGGCAAGCGGCCCGTCTACCGGGCCAGCGAGGGGGTCACGGTCGTCACCCACCAGCCGGCCGAAGCGGGTCGCCTGGTCGCAGCCGGCGTCGCCGCCGGGGCCACGGGCACCCGCGGGCCGAGCTTCTTCGTCGGCGACCGCGAAGCCGCCTACGACGCCGCCCTGGTCGAAGCCCTCGAAAAAGCGAAGACGAAGGCCGGGATGCTGGCGAGGGCCGCCGCAGCCACGCTCGGTCCGGCGATCACGATCGCCGAGGCGGGCGGCGTCACCCCCTTCAACCCGGCTTCCGCGGCGGAACCGGTGACCAAGTGCACCCCGGCGGCGGGCAGCCACGGCGTCTCGCGCCCCGGGGCCGCCGCCAGCGCCTGCGCCGCGCCCCCCGTCAAGCCCGGCAGGTCCACCGTCAGCGCCACGGTCGACGCGACCTTCGCCCTGGAATAAGGGGCGGGATGAGGCTGCTGACCTACGACGCGGGCGACGGGGCGCGGGCCGGGGTGCTCGAGGACGAGCGGGTCCTCGACGCCTGGGCGCTGCTGGGCGAGCCGCACCGTGGCAGCCTGCGCGAGCTGATCGCGGCGGGGCGGATCGACGATCTGCGCTCGCGGCTCGGCGACGCCGGGGCGCCCTCGCACCCCCTCGCCGCGGTGCGGCTGCTGCCGCCGATCCCCGACCCGGAGAAGATCGTCTGCATCGGGCTCAACTACCGCAAGCACGCGGCCGAGGTCGGGGTCACCGAGCCACCGCAGATGCCGACCTTCTTCGCCAAGTTCGCGAATGCGCTGGCGCCGGACGGGGCGACGGTGCGGGTGCCCACCGGCAAGACCGACTACGAGGCGGAGGTCGCCTTCGTCGTCGGGCGGCGGGCGAAGGACGTCGCGGAGGCGGAGGCGCTCGACCACGTCGCCGGCTACACCCTCTTCAACGACCTCTCGGCCCGCGATCTGCAGGGGGCGACGCCGCAGTGGATGCCGGGCAAGGTCTTCGACGGCTCGGCGCCCTGCGGTCCCTGGCTGGTGACGCCGGAGGAGGCCGGGCCGGCGGACGCGATCGCGATCCGCCTCACCCGCAACGGCGAGGAGATGCAGAGCGGCGCCACCGACGACCTCATCTTCAGCGTCGCCGAGCTCGTCTCGCAGCTCTCGGGCCTGATGACGCTCGAGCCCGGCGACGTCGTCTCCACCGGCACCCCCGAGGGCGTCGGCATGGGCCGCAACCCGCGCGTCTGGCTCACCGACGGCGACGAGATCGCGATCGAGTCGCCGACCCTCGGCCGCCTGACGACCCGGATCAGCGCCTGAGCATCCCCGCGGCAGCGCGCGACTCAGGGCGCGGTGGGATCTCGTACCCCCTCGCCGGCAGGCTCGCCGAGCGCGGCCTGCTCGCCGGGACCGCCCTCGCCCCGGGTCGCGCCCGCCGCGCCGCCCAGCGCATCCGGTACGGCGTGTAGGCGAGCAGTGCTTCCCAGGTGTCGGTGTCGACGACGCCGTTGGCCGGGAGGCCGTGGGCTTCCTTGAATTCGCGCGCCGCGTGGGCCGTCCGCCGGCCGAAGATCCCCGTCACCGGCAGGTCCGCCCCGGCGGCGATCAGGTGCTCCTGCAGCCAGACGACCATGTCGCCCTTGGCGCCCTTCTTCAGCAGCGGGTGGACGATTTCGAGCCGGTAGCCGGTCAGCGGCCGCAGGGCACTGGCGGCGCCGAGCGCCCCCCACTCCCGGCCGCTCGTCTCCTGCCAGTCCCACCAGCTCGGCGGCAGTCCGCCGTAGCTCGCGGCGAAGCGCCGGAAGAGCTTGATCGAGGCGGCTCCGGGGCCTTCGTAGGTCTGGCCGATCGGATAGATCGGGTGCCCCCATATGCGGTTGTAGAGGTAGGTGTGCTCGTAGACGGTCCGCACCGAGGTGCCGATCGTCTTCCAGTACATCTGCGGCTGGTTGTACTGGGCGCCGCCGGGGCCGAAGAAGACCGAATAGGGGAAGGACGGGTGGTAGTCGACGTAGGGGAACCCGGCGAGGGAGACCGGGAAGCTTTCGCCGATGCGGGCGCGCAGGGCGCGGACGTAGCGGTCGGCGGCGGCGTACTTGCCCTCGTAGTCGCCCTCGGCGTCGATCACGAAGCAGTCGGCGCCCTTGGCGACCGCGGCGGCGGCGACCTTGGCCTCGGCGACCGGGTTGTCGCCGTAGACGAACTGCCAGGCGCAGACGTCGAGGCCGCCCCGGTGCAGCGCCTGCACGAGGCCGCGGTTGAACTGGCTCCAGCGCCCGCCGCCGTCGCCGGCCTTGACGTAGACGGTGCCGATCCCGTCGGCCTTGGCGCGGGCGACGATCGCGCCGGCGCTGCCGCCCTCGCTGTGGGAGACGTACCAGACCCACATCCCCTGGCGGTCGAAGGCGCTGTTGCCGAGCGTCGCCCCGGTTTCGGGCCCCTGCGGCGGTTCGATCTGCCCGGCGCCGCCGGTTTCGGCGGCGGCGACGGGAGCGAGCACGAGTGCGGCGAGGAGCGCCAGCGCGGCGAGTATCCGAGAGTTGAAGCTCACAGCTGGTCTGAACACGGTAGTGACCGAAGCGCTGCGGACCGGCGGGCGCGCCGCAGCGGCTTAACATCGACAGCCTCGCGCAAGCATCGATCCCGTACCCGCCATCGCTCCCTCCCGCAAGATCCTCTGCGTCGCCGCCCTCGTCGCGGTCGCCCTCGTCGCGAGCGCCCTCGGCGGCGCCACCGGCGCCCGTGCCGCCGAGCTGCAGCATGCCGGGCCGGCGCAGAAGGGGCGGGATCTGGTCCTCTCCGTGCGGACCGATGAACCCGTCGGGCTGGGGAAGCTCGATCCCCACCCCGAACCGCGACGGGCGGCCTCGCGCTACCTCTGCTTCGAATTCAGCGTCAGGGGCTCGGCACCGCCACGGCGCCTCTGCCTCGGCGGGCGCAAGGCGCACCGGCGGGTCGGGCTGGAGAAGACCGGGCGGGACGGACGGACGCTCGCCGAGACCTGGGTGCGGGCGACCGTGAGGCGGCCGCGGCCGCAGAAGCTGGTCGTCGCGCTCGTCCCCGCCGAAGCCGGGCTCTCGCCGCGCCGCTACCGCTGGCGCGCGATCCGCAGCCCGGGGTGCGCCGTCCGCAGCCGCTGCGCCGAATCCCTGCCCGCCACCGGCACCTCCGCTTTCCGCCTCCGCCCGGTGCGAGCCGTGGGCTGCACCGGCGGCAGCCCCGGCCTCGTCTACAACGGGCCTCGCGACCGCCCCCTCGTCGCCCTCAGCTTCGACGACGGGCCCAGCGACTACACGTCCGACTACCTCAGGGTGCTGCGCGAAAAGGGCGTCGACGCAACCTTCTTCGAGATCGGCCAGGAGATGCCCGGGCGCGAAGCCGTGATGCGTCAGATCCTCGCCGAAGGCGACGAGATCGGCGACCACACGATGAACCACGTCGAACTCCCCGGCTACTCGCAGATCGCCGACGCCGCGACGCGGATCGAGGACTACACCCACTTCAAGCCCTGCCTCTTCCGGCCGCCGGGCGGCGCCGTCGACTCGGGCGTGATCGCCACCGCCGGCGGCCTCGGGATGCGGACGATCGCCTGGGACGTCGACCCCCGCGACTGGTCGCTGCCGGGAACCGAGGCGATCTACTCGAACGTCGTCGGCCACGCCCGCGACGGCTCGATCGTCCTCATGCACGACGGCGGCGGCCCCCGCGGCAAGACCCTCGCCGCCCTGCCGCGGATAATCGACGCTCTGCGCGGCCGCGGTTTCGGCTTCGCGACGGTCTCCGAACTGCTCGGCTACCGCATCCTCTACCGGCCCTACGGCTGAGCCGGCGCCCTCCGTCCGCGCCCGCTCCAGGTAAACACGGGCGCCGCGGGTAAAGGAAACTTGATGCAACCGATCTGCGCTTCGGTCCGTAGGAACTTGCCGAGATGAGAATCGCAATCGTCGGGACCGGGATCTCGGGGCTGGTCGCCGCCCACCGCCTGCATCCCGAGCATGAGATCGTCGTCTACGAGGCGAGCGAGCGGATCGGCGGCCACACCCACACGGTCGCGGTCGAGGCCGCCGACGGCACCCACCGGGTCGACACCGGCTTCATCGTCTTCAACGACCGCAACTACCCGCACTTCGAAGCGCTGCTGGCCGAGCTCGGCGTCGCCTCGCAGCCCTCGCAGATGAGCTTCTCGGTCGCCGACGGGCGCGGCCGCTTCGAGTACTCCGGCACGCCCTGGGGCCTCTTTGCCCGGCCGGCGCACCTGCTCAGCCCGGCCTTCCTCGGGATGCTGCGCGACTGGCGTCGCTTCAACCGCGAGGCGCGGGCGCTGATCGGGGTCAACGGGACGGCCCCCTCGCTCGGCCACTGGCTCGAGCAGCAGCGCTTCTCGCGCCATTTCGTCGAGCGGCTGATCGTGCCGCAGGCGAGCGCGGTCTGGTCGGCCGACCCGGCGCAGATGTGGAGCTTCCCGGCCAGCTTCATGGCCGAGTTCTTCGAGAACCACGGCATGTTCAGCCTCCGCAACCGGCCGCAGTGGCGGACGGTGAGCGGCGGCTCGCGCAGTTACGTGGAGGCGATCGTCGCGCCGTGGCGTGAGCGGGTGCGGAGGGGGGCGCCGGTGCGGCGAATCGAGCGGCTGCCCGACCGGGTGCGGATCGAGGCCGACGGCTGCGAGAGCGAGGAGTTCGACCAGGTCGTGATCGCCACCCACTCCGACCAGGCGCTGGCGATGCTCGGGGATTCGAGCGAGGCCGAGCGGGAGGTCCTCGGCGCGATCCCCTACCAGCCCAACGAGGCCGTCCTCCACACCGACGAGCGGCTGATGCCGCGCCGGCGAACCGCCTGGTCGAGCTGGAACTTCCACCTGACGCCGGAGCCGGTCGAGGGCACCACCGTCACCTACTGGATGAACCACCTGCAGAGCCTGCGAGCGCGGGAGAACTACTTCGTCACGCTCAACCGGACCGCACAGATCGACCCGGCCAGGATCATCCGCATGGTCGCCTACGACCACCCCGTCTACACCAAGCAGGGCGTCGCCGCGCGGGCGCGCTGGAGCGAGATCAGCGGCGGCGAGCGACGCACCCGCTACTGCGGCGCCTACTGGGGCTGGGGCTTCCACGAGGACGGCGTCGTCAGCGCGCAACGAGCCTGCGACGAGATCGGCGGGCGCCACCGCTCCGAGGTTGTGGGGGCTATAGCCCCCCGAAGTTCGGAGTCGGGAGAGGAGGCGATGGTGGCGTGAGCGCCGCGACCGAGGGACAAGGGGTGGGGGTCGCCGGACCCTCCCCGCTGTTGTCCGCCGACCCCCACCCCTTGTCCCCCCAACCCGCCTCTGCCGTATACGAGGGCTGGGTCCGCCACCGGCGCTTCGAGCCGGTCGAGCACGAGTTCCGCTACCCGCTCTTCCTCATGTACCTGGACCTGGCCGAGCTGCCGGAGGTGCTCGATCCCTACCTCCTCTTCTCGGCCCGCGGCCGCGCCCTCGCCCGCTTCCGCCGCGACGACTTCATGGGCGACCCGACGCGGCCGCTCGCCGACTGCGCGCGGGAGGCGGTCGGGGAGGCGACCGGCGTCCTCCCATCCGGCCCGGTCCGCCTCCTCGCCGGCCTCCGCTGCTTCGGCCACAGCTTCAACCCGGTCTCCTTCTATTACTGCTTCGGCGAGGGGGCTGAGCGGGTAGAGGCAATCGTGGCGGACGTGCGGAACATCCCCTGGGGCGAGCGGCACCCCTACGTCTTGGCGCGGGGCGAGCGGCGCGGTAGCGTCCTCGGCGACGAGCTCGACAAGACCTTCCACGTCTCCCCGCTGATGGGCATGGAGCAGACCTACGCCTTCCGCGCCACCGAACCCGGCGAGCGCCTCGTCGTCCACATCGAGTCGCGGCCGCGCGAGACCGCGAAAAGCCGCCCCGCGTCCGGGTTCTCACGGTCTCGGCAGCCGACCAGGACCTTCGACGCGACCCTCAGCCTGCGCCGCCGCGAGCTCTCGCGGCGCACCCTCAACCGCCTGCTCGCCCGCTATCCGGCGATCTCGCTGCAGGTGGTGGCGAAGATCTACTGGCAGTCGCTGCGGCTGAAGCTGAAGGGCGCGCCCTACCACCGTCACCCGGCGGGGAGCCGTCCGAAGGGGTTCGTCTCACCGTGACCACTGCTGCCGCCAAGCGTCAGCGGGTCGGCGACGCCGCCGCCCGGGCCGGCGTCGGCGCCCTCCTCGACCGCGTCCGCAGCGGCCGCATCAACGTCGTCGAAGGCGCCCGCGAGCGCAGCTACGGCCCGGCCGGCGCCGACCTCCGCGCCACGGTCACGATCAACGACCCGGCCGCCTGGCGCGGCCCCCTGCGCGGCAGCGTCGGCCTCGGCGAGGCCTACGTCGACGGCCTCTGGGAGACCGACGACCTCGTCGCCCTGGTCCAGATCGCCGCCCGCGAGCTGCGCCAGATGGACGGCCTGCGCGGCGCCGTCGCCCGCCCGCGCGGGCTTTGGCACCGGGTCCGCCACCTCGTCCCCGAGAACACCCGCCCGGGCGCCCGCCGCAACATCTCCGCCCACTACGACCTCGGCAACGACCTCTTCGCCGCCTTCCTCGACGAGCGGATGATGTACAGCTGCGCCTACTTCCCGGACGCGGCGGCGAGCCTCGAGGAGGCGCAGCTGGCGAAGCTCGACCGCATCTGCGAGCGGCTGCGCCTCGGCCCCGAGAACCACCTGCTGGAGATCGGCACCGGCTGGGGCGGGATGGCGATGCACGCGGCGCGGCGCAGCGGCTGCCGCGTCACCACGACGACGATCTCCCGCGAGCAGTTCGAGCTGGCGCGGGCGCGCGTGCGCGACGCCGGCCTCGAGGATCAGGTCACCGTCCTGCTGCAGGACTACCGCGACCTGCGGGGCCGCTTCGACCGGCTCGTCTCGGTGGAGATGATCGAGGCGGTCGGCTGGCAGTACTTCGACGACTACTTCCGCCGCTGCGACGAGCTGCTCAGCGGGGACGGGCTGATGCTGCTGCAGGCGATCACGATCGACGATCGTGCCTACGAGGTCGAGAAGGCGTCGCGCTCGTTCATCAAGGAGCACATCTTCCCGGCCGGCTGCCTGCCGTCGGTGGAGGTGATCTCGCGCTGCCTCGCGCGGGTCACGGACATGCGCGTGGTCGGCCTGGAGGACATCACGGCCGGCTACCCCGAGACGCTGGCCGCGTGGCGCAAGCGGTTCCTGGCGAACGCCGACCGGCTCGGCGAGCTTGGCTACGACCGGCGCTTCCGGCGGCTCTGGGCGCTCTACCTCTGCTGGTGCGAGGGCGGCTTCCGCGAGCGGCGGATCGGCGACGTGCAGGTCCTGGCCGCCAAACCGCGCTACCGCGGGGACGGTCGCCGCGCGCGCCGGACGGCGGCGCCGGGGCTCGCAACCGCGTGAGCCGGCGCGCCCCGCAACGCCGCCGCATGAGCCGGCGCGCCCCTCAACGCCGCCGCGTGCGGCTACGCGCCCCGCAACGCCACGTCACACCGCAGCACCGCCGCGTGCCGCGCGGCACGCTCCGCGCCACCCCGCGACCTCGCTCGCGCGCGTGACGCTCCTCTCCCACGTCCGCCGCGGCGCCGGTGAGCCGCTGCTGCTGATCCACGGCCTCGGCGGGGCGCGCGTCGTCTGGGAGCCGGTGCTCGACCAGCTTGCCGCCGAACGCGACGCGATCGCAGTCGACATGCCGGGCTTCGGCGCGTCGCCGCCGCTGCCGGCGGGAGTCGAGCCGACCCCGCGCGCGCTCGCCGCCGCTCTGGCGGGCTTCCTCGACGCGCTGGGAATCGAGCGCGCCCACGTGGCCGGCAACTCGCTCGGCGGTTGGGTCGCGATCGAGCTGGCGCGCCAGGGCCGGGCGCGCTCTGTGACCGGCGTCTGCAGCGCCGGCTTCTGGCGCCGGCCGCTGGGCCCGCGGGCGTCGCGGGCCCGCGACCTCGGCCGGGTGCTCTCGCCGCTCGCCGGCCTCGCGGTGCGCAGCGCGCGGGTGCGCCAGCTGCTGCTCGCG
>DASSOC010000022.1:0-3137 GCA_035700965.1 Solirubrobacterales bacterium
TTGTCACCCTTGTCTCTTGGAGGCAGGGATGCATTCTCAGAATAGATTGGATGCGGCGGCAGCTCGTTCATCCTGTGGGCCCGAGCCCGTCGCTCAGCCGGGGCGCCGCCGTGTCCGCACTCTGAGCCCGGACAGTTGCCAGGGCGCGTCGCGGAGGGCACCGCCCGCGCAGCCCGCAGCCTGCAAGGTCGGGCCTCGGTCGCGGCGCGCTTCTGTCCGGGAGACCGCCATGCCCTGCTGCATCGGAATCGACGTCGCCAAGGCCACCCTCGACGTGGCCAGTGAGCCGGCCCCCGCCCTCGGCGCGCGGCCGACGGTCACGAATGACGACGCGGGGCACGCCGCCCTCGTCGCCGCCCTCACCCCGCTCGCCCCGACGCTCATTGTCCTCGAAGCCACCGGCGGGTATGAGCGCGCCATCACCGTGGCACTTGCGGCAGCCGGCCTGCCCGTCGTGGTGGTCAATCCGCGACACGTCCGCGACTTCGCCAAGGCCACCGGCCAGCTGGCCAAGACCGACCGACTCGATGCGGCGCTGCTGGCCCGCTTCGCCGCCCAGGTGCAGCCGGCCTATCGGCCGGTGCCCGATGCCACCACCGAGGCGCTCCGTGACTTGCTCGCCCGGCGCCGGCAGCTGGTCACCATGCTGACCCAGGAGCGCAATCGCCTGGCGCAGGCGCGCGACCACGGGATCCGGCGCGATCTCCAGCAGCATATTCGCTGGCTCGAGCGCCGGGTCCACACCAGTGACGACGACCTGCGGCAGGCGATCGAAGCCAGTCCCGCGTGGCGGGTGCGCGACCAGTTGCTGCAGAGCGTGCCGGGCATCGGGCCCGTCACCGCCCAGACGCTGCTCGCCAGTCTGCCCGAACTGGGCACGCTCAATCGCAAGCAGATCGCCGCGCTCGTCGGGGTCGCGCCCCTGAATCGCGACAGCGGCCAGTGGCGCGGCCGCCGCCAGGTGTGGGGCGGGCGGGCCCCGGTGCGCGCCGCGCTCTACATGGCGGCCTTCGCCGGGGTACGCCACAATGTGGTGCTGCGCACCTTCTACCAGCGCCTGCGAGCCGCGGGGAAGCCGGCGAAGGTCGCCCTGGTCGCCACCATGCACAAACTGCTCACGATTCTCAACGCCATGCTCGCGCACCAGACGCCGTGGTCGCCCGCGGCCGCTTGACACTGCGGCGCGAATACAGTTGCTGAGCGCAGCGAAGGAGCTAGCTGAATGGCACCCGAAAGATGCTCAGCGCAGCTGATCAGCGGTTGATCGGTTCGGTGTAGCCTGCGGGATGCCGACGTTCCACGTTTACATCTTGGCCAGCCATTCACGGACCTTGTACGTCGGCGTCACCCGCGACCTGATCCGCAGACTCTATCAGCATCGCACTGGTGAGCTTCCCGGATTCTCGCGACGGTACCGCACCCACAAGCTGGTGTATTTCGAGGCAACGACGGAGGCACGCGCGGCCTTCGCCCGGGAAAAGCAGATCAAGGGGTGGACCCGGGCGAAGAAGATTGCACTGATCGAAAGTGTGAACGCGGGATGGGAGGACTTGGCGCGCGACTGGTTTCCAAGTTAGGGTGACTAGATCCTTCGCTGCGCTCAGGATGAGGAGTGGATCGGCTTCGGTATCCTCAACTCTCAACTCTCAACTCATTCACCGCCCGCATCACATGCCCCACCGTGCCCACCTTGAGCCCATCCTCACGCCCGGCGAAATAGCGCTCATTGATCAATGCCGGCGTGAAGTCGGTGACGTCGCGGAAGCCGAGGCCCCGCAACTGGGCGACGAGTTGAGCGGGATCGAAATAGGTGCGCCACGGCTCGCCGATCTTCCTGAGGCGCCAGCGGCGGAGCGCAAGCATCAGGCGCACAACCAACGGCTGCGTGTGCGGCGGAATGAAATAGTCGAACACGATCCCGCCACCACTCGCCGAGGCGCGGGCCACGAAACCGAGCAGCGAATCGATGGCCGGACGTTCGAGATAGGGTGCGACGCCGAGCCAGGAGCAGAACGTCGGCTGGCCCAGATCCAGTCCCGCGGCGACCAATGCCTGCTCCAGGTCCTGGTGCGCAAAATCCACCGGGACGAACGGCTCAGGGGAGGGCACGGTGATCTCCCCCTTGGCCAGCCGCTCGCGCTTCCAGCCCTGGGTCGCGGGATGATCCACTTCCCAGACGCGGAGTTCGGGCCAGGGATTGCGATAGGCAAAGGTGTCGAGTCCTGCGCCGAGGATCACGTACTGTCGCAGTCCCTGGCCGACGAGCTCGGCGAGCGTATCCTCGGCGATGCGGCTCCGGGCAGCGAGGAAGGCGCGGAGATAGCGATCCGAGACGCGATGCGCGAGGTACCGCGGGTCGCGTTCGAGCTCGGCGGCGGTCTCGCGGCCCAGGATGCGCAGCCCCAGCGGATCGGTGAAGACCGGCGGCCGGTCCATGAGCTGGTGTGCGGCGCGCCTGAGCGCGACCATCCACGCGGTGCGGCTGGCGGAGCGGAGAGAGGTCACGGATGCAAGCTGAGAGTCAACGGTCAACGGTCTACGGTCGACCGTAGACCGTTGACCGTCGACCCTCACCTACTCCTCCTTCTGCTTCGCCGTCGGCGGCAGCAGGTTGTTCAGCCGGAGATAGTTGGCGAGCTGGCTGTAGTGATCGGCCCAGTCCGCGGTGGTGAGCGTCATGATGGCCGCGCGAGTCCACTTCTTGCCGCCGAAGAAGGGCAACTCCTCCGCGAGCTTGCTGTCGTCCAGCTTGGCGAGCGACTGATCGCAGAAGGCAAACGTTTCCTTGACCAGCGCCATGAGCGAATCCTTGCTCGCCGTATCGGCCACTGCCGTGCGCTTGGGCGCCTTCATGCCGCTGATCGTGCCGCAGAGATAATCATTGCCCTCGGCGAGATGGTTGGCGATCTGCCCCACGCTCATCTGCGCCGGCGTCGGCTTGTAGCCGAACTTGTCGGCAGGCATCGCCTCCAGCGCGGCCACGAGGTTCTTGCCCGTGCGGCTGGCATTGTTCCGGAACGCTTCCGCCACAGGATTCGACGACTGAGCAGCGAGCGGTTGTGCTGCCAACATGCCAACCAGCAGGACTGCGGTGGAGAGGGAGGGACGCATGGTGGGGCCTCGGGGGTTGAGAGCTG